>NZ_JBNKVP010000020.1:0-50375 GCF_050299255.1 Vibrio sp.
GCTATTACGAATACGGGATTGCCCATTGAAATCATCTCGACAGGTCTACCAGATGTCTTCGTTCCTTTAGTAGATGGGTG
The DNA here is from genome assembly GCF_050299255.1 of Vibrio sp. Lineage (GTDB taxonomy): Bacteria > Pseudomonadota > Gammaproteobacteria > Enterobacterales > Vibrionaceae > Vibrio. Next base: position 81 of record NZ_JBNKVP010000020.1, read on the forward strand.
TTTAGATAGCCTAACGCCTAATTTTGCTGCGATATCTAAGCTAAGCCAAGAGTTCAATACTATCGGCTTCCACGTATTTGAACTCTGTAATGAGAAGTCAACCGTTGCTCAATGCCGAAATTTTGCACCGCTGTATGGCATAAATGAGGAGTCTGCTACAGGCAGTGCGAGTGGGGCTTTAGGTTGTTATCTTGTTAAGCATGGTATCACTGATAGCTTAACGTTCTCTTTAGAGCAAGGACGCGCAATGGGTGCCTTGTCTTTGATTAAAGTTACCATTGACTCTGAACAAAATATCATTCATCGGGTTAGAGTCGGAGGTCAAGCATCGTTAGAAGGAACGAAGAAGATGACAGTAAGCTTATCTCACACCGATGACCTACAACTTAGCGAGACCTGGAATCAATATATTTCGGCGCTTCCCATGTCAACAAGAGCGTAGTACTCAAGTCGTGTTGGGCCATTTTTATTTGTTTAATAACGCTAATTATTTTAAGCGCAGCCCTCTCCCCCTGAATCGTAGCGATGAACATCCTTGATTTGAGAACGCATCAAGTTGAGTCTCGTTTAACTTTTCTAGACAGCAAGTCGTGGTGTTAGAATGGGAGGAATGTTTACTCTAAATTGTTTTGGGGCATTTCTGTGTTACACAAAGCCTGCCTCGCCGTACTATTCAAAACTTAATTGCAGAGAATTGTTTCTGAAGCCGACTGATTGACTAGTACTTCGTAAGCAAATTGACATAGTGTTAACTCATTTTTGGTATCTGAATTCAAACTACCGCTGCACTGTAAATCTTGGAATACATCACATTAAACCGACATTGTTCAACAAGGCTAATCCTCAATGACTAGAGTTAGAGAAGGTCATTTTTACGGACAAATGTATGTTGTTACAGAGGCCAACACCATATGAAGACGAGTCACTGGAAAGCTTTGTGATACGAGTGGCGAACAAGAATGGTTATGACGACGTACACCGCTTTTTAATGGCTATCAAAAGCTTCCTTCTAGATATTGACTATGATGGTTTTCAATCTTTTCCAACCGAAATTGGCCGTATAAATCCCTGCTCATCCAAGAACAATTCCCGTTCACGCACTGAGGCTCTACAGAAGTTAAGCCAGATGACTTTTAATGAGCCGGCAGAACTAATGCAATTAGCCGTTAATCGCAGTTCAGTGAAGTATTCTCCTGGTACCAGTGCACTTATTCGTGGAGCGGAAATTTTCCCTCGATCACTATTGCGAAGCACTTTAGTGCCCATATGTCCTTTGTGCCTGCAAGAAAAAGGTTATGCCTCATACCTATGGCAGCTGGAAGGCTATACTGTTTGCCATGAGCATAAAGTAGCGTTGGTCGCAAAGTGTCTCTGCGGAGCCCCCTATGACTATCTCATTTCAGGGCTTAAAGGTACTTGCGCCGATTGTGGCCAGCCTATTTTGTCTGAAAAAGACAACGTGGAGTCCAATGCCAAGTTGGTTTCATCTTGGTTAAAGGGAGTACCATCCCTTCCTCTCCCTGACCTACCCCAAAGTTACCGATGGGGATTGGTGCATTGGTGGAAGCAAGTATCTTCTACTGAATTCAATGCCCTAAAGTTTGTCGATTTCTGGAACACCTGGCCTGGGTCAATCCATAAGACCACAAACCAAACCATTGATTTTAATTTGGACGACTTCTTCATCTTTACACTTGTGTATCGGTGAATATTCTTGCCCCGAGATTTGGTTAGGTTTCTAGCGGGAAACAAAAACGCTTGCGCTAGGCTAGTAGGCACTTGATGAGTAGAAGGGGGGATGAAATGGTCATAAAATTATGGTTGGGACATTTACCGTAGATGACTACTGAAAATATGTCCCAAACCAGCGAGCTTTACTCTTTACCGAAAACGTTGTTTTCCTGCTCGAGCACCCGGATGAATGTCGTGCGCTTGGTGAGCTCACGCAGGGCTGACGCGCCTACGTAGGTGCAGGTTGAACGTACGCCACCCAGGATATCTTCAATGGTGTAGTGAACACTGCCACGGAAAGGTATCAATACCGTTTTACCTTCGGCAGCACGGTACTTGGCCACACCACCGGCGTGTTTGTCCATCGCGCTCTTGGAAGACATACCATAGAACTTCATGTACATCTGGCCATCTTGTTCTACTAGCTCACCGCCAGCTTCTTCATGGCCAGCCAGCATGCCTCCCAGCATGACAAAATCAGCGCCGCCGCCAAATGCTTTGGCAACGTCACCGGCACAGGTACAGCCGCCATCACCGACAATCCGGCCACCCAGGCCGTGGGCAGCATCCGCACATTCAATGATGGCAGAAAGCTGAGGATAGCCCACACCGGTTTTTACCCGGGTGGTACACACAGAGCCTGGGCCAATACCCACTTTAACGATATCAGCACCGGCCAGGATAAGCTCTTCCACCATATCGCCGGTCACAACGTTACCGGCTGTGATCACTTTATCCGGGAATTGCTGGCGAACTTGTTGGACATAGTCCACCAGGTGTTCAGAGTAACCGTTGGCGATATCGATGCAGATAAATATCAGTTCATCGCTCATCGCCATAATATCGATGGTTTTCTGGAAATCATCGGGAGAGGTACCGGTGGAAACCATCACGTGTTGCAGAGTATCCGCTTTAGCATTGGTTACGAACTCTGCCCACTGCTGCACGTTGTAGTGTTTGTGTACGGCGGTAAGTACGCCGTGTTCCGCCAGGGCTGTCGCCATGTCAAAGCTACCGACTGAGTCCATATTGGCAGCGATTACCGGCACGCCTGACCATTGACGGCCACTGTGTTTGAATGTAAACTCGCGGGTTAAATTTACTTGAGAGCGGCTTTTCAGCGTTGACCGCTTAGGTCGAAACAGAACGTCTTTAAAACCTAACTTGAGTTCTTGTTCGATACGCATGTGCATTTTCCTTAATCTGATGTGGTAAGTGTCACTGTTACAGCGTAGTCAACCCGTTGGCAGACGAGTTGGCTGTTTATCGGACACAAAAAAACCGGAGCGTTGGCAGACGCTCCGGTTTTCAGCATTATAGGCAGTGAATCAGTTCTGGCAAGCCTGTTTTTAATAAAACTTACACTTTGTCACAGAGCGGTATCAGGCTTAATCCTATAAATCCTTTAAATTCATCATGTTAATTAAATCAATGGATTAACGAATCTGTCTGTTCGTTTGGTAATCTACTCATTTAACAGCCTACGTAACGGTTGCGCCAGATCGCTGGCAATTAATCCCTTTTCTCCCGATTCTGCTGCAAGATCAGCCGCCTGGCTGTGCAGTAGTGTGCCCCATTGCGCTGCCTGACTGAGCGGTAATCCCTGGGCGATAAGGGAGGTTATTACCCCGGTCAGCACATCACCCATTCCACCGCTTGCCATGCCGGGATTTCCGGCCAGACACACGTAACTTTGCTTGCCATCGCAGACGATTGTTCCGGCTCCTTTGAGTACCACGACCCCGCCAAATTTGGCTTGCAACTCTCTGGTTGCGAGATAACGATCAGCCTCCACCTCGGCTGCACTGCAGTTCAGTAACCGGGCGGCTTCACCGGGGTGTGGGGTGATCACGCGTTTCTGGTCAACATTGGGTTTGTTTGCCAGCATGATTAAAGCATCGGCGTCAAACACCTTGTAAATATCGCTGTCTGAAACTTGTTGGTAGAGCTGCTGGGCCGTTTCGGACTGCCCCAACCCCGGGCCGATGCCAATGGCATTAGCCCAGTTAAATCTTTGCTTCACCAGCGGTGTATTGGCCCAGGATGCCACCATAACTTCGGGTGTGCGGGCCAACAGGGGGGAGCAATTTTCCGGATGAGTTAAGGCAGCAGTCAGCCCCGCTCCGGTGCGCAAACATGCTTCGGAGGCCAGCATCAACGCCCCGCCCATGCCACTGCCGCCACCAATCAACAGCGCCCGGCCATGACTGCCTTTGTGGCTCACTCGATTGCGGCTGACGGCATAACGCTCCAGCTTGGTTAAACTGATGACTGGCGCCTGGTTGTGTTTGTTGAACGCCTCACAGACGCCCAAGCCGTCAAAATGCAGCTGGCCGACAAACTGACGTGCCTGTCCCGTCACCAGGCCTTGCTTGAGGCCAATGAAACTGACAGTGTGATCCGCAGCAACCACAGCGCCCAGGTTACTGCCGGTATCTGCACACAGCCCCGAAGGGACATCAATTGCGATCACCGGCAACCGTGACTGGTTGAGGGTTTCAATCAACCGCACCATATCAGGCCGCACCTCACCAGCCAGACCGGTTCCGAGCAAGCCGTCGACAATAATGTCCTGCTCGATTACTTGTGCTTCCGGTGACTGTATCGTTCCGCCCAGATCCAGATAGGCCTGCATGGCGGTTTTCGCATCCCCCTTGACATTATCAAGGCTGCCCTGGTGCCAAAGCGTTACCTGATAACCGGATTTGAGCGCCAGCGCTGCAACAATATAACCGTCGCCACCATTATTACCGCCACCACAGCAGACCAGTAACCTGCGCGCAGTGGGATAACGACTAAGCTGGTGAAACACGGCCTGCCCAGCCCGTTCCATCAGGCTATACATGGTGACGCCCGAATCGGCGGCGGCAACAAGTTCACCCTGTTTAACTTGCTGGGCAGTATAAAAGTAATAGGCGGTCATAGCTGTTTCCGTTCAGACTGAAGGCTAACAGTAATTAAAGCACTAATTTTCCGACATTTTAAGCGAGATTAACGCCTCTGCAGTGACATCCTGAACCGACAGAAACAGAGAGTTAACTTCGCCGGACGGCGTTCTCATCGGGTTGAGGGTGATATTCTGATACATAAATTCGGCCTGTTGCGTCACTGGCCGCACATTGCGACAGTGAAACAGGTAAGGCTTTTGCTGCCAGTTAATGAAGCTGCGACAACCCAGGTCGAAAACCGGTTTGGTTTTCATCGTAAACCAGGCGGGTGGAATTTCAGGAAACAGCTCGAAAAGTGACTGGCCGATAGCCTGGCTGGCCTGAATACCGCTATGGTGAGTCATAAATCCGTTCCAGACTTGCACCTGGTACTGACGATCAACCACGATCAAGCCGAGATCAACGTTTTGAACCATGTCGACCATCCAGTGGAAATGGTCAAATTCGGCGGGAAGATTCAGCATTACAAGTCCTCCATCAAATAGCTCAGCTTGCTGTCCAGCAACGGCAGAGACTCATCAACCAGCATCAGCAGTAAATCACACCGAATCGAACTGTCCGCTATAGTGTAGCTGACTTCAAAGGTCATCATTTTGGCAAAACTGCCTTTGGTGGACTCTAGCACCGACTCAACCGCAATATGTTGACCAAGCAGGACTGGTGGGCTTTGGAAAAACCGCACTTCCGCCTGCTCGCCTAAGCCATTGAGAAAGGCTCCAACCAGGATATTGGCCACATCCAGCAGCAGTTCGGACTCATCTAACGGTTCGCTATCGGCTGGCAGTTTCATTAACCGGTTCAGGTCTGCGACACTGCTGTCACTCAGTAATACTAGTGCTTCACCGGCAATCCCTTCACCGTTAAAGCCCTGACAAACACCGGACACGCGCTCATTATCGACCAAATCGCGCAGCGCCATATGCAATTCACCCAGTTCCAAGATATTCACATTTGGCAACGGCAGGTTAACGAACACATCAAAGTGACGGGCGAGTGCATCAGCTGCCCGGCCGATAGATATGTTGGCCACTTCCAAATAGATGTCGCGTCGTTTCACCTCTGGCAGGCTGGCTGCTGTTGAATCCGCTAAGTCAGATTGCGACTGCCGGGGCAGAAAGGTATTTAACAGCTGATTGAGCTGAGTCTGATCGATCGGTTTCTGGATAAACGCCTTGGCACCCAGCGCCATCACCTTCTGCTTTGCCTGAGGCTGAACATCACCGGAAACCACGATGACAGGAGTGTTGATGCCACGCTTCGCCATTTGTTCCAGAGTACCGTAGCCATCCAGCTCAGGCATGGTTAAATCCAGAAACAACAGGTCAAACGGCTGCTGAGCAAACCTTTCCAGCGCCTGATTGCCATGCTCGGCAAACTGGATATCCACATTCAATGTTGAGGGCAATGAACGCGCCAACTGCTTGCGGGCTAAGGAGGAATCATCACAGATCAGAATAGAATTAGACATAGCGCAACCTAGCAAGCGGGTGAACAAGGAATATCCGTATAGTGTACAGGATTAATTCCAAAACTGCCTGTAAGTTATTGACAAATTGAACGATAAGGCTAACTAAAGACAAAAATAAAGCCTTCCGATGGAAGGCTTTGCGATGCGGTGTTATTTGGTCATCTGAATCAATGAACGGCCAATCAACCACTCCAGCTCTTTGTCACTGGTGTGACCAAACTGCTGTCGAGTAATAGAGTACAGGCGTTCTATCGATTTGATCGACAGATCGTGCGCGCGGGCGGAAGTGACAATATGGTGAAAAAGCAAACGCAGAATCGCTAGAAACTCACTATTCGCGAGGGCTTTTTCCCAACTTGACGCAAAACCGCTTAATTCGTTGTCAAAATCCAAGTGCTCAACGAACATATTGTAAATACGTTCATCTAACGCAGACGTAAAGTCTGTTTTCTTGGGGAAGTGGTGGCTAATGCCAGTTCGTGAAATACCGGTTTGCTGGCTCAATGTGGTGTAGGACATTTTGTCATACCCGAGGCGAAGCAACTGGTCTACAACGGCATCCATAATGGTCTGAATGGTAATTTCAGTATCTTCTTTACTACGCTTTGGCATGTTGAAGCTCTTCTAAATCTAAGTCCGTCTCACTCAATAAAATTGAGTCGTCCGAGAATCATTCATGTCGGGGCCAAGTTAGTAAACGAGCCGTTATGATACAATTCGCTGACGAATTACACCTTTCTAGAGTGTCTCGCTAAAGAACTTGTCTCAAACATGACACAACACTTAACAATCCATCACGCAGATGATGAATGACTCGCCGCTTATCTTGGTCTAATAAGGCTTCCGATAATGGTATAAATCACACCGGCAAGCAACATAGCGGAGTCAACTACTACAAAAGAATGACATTTGTTGACTGAATTGTTTGAACTATATCACACATAAATATACGGGATAGCATTCATTAAGTCAGTAAAAGCATCAAATGGCATATCATACGATAACAAATGGTACAATAGACGCTATAGAAGTGTGATTACACCCAGCTTTTTTATGGATACTAATTTATCTAACAGTTACACTAAATGAAGTTAATTAAGGGGACGTAAGATGGACCAAAATAAGTTAGAAGATGTGGTGTGCGAAGCGTGTGGATTCGCCGGAGAAATGGGGTTTATCATCAAAGAAGGTGATGACGTGGCAGAAGTCACGGTGTTCGCGCCTAACGGTGAACTACTGCAGCAAGAGTTCGATAAATATGTCGAGCTGGCCAAGCAAGTCAGCAGTGAAGTTCAATATGAAGTGACTCCCGTAAACCCGGACAGCACGGAACTTAAAGGCCGTTTTAAATTCGAAGTCAGCGCTGAAAAAATGATCTTTGAACTGAAAACCCGTTCACTGGTCCGCTAACCGTTTAGCCAGTCGGCATCGGTATTTATCAGTCGAAACAAAGCGAGCGATTAGGCTCGCTTTTGTATCCCATTTCTTTTGTGAACCCGTTCTTATGTGATCTTCGCGGCGACCATCTGGCAATTAAATTGACCTGACTCACGACCAGATTGATACTGTTGAAAACCATCAGGTATACCCGAATGATAAAAAACCTACTGATTGTTCTCACGCTATTTTCCGCCATCAGCCAGGCTCAACCGTTGGATCAGTATAAGATCCTCAACCACCTGGACAACTACGGCAACCTTGACCTACGCAATAAGCCATATACATCGTTGCCAGACAGCTTAGTCGTCAAAGGCAACCTGAATATGGCTAAAACTCCGATCACAAGACTACCCAATGGGCTGGATGTGCAAGGCAGTTTGGACGCTTCCAATAGCCAGCTCACTATTATTCCGCGTGGTACCAAGATCAAAGGCTTCGCCAATTTACTCGGTGCACCAATAGGCCAGTGGCCAGCCGGAATTAAAGTAGGCGGCTACATCAACCTGACCGATACCCAGATTGCCAGCCTGCCGCCTCAGTTCAGAGTGAGCGGTGACTTGAGCGTAGTACGAACGCCGCTCGCAGAGTTACCGGAAGGGATTGTGGTGGAAGGCGATCTGTTTATCGGCGGCTCGAACATCCACCAGTTTCCAGACACCATGACAGTCAACGGCAATATTTTTCTCGGCGGCAATGCGATTTCGAAATGGCCGACTAATCTGACTTTAGGTGGTGCGGTTGCCCGCTAACCACCAAACTTGCCGTTAACTTATTGATGTGACTTATATATTAAAAAAGGATGCCCACCAGCATCCTTTTTTACGTCCATCAGCGGGATTCGCTTACGGATGATTTCTAACCGGATTGGCGTAGCTGGCCAGCAGATACTCCTGAGCCCCATCAGGTAGCGCGGAAAGCTTGGCATCTAGCTTGGCTTTCACCTTCTGATCGATATCGGCAGTCTCACCCGCCGCCAGTCGATTAATTGGGAACAGCTTATAGTTTGCGTGGATCTGACGATCAATTTCAGCTGCCAGTTGTTCAGGGGTTTCAAAATCCTGTTCGATCACATCACCAAACGCGACGTGAACACGACCTTTTTCACCAACTATCCCCTGGATGATGCTATCAATGTCTTCAAACTCGCTCTTTTCGTAACAACCGTGAGTAGCTTTTTCGTACAGTTCTTTCGCTTTAGCCAGATCACACGGGTCGTTCTCGTAAGAGATCGCCACCGGAACAATTTTCAAAGACTTGATGTAGTCAGGAAAAGCGATTTTCTGTCTGCGCCCTTCGACGTGAAACATTTTCAAGATGGCCGGATCGGTGAAATCGTTGCCGTCTTTCGCCCGCCCCTCTTTCTGGGCAATCCAGATCGAATGACCTTCATCCAGAGAGTGCTTGATATAGCCGGATAAGGTACCGAGTGATTTCATCATCTCGCGTGGGGCTTTGACTGAGCGCTTAACGATAAAACTCTTATTGAGCTTCATTAACTCAGTGGCGCAAGGCTTTTTCAACAGGTTGTCACCGATGGCGATACGCACCGTCTGGTGTTGGCTTTCAAACAAGCCATAATTGACCAACGCGGGATCCATCGCGATATCGCGGTGGTTGGAAACAAACAGGTAAGCAGTAGCTTTATCAAGCTTATCCAACCCGGAGTAGCTTACGCCATCGGTTGTGGCTTCCAGTGCCGATTCAAGGTACTTCTTCACTTCGGCCTGAATGGCGTTCACTGAATTCAGTTTGGACCACTTATATTTCAGGTAAACACGTACCAAAGGGGCCATCAAGGCTTTAAACCAACCGGCATGGTTGGAGAAGCGATATTGCAGGATCGCATTGATGAACTCTTCATCGTGGATCAAACGGTTAAGGGCGGCCGGAATTTCATCGTCGTTGTACGGACGTATTTCTTTATAAGGGTCGTTGTTCGAAGTCATTGTTCACTACATCAAAATAAAAGCTGGCCTATTCTACGCATACTCGAAGTTCAGCGCATTATGCACACTCAACATTTCAGCAGGTCAGACCACATTGTAAATTGGCTTTTTACCACAGAAAAGGTACCCTTAGCGACCTTAAATCGATGAGGTCCAGCATGCATTACGCGATCCAGCATCAAGTTAACGTTTTTCCCTATCTGTCTATCTCGCCGCGGAAACGGGTATTTAAGTACTCTTTGATCCGGGTTATGGAGGGTATGATGTTGTTTCGGTTGGGAAAAACCGAATATGCAGTTGAGCCGGGGCAGGCTGTGTGGATTCCGTTTGACTGTCTCTGCTCGGTGACCCGATTTCCGGGCAGCAAAATGCAAACGGTTGAGATCTCATCCAGAGTGAGTACCCCACTTCCCCATCAGGCCGGTTTTGTTGAACTGGACACACTGAGCCTGGCTTTAATGGATAAACTTGCTTCGCTCGCGGGCAGTGACAGCCAAAACCAGCCAGGCATCTGCACGCAAACGCCAAGTTACCAACATGATCTGCTGAAAGTACTGCAGGCTGAGGTCAGTCAGTTTACTCCGGCACTGGCGCAGAGCCATTTGACCAAGGTAATTAATCGCTGGTCTGCAGGCCAGAGTGATGACTCACTTAACCGCGAGCAGCTGCTGGTATTGACCATGCGCGAGGCCATCAAACGCATGCAGTCCGGCCAGCGCGAGTCTGACGTTATCGCCGCCCTGTTCAATGGCCAGCAACAAGAGTATCAGCTACTAAAGCAGCTGATACTCGGCTAATTACCAAATACCACTTAGCGCACACTAGCCATTCACCAGCATCAAACTGGACAGGCCAGCTACCGACAGAGTGACTTGTTCGTCCTTGGGCCGGTAACGCTGGCCGGAAATCAGATCAACCACTGGCTGAGTCAGTAGCAATTCAACCGTCTGTTCGCGCTGGGATTTGTTGATTACCACCACCCCTAGCAGCGTTTCAGTTTCAGCCTCGTAACGGCCCAGCACCAGCAGATCGTCGCCCGCTTCGATGGTCTTCATCGCCAAACCGTGCATTCGGTTATGAAATTCCAGCCGTGCCGTCATTCGAGGATCGCGCCAACTGCTTAACCAACGCGGCTGCTTCTTCTGATCCTGGATACCACTGGTGTCTAAGTCGGTATAGATCAAAGGCACACCACCATCGCGACCGAGAATATAGCTGTAAGCCAGCCATTCCAACGCTTCGTCCATAACCAGATCGCGGAACACATCATTGTTCGGAATATCATGGGTGATGGCAAAAGTGATCGCCCGCTGATGCGACAGCGCCTGACCGAAGCAGTATGGGTCAACCAGTGTTTTCAGGCTGCCTTGCGGCTGCAGGGCATCAAACAGGGTCTGAAACAGCGGAAAGTCATAGGCGCCGAGCTCGGTGTTTTCCAGGTAAGGTTGCAGGAATAGCTCGTACTCGGCTTTGCTCGAGCCACCATCGGTGATGATTTCACCAAAAATATGCACATCCCGAGTGATGTCATCACTCCAGACTTTTTTCAGGTGTTCCAGGGTCATGTGCTTGGCGGCGTCAATTCGGAAGCCTTTCACCCCGAGTTTTTTTAGCGCGGTCAGATAAGCGCGCTGCGCGGCCACGACATGGTCATTATCCCGCAATGTCGGTAAACCGGGATCAGCCTGACCACCGGTAATGCGGCCATTCTGGACCTGCCACTTATCTTGCCAGTCCTGTATACCAAACGCCTCGACAAAATCCTGCTCGGTAAACAGCGGCTTACTCAGATCACCGAATAAACGGATAGACTGGTAGTACTCTTTATCATGGCGGTACTGCTGCAGATCATCGGCGCTGGGATAATTCAGATCGCTGCGGCTCGATGATTCGTTGGCCATGTGATTAAACACCACATCGGCATAAACACTAATATCGTACAGGGCCAGCTGAGCCAGCATCTGCTTGAAATCCTGAGTATCACCTAACTGATTATCGATAATCCGATAATCCTGAGGCTGATAGCGCTGCCACCACTGGGTGCCCTGATTGCGCTTGAGAGATTTCATCGGTGGTGATACCAGCACCGATTTGTAGCCCGCCTGATGAATTTCACCCGCCCGCTCTGCGATCATCGCATAAGGCCAGTCAAACGTATGTAGAATGACGTCAGTGTGATTTGAATGCGTCATACTGCTTTTCCTATTCCATTATGGCAATGGGGGAAGCCCCCGACTTTGCTTATTATAGAAACTGCTGTTAAGAATCATTCCCCCCTGTTGACCTTTCTCCCTGTAGTAGCTTTGGGGCGTAGAGAGGTCGGATCTGGATTAAGAAGGTATGAACCGGTGATGACGGACAGGCAAGCTATACTGTTAGAAAGACTATGATTTATAACAGGTGCCTGATGATCAACATTCGAATCGACATCGTCTCCGACGTGGTATGCCCGTGGTGTATTATAGGTTATAAACGCCTGGAACAAGCGCTGGACCAGCTGGATGGTCAGGTCAATGCGATCATCCAGTGGCACCCGTTTGAGCTCAATCCCGCCATCGGGGCTGAGGGGCAAAACCTGCGTGAACATCTGGCGGAAAAGTATGGCACCAGTGTTCAGGCCAGCGCCGCAGCGCGGGATTCCATCACTCAGCTCGGCAAAGAAGTGAACTTCCAGTTCAACTTTCACGATCAGATGCGCATCTACAATACCCGTCATGCCCACCAGCTACTGATGTGGTCTTCAACGCTGGGATTGCAGCTGGCACTGAATATGGCGTTATTTAAAGCCTACTTTACCGAGGGCAAGGATATCAGCGATGATCAGGTGCTGTTGGATATTGCCGATAAGGTCGGACTAAATCGCACTCATGCTCAACTGGTGATTGACGATACCAACTGGACAGATGCCGTCGCCTCAACCGAGCAGCAGTGGCTGGATGCCGGGATCAATGCCGTACCGGCCATCATCATCAATCGCAAGCATTTGATTTCCGGAGCGCAGACCGTTGATGTGCTCACCAACGCGCTGCGACAGATGGTCGATATGGATGCCAAGTAAGCCTTTGCGAAACCGGGAAGCTTAGCGCAGAAACCCGGCCCACAACTTTTGTCCGGCGTGCAATACACCGAGCACCAGCAATCCGGCGACTAAACCAATCAGACCGTTGATTAAGATAGCAGCCACAGACTGAAGCAGACTGTGCCCGGCTGTGGCATCCAGCACTGGTTCAATCAAATGATGTACTGCTGCCACATTGTGAACTACGATGCCCCCGCCAACCAAAAACATCGCTGCCGTCCCCACCAATGTCAGCCCTTTCATCAGCTTGGGAGCAAAATTGATCAGCGCACGTCCCAGATTTGATTCGGTTTGCCGCTGGCGGGCCCGCTCTTCAAGGTAAAAGCCGATGTCATCCAGTTTCACAATCGCCGCCACCAGGCCATAGACGCCAATCGTCATCAGCACCGCAATCAGGCTGACCACGATGATCTGGGTGGTGGTTGACTGTCCCTGTACCGTACCGAGCGCAATAACGATGATTTCGGCCGACAGAATAAAATCGGTCCGTATCGCCCCGGCTATTTTCTTGGCTTCATACTCCGGCATCGTCAGTTGCGTCAGCGACTGCTGTTTGTCTTCTTCCTCATCGGTATACAATAGCTTTTCCAGCACCTTTTCTGCCCCTTCAAAACAGAGAAACAGGCCGCCAACCAGCAACAGCGGAACAATCAGCCACGGAATAAAGGCACTGATCAGCAAAGCACCCGGCACCAGGATCAATTTGTTGCGAAATGAACCTTTCGCCACCGCCCAAACCACCGGCAACTCCCGTTCTGCCGCCACACCGGATACCTGCTGGGCGTTTAAGGCCAGATCATCCCCCAGTACCCCGGCGGTTTTTTTTGCGGCCACCTTGGACATCACAGCCACGTCATCCAGGATAGTGGCAATATCATCCAATAAGGTGAGTAAACTCGCTCCAGCCATAATAAGCCTGCCCTTGCACTAATTCGTTGTAAGCCTTTGTAACACCAATAATAACCGAAGAACAGCAATCCCGCCTGATCAGAATGTCCCGCGACCAAGATTGAACTGCCGGGCGAGTCCGATTAAGCTGAGCCGCTAACCATCACGATAATAAAAGGACTGAGATGAGTCGTTATCCTATTGGCCAGCCCGGCCAGCCTTGGGGCGAAAAAGAGCGCTTAGCCTGGCGCGAAAGCCGTCAGATTCAACGTAGTTACCAAGAGCAAGTCGTTACCAAAATTCAATCACTTGGTGATCGCTTCACCATCAGTCAGTATGGAGCACTCTCTTACGATCCTGAACGCTTTCCCCTCTACTGTCTGAAAAGCCCGCAATGGCAGGATGATAAGCCCACAGTATTGATTACCGGCGGCGTACACGGCTACGAAACCAGTGGTGTGCACGGAGCCCTGGCTTTTGCCAAGCAGCACGCTGAACAGTACAGTCAGCATTTCAATTTCGTGATTGCTCCCTGCGTCAGCCCGTGGGGGTACGAAATCATAAACCGCTGGAATCCCAACGCGGTTGATCCAAACCGTTCGTTTTACGCCGACACACCGTCCGAGGAAGCCGCGCAACTGATGGCGATGGTGGCCGAATTGCCCCAACCGGTGCTGGTGCATTTTGATCTGCACGAAACCACAGACAGTGATGAAAGCGAGTTCCGCCCGGCTCTGGCCGCGCGTGACGGCGTGCCATTTGAGCCCGGCACCATTCCGGATGGTTTTTACACTGTGGGGGACAGCGAAAATCCTGTCGCTGATTTCCAGACTGCTGTGATCGCTTCGGTGCGCAGGGTGACTCACATTGCCCCGGCGGATGAAAAAGGTGAGATTATCGGTTCACCGGTGGTGCAGGACGGGGTGATCAACTACCCGATGAAACAGCTGGGGCTGTGTGGCGGAATGACCGACTGCCAGTTTGGCACCACTACTGAAGTGTACCCGGACAGCCCGAAAGTAACCGACGAGGAGTGCAATCAGGCCCAGGTAGCGGCCATCATCGGCGGACTGGACTATGTGCTGAGTCAGCTATAACAGCTTGTTCTTATACTGCTCCGGGGTTTGCCCGGAGTATTTTTTAAACATGGCGATAAACGGACTGGCCTGATTGTAGCCCAGAGTTAACGCCACCTCTTTAACCGAGTGACCATTTCTCAGCAGATCCATTGAATACAGGTAGCGCACGCGCAGTCGCCACTCGGTGAAACTCATACCTAATTCTGTCTGGCAGTGTCTGGCCAGAGTCCGCTCGGTAGTATGCACCCGCTCTGCCCACTCGTTCAGCGAAGTATTGTCAGTGGGATTTTCTTCCACCGCCGCCAGTATCACCGCCAGATATTTGTTATCAGTAGAGGGTAAAAAGTGGTGCTGGGTGTCCCGGGTGGCCAGCTGATCCAGCAGCACCTGCACCAGGCGTCTGTCCTGCTCTGACTGGGCCACATTGATCCCGCGGCGACGGAAATCTTCCACAATGGCCGACACGATGGGCGTCACCTTGATCAGACTGGTATGGTCCGGAAAGGCCGCGGTCAGTTGTTGGGCAATATTGAGCGAGCAGTAAGAGATCGGCTTGCGGTTATAACTGCAGTGGCGCACGCCAGCTGGCACCCAGATCGCCAGGTGCGGCGGGGCCAGAAAGCGGGTTCCTTCGGCTTCCATTTCCAGAATCCCACCGCTGATCAACTGCACCTGTCCCCACGCGTGGCTGTGGGTTCGCGTTTCAGTGTTGGACAAAAATGCCTCAAAGTTCATAAAGACATCGGACGGCGCGGTGTCTATCGACAGCGACGGATGGATATGGCGGGCCTGCTTTCTCAAACTTGTCTTCCTGCAACGCTGAATGTCTGATTAACGATACTTGTAATCATAACGACCTGTCACACTAGAATCCATCACACAAAACGCGATGGGGTTCACATGATTTATCTACTGCCGATAGTGACAGTCTTTCTCTGGGGCGGCAACACCATCGTCAATAAACTGGCATCCACTGCCATAGAGCCGAGCGCGATGAGTTTTTACCGCTGGTTTGTGGCGATGCTGATATTCACCCCGTTTTGTTTGCCCAGGGTTATTCGGCGCTGGGCCAGTATACGCCCTTACCTGGGTAAAATTGCCCTGCTGAGCTTGCTGGGAATGGTACTGAATCAGTCACTCGGTTATTACGCCGGACTGACCACTACCGCCTCGAACATGGCCTTGATCACTTCGCTGGTGCCTTTGATGAGCGTGCTGCTGAGCGTACCTTTGCTGGGCAAGCGGTTGTCGCTGCTGAGTGTTGGCGGAGCACTGCTGTCGTTACTCGGTCTGGCGTATATGCTGGGTGCCGGTGACGTGCTGTTCTTCACCCGCAGGGCCGTCAGCCCCGGCGATGCAATGATGTTGCTATCAGCACTGAGTTACGCCGCTTATTGTGTGCTGCTTAAGCGCTGGACGGTACCGTTTGATAACGCCAGTTTTATCTATATGCAGGGCATGCTCGCGGTGTTAATGCTGACGCCACTCTGGCTGAGCAGTGAGCAACTGCTGCCGTCACAACAGGCGCTGCCGCTGATAGCCTATGCGGCTATTGCGGCTTCGATTGTTGCGCCGCTGCTGTGGGTAAAATCAATTGCCCGCCTGGGAGCGGACTCCAGTGCAATGTTTATGAACCTGCTGCCGGTGATCACCGTTACGCTGGCCGTGCTGCTGCTGGATGAGACCCTGCATGATTACCACCTGCTGGGCGGTGCGCTGGTACTGGCTGGGGTCAGCCTGGCTCAAATCAAAGTCAGGCGACCAGCAAACAGCCGGGTGTCGCAGTTAAGCAGTTAATAAACCATTAAAAACTAAGTCCCGCTCAGGCGGGACTTAGTTTTAACTGTTGACCGGGTTTTGCTCACCTAAAGCGAAGCTTACAGGCTAACTACTTCCAGATCGGTTCTCGGTATGCAGCAGCAGGCCAGCACTACACCTTGCTTACGCTCGTCGGCTTTTAATCCTGGCACGTCCGGTTGATGAACATCCCCCTGCTCAACCCGCACCTTGCAGGTACCGCACAGACCCGCCCGACAGCTGTGGATTATCTCCAGTCCGGCGTCCTCGGCCTGCTCCAGCAATGTCTGCTGATTGTTACCTTCGATTTGGCGACCATCAATACTCAGTTGCACTGATTTTTCCGGCTCGTTGACCGCAGTGGCAACGCCAAACGATTCCTGATGATACTGCGAGTCTGCCAGACCCATTTTACTCATCAGGTTGCGGGCTTTAGCCATAAACCCGTCTGGGCCACAGACGAATACCTGCCGCTGAGTCAGGTTGGGCAGCTGTTTAAGATGGGAAAGCGACAGCCGACCTTTTTGTCCCTGCCACTGGTCATCGGAATTAGACAGCGCAATGATCACCTCCAGACCCGGATGTTGCTGATGCAATTGCTCCAGCTCCTGACGGTAGGGAATGTCTTCCCGGCTGCGGCACTGATGATAAAAAATCACATCCTGCAGTTGCTGGTGATCTGCCAGATACCGGAGCATCGACAACATCGGTGTGACGCCACTGCCCGCTGAAAGCAACAGCAACGGCTGGTGCTGGTGCGCTCCGATGTGGAAATGGCCATCCGGAGTCTGACTGGAGAGCACGTCACCAACCTGAAAATGGTCCAGCAACCAGTTGGACACTTTGCCAGCCGACAACCGTTTCACCGAGATAGCCAGCCGTCCCGGGCGAGATGGGCTGGATGAGAGCGAGTAATAGCGGCTTGCTACTTTGCCATCTATTTCCACTTCTATCGGCAGATGCTGTCCAGGCAAGTAATGTGGGATCTCACCGTGACAGGGTTCTAACCAGAAGGTAACAAAATCCCGCGCAATCTCTTCACGCTCAACGCAGGTCAGGGTCTGTTTGAGCGGTGAATTGTCGGCGTAAAACTCTTTGTCTTTATATTCAATAACTTCAACAGGGGCACCGCGATGAATCATTCCCTCGTTGAGGGCAACCAGATTCTGGCCGAAAAATACCCCGCCCCGCTCATTGGCGCGAAACAGGGATAAGGTGGCTAGCGGCTCCTGGCTGGCACGGAACTGACCCTGCTGCACATCCACCGTCGTCAGAATGCATCGCTCGCACGGTTTGACCAGCTCAAACTCCACTTCACCGATGCGGATGCGCTTCCAGCTGTCCTCGATAAACGGCTCGTCACCGGACACGACCAGGTTGGTGCGGAACTGATCCATCGAATGTTGCTCCGGACTGCGCCGGTTCAGCTCAGCCAGAGAGGCTTCACTGATCAACAGCAGTGGGTAGCCGTCAGCGAAACTGACGTTGTGACCAAACTTTTCCCTCACCCGCTGAGACTGTTCGCCGCAGTAGAGTAATTGCACCGGAAAATTGAGAATAGCACTGAACCAGTCATTGGCCTCTGCCGTGGTGGTTAAGGCACTGAATTTGTCGTTCCAGACCTGAGCCGGAGCTGGCTTTCGTTCCAGATCGGCGTATTTTACCGTCAGCGAAGGCTGGCCAGGGGCTGAAAACCGCACTCCGTCAGCCAGCAGGCATGAACGGATCGTGACCATCTGCGGATACTTGCGTGCGGTCACCATGCCGCCTTTTGCGGTGGCCAGCATAAAGCGACGGTCAAAACTCAGCCCCTGCTTTTCTACCCACGCCGTAGAGAGTGAAATACCGGCAACGGATTTCACCGGATAGACGTTAATTTGCGACACGTTAGACCCTGACATGCTCTCTTCCTTGCATATGAACAACTTAGCAGATCATAAACTAATCCGCTTACATTGGCTAACCGCGTTAATGTCTGAAAAAGGGGGTGAAATATCAGGCTATTTCCTCTATCATCCAGTCGCCTGAAAGCAAGCGTTTGCGTGGCCCGCAGCGCTGCCGGTCAGGCGGTTTCGGTTAACTAACTCAAGGTGGGAGTACTCAATGACAACACTTACGATCACGCGTCCGGATGACTGGCATGTTCACTTACGCGATGGCGACGTACTGACGGATACCGTGCGTGATATCAGCCGTTACAATGGCCGCGCGCTGATTATGCCTAATACGGTCCCGCCCGTTACTACCACTGAGTTAGCACTGGCTTACCGCGAACGCATCATGGCAGCAAAGCCTGCGGCGCAGTTTGAGCCACTGATGTCGCTGTATCTGACCGACAACACCAGTGTTGAAGAAATTAAGAAGGCGAAAGCCTCCGGTAAAATCGTTGCCGCCAAGCTGTACCCTGCAGGGGCCACCACCAATTCTGATTCCGGCGTAACCTCGGCGGAGAAAATTTACCCGGTACTGCAAGCGATGCAACAAGAAGGCATGCTGCTGCTGGTTCATGGCGAAGTAACCACCAACGACGTGGATATTTTCGACCGTGAAAAAGCTTTTCTGGACAATGTACTGGCGCCAATTGTACGTGACTTCCCTGAATTGAAAGTGGTGCTGGAACACATCACCACCGCCGATGCCGCCGAATTTGTCCGCCAGGCCGGCGACAACGTCGCAGCCACCATTACCGCCCACCATTTGATGTATAACCGAAATCATATGTTGGTTGGTGGCATCAAACCACACTTCTACTGCCTGCCAATTTTGAAACGCAATACCCACCAGCAGGCATTAATTGAAGCCGCCACCAGCGGCAGTAAAAAATTCTTCCTGGGTACCGATTCAGCGCCACATGCCAAGGACCAAAAGGAGTCCGCTTGCGGCTGCGCCGGGTCTTATACCGCTCATGCGGCATTGGAACTGTATGCGGAAGTGTTTGAACAAGAGGGTAAACTGGACCAGCTGGAAGCATTTGCCAGCCATAACGGTCCCGATTTTTACGGTTTGCCGCGCAACCGCGACAGCGTCACACTGGTCAAACAGGAGTGGACGGTACCTGCTAGCATGCCATTTGGCCAGGATATCGTGGTGCCGATCAAAGCCAATGAAACGATCGGTTGGCAAGTGAAATAATCCAACGCCGCACATCGGCTGTTTGATATAGCAGATAAAAAAGCGCCACTATTTCAGTGGCGCTTTTTTGTTTGTCTGGTGATGTTTAACTGGTTACTTTTTTCACCAATTATCGACCCACATTGTTAATGGATCGGCGCATCTGTTTTGGCATAAAACTGGCCGAAATAATGTTCCAGAATTTCCGGCGTCAATTTACCTTCAGCTTCCAGCTTTTTCAGTTCTGCGGCGATGGCTTGTTGGTCTTCCAACGAAGGCAAAGCCACTTCTGGCTGCTGCTCTGCTTCTTCAGACATTAACTCCAGCTCTTTTTCAAAATCACTCATACTTACACTTACCCAAATACAAAATACTGGCTCAAGTGTAACCAGTTCGGCGGCAAACTTCTAGCAAGTCACCAGATGCATATCTGGTAGTAGTGCATCGCTCGGAATAGGTGATGTCTATCACATCATATTATGCAGTCCCGGTTTGTTACTGGCTTTCAACCGGTATCGTGCTAGCGTAGCGGTCTGCTGCAAGCAGCGCTGAGCCAGCTGGTGAAAAACTCACCAAGCGTTTGGTTTGTATAAAAAATATGGAACTAATTTTGACGATGTCCAACTAATAAGAAAAAGTTCGGAGAGTGGTATTGATGAACCTAACAGCACTGCATCAACTGCAACAACACCTCAACGGCCAGATCATCGGCCAGCCTGAACTGGTCAAACAATTGTTAATCGCCTTGTTGGCCGATGGTCATATTCTGGTAGAAGGTCCACCAGGGCTGGCAAAAACCCGCGCAGTGAAAACATTATCCGACTGTATTGAAGGGGAGTTTCACCGGATCCAGTTTACCCCGGATCTGCTGCCGGCAGACTTGACCGGGACCGATATTTTCCGTCCGGAAACGGCAGAGTTCTATTTTCAACCGGGGCCTATTTTTAACGAGCTGATCCTGGCCGATGAAATTAACCGCGCACCGGCCAAAGTCCAGGCGGCGATGCTGGAAGCAATGGCTGAGAAACAGATCACCGCAGGACGTACCACTTACCATTTACCCGACCTGTTTCTGGTCATGGCCACGCAAAACCCGATTGAACAGGAAGGAACCTATCCGCTGCCTGAAGCGCAGTTGGACCGCTTCCTGCTCCATCTAAACGTCAATTATCCGGACGCCGAAAGCGAGCTGGCAATCCTGCGTCTGAACCGAGGAGAAGTCAAAGGCGAAACGCCTTCTGACCTGCCCCACCTGAGCCAGGAGGACATTTTTGCCGCCAGACGCAGCGTACTGGACGTGCATATGGCCGAAACCGTCGAGCAGTATATTATTCGGCTGGTCATGGCCACGCGCCAACCCGACGAGTACGACACCAAGCTGGCCAGCTGGCTGGAAATGGGGGTCAGCCCCCGGGCCAGTATTGCACTCGACCGCTGCGCCCGGGCCCATGCCTGGCTGGACGGTCGCGATTATGTTTCGCCACTGGACGTACAGGCAATGGCTTACCCGGTGCTGCGTCACCGTCTGCTGCTCACTTACCCCGCCCAGGCAGAAGGGATTACCGCCAACCAGGTGATTGACCGTCTGCTCAGCCTGGTCGGTAGTGCCTGATAAGCTATGACCAAGCCAGCCTTACCGGAACACAGTGACGGCATTCATCTGACTCTGGATGAGCTGCTCCTGTACAAAGCTCAGGCGATCCATTGGTTACCGCCTGCGCGCAGCGTTTGGTCGCTAAGCCAGGGCATTCACCAAAGTAGCAAACTGGGGCGCGGGATGGATTTTTCCGAAGTGCGCCAATACCAGCCTGGTGACGACATCCGCAGTATTGATTGGCGGGTCACCGCCCGCACCGGAAAGCCTCATACCAAGCTGTTCAGCGAGGAAAAAGAGACGCCAGTGATCCTTTATCTGGATCTCACCCAGAGTATGTTCTTTGGCTCCAGCCTGTTGCTGAAATCGGTTCAGTTGGCCCATATGGCCAGCCTGATCTGCTGGCTATCCGTTGCCAAAGGCGATCGCATTGGTGCGGTCATCGACAACGGTGACCGGTTAATTGACCTAAAACCCGCAGGACGGCAACGGGGAGCGCTGCACGTCCTCCAGGCACTGATCAACGAGCACAACCGGGTAATCGCATCGGATGCCCGGCCCCAAGCGGGAAGCATGGCACCCGCAATCCAAGCGCTGCATCGGCTGTGCCCGAAAGGCAGCGAAATCATTTTGCTGAGCGATTTCGTCCGCCTGGAAGCAGACCTGCACCCGGCGATTCGTCAGCTTCGGCAACATAACTACCTGAGATTTGTGCAATTGAGTGATCCATTGGAGCATGGCGAAACCCGTTTTCGCGGAATTGAGCAAGTTTCTGACTTACAGCGTACCATTTGGCTCGATTTTTCCTCTAAGATCACACGTCAGCGGCTTGCTGATAGTTTTCAGAGTAAACAAGAACAAATACAATCTCTTGCACGATCGGTTGCCAGCAGCTACATGTCGCTGTCTAGCAATCAACCATTACTAAAACAATTAATTGGATAATACTGAATGAAGGAATCAACAACTGACTCTCTGTTGCCGCTAAAAGATATACAAGTCCCGAATCTGCCGGAATGGTTTCCTGTGGCCTGGGGCTGGTGGGCAACACTTGGCGCCATTCTCCTGACACTGGCCCTGGTCATGTTCTTGATTCGAAGAAACAAAAAACGCCTGGCACCGAAAAAAACCGCTTTGCGCCTGCTGAAACCTGGCCATGGCCGGGTAAAACCGTCCGCCGCGATCGAGTTAGTCAGACAAGCCGCGCTCTGTTACTACCCCAGAGAAGATATTGCTCTGCTAACCGGGGAACAGTGGTATCAGTTTTTGGACCGTCAATGGGGCAGGGAAGTCTTTGTCAATAATTATGAACTGTGGCAACAGGCACTTTATCAGCGTGGCGAAATAGATAATGCTGAAGAACTGGTGGAGCACTGCTACCAGTGGGTTGAAGAAAACCTGCCACCGAAAAAAGGGAGACGTTGAGTTGAATGAGATAGAGCTGGTATACGGTTGGGTGCTCTGGCTGTTGCCACTCCCCATAGCCGCTTACTGGCGGTTAAAACCACGTAAGCCTATCGCCAGGCTCTATCTCCCCTACCTGCCCAAACATGATGCCAGAGCGCCCAAACAAGCGGTCGCTAAACTGCTGGCGGTATTGATCTGGCTATTACTGCTGCTCGCGGCGGCTCGTCCTGTCTGGTATGGTCAGCCGGTTTCAGTCCAACCGAAACATCGCGACATGATGTTGGTGGTGGATCTCTCCTATTCCATGAGCAAGCAGGACATGAAACAGGCTGGTGACTACATCGACCGGCTCTCTGCGGTTAAAAATGTTCTGGCGGACTTTATCCAGCGGCGCCAGGGTGATCGGCTCGGCTTAGTCCTGTTCGCCGACCATGCCTATCTGCAGACCCCATTAACACTGGACAGAAAAACCGTCGCCCAGCAGCTCAACCAAACCGTGTTGAGACTGATTGGTACTCAGACGGCGATCGGTGAAGGTATTGGCCTGGCGACCAAAACCTTTATCGACAGTGATGCGCCACAGCGGGTGATGATCCTGCTCAGCGACGGCTCCAACACTGCTGGTGTCCTCGATCCGCTGGAAGCAGCCAAAATCGCGGCTAAGTACAACACCACCATCTATACCGTCGGGGTCGGTGCCGGGGAGATGACCGTTAAAGATCTGTTCATTACCCGCACCATTAATACCGCCGAAGATCTGGATGAGAAAAGTCTGATCGAAATTGCCCGCCTTACCGGTGGCCAGTATTTCCGTGCCCGAGACAGCCAGGAGCTGGCGACCATTTATGACACCATTAATCAGTTGGAGCCGATTTCTGAAACCAGCCAGACCTGGCGTCCTCAGGTAGAATGGTTTGGCTTGCCTCTCGGCGTTGCGCTGCTATTGTCAGTGTGTCTGGCGGTTATCCGGAGGCGTCATGGCTGAGTTTACTTTTCTCTATCCACTGTGGTTATGGGCCTTACTGGCGGTGTGGCTCATTGCGGCCATTTTGACCAAACGGCGCCAGAGCGCAAGCCTGGTCGCCCCGCATCTGGCAAAGTTCTTAGGTTTTCGCCAACAACAGTCTGCCCGGCATCAGTTGGGGATGAGAGCCCTGATCTGGAGTCTGGCCATCATAGCGCTGGCAGGGCCAAGTTTTCAGTCAACCGAACGGCCCAGCTATGCACAGGCCAGTGGCAGGGTATTGGTCATGGATATGTCGATGTCGATGTATGCCACCGACATCAAGCCCAACCGCCTTACCCAGAGTAAATACAAAGCCACCGATCTGCTGGCAGGCTGGAAAGAAGGCAGCACCGGCCTGGTCGCTTATGCCGGTGACGCTTATATGGTCAGCCCCATGACCAGCGATAGCCGCACGATTTTGAACCTGTTACCGAGCCTCTCACCCGATATTATGCCCTACCAGGGTGGCAATGCCGCTGCGGGGGTGGCGCTGGCGATCGAAATGATGCAAAACACCGGCCTAGGCTCGGGGAACATAGTGCTAATCAGTGATGACCTGGATGAGAACGAACGGGATGCCATCATTGAATTGCTGGACGATCGCTGGACTGTGGACATTCTGGCGATGGGTACTGCTGCAGGTGCACCTATTCAGAAAGCAGACGGTTCACTGCTGAAAACCGGCAACGGCCAGACGGTGATCGCCAAAACCAACCTGACCGCGATGCGCCAGCTGAGTGAGGCGGTCGGTGGCCAGCTGGTTCGCTACCAGTTGGACAACAGTGATGTGGCCCAGCTGCTGGCCCGAACCACGACTCCGCTCGCGGCGGTGGCCCAAATGAGTGACCAGACGGTTACCGAGCGGCAGAACAACGGATACTGGCTGGTACCGCTACTGTTAATCCCGGCACTTCTGCTGTTTCGCCGCGGCGAAATCTTTTTCACCCTGGCTTTCGTCATGATCATGGCCGTGCCCGACACTACGATGGCCAGCCCATGGCTGACCGCAGACCAGGAGGGCGCCCGCTACTATCAGCAGCAGCAGTATCAGAAAGCAGCCGAAACATTTGAAGACAGTGCCTGGAAAGGCGTGGCAGCCTATCGTGCAGGAGACTTCCCCGCGGCTATCGAGGCGCTGAAAGGCAGGCAGGATACCGTCAGCCGTTATAACCTGGCCAATGCTTATGCGCAGAATGGACAACTGGCACAGGCACAGCAGCTCTACCAGCAAATTCTGGCCCAGCAGCCTGACCATCAAGACGCACGCGATAATCTTAGCGTGGTCGAGCAGGCTCTTAAACGGCAACAGCAACAGCAACAGCAACAGCAACAGCAACAGCAACAGCAACAGCAACAGCAACAGCAACAGCAACAGCAACAGCAGGATTCTGATCAGCAACATGCTGAAAAGCAACCAGGCCAGAACTCCGCACCGCAAAAGCGTGCCAATTCGTCTACGTCTGGCACAGCCACTGACAATGAGCAGCAGTCTCGACCGTCTGGTTCGCAAACTGCCCCTAATGACAACGCTCAGTCGTCCGATGCTACGGCGCCAGCAAAGGACGATGCCGATTCAGCGCATCCGGACAAATCACCTGACAATGCTGCCAGCTCAGCGTCAACTAAACCTGGCCAGGCAGCCAACGATGACTCTGTATCGGCAACTTCATCACAAGCGGCCACCCGACAAGTAGAGCCAGAACTGCGTAAACTTGAACAAGTGGAATCGGCTCGTGACCCCAGCAGGCTATTACGCGCCCAGTTAATGCTGCAGGCTCAACAAAAAAATCCACCGCAACCAACGAGTAAACCATGGTAAACATTGCTGCTTTTTTGCCACGCCCAGTGCTCTGGCTACTCTTTGTCTTACTGATGACAGCACCACTAGCTTGGTCAGCGACCCTGACCGCCACCGTCAGTAAGAATGAGGTGGTGAAGAATGAAGTGTTCCAGTTAAAAATTGTCTATGACGAAAAGGCGTCTGCCGACGCAATTGATTTCAGCTCGCTGCAAAAGGACTTTTTGCTCAGCAAGCCCAATTTCGGCAGTTCAATCAACATCATCAATGGCGACAGAAGCATACGCAGTGAATGGAATCTGACCCTTGCAGGACAGTCGCTGGGGCGTTTTGTTATCCCGGCTTTTGAAATCAATGGGGCCCGTTCTGAACCGATTCATATCAGAGTTAGCTATGATGCCTTTGCCCCCAACAGTAAAGACCTGATAGAAGTTGACAGCAAACTGGATCGGAGCACCCTGTATCCGCAGGAGAGTACTTATCTTACTGCCCGACTACTGGTCAAAACCGACCCCCGACGATTACAAAATCCACAGATTGTGCCCCCCGAAGCGGACGGACTGCAAATTCAGCTGGAAGGGGAAGCCAAACAGTATCAGGAAGTGCAGAATGGCATCCAGGTAACGGTGGTTGAGCAACGGTTTCGCATTACCGCCGACAAACCAGGCCAGTACTCGCTCAGCTCCGCAACCTTTAAAGGAGCGGTGATTTATGGCGACAACCGCACCGGCACCACCCGCATTTTGTCGGTCGATCTGCCCGCGGAACAGTTTACTATCGATGTCAAAACCAAACCGGCTGACTACCAGGGCGTTTGGTTGCCCACCAAAAACCTAGTGCTGACCCAGGAGTGGCGCGATCAGAATGGTGAGTTAGTCAATGGTGCGCAGCCCCTGGCGCTGACTATCGGCGATGCCCTCTCCCGCACTATCAGGCTTGACGTAACCGGACTGCTGCCTGAACAGCTACCGGAACTGACTCCAAGCTATCCACCCAGTCTGCGCGTATATAGTGAAAAGCCGCAATTTGATCGCCAGGACAATCGCAGCATCATGACTCTCAAACAGGTGCTGATACCACAGCAGGCTGGCGAGAGTACCATTCCCGGTTTGACCGTCAATTGGTGGAATAGCGGGCAAGATCAGCTTGAGGTCAGCAAACTCGCTCCGCTGTCCCTGACAGTTTCTGCCGGTAGCCACGTTTCTGCGACGCTGCCACAGGCAACTATGCCGTTACCACCAGCCGCCAACGTCTCCGAGCCAGGAGTCTGGCCGTACCTGACAGCCCTGTTCGCCTTGCTCTGGTTAGCGACTCTCACCCTGTTGTTACGTAGCCGGCGTAATCGAGTGTCTGAGGACGCTGGACAAGAGGCGTCGGATCCAGATAGCTACCATCGTCTGCTCGCGGCCATCGATCAGGGCGATTTAATGATCCTACAACGCTGTTTAACCGTTTGGTTGCAGGATATCACGCTGGTGGAAGACGATTTGAAACAACAGTTGCAGCAGCAACAGCAGCAGATACAGCAACACTTTTCCCGTCAGCAATCGAACTGGAACGGTCAGCGTTTGTTGAAGTTAGTTAAGAAAGCGCAAAAAATGCAGCAGGATAAGGCTAACTCCATGGTTTCATTAGCAAAGCTATAGCTAAGTGGCGAGGTTTGCGGCATAATCAGCCACCCGAATTAAACTGAGGATCAGGTTAGTTATGTCTGCGCTGGCTAAGCTGCAAACCACCTATTGTTTTTCTATTGTGTATTTTGACGGACAGAAGATGGTGCGTGTTGAACTGCAGGCGACATCCCGCTCAGAAGCACTTGAACTCGCCAAGCCACTGGGGATTAGCTATCGCGATGTTTTTTCTATTACGCCCTAGCATAAAACCCTCTCCAGCAGTTGAAGCAGTCTCTTTTCTTGCGTCCATTCACTCTGCCATCCTAAAGCGTAATCGCGTACAATAGCGGCCAAATTTTTAATCAACAAAAATGTCATGCTAAAAGGTTGGCTATTCCTTATCGCAATCGTGCTGTCACCGCACACTCATGCCGCCGTCGATCTGGTGAAAGTCGATAAGTCCAAACGCAGAATGTACCTGCTGGATCAGGATCAAGTTATCCGGGAGTATCGCATCGCGCTCGGTAAACAACCCAAAGGGCACAAACAGCAGGAAGGCGATCAGCGTACGCCGGAAGGGCTGTATTTTCTTGACTTTATTATTGAAAATTCCGAGTTTCACCGCTCGATTCACATCAGTTATCCGAATGAGCATGATATTGTGACAGCACTAAGCCAGGGCCGTAATCCTGGCGGCGATATCAAGATCCACGGCCTGAAAAACGACTTTACCGATCTGCCGGAGATAGTGCAAAGTTTTGACTGGACCAACGGTTGTATCGCCATTACCAATGACCAGATGGATGAACTGCTGGGTTTAGTGGAGGTAGGTACACCCATTTTAATCGAGTGGTAATTTGATTGTTGACTGGCTGGCACTCCGGGATCAGTACTTCCTTTCAGACTAATTCCGTGAAGATGGGGTCAATAAATTCACCACCTCACCTACAACTGAGCCAATAGCGTCATCCCTTGCTGGATAACGTCGTTGAACCACTGGTATCCAGGCGGCGACAGTAACCAGGCAAAACCGCCGATGTGGCCTAATACAACCAGTGTCAGCAGCAACCGGTAAAGCGGACTGTTTTTAGGAAAATTACCCACATAATGGCCGAGGATCAGCACAGGCCAGCCACCAAGCAGTGAAATAAACAGTAAACTTGATTCGCTGGTTATCGGCTTATGCGCTGCCAGTGCCCAGCGATCATGCAGCACGATAAGCAGTGCAACAACATTGATCGCCGCGTAGTACAGCACCCACTCTATCGGAATTTGCAATAGCCAGTAGCTGGCACCAATGGCCATTACAAACCAGAGGGCCACCAGCAGGGACAAATGGAAAGGTTGTTGTGGGCGAATCTTAGTGGCATGACCTGTCCCCTGTTCATCTCGTTTGAGTTTGAACAGAACGTCACGATGTAAGATGTCGCTGCCGTCGAAGCCGATCAACTCTTGTTCCACAAACTTGATCCGCACTCGGCTGCTATCCGGAGTGATATACCCATAGAGCTTACCCGGGTACCACTCCGTTACTTTTCCTTTCAAATTAACGCCAGCATAATTTCCCTTTATGTGGAATTAAGAATAGGAAAAAACCGAGCAAAATGCTCGGCTTAGTCAGAATTATTTATAGTGGGTCAGATTATTTCCCAACTGTGAGTCATTTCGACCCCTTTGCCCAGCATCAGGCACACCGAACAGTACTTCTCCAGAGAGTCAGCGCAAACGCGTGCCACAACTTCGCTGTCCAACTGTTCGCCAGACAGTTCAAAATGGATATTAACCTGAGTAAATATCCGTGGCGCTGTTTCGCGACGTTCAGTGGTCAATTTGGCATTGCAGGACACGATCTGCTGGCCAGCTTGTTTCAACCCGTCAACCACGTCCACTGAGCTACAGCCACCAGCGGCCATCAGTACCATCTCCATCGGGCTAGGAGCTGTGGCACCGCCGTTACCATCCATTACTACAGAGTGGCCGGACTGAGACTGACCGAGAAACTTGAACTCTTCGACCCATTTTACTTCTGCTTGCATAACATTCTCTTTATCAAAACAATGACGTTTTTAGTTTAGATAGACTCAAACCGTCTACGGCAATTATAAACTGACATGGTCAGCCGGGAATACCACTCCGGTTTGATGACGAATTTCCGTTAATGCCTTAGCAACCTGCAGCGAACGGGCCACGCACTGCTCGTCCATCTGGTTGGCTTCCACCTGGTCGGCAAAAACGTCTGCCTCGTAACGCATCTGATTCTCTTCCTGTGGTAGCGTGATCTCCTGCTTTTCACCACCACGAGCAATACGATAAACCCGTCTTCCAACCGAAATCATCTCCACCTGCAGGGCCGCATCCTCACCCTGGATCTCACTAGGTAAATAAGAATCACTGGTTTTGGAGTGAGTCAATACCACATCGAAGCCATCATAGCCCATGATGACACTGCCATTGCCATCCACACCGGTATCCAGCAGATGAGCCTGGGCTTTAATGGATTTCGGTTCACCAAACAGTTCGATCGCTGAACCCAGGCAGTAGTAGCCAATATCCATGATTGAGCCGTTGGAAAACTCAGGATTAAAGGTGTTGGGGTTTTCGCCGGCCAGATATTTAGGGTACCGAGAGGAGTACTGGCAATAACTGATGAATGCTTTCCTGATCGGTCCTAACCCAGCCAGTTCTGACTTTAACAATTTAAAATTTGGCGTATGAGGCGTCATAAAGGCTTCAAACAGCACTACATTGTTTTCCCTGGCCGTTTGATACATTTCCTTGGCTAACAGGTAGTGTGAAGCCAGCGGTTTTTCACAAATTACGTGCTTGCCCGCGGACAACAGGGTAATCGACTGGGGACCGTGTAACGAGTTGGGGCTGGCAATATAAACGGCGTCTATGGCCTCACTGGACGCCAGGACCTCTAAGTCATCAAACAGTTCTGGAGTGCCGTATTTGGCCGCAAACTCACCGGCTTTGGTGATGTCTCGTGAATACACCCCTGCCAGCTCGAATCGGCCGGTTTTCAGAGCTCCGTCAATAAATTGGTCGGTAATCCAGTTGGTGCCGACAACAGCAAGTCTAATCATAAATAATGGTGTTCCTATAACCTCATCCTGCGACTGAGATGAGCTAAACGGTCATGACGACGCGAATCGCCAAAAATATTAAAACTACCCCGGACAGTCGGTCAATCAACTGCGCTTTAGAGCGGACTTTATCCAATAAGCGTGGGCTGGAAAGAAGGAAAGTAATGAAGGTATACCATAAACCATCGACCAATAACGGCGTGGCGACAATCACAGACTTGCTGACCATATCGCTTCCCAGAGCGACAAACTGGCTGAACAAGGCGATAAAAAATAGCGCAATTTTGGGGCTGAGCAGGGAAATCAGAAACCCTTCGCGAGCCGATTGCAGCACGCTGACTGTTTCCCCGGATTCAAGCTTAGCCGCCACACCACCTCTGGACCGCAAAGCATTAAAGCCGAGATACGCAAGATATAGTGCGCCACTGTAACTGATCACCCGGAACAGAAGCGGCGATTGTTGCAGTACGACTGCCAGTCCTATGATGGTCACAAAAGCATAGATACCAATACCAAACGCGTGCGCCCAGGCGGTAGCCAGGCCATTGGTTCGCCCTCCTGCCAGGCTATGTTTCGCAACCATCGCCAAGCTGGGACCCGGCGACATGGCACCAAGAATGCACACGGTAAAAAGAGACAGCCAAATGGTAAAGGTCATAATTAATCCTCCTGATGCTCAGTACCATAACTAAGCGCAGCGAAAATTGAAATCAAAGATGCACTATCAGCCAATATTTATTGGCGCATTAAGCTGTTCTGGCTGCTTTTGCCACTGTCCAAATCCCGGTTTGGCGCAGATAAAACTTTGCTCTTGGGAGACAGCAGGATTTTGGGGGAACCACAGATACTCTGGCTTGCCCGGTGGCCAAACCGCAACAGCAGAGCAAATAGTCGCCACTCAGGCAATAATTGACGGTAATTTGGCAAAATCTCCCGGTACCGGCAAAAAAGCGACTTCCTTCTGCCATTTTCTGTCAGTAAACTGTTCCCTATTGATAGTAATATGCCGTTCACAGTAAAGAGGATTAGCGGATGATTTCTAAGTGGGCACATCGTTTCTTTCAAATGGCTGAGTTAGTGGGCTCATGGAGTAAGGACCCTTCTACCCAAGTCGGAGCGGTGATCACGAAACAAAATCGTATTGTCTCGGTTGGGTTCAACGGTTATCCCCATGGGATTTCTGACAGTGCAGAGACCGACGATCGCGAGATGAAATACCTGAAAACTCTGCATGCAGAGGAAAATGCCATTCTATTTGCCAAAAGAGATCTTGATGGCTGCCATATTTGGGTCACCCACTTCCCTTGTCCCAACTGTGCGGCAAAAATTATCCAAACCGGTATTTCTGCAGTCCATTGTCCGGAGCAAACCGAAGATTTTCTGTCTCGTTGGGGGGATAAAATTTCCGTCAGCCAGGATATGTTCGTACAAGCCGGGGTGGAAATAGACTGGTTGCCGTTAACTGAACTAAACCGCGACTTTTAATTCATTGAATACCTCTATTAGCTGCTGAGATTTGTAGGGTTTGGGCAGATACGCATCCATACCCGCTTCAAAGCAGCTGCTGATCTCTTCTTCCAGCACACTGGCTGTCAATGCAATGATCGGTACAGGCGGCCGCTGATTTTCCTGCTCCCATTCACGTATTTTGCGGGTCGCCGTTAAGCCGTCCATTATCGGCATCATGCAGTCCATCAGGATGGCCGCATACGGTTCTTCACTAAAAACCTTATTCAGTGCTTCCTGACCGTTACTGACCAACTGATACTCAAATCCAGCCTTATTGAGGAAGAAACTGGCGATCTTCTGATTCATCAGGTTATCTTCCACGATCAGGATCTTTTTCACTAAAGAGCGGTTGGTCTTTCCGGATTGATCGGTTTCCAGCGTGTGCTGTCGCTGAGCACTATTCATCACGTGGCGTAAACAGTTTTCAAACCGGCTGCCCAATACCGGCAGGGTGACTGAACCTGACACCAGGTTTTCCAGTTCAGTAGCAATGTAGAGATGATGCTGCAAGGCGATAATGTCACTCATCGGGAACTGCTCCGTTAACCTCGCCAGATCGTTTTTCTTGCCATGTGGCTTATTAACGCAGTACAGAATCACATCAAACGAATTCCCTTGTTCTCGCGCGTGCCTGCTGTCTGAACAGAGCTTCCACTGCACCCCGAGCCGCTCACATTCGCTGATTATCAAAGATTCATACCTGGAACCATTGGTGATGATCAGTGCCGTCATCCCCAGTCTCACTCTTGGTTGACGCTGGTGAGGTAACTCGACCGGCAACCGGACTTCAAAATTACTTCCCAGACCGCGGGTCGATTCAACCGAAATATCTCCTCCCATTAAGTCGAGCAGCTGTCGGCAGATGGTTAGCCCCAGGCCAGTCCCGCCATAACGTCGGGTAATACCATCGTCTTGTTGGGTAAAAGGCCGGAAAATAACATTCAATTTTTCCGGCTCGATACCCACACCTGAATCAATGATGTTCACTTTTATTTCCGGTGTGCCGAGACCAGGTGGCCCGTCAATGCGCGTATCACAGCTCGCCTCGGTCGATTTGTTAAGCTGTGCTGGATAGTCACTGGCAGCAGCGGAGCGATTAAAGCGAACTTCAACGTTAACAAAACCATCATTGGTGAATTTGATGGCGTTGCTGAGTAGATTGAGCAATATTTGTTTGAAGCGGAACTCATCAATTAACACCACATCAGGCAGTGCCGGATGGAGAGCAACCGTTAATTCAACATGTTGCTTCAGCGCCTTGGCGCTGACCATATTGACTGCATCGAACACCACTTCAGACAAGTTGCAACTGTGTTTGCTCAGGGTGAGATTACCGGATTCGATTTTCGACAAATCGAGTATGTCATTTAGCAGCACCAACAGAGAATGGGAGGAAGTATCAATATCTTCCAGAATACTCTTCTGACTGCCATTGAGGTGACTGTCAGCCAGAATTTCCGTCATCCCGATGATGCCATTAAGCGGAGTCCGGATCTCATGGGACATATTAGCCAGAAAACGGCTTTTCGCTTGGTTGGCGGCTTCCGCGTACTCCTTAGCTGCCACAAGTTCCTGCTGGTAATTTCTCTGTTCGCGAATGATATGATTCAGATCGTGAGCAAAATCAGTGAATTCGTCATTACCGTCCACAGGAATTAGCGGAGTCTCTCCATCCTGTTTTCGCATACTGCCCATCGATTGCAGAATCCGGTTGAGCTTGCCATTGATACGGATAACCGTGCTGGCACTGGAGTAAAACATTACTGTGACAATAGCCAGCAAGGCGAGAGCGATCAGTACCAGTTGGTAGCGGCTCCAGGCGATCTGGTCGTGAATGTCTTGGGTAAACTGGTCTGCATACAAGCTGAGTTGTCGCTGCAACTGCTCATTTCGTATAGAAATAGCATTTTGGTGGCTGGTTAACTCGCCTTCCGACATTGCATTACTGGCCAGCTGCTGCCGGTATATATCACTAAAATGTTGATTTTGTGAGGAAAAAACCACCATAAGTTGCTTGGCGATTTCATTATTACTGCCCTCGCGTACAAACTGATCCAGGTAAATTTTTTGCCGCTCGTTAGCCTGGATAAACTCGCTCAGGACATCAACAGCATCTCCTTCCCGATAGCGCATTTTCAACGTTATCCAGGACTCCCTTTCCATCCAGTAATAGAGCCAGTAGAGCTGATTGAGCGACATGTCCAGCATGTGGATATCTGAGTCTATGTGATGTCTGGTATTGCCCAGGATCTCTGAATTTAGCTGGTTAAGTTGCTCAAACGCCTTCTCACCCAACTCTATCGCCGCTGGCCCACTGGTGAGCGACAGTTTATTGACCAGACTTTCCAGGCTATCGAGATAGAGCAATACATTATTGACTTCGTTGATACCAAAGTGTTCGTGAAGCTCGCTATGTGCAGTCTGACGGAGTTGTTCAATGGCCTGCCGGGCGGTGGTGAAATCTACCTGCTCATCCCGGCTGTTGGCAATTTGCTCGACACCATCTAGAAACTGCGGATACAACTTACTTATCTGGCGGGCAGAAACGATCTTTTCGCCAATCACCAAATAGTTGTTGAGCTTCTGTTCAATATCCATCACAAACTGGCCACACAAGCCGAGAATGACCGCTGTTGGAATAAGTGACAGAACCAGTAATCGGCCTCTTATTGACATCCTTGTCATTAACATGCTGATTTAATTCCCTTAACCCAATCCGAGCTCCTTTAGCTAATATTAGACACATTTCATATATTAGGTAGGAATATATTTTTGTTTGGAGCGTGTCATCAACCGGAGATCTTAGCGCCAAAGCGTGCCGCAAACCTGAAGTAAGCTGAAACAAAATATTTTTCGCCAAACCGGCCAGTATAACTATTACCAAATCTGTTGATCATTTGATCTGGCACGAAAACCTACAGGCACATTATCTATAATTGCAGAATAAAATGCTGACTGGGTATTTATCGTCGAAAAATAAGTCGACTGCTTTTAACTTGTCAAGTATCACCAAACAGACAACACGCCAGATTTAAAGGCTAATATCGAACATTTACAAGACTAATTATCTGACATTAATTTTACTAGCAGAATAAGATGTTAGACATTACAATCCTGCCACATAAATATTACAAGATACCTACAGTATCCCTGTACCACCTGACTACAGCACTTCAGCTGTGGCTCAGGACATTCCCCCAAAAAACGTGAAAGGTCCAAAAAAGACAATGAGTCCAGAGAAACATCTTTTAGACTGGCAAACCAGCCAAACGATTGCGGAATCGATCTCGCCACTACTCGGTCAGCTATATCGTCAAAAAGGCGTCGAAGTCATCTTGTTCGGAAAAACCCTGGTTAATGCAGCAACGATAGACATCATCAAGACTCACCGCCTCGCCCGCCGCTACACCGGGACGCCTCTGTCCCCAGAACAAACCCTGCCAATTATTAAAGCTATTTCTGAAATGGAACTGTCGCCGTGCCGAATCGATATTGGCAAACTGGCCCATCAGTTCTGGCAAGGTCGCGACGACGCACACGGCATTCAAGACTTTTTATTCTCTAACCTGCAAGGTGCTATGACCGGCGATACGTTAACAACTCCACGTGACGTTGTGCTGTATGGCTTTGGCCGAATTGGTCGTCTGCTGACTCGTTTGTTGGTTGAAAAAAGCGGTCCGGGTTACCCACTGCGCCTGCGAGCCATCGTAGTACGTGGCGGTAAAGATGGCGATTTGGAAAAGCGTGCCAGCCTACTGCGTCGTGATTCTGTACACGGACAGTTCAACGGCAGCATAGTGGTTGATAATGAGCGTAAAGCCATCATTGCCAACGGTAACTACATCCAAATTATCTATGCAAATAAACCTGCAGATATCGACTATACCGATTACGGCATCAAAGATGCGTTAATCGTAGATAATACTGGCGTGTGGCGCGATGCCGAAGGCCTGGGCCAGCATCTGGCTTGTAACGGTGCGGCGAAAGCACTGCTTACAGCACCAGGTAAAGGTGACATCAAAAATGTGGTATTCGGCGTCAACGAAGCCGACATTCTGCCGGAAGATACCATCATTTCTGCGGCAAGTTGCACCACTAACGCAATCACTCCGGTTCTAAAAGCCGTTAACGACAAATACGGCATTATTTCCGGCCATATCGAAACCGTTCACTCGTACACCAACGACCAGAATCTGATCGACAACTACCACTCTGGCGAACGTCGCGGACGTAGTGCGTCATTAAACATGGTTCTGACTTCAACAGGCGCCGCCAAAGCTGTGGCGAAAGCCCTTCCGGCGCTGGCAGGTAAACTGACCGGTAACGCTATTCGTGTACCGACGCCAAACGTGTCAATGGCGGTTGCTAACCTGAACCTGGAAAAGGGTACTGATAAAGACGAGCTGAACACCTATCTACGTGAAATCGCCCTTGATTCAGCCTTGTCTGCTCAGGTGGACTACACCGATTCCACTGAAATTGTGTCAACGGACCTGGTTGGCTCCCGTTACCCTGGCGTGGTTGATGGCGCGGCTACTATCGCGCAGGACAACCGCTGTGTTCTGTACATCTGGTATGACAATGAATTTGGTTACAGCTGCCAGGTCGTACATTGTATGGAACAGATGATGGGCGTTCGCTACAAAACCTACCCGGCACAATAATAAGAATTCAACTCCACAACGATAACTTATAATAATTCACCCCCGTAGTTGCCGCTCTTTTTCATAAGGGCGGCCTTTTTGACTCTCTCTCGGACATTGTTACTTGCCAGTCAGCGAGATACGTGGATAAATGATCCCCTAGTAGCTGAGTGTTACAGTCAGAATCAACTCGCATAATACATAATCCCTATTTTCCAGATCAGACTGCGGTCAATCGACTAACAGTTAGTGTGGCTCAGCTATGATTACGTTATTCACTTTCACAGCAAGGAAAACAATATGAGTAGTGGTGAAAGAAGCATCACTTTGCGCTTTTTGGCCGAACCGAGTGATGTCAACTTTGGTGGTAAAGTCCATGGTGGCGCAGTCATGAAATGGATTGACTTAGCCGCCTACGCCTGCGCGGCGGGCTGGAGTGGTAAATACTGTATCACCGCTTATGCTGGCGGTATCCGGTTTGTTGAACCCATTCAGGTCGGGGCTCTGGTGGAAGTCAGTGCCAAAGTGATCTTGACCGGTAAGACGTCAATGCACATCGCGTTAGATGTTCAGGCGCGCGATCCTAAAGTACAGAAAAATCGGCTCACCACCCACTGCATTGTCATCATGGTTGCCGTTGACGAAAACGGTAAGCCGACTCAGGTACCGGAATGGGTACCGACAACGGACGAAGACATTGAACTGCGCGAATCTGCGATTCGGCTGATGAACATGCGCAAACAAATCGGTAACGAAATGGAAGCCCACGTAAAATACCTTCGCTAATACTTCCGTTCCAAAAGGCGCAGCAATACACCGCTGCGTCTGAACTTAGGCATAATTGTAATCATTCCTTCATCAAAATTTGCTTTAATCCGCTAACAACATATTCCATGGCAAGGACCATCGCTTGAATCTTAGCGACACCAAACTTAGCGAAGCAACGCTACAAGACCTTAAATCAGTCGAATATCAGTGGGTACGTACGTTATATGTCGAAGGTTATCAGGCAGACGAAATCAATCACTATATTCAGACCTGCTTTGGCGGCAACGATACCTTTGCCGATTTATTTCGCAAAGTCGCGCTGAAGCAAGAAAGCGTATACGTATTACTGCAATACCTTGGCTGCGCCCCATCCAACAGAGAGCTAAAGTAACCAGGCAACCTAACACCGGCATAAAGTGAAATCACAAACTTGGACCTGCCACGCACGAATTTGTATATTATCTTTACCTTTCATTGCCTTACAACGCATCAATCGCATTTCGTCTCGTCGACTCTATACCTGCCTAATTGATAGCTTACACTGCACCACACGTACCTTAAGCGCGTAAAAAAACCCCGGGTAAACCCGGGGCTTTGGTTACAAAAACTGTTAGTAGTAACTGAAGTAAGGAATCTAGCTAACAGCCAGCTATGCGTAACGCCAGATTGTTTCAGATTTAACTGATCGGCGGCCAAACCAAATTAGGTTAAATCAAAAAACAAAATGGGCGGCCATTGGCCGCCCTTATCGTTGTTATCCTTTCACACCGCCGGCGGTTAGCCCTCCGACTAGCCAACGCTGTGCAAGCAAGAATACAACGGTGATCGGTAGTGCAGACAACACAGCTGCTGCGGCAAAGTCACCCCACAGATAGTTTTGCGGGTAGAGATATTGCTGCATACCGACAGCCAGTGTGTAAGAGTCTACATCAGATAGCAGCAGAGATGCTACCGGAACTTCACCTACAACCGCAATGAACGACAGAATAAACACCACCGCCAGGATTGGCACCGACAGTGGCAACAATACCAGTCGGAATGCTTGCCAAGGAGTTGCACCATCCAGTGCTGCCGCTTCTTCCAGCGAATTATCAATCGTTTCAAAGTAGCCTTTGATGGTCCAGACGTGCAGCGCAATACCACCCAGGTAAGAGAATATCAAACCGCCGTGGGTGTTCAGGCCAAGGAACGGAATGTACTGACCCAACTTATCAAACAGGGCGTACAGTGCTACCAGTGCCAGTACCGCCGGGAACATCTGGAAGATCATCATCGCTTTCAGGATGGTCTCTTTACCTTTAAAACGCATGCGGGCAAACGCATAAGCTGAAGTGGTAGACAGAGCCACGATCAATACTGAAGTAATACCCGCCACTTTCACTGAGTTCCACAACCAGGTCAGAACCGGGAATGGTGGTGGAGTGACTGAGCCATCTGCGTTGGTTACCGAGAAGCCTAACGCCAGCTTCCAGTGTTCCAGAGACGGGTTGTCTGGAATCAGGCTACCGGTCGCGAAGTTACCTTCACGGAATGAGATAGCCACCACCATCAGCAGCGGGAAGATGATCGATGCCAGGAACAACCACAGGCCAATGTGAGTTGCCAATACACGGTATTTAAGTGATTTACCTTGAACCATTGCCATTTGAGTTCTCCTTAATCCTGAGACACTTTTGCGAAGCGTAGGTTGAGCAATGCTAAACCACCTACCAGCAAGAAGATCAGAGTTGCGATCGCACTTGCCAGACCAAAGTCCTGACCACCGGCACCTTCAAAGGCGATACGGTAGGTATAGCTCACCAACAAGTCGGTGTAACCGGCAGGCTCGGATGTACCAATCATGTTCGGACCACCTGCGGTCAACAGTTGAATCAGTACAAAGTTGTTAAAGTTAAAGGCAAAACTTGCAATTAACAGTGGCGTCAGCGGTTTGATCATCAACGGCATAGTGACGCGGGTAAAATTGTGCATGAAGTTGGCGCCGTCAATGGCGGAAGCTTCGTACAGGTCATCCGGAATCGCTTTCAGCAGACCCATACACAGAATCATCATGTAAGGGAAACCAAGCCAGGTGTTAACGATCAGGACCATGGTTTTCGCCAGGATCGGGTCGGAGAACCAGGCTGGGCTCAGACCAAACAGACCTTGTAGTACCATGTTAATTTCACCAAAGCTCTGGTTGAACAGACCTTTGAAGATCAGGATAGAGATAAATGCTGGTACCGCGTAGGGCAGAATCAATAGCACCCGGTATACAGAGCGACCACGCAGCTCTTCCCACTGCACTACACTGGCCAGGATCATACCGATAACGGCAGTAAGTATTACCGTCAAACCCGAGAATACGACAGTCCAGATAAAGATACTGATGAACGGTTCTTTGATGCCTTCGTCTTTCCAGACGCGTTCAAAGTTGTGGGAGCCGACCCCGACCACGAATCCGGGAGAAATCGTTGAACCGGTAAATTCACCGTTTGCATCGACCGCTTGATAGTATCCGACCTCAAGGTTTGGTCGCAGCAGGTCACCGGTTTCATTATTGAGCAGGGTTTCGCCGTCTTCTTGCAGCGTAAACAGTGGCGCTACCGCGGCAAATTTACGCAGACCGCTCATACGGATGGAATTCCCTTCCGGCATATGC
Source organism: Vibrio sp. (assembly GCF_050299255.1). Taxonomy (GTDB): domain Bacteria; phylum Pseudomonadota; class Gammaproteobacteria; order Enterobacterales; family Vibrionaceae; genus Vibrio. The sequence continues at coordinate 39,633 of NZ_JBNKVP010000020.1, forward strand.
AGGTCAATACTGCTCAATACCGGACGGTTTTGAATAATTGTTTTAATTGGCGCTTTATCGCCACTAACCGATTCTGCTGGCATCAGTTCCAGTTCAGAACTGTCGATACTGCTCAGGTCGAAAGTCTCTGTGACAAACAGCTGCTCACCTTTTTCAATGGCGATCTGGTAGCCAGAATCAGTCTTATACAGATTAAACGGATAGCTGTCTCCACTTTGGAAAGTTCTGTCCATTAGCACAGACTGCGCACGTTCAAAAGAGAGCTGGTTCTTAGCACTGTAGTTTGTGAATGCAAGACCTACCGTATACGCCAACGGGAAAAGGATGAACAAAATCATCCCGGCAATACCCGGATAGATATAGCGATGTGCGTAAGTCTTTTTACTACCGAAAATGAACAGTGCCAGTGCGGTTAAGATGACGGTAAGCAAGGCGAAAGCGAGCTCACCACGTGAATACATGAGAATGGAGGCATAGCCATTAACTATTCCCACCGTGCCAAGAAGTGCCCATTTAATGAAAACACTTTTACTTGTTGGCAAGTTAGTTGCTGGAGATGTCATAGCATCTGTACCTTGAACTGACTGCATAAAAACGAACCTGCTAGCGAAAAAAAATCGGAAATGAAGGAGGGGTTACCCCCTCCTTAAAAGAGTACTACAAGATTACTTAGTCATTTGTTTTTCTGCGTCTGCCAGTGCTTCATCTACAGATTGACGACCGTCAACGATGTTGATGATAGCGTTCTTAGCAGAACCCCAGAACGCGCCCATTTCAGGGATGTTAGGCATGATTTCGCCGTTCATCGCGTTGTCCATAGTCGCTGCAATGCGTGTATCTGCATCCAGTTCACGCTGGAATGAGTTCAGAGCAACAGCGCCTAGTGGTTTGTCATCGTTCACTTTCTTCAGGCCTTCGTTAGTCAGCAGGTAGTTCTCGATGAACTCAACAGCCAGGTCACGGTTAGGAGAAGCAGTGCTGATACCAGCCGTCAGAACGCCAACGAATGGTTTAGAAGATTGACCGTTAAACTTAGGCAGAGTCGCTACGCCGTAGTTGATACCAGACTTCTCGATGTTGCCCCAAGACCAAGGACCGTTGATAGTCATAGCCGTTTTGCCTTGGTTGAATGCAGATTCAGATACTGAGTAATCCATATCTGGAGAAATCACGCCTTTGTCGACCAGGCCTTTTACGAAGTTCATGGAGTCTTTTACGCCCTGGTTGTTGATACCAGCGTCTTTAACATCGTAACCATCTGCGGTGTATTTAAATGCGTAACCGCCGTCAGCAGCCATTAGCGGCCATGTGAAGTACGGTTCTTTCAGGTTCCACATGATGGCTGACTTGCCGTCTTTCTTCAGTTGAGCGTCCAGCGCTGCAACGTCTTCCCAGTTCTTAGGTGGGTTTGGAACCAAGTCTTTGTTGTAGATCAGAGACAGAGATTCAACAGCGATAGGGTAACCAACCAGTTTACCTTTGTATTTCACTGCGTCCCATGCGAAGTCTACGATACCTTCTTTGATCTCTTTAGAAGGTTTTACTTCAGCCAGTAGACCAGCTTCTGCGTAACCACCAAAACGGTCGTGAGCCCAGAATACGATGTCCGGACCGTCACCAGTAGAAGCGGTTTGAGGGAATTTGTCTTGAAGTGCATCAGGGTGAGCAACGGTCACCTTGATACCAGTATCTTCTTCGAACTTTTTACCAACTTCGGCAAGTCCGTTATAGCCTTTATCGCCATTGATCCAAATAGTCAGTTGACCTTCTTCGATGGCAGCATGTGCACCAAAAGAGCCTAGAGCAACCAGAGTACCTAGTGCTACTGTGCTTAGGGCATTTTTCATGTTCATATCCTTTTTTATATTTGTGTGTAGGGCTCAACCAAGAGGTTTCGCCGTATTTCGACATACATGTTCATAGAAAACGCTAAGTGACTCATCCTCCTGCAAGCTACGCCCTCCCTATTATGGACTATTTTCGTGATCGTCATCCTGTTTGGCTATTGAGTAAGATCACAAAATAAAACCTGGACGTGATCGATATCTCGCTTAGTGGTTGAATTTCTTTGATGTGGATCCCGCTCTGTATTTTCCGCCCCTTACTACCTCCTCCCCTATTACTACCCCTATAAAAAAATAGAGTAGGAGGATGTAAGACCCCCTAATATTCAGCAAACTACCTCACATCCAAGAGTGGATGGTAAGAACCCTTTCCAGTAATTCATTAACGAATAAGACTGGCTTGCATTGCCTGGTTGGTTTGTTGTTGCAAAATTTGTGTTCGTGGTAATTATTTTAGTACGGGGGAGACACTTTTTTTGTGAGGGGGAGGCAAACCTGCCTTTGGCTTTGGTGGGTGATGTGAGCAACCGTTGCTCCATCACCCATATTTTCTTAAAGTTCACGTTCACCTTACCAAATTCCTACTACTACTGAGCTCCAGATCATTTCTATAATGAGTGACAGTGGTAACAAATCTTGATCGAGGACAAGCTAGATGGCGAGTGTCACGTTAAAAAATGTATGTAAAGCTTACGGTGACGTATTAATTTCAAAAAACGTCGACCTGGAAATTCAAGAGGGCGAATTTGTCGTCTTCGTTGGTCCATCAGGTTGTGGTAAATCGACTCTACTCCGCTGTATCGCAGGTCTGGAAGACATCACGTCAGGTGATCTCTACATCGGTGAACAGCGCATGAACGAAGTAGAACCTTCTAAGCGTGGCGTCGGTATGGTGTTCCAGTCATACGCTCTCTACCCACACCTTAACCTTTACGACAATATGTCTTTCGGCCTGAAACTGGCTAAAGCAGACAAGTCGGAAATCGATAAGCGTGTTGAGCATGCCGCCGAAATCCTGCAGCTAAGCCACCTGTTGGAACGCCAGCCAAAAGCCCTGTCGGGCGGTCAGCGTCAGCGCGTCGCTATCGGCCGTACACTGGTCTCTCAACCTAACGTATTCCTGCTTGATGAACCTCTTTCTAACCTGGATGCTGCCCTTCGGGTACAGATGCGTTCAGAAATTACCAAGCTACAGCGCAAGCTGGGTTGTACCATGATTTACGTAACCCATGACCAGGTAGAAGCCATGACCATGGCGGACAAAATTGTTGTGCTGGATGCCGGTTTTGTATCACAGGTTGGTCGCCCACTGGAGCTGTACCACTACCCAGAGAACCGTTTCGTTGCAGGCTTTATCGGCTCACCGAAGATGAACTTCATGAGCGTATTTATCGATGAAGTCGAAAAAGAGCGCGTGAAAGTCCAGTTATCCAACGGTATGTCTTTCTGGATTCCGGTCGACGGCACTACCGTAAACCGCGGCGAGCGTATGTCACTGGGTATTCGTCCTGAACACCTGGTTACTGCCGAAGAAGGCGATGCAGTTATCGATGGTGAAATCATGATCATCGAGAAACTGGGCAACGAAACCCAGGCATACATGAATTTGGAAGGTGCGGATGCCGACATCATCTACCGCCAGCCAGATACGCTGCCGCTGGAAGTCGGTGACAAGTTGTCAATTGGCATTCCTGCGCACCGCTGCCACCTGTTCCACGCAGACGGCAATGCATGCCGCCGTCTGCACCGTGAAAGTGGTGTGGACTTCAAAGAGTAATTGGTTACACAAGCGTACCGACGCTTATCAACTAAAAATGTTAATCAAACCCTCGACACCTGTCGGGGGTTTTTCTTTCTACACGTCTGAATTGAAACGAATTGGTCGTGCAAACACCATTCACCCTGCCGCCAATATAAGTCAAATAATTGTACAGATAAAAAAATCCCCGCTGGGTGACCAGCGGGGATATCAATTACTACCAGACAAGATCAGTCGTTGTGATTATGCGTCACGACGGCTTTGGCTTTGGCTTTGACTATGACCGCGTTCGCCACGGTAGTTACCACGATGGTCGCCACCTCGGTTACGGTCGAAGCGACGTTCGCCACGGCCACCTTCACGGTTACCACGGAAATTACCGTCACGGCCGCCCTCACGACCACCGCGGAAGTTGTCACGGCGACCACCTTCACGACGGCCACGCGACTCACGGAAGTCGTCATACTGCACCACAACCGCACCAGCTTCTTTCTGGCGGATACGTAGCTTGCGCAGCTTGCCAGTAACGGCACTTGACATAGATTTCGGCAGCTGAACATAAGTCTCGCCACGTTCAAGCTTGATAGCCCCGATAGAGCCTTTGGTCAGGCCCAGCTCATTTGCCAGCGCACCGACAATGTCTTTAACCTGAACGCCCTGCTCACGGCCCACTTGCAGTTGGTAAGTATCCCATTCACCTGAATTACCACCAAAATCACGGCCACGGCCGCCAGTCTCACGGCGTTCACGACGGCGGTTTTTATCACGCTCAATCGCTTCAATAATTGGGTCTGGGCCAACATAGAACAGTGGACGTTTACCTTGCTGACGTTTCAGCAAAATAGCAGCCAGCGTCGCAGCATCAATCTCCAGAGATTGTTGTAGCTGTTCAACCAGTTCAGCGAATTTGTCCAGCGACTTGTGTTCTGTATCTGCTGCCAGTTCAGTGGCCAGTTTAGCAACACGTGCTTCTGCAACCTGGTCACGCAATGGCAGTTGGATCTCTTCCATTGAAGACTTGGTTACACGCTCGATGGTGCGCAGCATACGGATCTGGTTAGTACGTACCAACAGGATCGCTTTACCTTTACGACCGGCACGACCAGTACGGCCGATACGGTGAATGTATGACTCAACATCAAAAGGAATGTCGTAGTTAAATACGTGAGTAATACGCGGCACATCCAGGCCACGAGCAACTACGTCTGTCGCAACCAGAATATCGATCACGCCCTGCTTGATGTTGTCAACGGTACGCTCACGTTGTGACTGAGGAATGTCACCGTGCAGTGCAGCGGACTTAAAGCCACGGGCACACAGCCAGTCTGACAGGCGCTCAGTATCCTGGCGGGTACGAACGAATACGATAGACGCATCAGTCTCTTCCGTTTCCAGCAGGCGAGACATGGCTTCATCTTTCTCTACGCCTTTCACTACCCAGAATTGCTGCTCTACTTTGTCAACGGTGTGGTTTTTACCTGCCACGTCGATATGAGCCGGAGAACGTAGGAAACGCTCTACAATGCTTTTCAGCATTGGAGGCATGGTGGCAGAAAACAGCACGCGCTGAGCCGATTCCGGCGCATGTTCCATGATCTCGGTTACGTCATCAACGAAGCCCATATTGAGCATTTCGTCCGCTTCATCCAGTACGAAAGTATGAACTTCGTCCAGATGCAGGCGTTCGCGGTTGATCAAGTCTTGTACACGACCCGGCGTACCGACGATGATGTGAGCACCATTTTTCAGCGCGCGCATTTGGTCAACGATTGAGGTACCACCGTAAATTTCCAGAACTTTCAAACCTTGGATATTGCGACCCAGGTTTTTCATTTCTGCCGCAACCTGGATAGCCAGTTCACGAGTCGGTGCCAGTACGATAGCCTGAGGTTTACGTTGCGCCAGGTCCAGCTTGTTAAGCAGAGGCAATGAGAATGCCGCTGTTTTACCGGTACCGGTTTGCGCTTTACCAAGGGCGTCTTTGCCCTCCATCAGATGCGGAATGGCTGCAGCCTGAATCGGGGTTGGTGATACAAAGCCCATCGAATCAAGAGCAGAAAGGATGGCGTCATTCAGCGATAAGTCACTGAATTGAATTACAGAATCTTGCATTGGGATCCCACTAATAATAATGAAAGAAAGGTCCCACGTGCTTTACCAATTCCAAAATCAATCCAATAACCGTATTGATCTCTTCCAGATGCGAGCTATTTACCACAACGCATCAAGCCACTAGGGACATATAAGGGAGGCGGATTATTCCCTAAACGCACAAAAAAAGCCAGAAAAAATTGAGTCACATCACATATTTTTCTCTCAGGAGGCAAAATTGGTCATTAATCTGTCAATAAGTGACTGATCCATTATTCTTCCACTGAAAATGTCTAAAAAAACCACCATTAAAGTCCGCCTTTTGGTAGTAATCGCGCAACGCAATGTTTATAGTGAGCGCAATCCGTTAAGTTAGATCGATGAAGATGTTCCAAGATAACCCGTTACTCGCTCAGCTCAAGCAGCAAATTCAAGAAAATTTACCCAAGAAAGAAGGCACGATTAAAGCTACTGATAAAGGCTTTGGCTTTCTGGAAGTCGACAGCAAAACCAGCTTTTTCATCCCGCCACCGTACATGAAAAAATGTCTGCACGGTGATAAGGTCGTCGCCATCATTCGTACCGAGAATGATCGCGAAGTCGCCGAGCCGCAAGAGCTGACGGAACAGAATCTGACCCGCTTTATCGGCCGGGTAAAAATGTTCAAGGGCAAACTGAATGTGTCCCCTGACCATCCACAACTCAAGCGAATGTCTCTGAAAGCAAAAACCCGTAAGGGCCTGAAGCAAGACGAATTTGCCGAAGGCGACTGGGTGGTTGCCCATCTTATTCGCCATCCTCTGAAAGGTGACAACGGATTTTTTGTCGAGATCAGTGAAAAAATCACCGATGCGGCAGACAAAATCGCACCATGGTGGGTAACGCTGGCTGAGAACGATCTGCCGAACAGCGAACCTGCTGGTATTGATGACTGGCAGCTCAAAGATGACCCTGAACTGCAGCGGGTGGACATGACCTCAATGCCGTTCGTCACCATCGATGGCGAGTCAACCAAAGATATGGATGACGCCCTGCATGCCAGAAAAACCGAGTCAGGTGACTTTGAACTGACCATCGCCATCGCCGACCCTACCGCTTACATCACCCCGGAAGATGAAATGGATAAAGTCGCACGTGAACGCGGTTTTACTATTTATCTGCCTGGTCGCAATATTCCTATGTTGCCACGCGATTTAGCCGACGAACTCTGCTCGCTGATCCAGGACCAGGTCAGGCCAGCGATTTGCTGCAGTGTTACCATCAGCAAAGACGGTGTGATTGGTGACGACATTCGTTTCTTTGCCGCCAACATCAAATCTCATGCGCGCCTGGCCTACAACCATGTATCAGACTGGCTGGAAAATGGCCAAAGTGACGCCTGGCAACCAGATGAAACCATCGCCCAGGTGGTTCAGGATTTGTACCAGTTCTCTCTGGCGCGCGCAGAGTGGCGTGAAAAGCATGCGGTTGTATTCCCGGATCGCCCGGACTACCGATTTGAACTGAGCGAAGATAACGACGTTATTGCCATCCATGCGGACCTGCGTCGCAGTGCTAACCGTCTGGTAGAAGAATCTATGATTACCGCCAATATCTGTGCGGGTCAGATTCTGCAAGCCAGTTTCAATAGTGGCGTATTCAACAGCCACTCAGGTTTCAAGTCCGACAAGATTAAAGATGTGGTAGAACTGGTTAATCCAGAGGGTAATGAAGTATTCAGCGCAGAAAGCATTACCACGCTGGAAGGCTTTGCAGCATTGCGTCGCTGGTTAGGTCAGCAGGAAACCAGCTATCTGGACAACCGGATCCGCAAATACCAGACCTACAGTGAAATAGGTAATCAGCCACTGCCACACTACGCAATGGGTCTTGAGTTATACGCGACCTGGACTTCGCCGATCCGTAAATATGGTGACATGATCAACCACCGTTTACTGAAAGCGCACATTCTTGGTAAAGAACCGGTTCAACACGCCGATGAGAGCGTTGGTGAGGAACTGGCACTTCATCGTAAACACCACAAAATCGCCGAACGTAACGTCGCTGATTGGCTGTATGCCCGCACTCTGGCTGAAGAACCAGCCAAAGAGACCGCGTTTACCGGTGAAGTGTTTGACGTAAACCGTGCCGGTATGCGTATCCGCTTGCTGGAAAACGGCGCTGCGGCTTTCATTCCAGGTTCAATGATCCTGAATAACAAAGAGCGCCTGCAATGTGACGGCGAACAGGGCAGCGTCAGCATTGACAACGAAGTGGTCTACCGACTCGGTGATACACTGGAAGTGGTCCTGGTGGAAGTGAACCAGGAAAACCGCAGTCTGTTGGCCAAACCGACCGAAGTCTTTGCCGATTCAGCACCAGAACCGCAAGAAGTCGCATTGGAGCAGCAATAACCACTGCTGTTCTTGATGAATAAAAAAGCGCCTCGAGGCGCTTTTTTAGTTTCTGGTTGCGACAACAGAACGTCGATGGCAGGATGGGCTTGGTAGCCCACCTTTGCGAAGCCTTACCAGAACAGCTGCTTGGGATCTTTGCTGATCTCTCGCATTATCGCTGTTAAATCATTACTCTGTGGTAAATAGGGATACGGCAGCCAGGCGTTCTCTTGTTGATGTTCCAAATCAGGGATCGACAGCTGCCAGCATTTTTCCACTTCATCCCACTCCACTTTGGCAACATAACTGGTGTAGTCACAGTGTGATGAGTCCAGCAGATAATGTTGTTGAAAAAACACCACGCCTTTGTCGCGCACTTCATAAATTGCTTTGCCCAATTCCACCGGCAAGCTTTGGTTGCGAGTTTCGCACACACTACCGGCCCGACTCTCAACTTGTTTTTGCAACAGACTGATTAAACTCATAATCGTTTCACTGCAGTGGAATACTTCAATCCATAATAGATACACGAAGTTAGATGTTCTGTATACATTTTCACAAAAATGTCATCTAGTCGACATATCATAGCCGCCAACAGCGTTTTTATGATGGAGAGAGTTATGTTTCGAGCCGCACTGGTTGCGCTTATGGCAAGTTTACTGATCCCTGGCCAATTGATGGCAAAAGAGGTCAACATTTCGGGGTCGACATCGGTGGCTCGTTTAATGGATGTTTTGGCTGAAGACTTTAATACCACCCATCCGGAAACTTACATTGCGGTACAGGGCGTTGGCTCAAGCGCCGGTATTACTCTGGTTAAAAAAGGCGTTGCTCACCTCGGCATGAGTTCACGCTACCTGACCGAACAAGAGCAGGACGAATCGGTTAAAGTAGTGACGATCGCCTTTGATGGACTGGCGGTGGTAGTGAACCAGTCTAACCCGGTGCAGAACCTGAGCCGGGAACAACTGTACAATATTTACAAAGGCAAGATAGACAATTGGAAGCAAGTCGGCGGCAACGATCAGAAAATTGCTGTTGTAACTCGAGAAGCTTCATCCGGTACCCGCTACAGTTTTGAAAGCCTGCTTGGTTTGACTCAAGTGATCAACGATCGATTGGTGTCTGACATTAACCCTGACAATCTGGTCGTGAACAGTAATTCTATGGTGAAAACCATTGTTAATCACAACAAACAGGCGATCGGTTTTATTTCCACTGGCTCGGTGGACAAGTCCATTAAAGCGATCGATTTTGAAGGGGTACACGCCAGTTCCAAGTCTATTGCCAGTGGTGAATACCAGCTGTCACGTCCGTTTATCGTCGTGTACCCGGATGGCAAACTTTCAGCGGATGGTGAGAATTTCCTCAAGTACCTGCAAAGTGAAAGGGCAAAAGCGCTCATCAGTGAATATGGCTATATTCCAGTGAAAAAATAAGCCACAAAACAGAAAAGGAGAGCAGTGCTCTCCTTTTTCAATGTAACTTTCCGGCGCGTTGAACGCGCTTGCTCCAAGTCTAGAAGCGCAGTTGGATCACTGAGACGACAACCGCAGCAGGACGACGAACACCTTCAATTTCGACTTTAATTTCCCGCTCAATTTCTAACCCAGACTTCAGTGGCGTAACACTCTTGAGTGTACTGACCGCCCGAATGCGATTGCCCACTTTTACCGGGTAAGGAAAACGCACCTGGTTCAGGCCAATGTTGACCACCATTTTAGCGGTCGGAAACATCGCATTGCTTTCATCAACACTGTCAGTCAGTTTAGGTAATAACGCCAAGGTTAAAAAACCGTGTGCGATGGTGGTCTTGAACGGACTTTCTTCAGCGGCACGCTCAGGATCGGTATGGATCCATTGCATGTCTTCTGTCACCTGGCCAAACTGATTGATTCTGTCTTGACCCACTTCCAGCCAGTCACCGGTGTGAATAATATCACCCAGCTGTAGCTGCAACTGATCATACAACTTCTGAGCTTCCGGCTTTAATACTACCGGCGCGGGCTCAGCCTCAACTACATCATCGTTATTGGCCGGAAAATGAAAATCACGCAGCCGGGACAATATTTGTCGGCTGTGATTAGTCTTGGTGAGAAAATCCCCCCAATACTCGCGCATAGTCGGTGACATCCACTGGATAAATTCATTGTGCTGCTTAGATGCAGATTCACCACGATGTTTAAACAGATCCGCGACTTTCATATTGCTCCTCAACATTCAATAAGAATGAATTTACGTAATTGTGAAACACTCCACACTGATGTGCAACGACTTTCGGGCGTACATGTGTATGATCAAACCTGTTTTAATTCTATATATCAATAACTTATCAATAAAACACTATTTTATTGGGAAAGTGCAAATTAGAGTTTTAACTTTACTTTTCTGTAAGAATGATACGGAAACGGTAGTTTTTTGCCGCAAAACCACATCGAATAAAAACTAAGCATAAAGTTTGCCAAGCTATTCAAAGAACTCACTAGAAAGTAAAAAGCCACTGACATGTCAGTGGCTTCATTGAATAAGACTATAACGACAGAGCTCTATGGTACCCCGTGTCCTTTTGATGCTACCCAAACGCGATACCACTGTTCGCGGGTCAGCTCAATTTCCAGCGCAGCTACAGCAGCTTGCACTCGCTCCAGCTTACCGGAACCGATAATCGGCAGCG
>NZ_JBNKVP010000021.1:0-49839 GCF_050299255.1 Vibrio sp.
TGTTCCATATTGCGCACCTGTCTATCGGCCCAAACGATGCCATTTACCTGCGGGGAGACAACGGGGTTGGCAAAACAACACTACTGAAAATATTGTCCGGCTTGCTTGTCCCTTCGACGGGCAGGTTACATGCACCTAATGACAGCTGGTTTCATCGCTGCTTTCCTAACCGTGGTCGCAAAGACGTCATCTATCTGCATCAGTCACCTTACCTGTTCGATGGTACCGTGTTCCAAAATGTCGCTTATGGGATCCGATTTCAAAAAGCTTCTTCAAAAGATAAGCGAGCTCAAGCAATTGCCGCTTTACGTATGGTAGGTTTAGAAACACTGGTAGACGAACATGTCTCAGTGTTATCCGGAGGTGAGAAACAACGTGTTGCCATGGCAAGAGCCTGGGTGCTTAAGCCGTCCATCCTGTTAATGGATGAACCGAGTGCTTCGCTGGATCAGGAATCTATCCAACGGCTGGTGATGATGGCGCGTGATCTACTGGACAGAGGCTCAAGCATAGTGATCACCAGTCACCAGCGTAACGCCTTAACGGATATATGTCGTAAACAGTGGTGGATAAAAGATTCGACTTTATTCGAGTCGCCACTACTTCAAGTAATCAAGCAATCAGAACAAGAGAACAATTATGCTTCTTCCAACGCAAACTAGTTGGGTTATTTTGGCTGGCGGCCAAGCCAGTCGTATGGGGGGAAAAGACAAAGGACTTATCGAATTAAATGGTAAACCCCTGGTTCAACATGTCATCGACAGACTGGCTACACAGACAAACAACATCAGCATTAATGCAAACCGAAATCAATCGACCTATGCCAAACTCGCTCCGGTATTTAGCGACCAATTTGAAAATTTTCCCGGCCCTTTAGGCGGCATTCACGCGGGGCTTATGCATGCTACTACTGACTGGGTGGGATTTGTGCCCTGTGATAGCCCGATGATCAACCTTGATCTGGTCGAACGGTTCTGCAACAAGGTAGAGCCGGAAACCGATATCGTGGTAGCACACGACGGTGAACATCAACAGCCGGTGTTTACCCTTTATCACAAACGCGTACTACCAAAGCTCACGGCCTTTTTAGAGCGTGGCGACCGAAAAATCATTTTGCTCTATCATGACTGCGTCACTCGCTATGTCGATTTCAGCGACTCTCCTGACTGCTTTGTTAACCTCAATACACCAGAAGAACTGGCACAATTCGGAACATTAACACCATGACTCGACCTCTTTCCATCCCGCTGCTCGGTTTTGCCGCCTATTCCGGTACAGGAAAAACCACCCTTCTGGAAGCACTATTGCCAAAGTTGACTAAAGCTGGGTTACGCATCGGCATGTTAAAACATGCGCATCACAATTTTGATATCGACCAACCAGGTAAAGACAGCTACCGACTGCGGAAGGCCGGCGCGTCTCAGATGCTGATTGCATCACGTAACCGTTTTGCACTGATGACCGAAACCCCACAGGCCGAAGCAGAGTTTGACTATCTCCTAAGCCGCTTTGATCAAAATGAGTTGGATCTGGTATTGGTCGAAGGCTGTAAAAATATAGCCTTCCCGAAAATCGAGCTGCACCGCGATGAATTGGGCAAACCTTGGCTTTACCCTAATGACAGCAACATTATCGCGATTGCGACCGATGGTGACTCTGTTGATAGCGTTCTGCCGCACCTGAACATTAACGATCTGGATGCCATCGCCAAATTTGTATTGCAGTATGCCGGTGCCAAGTCCAAACAAACAAAACAAGAAAACGCCGTCAGTGCCTGCTGCGATACCCTATCTCCAGCCTTTTTAAGTGTGGAACAGGGTCAACAGAAGATTCTTGAATCGGTACGTGCCCTGGACGAACAGGAAATTTGCGCCATCACTGAAGCCAGAGAGCGCGTGCTGTGTGAAGCAATCAGCTCCCCGGTAAACGTGCCGCAAGACACCAACTCTGCGATGGACGGATATGCGATTCGAGCCGATGATCTGCAGCAAGCGCAGTACAAAATTGTTGCCGAAGTCATGGCCGGACAAGCCTATCCGAAGCCATTGCGGCCCGGTGAAGCGGTAAAAATCATGACAGGCGCACCGACGCCTCCCGGTGAAGTGGCGGTAGTGATGCGTGAACAAGCTAATGAAACTGAAGGCTTTGTTACGTTTAACGGCGCAAAAATCACCGCTGGACAAAACGTGCGCCAGGCTGGTGAAGATCTAAAATATGGCCAGTCGGTATTTGACGCTGGTACGCGAGTTCGTGCAGCAGAAATGGGCATGATCGCATCACTGGGTATGGCGCAGTGCAATGTGTATCGCCGTCTGAAAGTGGCACTGTTTTCCACCGGTGATGAAGTTCAGGCTCCAGGAAGCGAACAAAAACCTAATACTATTTTTGATTCTAACCGTTATACCTTAATGGGGCTGTTACAGAATCTGGGCTGCGAAATTCTCGACTTCGGTATTCTGGAAGACAACCAGCAACGGATCACCGAAGCATTGGAACAAGCCTCTAGCGAAGCTGATATGATCATTACTTCTGGCGGTGTCTCGGTCGGTGATGCAGACTATGTGAAACTGGCCTTAGATACGTTAGGCGAGATTAATTTCTGGCGCATCAGTATGCGTCCTGGACGTCCACTTGCTTTTGGCCAAATTAACGACCGTCCTTTCTTCGGCCTCCCAGGAAATCCGGTCGCGGCCAGCGTGTCCTTTATCAACTTTGTCGAGCCCGCAATTCGTAAGATGCAGGGCGAAATCAACTGGCAACCTTTGAAAGTACAAGCGGTGGCCAGTGAAGATTTGCGCTCTCGCCAGGGCCGAACCGAGTTTAGTCGTGGGATCTACAGCGTGGATCATCAAGGTCGTCTGGTCGTCCAGGCCACAGGTAAACAAGGGTCCGGCATTTTGCGCTCGATGAGTGAAGCCAATTGTCTGATAGAAATTTCACCCGATGTGGACACAATAAAAACCGGCGAAAGCGTGACAATTATTCCCCTTCAAGGCAGAATCTAGCCAAACAAAACAAGGTCAGCGCTGCTGGCCTTTTTTAATCAAAGGTACAAATCTATGGCACGCACCATTATTTATGAATTTAAGGGTGAAGAGAAAGAGCTGACTTTCTCTTATCAACAGTTCCACACTATCCACGAAGCCGTCGCCGCGGAAGAAGGCTTCGATATTTCCGACTATTTGCAAATGGAACAACAGCTAGAGGCTGTTTCCGATACCAAAGCGGTTCGCAACTATCGCGATAATTATTTCGCCAAGCTGGGTTTTGGCAAAATCACTTTAAAACCTAAACAAAACCTTGGTGTAGGCAAAAAATAATCCGTACTGCGCACAAAACATCTCAATTGTTCCTGCAGAGCCGATTTGCATCGCTTGATAATCTCATACTTAGCAATAAAAAATGGCAGGCCCTAAGGCCCAACACTCTTCCCAATAGAGTCGCTCTTTCGAACTCGAGTTTCTGGATTTATTTCCAGGTAATCTCTGTTGCACCTGCGTCCACCTGCTGTTGAATCTCAGCGTGCATAGGTTTGGTAAACACTTTGGTGTCTTCAATGTTAAACGCCACTTCTTTACCGGTCATAACGCTGCGGAACCAGATGTCACCGTTGTCCAGGTTAAACTGCATAGTAAAGAATGACGGATAGTCTTCACCAGTAGCTGGATCTTGCGCACCAAACGGTACCAGTGCAGCAACATCGAAGGTAGATTTCTGACGGCCGACAACTTCTGCGTAGTTCAGACCATCCAGGTCCATGTGCTCAGACAGAGCCAGTAAGCGAGCGTTGCGATCTTTACCACCGATTCCCCATGGAATTTCACTGGCTACTTTAGGATCTTTCAAGTCAAACTTAGCCACGTATGCACGTTGTTCTTCTTGCAGTGGGTCGTTGGTTTTTACTTTCAGATCTGAGCTAGAATCTCCCAGGTGTACATTTTCAACACCACCTTCACCAAGCTGAATTAGCATAATATTGCCGTCTCTATCGACGATAGAGTAATGAAGCGGCGCAGGGGCTTCAAAACCGTTTGGTGCGGATGCCCATGCGATTTGGAATTCTTTGTTATCGAGCGCCAATTTCACTTCAGCCGTGGTGGCATAGTTTTCTGCAATAAAGGTTGGCAGATCCGTAACGTTGACCGCTGGTGCACCATTATCTTTATGCATTTTCAGGTAAGGTTCGCTGTCGTGTTGCGACAGTGCCATTACGCTCAGGCCTTTGTCGTTCACAGTCTGGCCAGACAAGCCGTTAAACGCACCGTGTTCTTCAATAGAAATCGTGTGGTATTTGGTTTGCCATTTGTTGTAAGCGTTTTGGTATTCTTTAACTTCTCCACGCATTTCGCGCACAGTGTTTACCGGAAATACTGATACCTGGCCATCAAATGGGGCTGTACTTACCCAGTCCGCACTGCGAATCAGTAACGTACCGTATTCAGTTTCAGTAACCAAGCGAGAGCATGCGTTAGCACTGGTAGATACACCCACAGCTGAAGTCACAGCCAGAGCAGAGATCAATGTAGTCAAAAGCGATTTTTTCATGTTTAACTCCCACACTATGTGTGTATTGGTGATTTGTTTCGTTGGGAGTAGATTACTGCTTTCGGTCAATTTGAGACTCACAAAAAGTATAACCTTAAGTTTCAGGTTTTTCTTTGTACTGCTAAATCTAAATAACGGTTATTCGGTGCAAATACTGCTTTTGAGGCATAGATGCTCTGGTATTGCCGCCAGGTTGAACCAGATTTACCGCTGTACCTAAATTTGTTTTTCATCTAACCTAAAGTTGTTTAAATGGTGTTGGACCGAAAATGATTATTACCACAGAAAGATTGCGCTATCTGGTCGCGGTAGTGGAATATGGCAATTTCTCAGCCGCAGCTAAACAGCTCGGGGTCAGTACTACGGCTGTAAATAAAGCGATCAGCGCACTCGAATTTGATCTTGAACTGGAATTGTTTGAACGTCACGCAGGTAAACGTCCAGTCTTAACGCAACTCGGTAAGGATCTCTACTTTCAGGCTTTGGATGTGGTTCCCAGATTGCTTAAAATGGAAAAGCAAGCTGAGATGATCCGTCAGGGTATAGACACTAAGCTTACAATCGCCGTTCACCCTTACACGTTCTACCCCAAATACACCGAGTTATTCAGTGAACTGACACAAACGTTCCCCGATGTAGAACTGACTCTGATAGACGCTGAGACAATTAACCCGGACAGCATTAGCTGCGACATCTTTCTAGCACCAACCAGAAACGAGATACTACGGGGTTTTCAATCTGCCGGGATTGATCATATCAACTGGAGAGTGGTTTGTGCGCCGCACCACCCCCTCAGCAAATTTAAAGGTGACGTAGAGTATGAAGATTTGGGTCAGCACCAACAATTGCTGCTCGATAAAGGATTTATAACCAAACCGGAATTTCGTGAAGCGATGCGCTATACCACTCGTGTGATCAATCTTGATCGATTTTACCAGTTGAAGGACCTGCTGTTGTCTGGTGCGGGTTTTGCACTCTACCCGGAAGAACTGGCTAAGCCACTAATCGATCAAGGGTTATTGATAGATCTACAGTTTAACTATGGAAAAATGGACAATACTTGGTTGATAGAGCTGGCATGGAGGCCTGGCATTGGTGCCGCTGGAAACTGGATAATAGAACGTTTAACTGAATAACACCGCTATTACTGTCAACCATATTTAGAACTCGTCATGGCCACAAAAAAGGTTTGCCGAAGCAAACCTTTTCAATCAAAACCAAACTTGTTTTAGCAATTAGTCGCGGATATTCAGGAATGCCGCACCACGAACACCGCCGGAATCGCCGTGTTTGGCTTTGATGATTTTCGGACACTTCGCCACCGACAGCAGGTATTTCGGTACCCGTTTAGGCATCTCTTCATAAATCAGTTCGAAGTTAGACAGTCCGCCACCCAGCGCAACAACATGTGGATCATTAGCGGTGAAGATATTACCAAAACAGATCGCCAGCAGTTCCATGAAACGTTCTACGTGCTCAACGGCTTTCGCTTCACCTTCCTGGTATGCTTTGATGATGTCGATAGCTTTTTTCTGCTCGGCAAAGTAATGCGCATAAATCAGCTCAAAACCACGACCTGATAAGTAGCTGTCCAGACAGCCTTTCTTACCACAGCCACAGCCCAATAGTGGCGCATTTTCGCCAAGGTGGAACCACGCATCGATTGGCAGGCGCATATGCCCTAGCTCACCGGCAACGTGGTTACGGCCAGAGAATACTTTACCTTCATACACCAGGCCACCACCAAAACCGGTACCCAGGATCAGGCCCATTACCGAAGGCTCGTCTTTCAGCTCGTCATCCCACGCTTCAGAAAGTGCAAAACAGTTGGCATCGTTTTCGATCTTCACCGGACGGCCGATTTTAGCTTCTAGATCAGCGCGAAGTGGTTTGCCTTTCGCCGCTGGAACGTTCACTGTCAGCACAGTACCGTCGTCGGCATCTTCCATACCCGGCAGACCCAGGCCGATTTTACCTTCGCAGCCCAGCTCTTGGTCATACTTGGCAACCAGAACTGCGATAGTTTCGACCAACAGCGCATAATCTTCGGTCGGAGTGGCAACACGCTCTGTCGCTACACGTTCTAATTGGTCGTTAAACGCACCAAACTCAATTTTGGTGCCACCCACGTCAAAGCCGTAGTACATGAATTCTCTCCCTAAAAAATAAAACTACAATATAAAAACAAAATTATTCTGCATTATCCATATCGGTTTCAACAGGATCCGTGACCAATCACTTATTTATCAACCAGGCATGTTCAGCTGGCGAAGGCTTGAGCAACCGATAAAGCCTGTTACTCGGTTATCTCTTCTATTCGCAGCTGTTGTAATAGCGGCTGGTCAGCGTTGCCGTTGTGTTTTGCTCAACAGGTAACTTTCCCTAAACAGTTCAAACCAAGCCGAAAGTGAAAGTGCGGTGTTAGTTTCGCCCAGTTCCTCCAATACCAGCGTCGCGACTTCTGCAGTCGCCAGGTGCTGTTCGTCGGCAGACTTACGCATTACGTACTGAGAGACTCGCTCTGGCGCTATAGAGATCACCGGTAAATCGGCAAGATACTCAGAACGACGGAAAATCTTTCTGGCTTCTCGCCAACTGCCGTCTATTAATACCAGCAGCGGCGTTTTGTCGCTATTGCGCCAGGAATGTGGCGCAGCCACTACCCTCTTTTCATTCTCCACATACTGTTTTGGAAACACCACCACAGGTTGATAGCGTGTGTTATTAAGCAGTGCCAACATATCACTATCGGGTTCAGTGCGTTTCCACTGATATACATAGGTCTGCTTTATAGTATCGGCGATCAATCGTCCGGTATTGCTCGGTTTGAAGACTTCGTTTTTGGACACCAGTAGCAGCGCCGCAATATCACAATCAATATCTGGCTGCTGGTGGCAAATGCAGTGTTTTTTCGCCACCTGGCAAAATTGGCAGCGAATGACTTTTGCCCCTCGGGCGACAAACGGTTTGGTCGATTGAGACAACCTTTGCTGGTATAAATGATGGAAAGCGTGAATTCTCATAGTGCGCGCCTTTTTGCAGATGGCAGCGATTGTATCTGCCCGCAGATGAGATTCAAGATGATTCCTTAAATAACCAGTCGAGACTCCACCACATGCCAGCAGCAGAAATGATCCGATTTTCAGTTTTTGTCTTGGTGTTTACCCTGTGCGCGGTTTGGGAATGGCGACGGCCCAGAAAACCGCTCAGCCAAAGCAAAGCGACCCGATGGCTGAACAATATTGGCCTGGTCGGGCTAAACAGTGTCTGCCTTGCGCTAATCATGCCTATGTTGGCGATGGATGCGGCTTTCAATGCTGAGCACAATCAGCTGGGGCTATTTAACACACTGTCGCTGCCGAGCTGGCTGGAAATACTGCTTGCAGTAGTCCTGCTTGATTTTGCAATTTATCTACAGCACGTACTGTTTCATCGCCTGCCTTGGTTATGGCGATTACACCGGGTTCACCATGCCGACCAAGACATTGATGTCACCACCGGTGCGCGTTTTCATCCGATCGAAATTATTCTGTCAATGTGGATCAAAATTGGCCTGGTTGTCGCGCTGGGAATATCACCAATCGCGGTGCTGATTTTTGAAGTGCTACTTAACGCCTGTGCGATGTTTAACCACAGCAATGCATTTCTGCCTCTTAAAGCGGACAAGCTACTGCGAAAAATCATCGTTACGCCTGATATGCACAGAGTCCACCACAGCGTCATCCGAGCAGAAACCGACTCCAATTTCGGCTTCTGCCTGTCCATTTGGGATCGTTGGTTGGGTACCTATCGTGCTCAGCCTAAATATGGTCATCAAGGCGTTAAAATTGGTATTAATCTATTTCGCCGCCCGCGTGAGCAATGGCTGGATAAGTTGCTTACCCAGCCATTCAGAAGCCAGTAAAGTCACGCCCGCAGTAACGAACCAGCTAGACGGCCTCTACCTGATACTTGTGCAGCATGGTCTGCTGGTCTCCGGCAATATCCGCCACTTGCTGTGAGCTTTCCACCATAGCTTCCAGTTGCAGCTTGGTATGATCGCCCTGCTCTGAAATTTGGCTGATGGCGCGGCTAACGTCTGCAGTCGCCCGCTCCTGCTGCTCGGTTGCAACGGTGATTTGCTCAACTCGCAACCGAATATGCGCCACAGCGGTCTCTATCGATTCAAACGTATGTTGAACCTGATCACTGGATTCCAGCGCTGAAGCCATTTCCTGGCGAGATTCTTCTACCGCCTGACGGGACTGTTCAGCCGCTTTAATCAGTAGATTCATCCGGTCGCGGATATTACTGGTATGTTCAGAGGTATCACTGGCCAACTTACGGACTTCATCGGCCACGACGGCAAAGCCTCGACCTTGTTCACCAGCCCTGGCCGCTTCAATGGCAGCATTGAGGGCCAACAGGTTGGTGTTGTCGGCAATGCCTGCGATCAAATCGACCATTTCGCGTATTTGTTTTACCCGCTTGTCTAACTCCTGCATCGACTCTTCATTGGCATCGAGCGAAGATTCCAGTTGCATCAGCCGCTGACGGTTGTGGTCGACAGCCCTTACACCACTAGACGAATGATCCGCCGCATGTTGCGATTCCTGATAGGATTCGTTGGTTACCTGGGCGATTTCTCTGATTGAAGCTTCCAGCTCGGTTACGGTCGTGATCATGGCGGACAAAGCGTCATTTTGTTTTGCCAGGCTGGAGTTGGTGTGCTCTGCGGCATCGTGACTCAGTTCAGCTGTCTGATACAAAGTTTCACAGTTTCGGGTCACCGTTTGAATCGATTCACGTGTTGAGAGAATGACCTGGTTCAACTGCTCTGATACCAGGCACAATTCTTTTGGCCCCAGCGCGTCTACCTGCCGGGTAAAGTCGTGTTCAGTTAACCGGTTAAGATGGCCGCTGATATTGACCAGACCCAGATTGATCCATCGACGCAAAAACAGCCATGACAACATGATAATAAACACCGTAACGGCGCCGCTGAACAGGAGCGTACGGCTTGCCATCGTCATCGTTGATGCCACCACATCCTGGCTCTCGCCTATCAGCTGTTGTGCGGTAGCTGAAATAGTATTGAGCAAACTGATGGTGTAGTTCGCCTGGCTGGCGGCCTGCTGGATCTTCGACTGCTGATCAAGCATCAACTCAAGCCTGACCATTATTTGTTTTAGTACACCATTATCGGCAAACCCCTGTTCAACCATCTGGTACGGCGTTGTTAGGCTGGCAAAATCGGCGACATCCGGATGCCACTCGGAAAAATCGTCATAGGCCAGCTGTATACCCGCCAGACGCGTCGCCATCTCTTTATACTGCTCCGATGCTTTGTCGCGGTCCGTCTGCATCATTAACATCAGGAAGGTGCCTTCCATCGAGCTGGCACTGGCACTAAAACGGTTGGCGGCATCGGTAGATTCCGGGTTGTCTGTTGCCAGAAAAGAGGCAATACGGTTCATTTCCGGTCCGATGGAACTTAGGCCGTAGCGAAACCCGGTAACGGCTTGCTCAATCTCTTTTTGTAGCTTTAAGCGCTGCGACTGCATCGCCAGAATTTCACGGCTTAACGCCTGTAGCTGGTCAATATTGGTCTGCAGTTCTGTTTGTTGCTTATCGCTGATTGCGCCTGGAAACTGGCTGGCATTCTGAAACAATTGCGCGGTCAACTCGCTGCTTTTAGCACTGAGTTCGGCCAGCTGGTTGGTTAATTGCGCCAGTTCCGGCTCATTTTCACTCTGCGCGCCATAACTAAGCCTCTTAACTTGCTCTAGTATATTCTGGGTGAGGGTCGCGTTTGTGCTTGCCATCGGTAATGCTTGCTCGGATAGTGTCGTAAACTGACCTTCAATTCGCTCCAGCGCCGATTCGCTCATCCATGATAACACCACGACCAGTAAAGAGATGGTGATGAAAATACCACTGATAACGTGGATCAGTGATAGTCGGTTTTTCGAAAGTGTGGTCATAATTTGATAACATCTGCCCCAGGTATTAAAGTCCCGAAAAGTGTATGGCAGTTGTATTACAGTTCTATGTCATTGATGCAGGAGGCAAAAGCTAATGAGAGTGTTCCATCCTTTAACCTGTATTGTGGCGGTTATAGCGATCACTGCTTGTTCGTCATCGCAAAACGTGACTAAGAATCCCCCTCCGGCGGTGGCAGTTAAAGAACTGGCCAAACAGGACAACACCGCCCGGCAACTGCTCGAAGTTTATCAGCAATGGCAAGGTACGCCTTATAAACTGGGTGGCAGCTCAATGGCTGGCGTCGATTGCTCTGCGTTTGTTCAGAATGCCTTCCAACAGAGCTTTGCATTAATGCTTCCGCGCACCACAGAACGGCAGGCTAATCTGGGCCAGCAGATTAATTACCAGCAGGCACAAAGTGGTGACTTGGTGTTTTTCAAAACCTCTCGCAAAGTAAGACATGTTGGGATCTATCTTGGTGGCAGGCAATTTATGCACGCCTCTACATCAAAAGGGGTGATCATTTCCAGATTGGACAACCCGTACTGGGCAGACAAGTTCTGGCAGTTTAGGCGTGTAACCACCTTTGCTCTGGACTAGCAATAGAGTTGAGTTTGGAAGTGTTTGATTGCCTCATCAGCAAACAAACAACAGAACTAAGCAGCTTGTCGGTGGTGGAACTGGCGACGTCTAATTACAAACTGAATCTGACGACTTGGTGAGTCTGCATAATAGATTAGTGCCGCCAATACCGCTATTAGTCGTATTTAGCAACAGCAGAATCGAACAGATTCTTAACCAATGCAATGTACTCGTCCATGAAGGCAATTTGTGCATTGGTAGCCGGTTTGGCCCAAACTCCCGCCAGTACCTCTCCCAGATCTTCCACCACTGAGTCCGCTTCCTTCAGCAGTTGAAATCGCACACTGGAATGCAGTTCCGGGTTTTGTTCGAAAATTGCCATGATGTTACTGGCGACCATATCTGTGACTATGTCTTCAACACTTTCTTCGCCGAAGTCACTGTCATGTTTAGCAAATATATCTAGATTGAATGCCAAGTGTTCTATCAGGGCCAAATATCCATCGGTTTCTACAACCACTACTTTCTCCGCCAGGCTATATAAGCCGAAGTTAATTGCCTTCTTAATACTATGCCAATGCGGTGGATAATCACAACTCAACATCCGGTGCAAATGGTTGATTTTCGCCAACTGTCACTGTTTCTTTGAGCTTGGGAGCAAATTTCACCGGCAAAGGTTATTTTTCAGGCTAGAATTTTTGTCATTGTTGTGTAACTCCCGGATATGAGTCACAAATTACTCTAGTTGAAGGCGACCATTATGCTGAAATATTAATCTTCGCTACAGAAATACCTGAATTAATAGCCTAAACTATGGCATAACAACGGGTTACAGATTGGAGCTTCTATGTGGCAAGCGATCACACAACAGTTGTCTGATACACTTATGTTTGAATTTAACCTTGCTGAGAAAAGTAAGATCTCAGGAGGTGAAATCAACCAGTGTTATATGATTAGCGATGGCGAACAGCGTTACTTTGTCAAAGTTAACGAAAAGAACTTTCTGCCCAATTTTGAGATTGAAGCAGAAAATATTCGACTTATGCGAGAATCAGATACCGTGTATGTGCCCGAACTGGTCCACATAGGTCAGAGTAAAGACAACTCCTTCCTGATTCTCAATTACGTTCCGGTTAAAGCTCTGGAAGACGACGAAAACAGTTATCTGTTTGGTCAGCAGCTGGCTCGCCTGCACCTGTGGGGTGATCAAAAAGAGTACGGATTTGATTACGACAACTTTATTGGCGCCACGGTGCAACCAAATAAATGGGAAAGAAAATGGCACCGTTTCTTTGCCGAGCAACGGATTGGCTGGCAATTGCAGCTATTGCAGGAAAAAGGCGTTAACCTGGTCGATATAGAAGACTTTACTAATCTCGCGATGGATATGCTGGGCTCTCACCAACCAAGACCTTCATTACTACACGGCGATCTGTGGCATGGAAATGTCGCCAATTCAGCCTTCGGCCCGATCTGCTATGACCCGGCCTGTTATTGGGGTGATCGCGAATGCGATATCGCTATGACAGAGCTGTTTGGTGGTTTTCAAAAAGCCTTTTATAACGGTTATGAAAGCGTCTATCCGCTCGATAAAGGCTATCAGGACCGCAAGGACCTGTATAACCTGTACCACATGCTGAATCACTGCAATTTATTTGGGGGGCATTACCTTGAACAATCGCAGCAGCTAATCAACCGAATTACTCGTGACGGATAGGCAACTAGTTACATTAATAGCGATAATTTTCAATAGGATATACCCTATATTTACAATACAATCAATAGCGCAGCGTACCTTCTCAAGGTACGCTGTATTTTTATCGGGTCATCTCAAACTTTATACTTAATTTAGGGCTATAACTAACTTAGGCACTTATGATTTGATTATCTCATCAATGACGTAAGGAAAGAGATATGCGCAACTTTACCGAACGAATGGTCACCTGCCCTCACTGTGGGCACTCCATAGGCATTACTCTGGACACATCGAATGGTAGCCAGGATTTCTATGATGATTGTCCTGCTTGTTGTAACGCCATTCACTTACATATGACCGTCAATGAACAATACGATCAGGTAGAACTGATGGTTGACGCGGACGATGAACAAATTTTCTAGTCAAGCGGTTATGCCATGATTGCAAGAGTGCCAGGCAATTTACTATCAATGACCTGGCATTCGAAATCAGATTCGGGCCGAACGCCTTACAGGTTTCGGCTGGCCAGCACTCGCTCTACTGTGTCTACAATAGCCTGGGTTTGAGGGTCAAATTCCACATTGATTTTATCCCCAACCTGACGGCTGCCGAACAGCGTTCGTTGCAACGTTTCCGGGATCAAATGAACACTAAATCGATCGACTTCAACTTCACCAATCGTCAGTGAACATCCGTCCAGGCCGATGTAGCCTTTTGCCAATACGTATTTCATTTTGGCTTCAGGAATCCGGAACCAGATCGTACGGTTATTTTCGCTGTCGATGATCTGGTCGATCTCTGCCGTCAGCGTAATGTGCCCGGACATGTTATGACCACCGATTTCATCACCAAACTTGGCAGCTCGCTCGATGTTGACCCAGTCACCCTGCTTAAGAAGGACCAGATTGGTTAACTTCAGTGTCGCCTGCATTAAATCGAAGCTAACTAGCTCGCCTTCTATTTTGGTTACGGTCAGGCAGCAACCGTTATGTGCCACTGATGCACCAATTTGCAAATTTTCCCGCATAGTTTCATCCATGCGTAATGTGTGGGTTTGGAACTGATCAGCCTTGCTGATCGAGACAATTTCGGCTATTCCTTGGACGATTCCAGTGAACATATGATTTTCCGATATGTTTTATTTGGTTTTCAGTGTGACATTTCTATATCATGCATGACAATACATTTTATTGGCCGTTTTGCCGATATGTGGTCGATTCCACTATGTGGATTTTACATGGAGAAATTGGTGAATCGTTACAAGAAAGAATCCAAAAATCTAGTATCACTAGCAACTCCAGTACTCATCGCCTCAGTGGCTCAAACTGGGATGGGGTTTGTTGATACCGTCATGGCTGGCGGTGTTAGTCCGATAGATATGGCTGCCGTTTCCGTTGCTGCCAGTATCTGGCTACCTTCAATATTGTTTGGTATGGGGCTATTGATGGCCTTAGTGCCAATAGTGGCTCAGCTTAATGGCTCGCTTCGTACGAGTAAGATTCCGTACGAAATCCAGCAAGGCATTTATCTGGCCCTGGTGGTTTCTTTACCGACGATTCTGGTGTTGATGCAAACCCGAACCATTCTGACCTGGATGGATGTTGAATCCCTGTTGGCCAATATCTCAGTCGGATATATGGATGCGGTGATCTACGCGGTCGTTCCTTTCCTGTTATTCCAGGCTTTACGTTCTTTGACCGATGGTATGTCATTAACAAAGCCCGCCATGGTGATTGGATTTATTGGCTTGTTGCTTAATATCCCACTCAACTGGATATTTGTTTACGGTAAGTTTGGCATTACACCTTACGGTGGCATCGGTTGTGGTATCGCTACTGCGATCGTCTATTGGGCGATGTTTTTTATGCTGCTGGGTTACGTTGTCTATGCAAAACGGTTGCAAAAGGTGAAAACCCTTGAGCAATTCTACGCGCCCAACCTGTCTGCGATGATTCGGCTAACTAAACTGGGTTTCCCTGTTGCTGCTGCGCTGTTTTTCGAAGTGTCGATCTTTGCCATTATCGCGCTGCTGATCGCGCCGTTAGGTTCGCTGATCGTCGCCGCTCACCAGGTCGCGATGAACTTCTCGTCGTTGGTATTTATGCTGCCTATGAGCATCGCATCAGCCGTCAGTATCCGGGTTGGTCACCAACTTGGAGAAGAAGACGTCGACGGTGCCGCAATCGCCTCACGAATCGGTTTATTATTCGGCCTTAGCATAGCCAGTGTAACCGCACTACTAACTCTCACGTTCAGAGAATCTATTGCACTGCTGTACACCGATGACGCAGAAGTGATCGCATATGCGGGTCAGCTACTGCTATTTGCCGCGATTTACCAGTGTACCGATGCTGTTCAGGTTATCGCAGCGGGTGCGCTGCGGGGTTATAAAGATATGACGGCGATATTCAACCGTACCTTTATCGCGTACTGGTTACTTGGTCTGCCGTCTGGCTATATCCTGGCCAATACCAATTGGTTTGGTGAGCCACTGGGAGCTTCCGGGTTCTGGATCGGCCTGATTGTGGGCTTATCTTCTGCCGCGCTGATGCTCTATGTCCGACTGCGCTGGATGCACCATCAGGACGAAAATATACAGCTGGAATTTGCCAGTAAATAGCGGTAGTAAACCGCTGAAGGCAAAAAATAATTGATACCGAAAAGGTCAGCCTGGAGCTGACCTTTTTGTTTAGCCTTTCGTGCTAAAATGATACTCTTAGACGGAATTTTATGACTGAGAGTATTTCCATGAGCAATTTAACTGCAGACGTTGAAGCAAACCTGGCCCTTTTCGTTGAAGAATCAAAACAAACCGGACTGGTTTGGGGATTAAAAAACGATGAGGGATGGCTTTCTTGCGAGTCTACTGAGTTCGCAGACACTGAAGTAATGCCATTCTGGTCTGCCAAAACTGATGCTCTGCTGCACAACGTTGAAGAGTGGCAGGATTTTGAAGTGCTGGAAATCCCACTGGATATTTTCGTCGAAGACTGGTTGATCACCCTGGACGAAGATGGCGTGCTGATCGGTACCAACTGGAATGCTGAACTGGATGGCAAAGAAGTTGAACCGTCAGAACTGGCTAAAATGTATCTGTAAGGTTCCGAGGGCGTGACACGCGCTTTGCAGCCCTATGGCCGGACACAAAAAAACCAACGCTTGTCGCGTTGGTTTTTTGCTATTTAAGCCGGATTTGGTGAGCCGGTTTATTCGGTGCCCTGCTGCTTGCGCACCAGTTCTGCCATCACCTCTTCTCGATTACTGAGATAGTCATTCAAACCGGCCCGGCGTAGGTCGCATGACGGGCAATCGCCGCAGCCATCACCGATAATGCCGTTATAGCAAGTCAGGGTATGGTGGCGAACCAGATCCAGCGCCTGATACTGGTCAGCCAGCGCCCAGGTTTCCGCTTTGTTCAGCCACATTAGCGGAGTCACGATATCCAATGGTCGATCCATCCCTTTCTCCAGCGCGCTGTTCATCGCCTGAACAAACTCGTTGCGGCAATCCGGATAACCAGAGAAGTCCGTTTCACACACACCGGTAATCACGCTTTGGGCGCCGATTTGATAGGCATAAATGCCCGCCAGAGTGAGAAACAGAATATTGCGGCCCGGCACAAACGAATTTGGCAGCCCATTTTCCTGCAACTCATGTGAGACCGGAATGTCATCACGGGTCAGAGAGCTGATCGCCAGTTCATTCAGTAGACCGACATCCATCACTTTATGCGCTGTCACGCCCAGTTGCACGGCCAGCTTCTGCGCCACTTCAATTTCCAGTTTATGTCGCTGACCATAGTCAAATGTGATCGCATGAACTTCGTCATACTGCTTAAGAGCCTGGACCAGGCAGGTGGTTGAATCCTGACCGCCGCTAAATACGACTACCGCTTTTTTCATCATCATTTCCTTAGGCAATACTGAGATATTTGTGAGTCTGGATAGAGAGGCGCCAGTTTCTTGCAATGCAGGTCTCAATGCACAGCTCAGTAGCGCGTGGTTTCTGGCTAATTGGCTGCAGCGCGATCACGGTATCTGCCGCCACTTCCGCCCTGGCAAGCAGTTCATCCAGCTGTGCAATGTCTTTTTCTGTCGCGACCGGATGTTTGATTTCGTTGGCCCGTTGCAGCGCATCGTCAAGTACCGGCAATTTACCTTTCATCGCCACTTTTGGTGACACTGTCACCCAGGTTTTATCACTGGTTTGTACTGGATAGGTACCACTGGTTTCTATCTGAATCCGGCAGCCTATCTGTTCAAAGGCCGTGGCTAGCGGCAGCAAATCATAAATGCAGGGCTCACCACCAGTAATTACTATGTGCTTGGCATTAAAGCCCTGAGCGTTGTACTGTTCTACAAGTTGTTCTGCAGTTGCCTGACACCAGGTTGGGTGATCACCTTTTTTCGCCAGTACGTCTATGATGTCGATCTGGTCAGCGGCTTCAGCATGCCAGGTCTGCTTGGTATCACACCAGGCACAACCTACCGGGCACTCCTGCAGACGAATAAACACTGCCGGTACGCCGGTGAATACACCTTCACCCTGAATAGTTTCAAACATCTCGTTAACTTTATACAACTTTCTCGCCTCTTGTTTCACGACCATGACGCTGACTTTTGGTCATATTTTCGAAATGACTCTGTCACCCTGAAAAGACCGGAGGCAGACCATAAATGACTCGACTGCCAAGGTCAACAAAATCATAAATTGAACAATAGTGATGACTCTTATAATCTTAGATCTTTCAAACCCTCAGGAAGTATTGTATGTACAAACTTATCGCCCTCGATCTTGACGGAACCCTGTTACGCAGTGACAAGACCATTTCGCCGCGAACGCAGCAAGCTCTGTCACAAGCTCGCGCACAAGGGGTGAAAGTTGTTCTGGCTTCCGGACGCCCACCGCAGGGGATGTATCCGTTTTTGCAGCAACTCGAAATTGAAGGCGACAATGAATTTTTGGTCAGCTTTAACGGCTCCTGGGTTACCGAACTGGTTTCGCACAGCCTGGTGCACCGCAGTATTGTTGACGGTCAAACCGCTAAAATGGTGGCAAAACTGGCCCAGGAAACCGGTTTGGATTGCCACGCTTTTAGTGAAACGCTTGGATTGATCACGCCGAAACTGAGCCGCTATACCGACGTGGAATGCCGGCTCAACGGCTTGACCGCCACTGAAATGGATTTTGCCCAGCTGGACGATGACCATCCGGTGATTAAAGCCATGATCGTGGGTGAACCTTCGCTGCTGACGCCGATTCGTACCCAACTTCCGGCTCATATCCATCAGCAGTACGCGGTTGTACAAAGCGCACCGTTTTTCCTCGAGTTTCTCAACCCTGCCAGTAGCAAAGGCGCGGCGATAGAATCGATTTGCCAACGGCTAGGCATTGCGGCAGAGCACACCATCTGCATTGGTGATGCGCAAAACGACCACGCTATGATTGAATTTGCCGGACTCGGCGTTGCCATGGCCAACGGTATGGAAGAGACCCGTCAGCTGGCCGATATGGTCACCGACAGCAACGACGATGACGGTGTGGCGAAAATTATCGAGCAGTTTTTGTTACGCTAATGGCAACCGCACTGGTTTGTGAAACGCCGCTGGATTACCTGGAACCGGCGGCTTTGCGTAACCAGTGGATATGCGGCTCGAAACCCAGCTGATGATATAAGCTTTGCGCCGATTCGTTGAAGTGCCACACCTCGACAAATATCTGCTCAACCCCATAGTCGATAAACGTCTGCTCCAACTTTTGACACAAACGTTTTGCCACCCCTTTCTGCCGGTATTCCGGCCTGATATACAACTCATCAATGCTGCCCATCGGTAGTGGCTTACTGACGCTAGAGGT
Organism: Vibrio sp.; assembly: GCF_050299255.1. Lineage (GTDB taxonomy): Bacteria > Pseudomonadota > Gammaproteobacteria > Enterobacterales > Vibrionaceae > Vibrio. The sequence continues at coordinate 18,644 of NZ_JBNKVP010000021.1, forward strand.
CAATTCACAAAAATGACCGGTGATCATACCCACTAGCTGGTCTTCGTCGCGAGCGACAAAAACCAGGCATTCGGGGTCATCCAGATAACGGGCGATACTCTTTTCCTGTTCAACCTCTTCTGCGGTTTTAAAAAATTGTGGTGAGTTAAGGTGATGTTCATGATGCAGGTCGTACATCAGTTGGTTTAGGAGCTCGAGATCGTCATATCGGGCGGCAGTAATAGTTATCGCGTTCATAAGCCGGATCAGTTAAAAGTACTTAAGCTAGTTTGATGACTGTTTCGCTGAATAGCAATAAAAAAGCAGCCCCATTGCTGGGGCTGAAAGTTCACAAGACTCAAGAGCATAATTTTAATTTCAGCGCTGAAGCATTATTCATGGTGCAGCACTTTTTCAATTTCAGACAAGCTGGTTGGATCGTCGATGGTAGACGGAACTGTGTACTGCTCGCCGTCTGCAATCTGGCGTATGACCCGTCGCAGTATCTTGCCTGAGCGTGTTTTCGGCAGTCGCTCTACTACTAACGCCTGTTTAAAGCATGCCACCGCACCGATCTCGTTACGTACTTTGCCTACCAGTTCCGCTTCCAGCTGTTCCATGTCGACTTTAACGCCATCTTTCAACACCACCAGACCCAGTGGCAGCTGGCCTTTCAGTTCATCGTGGATGCCGACAACCGCGCACTCAGCTATCGCCGGGTGACCACCAACAATCTCTTCCATTTCACCGGTAGAGAGCCTGTGTCCTGCTACGTTAATCACATCGTCGATTCGGCCCATGATAAACAGGTAACCTTCATCATCGAGATAGCCGCCATCGCCAGATACGTAATAGCCTGGGAACTGGCTGAGGTAGCCGGTTTCAAACCGGTCATGGTTGCGCCACACCGTTGGTAAGCAGCTTGGTGGTAGTGGCCGTTTTAGCGCCACGTACCCCTGCTGGTTGGCTGGCATTTGTTCACCCAACTCGTCCAGGATTTCCACCTGATAACCAGGGATTGGCATGGTCGCCGAACCGGCTTTAACCGGCAGCATTTCCAGACCGGTCGGGTTGCCCGCAATTGCCCAGCCGGTTTCGGTTTGCCACCAGTGGTCGATCACCGGTTTGCCGGTTTGGCTGGTGACCCATTCCAAAGTAGGCGGATCTAAGCGCTCACCGGCCATGAATATGGTATCCAGCTTGCTCAGGTCATAGCGACGGATCTGCTCCCCTTCAGGATCTTGCTTTTTGATCGCCCGAAAAGCCGTCGGAGCAGAAAACAGTGCATTGACACCATATTCTTCACACACACGCCAGAACGCACCAGGATCGGGTGTGCCAACTGGTTTGCCTTCAAACATGATGGTAGTGCAACCGTGCAGCAGCGGCGCATAAACAATATACGAGTGACCCACTACACAGCCCACATCGGATGCCGCCCAGAACACGCCATCCTGCGGCATGTTATAGATGGTCGACATCGAATATTTCAGTGCTACCGCATGACCACCATTATCGCGTACCACGCCCTTAGGTTTGCCTGTGGTGCCCGAGGTGTACAGGATGTATAGCGGATCGGTCGCCAGTACCGGCACACACGCATGAGGCAAAGCATTAAGCTCGGCCCGCTTCCAGTCAATGTCGCGCTCGGTCATTTCCGCTTCGCATTGCGGGCGCTGGAACACAAACACTTTTTCCGGTTTCCAGCGGCTGTCCATGATGGCACGGTCAACCAGAGGTTTGTAGGCCAGTACCTTGTTGACTTCGATACCACATGAGGCCGTCATGACTACCTTAGGTTCCGCGTCTTCAATACGCACGGCCAGCTCATTCGGTGCAAAGCCACCGAACACCACTGAGTGAATGGCACCAAGCCTTGCACAGGCCAGCATGGCGACAGCCGCTTCCGGGATCATCGGCATATAAATCACCACCCGGTCGCCCTTGGTTACCCCTTGTTCTGCCAGCATTCCGGCCACTTTTGCCACCCGGTCACGCAACTGGCGATAGCTGTAAATGTGTTTGCTGTTGGTGACAGGCGAATCGTAGATCAGTGCGATCTTCTCGCCACGGCCTTGTTCACAGTGGTAGTCCAGGGCCAGCCATGAGGTGTTTAACAGGCCATCCGGGTACCAGCGTTCAATCCCGTTCTCATCATTTTGTAAAATGGTTTTTGGTGCTTCAAACCAATCAATCTTGTCAGCCTGCGCTTTCCAGAATCCTTCCGGATCGGTTTGCGCCCATTGATATTGTTCTTGATATGCAGACATGTTGCTTCCTCCAGTATGTGCTGACATTACTCGATAGTTTCGCGTGGGACTCTGACCCAGCCTTCCATTAGAATGCGAGCGCTGCGACTCATAATGGCTTTCTCAACTACCCAGCCCTGATCCGCTTGTTTAGCTTCTGCACCCACTTTTAACGTACCGGACGGATGCCCGAACGTGACGGTTTGTTTATTGCCACCACCGGCAGCAAGGTTGACCAATGTACCCGGGACGCATGCCGCAGAGGCAATCGCCACCGCTGCCGTCCCCATCATGGCGTGATGCAATTTGCCCATCGACAGTGCCCTGACCAGTACATCAACTTCGTCTGCGCTAACGGTTTTACCGCTGGACGACTGATAGCTTTTCGGTTGGGAAACAAAGGCAATTTTTGGCGTATGCTGACGGCTTTCTGCTTCTTCGAGTTGCTTGATAAGCCCCATCTTCAGTGCGCCGTAGGCACGAATGGTTTCAAACATTTCCAATGCCTTGGCATCGCTGTTGATGTCATCCTGCAGTTCCGTGCCCTGATAACCAATCGCCTGCGCATCGACAAAAATAGTCGGGATGCCGGCGTTGATCAGCGTGGCATTGAAGGTGCCCACTCCGGGCACTTCCAGATCGTCGACCAGATTTCCGGTTGGGAACATTGAGCCTTCACCATCGGCCGGGTCCATAAAATCGACCTGAATTTCCGCCGCCGGGAAAGTCACCCCATCCAGTTCAAAATCACCGGTCTCCTGCACCAGGCCATCTCTGATCGGCACATGCACCACGATGGTTTTGCCGATATTGACCTGCCAGACACGCACGATTGCGATCCCGTTGTGCGGAATTTTGTCTGCATCGACCAAGCCGCGGTGAACCGCAAACGGGCCGACCGCGGCCGACAGATTGCCGCAGTTACCGCTCCAGTCGACAAACGGTTTATCTATCGAGACCTGACCAAACAAATAGTCCACATCATGATCCGGCCGGCGGCTTTTCGACACGATCACCGTTTTACTGGTGCTGGATGTCGCTCCGCCCATGCCATCTATCTGTTTCGCATAAGGATCCGGGCTGCCGATCACCCGCAGCAGCAGCTTGTCGCGTGCCTCGCCAGCAGTTTGAGCCGCTGGCGGCAGATCCGCCAGGTTAAAAAACACCCCTTTACTGGTGCCGCCACGCATATAGGTGGCCGGCACTTTTATCTGTGAGGCTTTTGCAGTTGAAACTGTCATAATCAGCTCCCTTACTGCGCCAGGAAGTCTTGAGCAAAGCGTTGTAACACACCGCCTGCCTTATATACTTCCAGTTCATCTTTGGTGTCGAGACGGCACAATACCGGCACATCCAGTTTTTCTCCGTTTTTACGGGTGATCACCAGCGCTAAATCACCTCCCGGAGTGATCTCACCGGCTACGTCGTACAACTCAGTGCCATCGAGTTCCAGCGTCTGGCGATTCACGCCAGGTTTAAACTGCAGCGGCAATACGCCCATACCGACCAGGTTAGTCCGGTGAATACGTTCAAAGCCTTCTGCGACGATGGCTTCGACACCGGCTAAGCGAACCCCTTTCGCTGCCCAGTCTCTGGACGAGCCCTGACCATAATCGGCCCCGGCCACCACGATCAACGGCTGCTTGCGATTCATATAGGTTTCGATCGCTTCCCACATCCGGGTGACTCGGCCTTCCGGCTCAATCCGGGTAAGTGAGCCCTGCACCACTTCGCCATCCTTTTTGACCATTTCATTGAACAGTTTCGGGTTAGCCAGAGTGGCGCGCTGCGCCGTTAGGTGATCGCCGCGGTGAGTCGCGTACGAGTTAAAGTCTTCTTCCGGCAGGCCCATCTTAGCCAGGTATTCACCGGCAGCGCTGGAAGCAAGAATTGCATTAGACGGAGACAGGTGGTCGGTGGTGATGTTGTCACCCAACACGGCCAGTGGACGCATCCCTTTCAGAGCCCGCTCGCCGGCCAATGCCCCTTCCCAATATGGCGGACGGCGAATATAGGTACTCATCGGACGCCAGTCATACAGTGGGTTGCTGGATTTTTCCTGGTCACCCAGTTTGAACATCTGGATATAAACCTGGTTAAACTGCGATGGTTTAACATAGCTCGCCATTACCGCATCGATCTCTTCATCACTTGGCCAGAGATCATTGAGGTAGATTGGCTTGCCGTCGGCATCTTCACCCAGCGCATCACGTTCAATGTCGAAGCGGATAGTACCGGCCAGCGCATACGCCACCACCAGCGGCGGAGAAGCCAGGAATGCCTGTTTGGCATAGGGGTGAATACGACCATCAAAGTTCCGGTTGCCCGACAGTACTGCGGTAGCATAGAGATCGCGGTCGATGATTTCCTGCTGAATTGCCGGATCGAGGGCGCCACTCATACCATTACAGGTGGTACAGGCGTAAGCCACGATACCAAAGCCCAGCTGTTCCAGTTCCGGCAACAGTCCTGCTTCTTCAAGATACAGTTTGGCCACTTTTGAGCCCGGTGCGAAGGAGGATTTCACCCAGGGTTTGCGCGTTAAACCGAGTTGGTTGGCTTTCTTCGCCAGCAGGCCGGCTGCAATAACATTGCGCGGGTTACTGGTATTGGTACATGACGTGATGGCGGCGATGATCACTGCGCCGTCAGGCAATTCGCCTTCTTTTTGTTGCCACACTCCGGCAATGCCACGCTGGGCGAGCTCAGAGGTAGGCAGGCGGCGATGCGGGTTCGACGGACCGGCCATGTTTCTTTCGACTTTGGACAGGTCAAATTCCAGCACCCGTTCATACACAGCAGTGTCTAAATCATCGGCCCATAGGCCGGTCTGCCTGGCGTAGCGCTCAACCAGATCAACCTGTTTGTCTTCACGGCCAGTCAATTTCAGATAGTTGATGGTCTGTTCGTCGATGTAGAACATCCCAGCCGACGCGCCATATTCCGGCGTCATGTTCGAGATGGTAGCACGGTCACCGATAGTGAGATCTTTCGCCCCTTCGCCAAAGAATTCCAGATAAGACGACACTACCCGTTCGTTACGCAGGAACTCGGTAATGGCCAGCACGATATCGGTAGCCGTGATACCCGGCTGACGTTTACCAATCAGTTTCACCCCAACGATATCCGGCAGGCGCATCATCGAAGGACGGCCCAGCATCACGGTTTCGGCTTCCAGACCACCGACACCGATGGCGATTACGCCCAGCGAGTCGACGTGAGGAGTATGACTGTCGGTGCCGACACAAGTATCCGGGTAGGCGACACCGTCTTTGGCCTGCACCACCGGAGACATTTTTTCCAGGTTAATCTGGTGCATGATGCCGTTACCGGCCGGGATGACACTGACGTTTTCAAAGGCAGTCTTACACCACTCGATAAAGTGGAAACGGTCTTCGTTACGGCGATCTTCTATCGCACGGTTTTTCTCAAACGCATCCGGTTCAAATCCGGCGTGTTCAACCGCCAGTGAGTGGTCAACGATCAGTTGGGTTTCAACCACCGGGTTCACTTTAGCCGGGTCGCCGCCCTGCTCTGCAATGGCATCGCGCAGACCGGCCAGATCAACCAGAGCGGTCTGGCCGAGAATGTCATGACAAACGACACGCGCAGGATACCAGGGAAAATCCAGATCCCGTTTACGCTCAATAATCTGTTTCAGGCTATCGGTCAGGGTGTCTGGTGAGCAGCGACGTACCAGCTGTTCTGCTAACACGCGCGAGGTGTAAGGAAGGGTTTCGTAAGCTCCAGGTGAGATCGCATTCACCGCTTCACGGGTATCGAAATAATCAAGATCGGTACCAGGCAGCGGTTTGCGATACTGGCTGTTCATTTTTATGCTCATAACTTCCATCTTATTCTTGATGGCGTTCAGCCCTGTGGCCGGGCTTTGATCTCTCTCGGCTTGGCCTAGCCAGTGTGCATCACTGTGAAACAACTACATTGGTCTTAATCATTGGCGCTTATTGTTCTCAACGTCACTTTCAACCGATACATTTCTCAGTGTGACCATGGTTAGCTCTGAACGCTCTAGTCTTGTTAAAACCTGATTAGCGGCAAACCCGCCAATCAGCGCTCTTCAATTGGCAACCATTCTTGATGATCCGGTCCTACATAATCCGCACTTGGACGAATAATCCGATTATTGGCGCGCTGCTCGTACACGTGCGCAGCCCAACCTGTTAAACGACTCATCACGAAAATCGGTGTGAACAGCTTGGTCGGAATATCCATAAAGTGATAAGCCGACGCGTGGAAGAAGTCTGCGTTACAGAACAGGTTTTTCTCCCGCTTCATCACCGCTTCTACCCGCTCAGATACCGCATAAAGATGAGTATCGCCCACCGCTTCAGACAACTCTTTCGACCAACGCTTGATCAGGGCATTACGCGGGTCGCTTTCTCGGTAGATGGCGTGGCCAAAGCCCATGATTTTTTCTTTGTTAGCCAGCATCTTAAGGATGTTTTCTTCCGCTTCATCCGGTGTTTTCCAGTCCTGGATCATTTCCATGGCGGCTTCATTGGCACCGCCATGCAGTGGACCGCGCAGGGTACCGATGGCGCCGGTAATACAGGAGTGAATGTCCGACAGCGTTGAGGCGCAGACACGGGCGGTAAAGGTAGAGGCATTGAACTCGTGCTCCGCGTACAGGATCAAAGAACAGTGCATCACTTTTTTGTGCAACTCGCTCGGCGTTTTGCCCGTCAGCATTTTCAGGAAGTAGCCACCGGTACAATCTTCGTTACGATCTTCGGTGTCGATACGTACGCCGTCATGGCTGTAGCGATACCAGTAGCAGATAATGGCCGGGAACAGGGCCAGCATGCGCTCGGTCGCCTGCTGCTGTTGGCTGAAGTCCTGCTCCTGTTCCAGGTTGCCCAACATTGAACAACCGGTACGCATTACATCCATCGGATGGGCATCAGCCGGGATCAGCTCCAGGGCGGATTTAAGTTCTTGAGGCAGACCGCGCTGACTCATTAGCAAAGTCTTGTAGGCGTCCAGTTCCGCTTGGTCGGGTAAGTGACCGCGTAACAGCAGGTGGGCGACTTCTTCGAACTGAGCATTGTTGGCTAGATCAGTGATGTCATAGCCACGATACGTTAACCCCGTTCCAGTTTTTCCGACCGTACACAATGCAGTGCTACCAGCGCTTTGACCACGTAGGCCAGCTCCGCCTAACTCTTTAGAAGGCATAATGAACTCCTTTTCTGGCTTAGCCGGTTGTCCTCTTTTGGGACTTTTCTATTCCGGCCAAGCAATTTCACGTTATAGGTTTAGGATGTTTTTCTTGGGCTTCCGTTGTTACTGACCAGAGAACAGGCGATCTAGCTTGTCCTCGTAGTCGTGATAATTCAGGTGTTGATACAGCTCTTTTCGGGTCTGCATGCTGTCGAGCAAGGCTTCTTGATTGCCGACTTCCAGCAGGTGTTTGTAGACCATTTCAGCGGCTTTGTTCATGGCACGGAATGCGCTCAGCGGGTACAGCACCATGTCAACACGGGCTTGGGCCAGTTCTTCACAGCCATACAATGGCGTCTGACCAAACTCGGTGATATTCGCCAGAATTGGCACGTGCTTACCGGTCGCCTGTTCCAGTGCTTGTGAGAAAGTCACATACTGATCCAGTTTGTTCATCGCTTCAGGGAAAATCATATCGGCACCTGCATTAACACAGGCAATGGCGCGTTCAATCGCGCTATCGATACCTTCCACTGCCAGCGCATCGGTACGTGCCATAATGACAAAGTTTTCATCAGTACGGGCATCGACGGCCGCTTTGACCCGGTCGACCATTTCCTGCTGGCTGACAATGGCTTTGTTTGGACGGTGACCGCAACGTTTCTGCGCGACCTGGTCTTCCATATGCACCGCGGCCGCTCCGGCTTTTTCCATCGCTTTGATGGTTCTGGCGATATTAAAGGCGCCGCCAAAGCCGGTATCAATGTCAACCAGCAGCGGCAGATCACAGGCATTGGTGATGCGGTCAACGTCGACCAGCACATCGTTTAGCGTGGTGATACCCAGATCCGGCAAACCATAGGAAGCATTCGCGATGCCACCACCAGACAGGTAGATCGCCTGATGGCCCAGGTTTTTCGCCATCATGGCGCAATATGGGTTAACCGTTCCGACGATTTGTAGCGGATCATTTTGTTCAACGGCTTGTCTGAACTTAGCCCCCGGCGATAAAGTCATGGCGAAATCTCCTTATTCGTTTTCAGCGAGTGATATTTGTTGTTCGATCAGTGTTCGGCTGCCCGAGATGTGTCTTCTCATCAACATCTCCGCCAGTTCTTCATCCCGATTACGAATCGCCTGCAAAATGTATTTATGCTCATCCAACGCCTCTTTCGGGCGAGAATGAGAACGTGGCGACTGGAATCGGTACATACGCAGCAAGTGATACAGCTCATCACACAATAAGGTGACTAACTGGCTGTTACGGCTGGCTTTTATGATTCGGTAATGGAAATCAAAATCGCCGTGTTGGTGAAAATACGACGCGCCATCAACCTGATCGATATGCCTGGAATGTGTATTCAGTACACTTTCCAGACCGTGTAATTCTTCTTCGGTAATATTTCTTGCCGCCAATCGCGCCGCCATACCTTCAAGCGCTTCTCTGACCGCATACAGTTCAAGCAATTTTTCCAGCGAGAAGCTGATCACCCGGGCACCAACATGTGGGATACGCTCGACCAGCCCCAACCCTTCCAGGCGCATAATCGCCTCACGCAATGGACCGCGGCTTACCTGCAGTTTCTTCGCCAGTTCCGGCTCTGAAATTTTGCTGCCCGGTGCAATCGTTCCCTCAACAATCGCATCCACCAGATATCCGGTCAGACTCTCCGACTTGGTATTTTCTTTCTCGATGGGACGAGTTTTAACTTCATTATTCATCTCAAGGCACTCGTAGTTATCGATGTTAAGTCTCTGTATCAATTTTTATCTAGAGGACTCGCCAGGCGGACTCTGAGCGGTCGATGTATCTGCCGCGCTGGGTATTGCTATTGTCTACAACCTCATTCAACTACAGTAAAATTAGCCGACAAAGTGTCAACAATCAAGAGTATTGTCGACAATGTAGACTAAGGTATAACATCTCAAACGACACCAAATAAGTCATTTAATAACAATTAAATCACCATATATCATTGTATTTAATAGCATTGCACTCAAAACAATCGCGCCTTGAGCATCGGAAGGGTAAATTGGGTAAATTTCCACCATGTGTCGACAATCACGTTTGTTTGCATGATGGCGTGAACTTTATGAACAAAATAGCGCTATTGCCCAATATTGTTTTTATCTCACTTATACAGACAGCTGATTAACATTTTCTTAACCTTGTTCCATCTGCCAGCCATTGTGGCAAGCAGAACAAGCCATAACGATAAGTGTTGCTCTTACGGGAACGCACATTACATAAGGAACGTGAACCATGTTGAAAATGTTAAAACCTACCCTGACAGCAGCCGTGATTACGGCAAGCTTTTCTCTCTCTGCCTTTGCAGCGGATATCGAGAAAATTCATTTTCTGATCCCTGGTGGCGCAGGTGGCGGTTGGGATATGACCGCGCGTGGAACTGGTGATGTACTGGTTAAATCAGATATTGTCGACAATGTCTCCTTTCAGAATCTGTCCGGTGGCGGCGGCGGTAAAGCCATTGCTCACCTGATCGAAACAGCGGAGCGTCAACCGGACACTCTGATGGTTAACTCAACTCCTATCGTGGTCCGTTCCCTTTCTGGTGTTTTTCCACAATCATTCTGCGATCTCACACCAGTGGCAGCGACCATTGCCGATTATGGTGCGATCGTGACGTCCACCGATTCCGGCTATAACACTTGGGAAGATGTGGTCAAAGATTTCAAACAAGACCCTCGCAGTGTAAAAGTCGCGGGGGGGTCTGCCCGAGGCAGTATGGACCACCTGGTCGTCGCAGCCGCGTTTAAAGGTGAAGGCTTTGACGCTAAACAGGTTCGCTATATCGCCTATGATGCGGGCGGCAAAGCCATGGCAGCACTGCTGTCGGGAGAAACCAAACTGCTGTCTACCGGCCTTGGCGAAGTACTGGAAATGTCCAAATCCGGCCAGGTGAAAATTCTGGCAGTGACCGCCCCAAAACGACTGGAAGCGGCGCCGAATATCCCTACTCTAACTGACTATGGCAACCCAACCGTGTTTGCTAACTGGCGTGGTTTCTTCGCCGCTCCAGGCGTTAGCCAAGCCAAGATTGACGAATGGACTGCGGCGTTGAATAAGATGTACGCCACTCCTGAATGGAAAGTCGTGCGTGACCGCAACGGCTGGATCGACAACTACAAAGCCGACAAAGACTTCTATGCCTTCTTAGAAGATCAGGAAAAGCAGATGGGTGACCTGATGCGAGAGCTTGGTTTTTTGAAATAACAGTATGAGTTGCCACTAGCAACCACTGTGTACTTTAGCCAGGTTCGCGGCACCAGAGAAACAACCACTCAATTGGTGCCGCGCTTTAGAGCACTTTCTCTCATAACAGGAGTCGGATATGTCGTCTTCACCTACTCAATTCTTTACCAGGCAAAACCTGCTTAGCCGGGATCGCGTCGGAGCGATGCTGTTTTTGCTGCTCTCTCTCTGTTACGGCTATCAGACCAGCCTGATTCCCATGTTCCCGGGCGATGAGTACGAACCCTTTACTGCCCGGACACTGCCGACGCTGCTGACCATTGCCGGTATCGGCCTGTCACTGCTGCTGTTGGTGTTTGGTCAGGGGGATCAACAGCAAGAGGACGTCAGAGGCATGAGCTGGAAACTACTGGTTGGCTTTCTGGCACTGATGGCGCTGTACGGCGTCGGCTTGACCTATCTGGGGTTTGTTATCGCCACCAGTCTGTTCCTGGTTGCCGGCTTTTATTTGTTGGGAGAGCGACGACTAAAAGTGCTGTTCGCAGCCTCACTGCCATTTGTCACCGGCTTTTACCTGCTGTTGACCAAAGGACTGGATATCTATCTTGAACCGGGTGTTCTTTTCACGCTCTGGTAAGGTTTAACACGGAATATCATTATGTTAGATGGAATTTTACAAGGGCTGTCCACCGCGGTCATGCCCATGAATCTGATGATGGTCATGCTTGGCTGTTTTGTGGGAACCTTTATCGGTATGCTTCCCGGTCTTGGCCCTATTTCTGCCATAGCGCTGATGATCCCAATTACTTACGGTCTGGACCCTTCATCTGGAATGATTCTGATGGCCGGCGTTTATTACGGTGCCGTATTTGGCGGTTCAACCTCATCAATTCTGATTAATGCGCCCGGATGTTCATCCACGGTAGTCACCGCATTTGATGGCTACCCGTTGGCGCAAAAAGGTCAGGCTGGTAAAGCACTGGCACTGGCGGCTTACTCGTCGTTTACCGGCGGCACATTGTCAGCACTGATGCTACTGGTCGCCGCACCTGCGCTGGCCAAAGTCTCGCTGAGCTTCCAGTCTTCCGACTATTTCGCGCTGATGTTGCTTGGTTTGTCTGCCGTGGCCGCGTTTGCCGGCAAAGGACAGGTACTCAAAGCCTGGATGATGACCGTGCTCGGCCTGATGCTGTCGACTGTCGGCATAGACAAAGGCGTTGGAGTTGAACGATTTACCTTCGGCCTGACCGACCTGATGGATGGCTTTAGCTTCCTGCTGTTGGCGATGGCAACGTTTGCCCTGGGCGAAACACTCATGGGTATCCTGAAACCTGACCAGGACACCCGCTCTGACGAACAGTCGAAGATCAGTCAGCTTGGCAGTATGAAAGTGACCAGGGAAGAGGTTAAAGAGCTCGCACCTGTTTCGATCCGCTCCTCGATTCTGGGATTTTTCACCGGCGTGCTACCGGGCGCCGGGGCGACAATCGCCGCGTTTCTGAGCTACGGCATGGAACGCAACCTGGCACCGAAAAAAGAGCGAGAGCAGTTTGGTAAAGGTAGTCTGCGTGGATTAGTCGCTCCTGAGTCAGCCAACAATGCGGCATCCAGTGGATCCTTTGTCCCGCTGCTGACACTGGGAATTCCGGGTTCCGGCACCACTGCCATCATGCTTGGCGCGCTGATCGCCTACGGCATTCAGCCGGGCCCAAGACTGTTTGTTGAGCATCCGGACGTGTTCTGGTCAGTGATCATATCAATGTATTTCGGCAATATCGTCCTGGTAATCCTCAATTTGCCGCTGATCCCATATATCTCGCGTTTGTTGGCGGTACCTCGCACCGTATTGCTGCCTATGATCCTGTTTTTCTCGATCACCGGTGTATATTTAGTTTCGTTTAACACCATGGATATCTTCATCATGATACTGATCGCCATGGGCGCAATCGCGCTGAGGCTGGCGAGTTTTCCTCTTGCCCCATTGTTGCTCGGCTTTATCCTTGGTGGATTAATGGAAGAGAACCTGCGCCGGGCACTGATGTTAAGCGATGGTGAGTTGTCCTTCTTATGGGAAAGACCGATAACCTTCAGCTTCACTCTGCTAGCAGTGCTGGTATTGGCCAGCCCGATCATCATGATGATCGTCAGCAGATGGCGCAGGCAACCGTTACCAACGGAATCGTAAACCTGACAGGGAGCTTCGGCTCCCTTTTTATCGTTTGCCCCCTCGCTTCAAGCGTCCATCTGCACTTTATTTTCCTTCGTTATCCCACTGGAACGAATTGCACAGCTCATTACTAGAGTTTATACTCTATTTTTAATTTTAATATGAGCTCTGGTTTGTGAATATTCGTCCTTGGGTCATTGCGCTACCGCTACTCGCAAGCAGTATAAATGTGGCTTTTGCACAAGATATCAGCTTTAGTCAGGCGTGGCAGATCCTACAGCAACAAAACAATTCCCTGGCGGCCGAACGGGCTAACGTCAGCCGTTACCAATATCTGGAAGACGCAACGGATAATCTCAATTTGCCGCAGGTCACGGTGGGGGCCAACTACACCCGACTGGACAGAGATGTTACTTTATCGGGTAAACAGATCATCGACAGTACCGGGCAAAGTTTACCGGCCAGTATGGGCCCGATGCTGGACCCAATCATCCGCCAGATCAGCAATACTACATCGACCATCACCGAGCGCGACATCTTTAGTTCATCCATTCGTGCAATTTGGCCGATTTTTACCGGAGGACGAATCAATGCGGCTCAAGCTGCTGCTGCCGGCCGCCGCGAAGAAGCTCAAAGCCAGTTGGCGATGGAAACCCAGGCCCGCTACGAAGATTTAAGTAAGTATTACTTCAGCGTTAAACTGGCCCAGGAAGTACTCTCTACGCGCCAGGCGGTTGAAGCCGGCCTGACACAACACCGCGACAACTCGATAAAACTGGAGCAGCAGGGCCAGATTGCCCGGGTAGAAAGACTGCAAGCCGAAGCATCGCTGGATAAAGCAAAAGTCGAAACCCGCAAGGCCTTGAAAAACCTCACCATTGCCCAATCGGCTCTGACCCAGATACTGAACTTAACCTCTTCAGCGGTCCCATCCGATGCGCTGTTTATCAACCAGCATCTGCCACCACTGGATGCGTTTGTCGATCAAACCCTCACCACTTACCCCGGTCTGGCGCTGCTGGAAGCCAAACAAAAGCAGGCCGACAGTTTGATGAAGGCAGAAAAAGGCAAATACTACCCAGAAGTGTATCTGTACGGGGATTACAGCCTGTATGAGCATGAGTCGCTGGCCAGCCAGATGAAGCCGGATTGGTTAGTCGGCGTCGGAGTCAGTATTCCGCTGATAGAATCCAGCGGCCGCTCACAGCAAGTACAGGCAGCACACAGTGCGGTGGCTCAGGTGAAATACCTTAAAGCTCAGGCCAAACAGGATCTCACGGTACTGGTACAAAAAAGTTATCTGCAAGCGGAGCAAGCACGTGACGAAGTTCTGGGCTTGCAAAGCAGCTTACAACTGGCAGACGAAAACCTGCGTTTACGGCAAAAAGCCTTTAACCAGGGCCTATCCACCTCGGTCGACGTGGTTGACGCCGAACTGTATCTCGCCAGTATCCGTACTCAACAGGCAGCGGCACGCTTCAATTACCTGCTCTCCCTGACCAAGTTGCTGGCTTTATCCGGCGAAATGAATGCTTTTGATCAATACCAACAATCATCACTGACGGACAACGAGCTAAGCCTAGAGGATGCATCATGAAAGTTGTTAAACCTGCTCTTTTCACTCTCGCGACAACGGCCATTGCAGCTTGGGTTGGTTACGGATTTTATCAGGCCTATCAACCGCAGCCGGTCAGAATTCAGGGCCAGATTGAATCTCAGCAATATTCTATCTCCTCTAAAGTACCGGGCCGGATTGATCAGGTGATGGTGAGAAAAGGTGACGCGGTGGAAAAAGGTCAGCTGATCTTTACCCTGCACAGCCCTGAAATTGACGCCAAACTGGAACAGGCGGTAGCCGGACAAAAAGCCGCTGGCGCGCTGGCGCAGGAAGCGGAAAAAGGCGCCAGGACTCAGCAAATCCAGGCGGCAAAAGACCAGTGGTTAAAAGCCAAAGCCGCCGCAGAGTTGAGGGAAAAAACTTATCAGCGGGTCAATAACCTCTATCAGGACGGGGTGGTTTCAGAGCAGAAACGTGATGAAGCCAAGACCCAGTGGCAGGCAGCAAAATACAGTGAAAGCGCCGCTTACCAGATGTATCAGATGGCCCGTGAAGGTGCCCGTGATGAAACCAAACTGGCGGCCGCTGAAAAAGCGCGTATGGCCGCTGGCGCGGTCGCCGAAGTGGAGGCGTATGCCGAGGACACCAAGATCGAAAGCTGGTTTAACGGCGAAGTATCGCAGGTACTGCTACACAGCGGTGAATTGGCTCCGCAGGGTTTTCCGGTGGTCACCGTGATCGATACCCAAGACTCCTGGGCAGTGCTGAATGTACGTGAAGATCAGCTTAAGTCATTCGCTAAGGGCCAGCGTTTTAGTGCCTACCTGCCAGCACTGGACAAAAACGCTGAGTTTGAAGTGTCCCATATCGCGGTAATGGGTGACTTTGCCACCTGGCGCTCAACCGACGCTTCACAAGGATTCGATTTAAGAACCTTTGAAGTGGAAGCGCGTCCTGTAGACCCGCTGCTGCCACTGCGGATGGGGATGAGCCTGGTAGTTGAGTTGTAACTATGCCAAAGTCTCTGGTTTCACAATGGTTAGTCCTTCGCCATGACAAATGGTTACTCGCCAGCCTGACCTGGATTCCGGTCGGCCTGGCGATCATGATTGGCTGGATATTTTCTGCTGCCATTGCAACCGAATTACCGATTGGTGTGGTCGACCTGCAGCACAGCGTCATGTCCCAGAAACTGGTCCGTTACTATGACGCCTCACCCACGTTAGATGTACAGCGCCACTATCAGGATGCAACTCAGGCAAAGCAAGCTATGGTATCGGGCGATATCTATGCCTATGTGGTCATTCCCCATCAACTCGACAAAGGGGTGTATAGCGGCCAAACACCACAGATTTCGGCCTACTACAACAGCCAGTATATTCTTACTGCCAAACTGATTAGCTCTGCACTATTGCGTGCTCAGGGCACGTTCAACGCTGAACTGGCGGTAGCCAAGCAATTGGCGAAAGGAGACACGGATCTCGCAGCCGCCGCCGGGCGCGCGGTAACGGTTCAGACGCAAATCACAGCACTGTTTAACCAGAACAGCAACTATGCCCAGTTTCTGGTCAGCGCCATCATCCCGGCCCTTTGGCAGATCATGGTGGTGGCATCAACGATTCTGATCCTGGCTGCGCATCAACGCTATTTTGGCCTGCAACGCTGGCTGGGTAACGTCACACCGCTATTGTCACTGGCTAAAACTCTCGCCTGGTATCTGCCTGTCTATCTGCTGCAGGGCGCAGCCTTTTTGTGCTGGTTCTATTGGGGCATGGACTGGCCAATGCAGGGGCAACTATGGCCTATGTTGCTTGGCCTGTGTGTCACGGCCATCGCAGCGATGATCATGGCCTGTCTGTTCTTTTTCCTGTCGCTCGACCCGGCTCGTGCGCTCAGTTTCGCCGGCGCGTTTACCGCTCCCAGCTTTGCGTTTTTGGGTATTACCTTTCCGGTCAGCGATATGCCGGCATTAGCGCAATTCTGGCGCAGTTTGCTTCCCGTCAGTCACTATATTGAGCTGCAAGTCAGCCAGGCAAGTTACGGCGTCACGGCATGGCAGTCGTTGCAACACCTGTTACCATTGGCTGGATTTGTCCTGCCACTGGCCGTTACAGCCCTGCTGCTAAAACGGGCCTTATACAATGAACCTAAGCGAGGAGCCACCGCATGAATTTTGGCAGGTTATTGTGGTTGGAACTGCGCGCACTGCTGAGCAATACCGCAGTGGTGATTACCGTATTCGGTGGCGTACTGTTTTATTCTGTGCTCTACCCGTTGCCCTACGCTAATCAGACACCACGGGAGCAACTGGTCAGTGTGGTCAATCTGGATAAATCCAGCGCCAGTTACCAGCTTGAACGTATGATCGATGCCACGCCACAAGTCAAAGTGGTGCAAAGAGACCACAGCCTCGAACAAGCTAAACAGGCTTTTCTGCAAGGTAACATTAGTGGCCTGGTGGTGATCCCGGAGCACTTTTATAAAGATCTGCTTCTCGGGCGCAGCCCCACGCTGGCCTATGCGGGGGATGCTTCCTATTTTCTGGTGTACGGCACCGTAGTGGAAGGTCTGGGACAAGCTGGTGGCACGCTGGCCGCTCAGGTGAAAGTCTCCCAGTTGCTGTTGGACGGTCAGCCGCTGAATCAGGCCAGTGAACAGTACACCAGCATCAAACTCAACCTTAAACCGACGTTTAACCCGCGTATGGGCTATGTCGATTACGTGGTACCGGCGGTGTTTGTGTTAATACTGCAGCAAACCCTGATCATGGCCAGTGGGCTGATGGTCGGCACCCAGAAAGATGGCATCGGCTACTGGACTCACACCCCGCCACTAAAGCTTTACCTGGCCCGTATCATCCTGCTGGTTAGCATCTATTATCTGCTCGGTCTGTTTTATTTCGGCATCAGCTTTACCACTCACGGGATCAACCAGCTGGCCCAAACCAGCGACTTGCTGCTACTGATGCTACCATTTTTTGTCGCCAGCACGGTGGTCGGACTGGTATTAGGCAAACTGCTGCCACGCCGTGAGCTGGTGACGCTGGTGGTACTGATCAGCTCCATGCCGCTGATTTTCACCGCTGGCTTTATCTGGCCGCTGGAAGTCATTCCCCAGCCTTTACTTGTCTTATCTGAGCTGGTACCCAGCACTGCGGCGATTCAGGCCTTTCTGGCGATTAACCAGATGGGGGCCCAGTGGTGGCAAATCGCTGCGCAGTGGAGCCAGTTGTGGCTGGTGCTCCTGGGCTGGTCCGTCATACTCTGGCTGAGCCACTTAAGAGACGTAAAACAACAGTAACCCTTCTAAGCCAGCGCCAGCACCGTGCTGGCTCATTTAAGCTTCTAGCCGCCATTAACCTGCTCCGCGCCCTGCCAGTTTTGCCAGCGCCGACGCATAGTCGCGATGGTTTTCTCTGGTACCCCATGCAGGCTGACATAATTGCCGTGACACTCCACCACTCTGAGCTCTGCGCCTAGCCGCTTCGCCATTCGAATATAAGGCGCCATCTCCCACAGCCGGACAAAGGTATTCGCCACTACCACGCTCTGGTGGTTTCGTAGCGCGCATTCGGTCTGCTGTTGGCACCAATGGTGGGCCTGGTCGAGTTTTTCCGGTTCAAAATGATACTGGCCATTTTCGTCAGTAAAGAACATGTCTGCTTCGAAATGCGCCGCGTCCATGGTTCTGGCTAAAGTGGACTTTCCCGACCCGGGCAAACCGCGAATCAGGGTTAAACTAACTGTCATAAGGTTTTCGTGCTGAGTGATTCGAACTCGATACTAACGTAATTTAGTTGCAATTTGCTATCGACAACGCGCTGCTATTGAGTTAATTTCAGAAGTATAGACGTCCAAACTGCTTTAGGGAGAGAGCTGTGCCGATTAAGATCCCCGATCAATTACCCGCATCAGACGTATTGCGTACCGAAAATATCTTCGTTATGACGGAGACTCGCGCAATGACTCAGGAAATTCGTCCACTGAAGGTGTTGATCCTGAATCTTATGCCGAAAAAAATTGAGACGGAAACTCAATTTCTGCGCTTATTGTCCAATAGTCCGTTGCAGGTCGATATCGAATTGCTGCGTATCGACGACAGACCGAGTAAAAACACCCCGACAGAACACCTGGACAATTTCTACCGCCAGTTCGATATGCTCAAGCACCGCAATTTCGATGGTTTGATCATCACCGGTGCGCCACTTGGCCTGGTGCAATTTGAAGATGTGCTGTACTGGGATCACCTTAAAACCATCATGAACTGGGCGAAGGAACATGTAACTTCAACCCTATATGTTTGCTGGGCTGCTCAGGCAGGACTGAAGCTGCTGTACAACCTGCCGAAGCGAACCCGGAAAGAAAAATTATCCGGTGTGTATCAGCATGACATTCATGACCCACACCACCCGGTTCTGCGCGGCTTTGACGATACGTTTTTAGCGCCTCATTCCCGCTACGCCGACTTTTCACCTGAATTTTTGGCCGAACATACCGACCTGGATATCTTGGCCACGTCGGAATTGGCCGGGGTTTATCTGGCATCAACGAAAGACAAACGAAACGTGTTTGTGACTGGCCACCCGGAATATGACGCGATGACTCTGCACAACGAGTATATTCGTGATCTGGGCGAAGGCATGGAGCCGGCAATTCCGATTAACTACTATCCGAATAACAACCCGGATAACAAACCGATCGCCAGCTGGCGCAGTCATGGTCATTTGCTGTTTGCCAACTGGCTGAACTACTGCGTGTACCAACAAACGCCATACGACCTGGATCATTTCAGCGAAGACGCGTTTACCAAAGACGATCAATAGTACTCTTCCAGGGCCGCAACTGCGGCCTTGTCTTTTACCCCGCTATTTGTGCCAACTCACTCGCATCCTTCTGTTTCAGCCGTACCGCAACCATCGCCAGTTTTTATTATGTGGTCTGCAGTAAGGAGAAGAGATGAAAAACTATCTGTTATTAATCAGTGCATTACTTGTCGGCTGTGTTACTCAGGTTGAAAATAGCCAAACCCTGCCCGACCAGGACCCGATTTCAATAGCGGAATCCAGAATCGCCCTTGGTCTGGGCTACTTAAAACAACAGCAGCCGGTTAAAGCGAGAGAGAACCTGGAACGAGCGCTGCAACAGGCGCCAGACTATTACCGCGCCCAATTGGCGCTGGCACACTACTGGGAGTTCGTTAAAGAACCGGATAAAGCACGCGACATCTACCAGCAAGCCCTCAAACAGCATCCTGGCAACGGCCATGTTCTGAACAACTACGGGGCATTTTTATGTAAACAGGGCGACTTTCCGCTCGCCGATGAAATGTTTAACAAAGCGTTTGATCTTTCAGACTATTACCAACTGACATCCAGCTTTGAGAATGCGGCCTTATGTGCCTGGAAAGCTGGCCACGCCGAACGTGCAGAACGGTATTTTGAACGCTTGTTAGCGTTTCAGCCGGGTCACGCTCAAGCACGGCTGCAACTGGCCAGATTGCAACGGGAACAGGGCAAATTGATTCAGGCCCGGGCCACTCTGTTTGAGTTTAAACGCGAAGTGGGCTGGAACAAGCTGGCCTTGGAGATGATGGCTGAACTGGAGCTGGCGGCCGGCAATCCAAAGCTGAGCGATCATTACTCTGCTTTAGCAACCAAGCTCGGTCACTAATGATGCCGATGTGGTCACTACCTGTCGCGCCTGCTGCGTGGTGCGCAGACGCAGTCCCGATAGAGCATAACAGTAGACAGCACCAGGCCAATGCAGAACACGATGGCAAACAGGTTAGCGAAAGCACCACAAACCCACATGGGTTGGCAGGGCAATATAAGGTTAAATTCCATCACCACTCCTAACTTATTGACTTTTGTATCACTAAGTAGGGGTAAATTTTAGTCGTTTGACCTTAACCAGTTGTGGCGCTCCGTCTCATTTTTGAAACTCCAGGCGATAAAACGACTGACTTTTTGTCCCTGCTGCATTTCAACCACGCGAACATCCTTGGCCCCCGCCTTATCGAGTTGCTTGCGCATCCAACGAACATTGTCTTTTTTCGATATTAAGCTTGAAAACCACAGTACCTGGTCGGCAAACTGGTGGCTCTCATGCGCCATGTTTTTGATAAATGCCGCTTCACCACCCGGACACCACAATTCTGCTTTTTGTCCGCCGAAATTCAGCGTTTTTTTAGGCGAAGCAACCTCAGCGGCACCACGCTTACGGCGGTTATTCTGCAAATTGGTCAGTTTGCGCTTAGTGCCCTGCTCGGCTTCCTGCAATGATTTATGAAATGGTGGGTTACAACAGGTCAGGTGAATGCGCTCGCCGGGCTGAATAATATTGGTAAACAGCCGGCGTGAATCGCTCTGCAAACGACAATCGATTTTGCCGCTTAATTGAGCGTTAGCCGATACGATCTGGTTGGCAACTTTGACCGAAACCGGGTCGATATCACTGCCGATACAGCGCCACTGGTATTCCTGGCAGGCGATGATGGGATAGATGCAACTGGCACCCACCCCTATATCCAGTAGCTGCACGGCTTTCGGATCTAGCCCAGGGCAGTCTTCATTGAGTAAATCTGCCAGACGATGAATATAGTCTGCCCGTCCCGGGATAGGCGGACACAAGTATCCTGCCGGGATATCCCACACCTCAACCTGGTAGTGACAGGCCAGCAACGCCTTGTTAAGCAGCTTAACCGCGGTAGGATCGGCAAAATCGACACTGGTTTCTCCACCAGGCGTTGTACGTAAATACTTTTTGAGTTGCGGCGTTTGCATAACCAAGGCGGCGAAATCGTAACCATGGCGGTGACGGTTGCGCGGATGCAAGCCAGATTTCACCCGTTTTTTAGTGGCGGCTGAACCCAATGATGGAGAACCGGAAGGCTTGGCCGCTTTTTGTGCTGGCTTGCGGTGAGACGAATCAGCTTGCTTGGGTTTGGTTGGTCGGGAAAAACGTTTATTGCGGCTGGTCATGTATCGATTTCCTGGTAAATCATAAACAAGCGGGCGTCCAGTTCGAGCTGATGGTAATCCGGCTCCATATGACAACAGAGCTGATAAAACGCTTTGTCGTGCTGCTTCTCTTTCAGGTGTGCCAGTTCATGCACTACCAGCATCCTGAGTAGCGGTTCCGGCGCCTGGCGAAATACGTTGGCGATTCTGATTTCATTTTTAGCTTTGATTTTATTGCCGTGCACCCGCGACACATAGCTGTGCAGGCCCAGGGCGTTGTTAATGAGATGAATCTTGCCGTCGTAAATCACTTTGCTCAGCGGCGCGGTTTTTTTCATGTAACGATTTTTAATCGCCAGAGTGTACTCGTACAACGCCTGATCACTGCGAATATCGTGATAGGACGGATAACGGCGTTCAAACCAGGTTTTGAACTGGCCTTTTTGCAGCAGTTGTTCAACTGAACTGACAATATGATCAGGATAACCTTGAATATAACGAAGCTGGGCAATCATTCCGGGACCTTTCCTCTTGAGGGCGCATAGTGTAACGGATTGAGCGCAACAATACACCGCTTATCAATCTGTCAGTCAGATTGCCATCGGAGAAAAATTCTGTACACTTTTCCGGTCAAAAAGCTGTCAGGAACCTACTGGTATGAAACGCGTCGTATTATATGTCAAAGATAAGTGCCCCCACTGTAAAGATGCCCAGCGCTATCTGGAAGCCAAAGGTATTCAATACCGGCTGTGTAATGCCAAAATGCAGCGCGGACGTAAAGAGCTGGATGCCATCGGCGCCCGTTCGGTACCGGTTCTAAAAATTGGCGACCGGATCATGATTGGCTGGAATCCGAGCAATTTCGAAAAACTATACAATCGCTCGTAAAGAGACAAACACAAAAGACAAAAGTAACTGGGCCATTGGTGGTGGAACATTACTTGATTTGGGAGTCGTATGCTCTTTATCCAGCACTCGGCGCTCGCCTTTATTGGCTCGCTCATTGCTGGCATCGGTATTTGGATTAATTATTGCGGATTTTCTAAGCAACAAAAAATGTTGAGTCATAGTTGAGCGTAAATACCGACGTTTAAACTCAAAAAAGGAACATTGGGTACTTGTTGAAATTTATTCGGAACCTTTTCAAAAGATCAACCATGATTAATTCATAGGCTTAGCGCAACGAATAAAATAAGACGTCCAATAAGTATGAATGTTCCTGACATTTTCATATCGTCCATCTTAGGTATCGTATTGTTATTGACGGTATCCGTTACGTCGTCACTTATTGCAAAAGCCTTACGCGTACCCTTCCCTATTGTTTTAGTGATGTCTGGCGTTTTCCTGACTCTGTTACCAGAATTGCCGACCGGAATCAGCATCTTCTACAAGCCCGAGATAACAGAGAAGACCATCTTATTTGTCTTCTTACCCTTATTAGTGTTTGAGGCTGCGTATAAATTCGATTTTGCTAAGTTCACCGCTAACTGGGCGGCCATCATGATAATGGCAATTCCTGGTGTCATGTTCTCAACCTTCGTAATAACGGCTACATTGGTTTTCACTGGCATTTTCCCCCCTCAGACCGCCCTTATACTCGGGATTATTTTAAGTGCTACCGATCCCAGTGCCACGATTGCCATTTTTAAAGAATCCGGGGCCCCTAAAGATCTCATCACAATTGTCGAAGGGGAGAGTTTATTTAATGATGCGACCGTCATTGCGGCATTTAAAATCGCGGTATTGGTTTTCGCAATGAGCCTAACGCCAACCGAAATGGTATTGACTGGTATCTGGCAATTTACCTGGGTTTTTGTAGTTGGTGCACTGTCCGGCTACATTACGGGGCACATACTTCTCTGGCTCATGAAAGCCCTTCCTGACGATCCCTACATTGAAATCAGCATCAGCCTGGTCACCGCGATTGGGTGCTTTGTTGGTGTTGAACAATTTATCCATGCCAGCAGCATTGTAGCCCTGACCATTTGCGGCTTGGTGTTGGCGAAAAACACCCCACTGCCGATCAGTAATGAGTCGAACCAGTATTTGAATAGATTCTGGACCTATTTATCAGATCTTGCCAAGTCCATGATTTTTATACTGGTTGGATTGTGGTTAAACTTGGAATTGATCGCGTCCCACTGGTTTATCACTTTGCTGGTGATCATCAGCATGCTTGCTGCGAGAGCAGGCTTTGTATACTGGATATTGCCATTTTTCGGTCGGCTACGACGCCTATCCTACTCTCTGCCCAGAGCCTACCAACACATCTGTCTTTGGGGTGGATTAAGAGGTGCTGTCACTCTGGCTCTTTCAATACTGATTATTACTGACAGCTCAGTGTTTGCTCTTGAGGAACGAGAAACCATGTTAGCGGTCGCAATGGGCGCGGTATTCTTTACCATTCTGGTTCAGGGATTAACTTTGTCTCCCCTTGCGAGCCGGTTGAAGCTGGATGAAACCAGCATAGAAGAAAAGATTACCAAGAAAGAACTTATGCTATCTGCCATGAAAGCCAGCGAGAAAGTCCTTGTTCATCTGGCTAAAACACCGTTAGCGGATAGCGGAGCCCCGAACCAAATGATGCAGTCTCTTCAATCGCATGTAGATGAAGAAAGACAAAACCTACGCCAGCTCTATTCTACACAATTGGATACTGAAAGTTTGTTTAAGAAACTGCTCATGGAGGGTCTCAGCATAGAGAGTGAATACTTATATCTGCTATATGATCAAGGCTTGTTATCAATGGCAAGTTATCAAAATCAAAGAGAGTTTTTAGATCAACAAATGGATGCAGTTCGTCATAAATACCAGCATCCCCAAACTCAAACGACTCACAAACGATGGCTTACTCATATGTTCGATAAATGGACAAAGAAACATACATCCAATGTGACAACCCAATATGAAATCGCATGGTCTCGATTGCTAACGTCTGACTTAACTCTCATCGAGCTAAAGACGCTTTTAAACGATTATCCGGTTGAGGAAGCGTTGAAAAAACGAGTCCTGCAAGTTTGGGAATCGTGGCGTAAACAGAGTTCTGATACCGTCAATAAACTAGACAAAACCTATCCTGTAATTACTGCGACAGCTCATAGAAAATGGTTGCACCACATGTTAAATACGGTGCATAAAGCACATTTGGAAAAGTTCGTCCGACAACGTTTGATCAGCGCATCAGATAAAGAGCAGATTGTGAAACAGCTAATGAATATAACCTCATCATTTTACAGTGATTCAATAGAAAATATTCACGCAGGCCATAACTCAAGCCGCTCTGGCGATGACTCTAAAATTTAGTTCTCAACGAACGTTTTTCGAACTCGCTTAGTCAGCTTGATAACGAGCTCATACGGGATTGTCCCTATATGTTGCGCAACGTTTTCAATAGGTAAGTTTTCTCCCCAAAACTCGACATTGTCTCCAACCTTATCGAGTGCATCTGGCCCTAGGTCAACGGTTACCATATCCATAGAGACGCGGCCTGAGATTGGTACAATACGTCCATTTATGTAAACAGGAGTCCCTTCCGGGGCGTTCCTAGGATAGCCATCGCCATAGCCCATCGCGACAACGCCGATATAGGTATCACGGCCTGATGTCCATTTTTCTCCATATCCGACAGGCTGATTCGCTTTGTGTTCACGAACAGCAATGAGTTTTGAATTCAGCGTCATTGCGCAACGTAACCCGTGCTGCGCGCCAGTTTCATCTTCGTTAGGACTGATACCATACAGTGAAATACCTGCGCGCATGTAGTCTAAATGGGAGTCAGTCCAATATAAAATACCGGCAGAATTGGCCAATGTTTTGGGTCCTGGGTAGCCGGCGGTTTGCGATAAAAACAGATCAATCTGCTTTTGTGTTGTTGAAGAAGACATATCGTCCGCACAGCTGAAATGGCTCATAAACCCCACTGGTCCGGCGATCTTATTGGTTGCTTCGATTTGTCGAACGTAATCGTTGAGTTCATAAGGATGAACTCCTAATCGATGCATTCCCGTATCGAGCTTGAGCCAAACAGTGATCGGTTGAGTGATATTCGCCTGTTTAAGATCTTCCAACTGCTCTTTGCAGTGAATCGCGGTGTGAAATCCTTCGCGAGCGGCCGTTTCGAGGTCTGCTTTACAAAAGCAACCTTCAAGTAGCAATACTGGCTGCGTAATTCCTTCGCCTCTTAGCTCTAGCGCTTCTTCTATGCGAGACACCGCAAACATGTCGGCTTGTGTTAGCGTTTGTGCCGTTTTTACCGCATTGTGCCCATAAGCATCGCCTTTTATGACGGCGACAACCGATTTATTCGCGCTTTTTTTCTTAAGTATATTGTAGTTATCGCTAAGTGCTTTTAGATTGATAACAGCTTCAGCAGTGATCATTAATTCTTTCCTGTACTTCATTTCATCCATGACAGCTCAGCCAACACCGTTTGCGATAGGGATGACGTTGTGCTGAGCTGCTTATTTTGCGGTTACAGTTCTTCTTCCGCGATGCGTTCGGAGGCTTCTTCTACAAAGAATTCCTTAGTCAGCTTGTACACAACTGGGCTTAAAGCCAGTAACGCAATCAAGTTAGGGATTGCCATCATTGCGTTTAACGTATCACTAAGCAGCCAAATAAAATCCAGTTCCATGGTTGCACCAATGGGTAAAACCAGTACAAAAATGAGTCTAAAAGGTATGACTGCTTTTGAGCCAAATAAATAAGACGCGCATCGTTCGCCGTAAACAGACCAGCCAACGATTGTCGTGAAAGCGAATATAGCCAGGCTAATTGCCACCAAATAGCTGCCGAATCCAGGCAGAACTTGACCGAAAGCCGCCGATGTTAACGCCGCACCCGATTCACTACCCGTCCATTGTCCCGAAATGATAATGACCAAGCCGGTGATACTACAAATTAGAATGGTATCAATAAAGGTGCCTAGCATAGCAATGAAGCCTTGACGAACAGGATCACTTGTCTGCGCCGTAGCATGTGCAATCGGTGCCGAACCCAACCCAGCTTCATTTGAGAAGATACCGCGAGCTACGCCAAATCGAATTGCCATCCAAACTGTCGCTCCGGCAAAACCACCTTGAGCAGACGTTGGTGTAAACGCGTGTTGAACAACGAGTGCTAATGCATTACCTATTTGGTCGATATTCATAATCAGTATGACCACACCGCAACCAACGTAAGCGATCCCCATAACAGGAACAAGAGAACCTGCAAAAGCTCCAATACGTTTTACACCACCAAGTAGAACAGCACCAGATAAGAACATTACGACAACACCGACAACTAAAGGCGAGAAGTTGAATGTCGTTTCCATAACTTGAGCGATGGAGTTAATCTGTACACCATTGCCAATACCAAAGCAGGCGAAAGAACCAAACAGCGCAAATGCAGTGCCTAACCATGCCCACTTTTTACCCATACCATTCTTGATGTAGTACATTGGGCCACCAACAAAACTGCCATTTGCATCTGTTTCACGATACTTTACCGCCAACACTGCTTCCGCGTACTTCGTAGCCATACCAAGTAGTGCGGTTATCCACATCCAAAACAACGCGCCAGGGCCACCTATAAACACTGCAGTTGCAACACCGGCGATATTACCCGTACCAACGGTTGCGGAAAGCGCAGTCATCAGCGCTTGATATGGAGGAATTTCTCCATCTTTACTATCGGTGGCTTTTCGCCCCCGCCACATTAATTTGAATGCTCGGCCAATATTGAACAGTGGCATAAACTTCAGTCCAACATTCAGATAAATACCGATCCCCAAGATCATGACGAGCATGGGAACACCCCAAACTATCCCGTTCACTTGTCCAATAAACTCTTGTATTAATTCCATTTAACTTGCTCCAAATTACTTTAAGACAAATATGCTTAAAGCTATCTAAGCAATATGCAGACCATATTAAATTTTCCTGACCAACTAGCACATATAATCATTGGTCAATACTTTTATAGATAGATATCCTAAATAAAAATTCATACCAAAAGTTCCGCTCAGCAATACTTCAATCAGCATATACCACCATTACAATAAATATAATCAGATTATTTATCTATTAATGAGCGCTATGAAATCCCAAAAAAACAAACTAGGAATAGTATAACCGCAAATAAGTAATTCATAAAAAGCGCAATTTTATGCACCAAAAGTGAACTATACGCATTGTTTTGGTGCAAATATGTGAATATTCAAACAACACACTAAAACCTGACGATAAAAACAAATCATCCTAATGTGATATTTATCACATTTTATAATAATCTATTAATGCTCATAAATACGGTGTAAACAACCAATTGGGTTTTAATGTGTTATTTTATAGATAGGACGCAGAATTCATTTAGTAATAAAACAATCTGTCGCTGATACGGGCACGAACTTCAATTAAAATCTAACAAATAAACTACATACAGGATTTTATAAAAACCCTAAAGGTGAATTAATATTCACGAGGTTGATTTTATATGAATAAATTCTGCATATGACTGAGTTTCAATGCTTATAATTTAAATATTCCTACCTATTAATTGATATTGCTGTCACGAATTTTGCACTGTAGTTTGTATTAACACACAAGATTAACAGCTGGTGGGACACCAGGTTCACGACACGGAGCTAACACGAAATGGAAATTAAACAACCTTATCTATTATTTTTGGGTGACGCTGCAGATTCTTTAGCCGCGAAAGTAGCACAAGGAATCAAGACATGGCGTCCAGAGCATTGCGTTGGTCAGTTACGCCTTGAAGGCTGTAATGCCGACGTTGGTCTCGATGATTTGAGTGTAGCCCAGGCCGTTGAAGCTGGTGCTAAAACCTTGGTTATTGGTGTAGCTAACAGAGGCGGCATCATTTCTAAAGAATGGGTTTCTGTGCTGATAGAAGCTTTAGAAGCGGGTATGGACATAGCGTCAGGTTTGCACAATAAGTTAAGCGATATCCCTGAGCTGGTTGAATGTGCGAAGAAAAACGGTTGTAGCCTTTTTGATGTTCGCTACCCAACTCAAGTTTACCCAGTCGCTAACGGCAAGAAACGCTCGGGTAAACGCTTACTGACCGTAGGTACGGACTGCTCTGTAGGTAAAATGTATACATCTCTGGCGATTGAAAAAGAGATGAAAGCGCGAGGTATCGATACAGATTTTCGCGCTACGGGTCAAACAGGTATTCTTATTACTGGTGACGGTGTAAGTGCAGACTGTGTTGTGGCCGACTTCATCGCAGGTGCGATAGAAACGATCGCTCCAGAAAATGCCCCACAACACTGGGATGTGATTGAAGGTCAGGGATCGCTGTTCCATGCTTCTTTTGCCGGTGTTACCACAGGCCTTATTCACGGTTCGCAAGCGGACGCTTTAGTTTTGTGTCATGAACCAACTCGCACCCACATGCGTGGCCTGCCAGATTATCAGTTGCCTGACATTAAGACCTGCATGGAAGCGAATATTGCCACCGCCAAACTCACAAACCCTAATGTCCAGTTTGTCGGTGTATCGATCAATACTTCAGGCCTGACTGAGAGCGAAGCATTGAAGTATATGGATAAAGTTGAGTCTGAAGTTGGCTTGCCCGTTGTCGACCCATTCCGTCAAGGCGTAGCACGTATTGTAGATAAATTAGCGGAGCTGTAATGAAGGTTAGTCTTTATACAAAACGTTGGCCTATTCTCGGAAGTTTTACAATCTCTCGTGGTAGTAAAACCCACGCTGAAACCATCATTGTGGAAATTGAACACCAAGGCGAAAAAGGGCGCGGAGAATGCGTCCCTTACGCTCGATATGGTGAATCGATTCAGAATGTACTGACGCAAATCGAAAGCATCATTCCAAAAATTGAATCAGGAATTAGCCGAGAAGATTTGCAACCATTACTGCCATCAGGAGCAGCGCGTAACGCCGTAGACTGCGCAATGTGGGACTTGGAATGTAAACAAGCCAATCAGTCTATCTGGAAGAAAGTCGATGTGGTTGCAGAAAGGCTAACCACAGCGTACACCCTTTCTCTTGATACACCAGAAAATATGGAAAAAAAAGCGATAGAACATTCTCATCGCCCACTGCTTAAATTGAAGCTAGGCGGCCCGGACGATCTAAAACGCGTTCAGGCAGTACGCCGTGGTGCACCACATTCTGCGATCATTGTTGATGCCAACGAAGCGTGGACAGTAGAGAACTATCAGCAGCTCATTCCTGAACTACTCAAGCTTGATGTCTCAATGATAGAACAGCCATTCCATGCGGATGAAGACCATGTCCTTGATGATCTTGAACGCCCAATTGCGATTTGTGCCGACGAATCTTGTCATGATCGAATGAGCCTTAAAAACGTAATTGGTCGCTATGACATGGTTAACATAAAGCTCGATAAAACAGGCGGTTTAACCGAAGCATTAGCACTTAAACAGCAGGCAGAAGCGGCTGGTTTACGTATTATGGTCGGCTGTATGGTGGCGTCCTCACTAAGCATGGCACCAGCATTTGTCGTAGCCCAGGGTGCAGAAGTTGTAGATTTAGATGGCCCGCTGCTGCTAAGTGAAGATATCGAACACGGTTTCGAATTTGATAATAATTCTATGCTGCCTTTCCACTGCGAATTGTGGGGATGAGGGGAAATATAATGGAACGTATTGTATATCTCAATGGAGAATATCTTGCTGAAAGCGAAGCAAAAATTTCAGTATTTGATAGAGGGTTTCTTTTTGCTGACGCTGTCTATGAAGTGACCGCAGTATTAGATGGAAAGTTGATTGATTGTGAAGGTCACCTTGCCCGCTTAGAGCGTTCGTCCAAAGAACTGGGTATTAAAATGCCAGTGACCGGCGAACAGTTGATGGATATTCAACGACAGCTGATTGAAAAAAATGGCTTAGTCGAAGGTGGTATCTATCTCCAGCTGACCCGTGGTGACGAAGGCGATCGAGATTTTTCTTATAGCAAGGATATTGAGCCGACGCTGGTGCTATTTACTCAGTCACGCAATCTCATCGATAGCCCGAAAGCTCAAACGGGTATCAGAGTCATTTCGTTTGATGATATTCGCTGGCGTCGTCGTGATATTAAAACAACCAGTTTGCTACCGGCTTGCTTGGCAAAACAGGTAGCATATGCCGCTGGTGCAGAAGATGTATGGCTGATTGAAGATGGCTATGTCACTGAAGGAGGTTCAAGTAACGCTTACATTGTGACGAAAGACAATGTGTTGGTCACTCGCCCTCTCAGTAATGATATTTTGCACGGCATTACTCGCGCGTCATTGATGACACTCGCTAACGAACTGGATTTAACCATTGAAGAACGTTTCTTCACCATTGAAGAAGCCTATCAAGCGAAAGAAGCATTTATCAGCTCTGCAACTACGTTTGTGTGGCCTGTCGTTGCTATCGATGATAAGCCAATTGCTAATGGAAAACCCGGTGAGATCGCTTTAAAACTGCGCGATATTTACATCAAAACTTCTCAAGAGTTAGCAGTTTAATCTTAACTAACCTGAACTCGGGATAAGCAAGTCAACAAGCGCTGGTTATCCCTGGCTCAGGTTAACCAGTGTGGCCAAGTAACATTGGCCACGACTTTATCTCGCTTATGTTTCCCAGTGAGTAGCTGGATACGAATTAACGCGCTAATGCAGGGTAAGTAAAGAAAAGCAGATGAACAAAATTGAACAGGAAGTGCACTAAGACGGCACACCACAATCGCTCGGTAAAATGGAAAATTAAGCCATAGCCCAATCCCGCAAGCGCAGCAAATACAACCAGTAATCCACCACCTGCAATATGTGCCAACCCAAACAAGATACTCGCCACTGATAAGCCAATCTTCCAATTAAAACGTCGACTTAGTGCTTGTTGAATAAACCCTCGGAACAAGGCTTCTTCCGCGACA
>NZ_JBNKVP010000022.1:0-47250 GCF_050299255.1 Vibrio sp.
CTGCGCATATCTCCGTTTGGTAGTACATCGTCGATTAGCGCACGGTATAGAAGAGGAGGAATCAGCCCGAGCAGTGACACAAGTACGATGGCAACCAGTACGATCGCGACGGCCCCTAATTTACTGCCGGACTTTTTGTTTGGCGTTGCAGCAGGTTGGGACTCAGTGCTGGTATCTTGGGCTGGTTTTTCTTCAACGTCAGAGCTGGCTTGTTCGGCTGGCGAGTTGTCATCCTTGGTTTGCTCAGCTTCTGTTTCGGCTTTTACCTGGTTATCGAGGGATTCAGGGTCATTATGCTGATTGTTTTTTTTACTTGTCATTGCTTAAAGTCCTGGTTGAAGGCTGGAGAGCTGCGGCGATGTCAGCATTCGCCGCACTGCCGGTATTAATCACGTCGCAAAAACCGAGTTGCCTGGCGTCACTGGCGATACGCTCACTGGGGACATACAGGCGCAGTGTGAGCAACCATGGCAGGTCTTGGACATCAATTTGTGACACAAAATGTGTCAACTGGCCACTGCTGGTGATAATCAAGCTGTCGATTCCCTGAGCTTGCCAGGCAGGTACCAGGTTGTGGGCATCAAATGCGACATTTTTACGCTGATAGGCTTCTAAATAGTCGACCTTTGCACCTCTGAGTATAAGTGTATCGTAAATTAACTCGCGACCACCGTTACCTCTTAGAATAAGAATCTGTTGGTTATGAACAGTTTGCATAACATCCATCGCCAGCAGGTGTTCGCTGTCACTTATTGAGGGGTAGTGTACTGTGTGTTGACAGGCTTTGCTTAATATCTGTGCGGTTTTTTGACCAACGGCAAGGTATACACAGTGGCTGGGCCAGGGGACGCCCGCTTCGTTTAGTGTCTGCTGGGCAAAATCGACCGCGTGTTGACTGACTGCGATAATGATCTGGTACTGGCTGATGCTACCGGGCAACGCAGCTAATTGTTGCCCGGGAAGAAATTCGATTAATGGCAGGTGATAGGTCTCGATCCCCGCGCCGGCTAACTGCTGACAAAGTTGCTGCCCTTGCTGCTCTGGACGGGTGACCAAGACTGCCATATATTATTCGTGCTCTTGATAGAGTTTAGTCAGAATCTCTTTGGCTCCATCCGCGAGTAACTGTTCAGCGAGCTGAACGCCCAGCGCTTCTGCATCCTGACGATGGCCACGGATTTCACCACGGACGATTTTAGAACCGTCTGGCTCGCCGAACAGAGCTCGCAGCCAAATCTGGTCGCCGTCCAGCAGGGAATAACTGCCGATTGGCACCTGGCAACCACCTTCCAGAGTCAGGTTCATCGCGCGCTCACACAAGACGCGATCGGTGGTATCGGTGTCATTGAGTGGTTTGAGCAGTTCAATCAGTCGCTGGTCATCCAGACGGCACTCGATACCTACCGCGCCCTGGCCGACCGCGGGTAGCGATTGTTCCGGTTCAATCAAGCTTTTGATACGTTCTTCCAGTCCGAGTCGTTTCAGACCAGCCGCCGCCAGTATGATGGCATCGTATTCACCTGCATCCAGTTTGCCAAGCCGGGTGCCGACATTGCCGCGCAGCTCTTTGATTTGCAGATCCGGGCGGGCTTCTTTCAGTTGGCATTGACGACGCAGGCTGCAGGTCCCCACGACGGCGCCTTGCGGCAGCTGATCGATGTTCTGATAAGTATTTGAGACAAACGCATCGCGCGGATCTTCACGTTCGCAAATGGTGACCAGCCCCAATCCTGGTGGAAAATCTACCGGCACATCTTTCATTGAATGCACCGCGAGATCGGCGCGGCCTTCAAGCATGGCCACTTCCAGTTCTTTCACAAACAGCCCTTTACCACCGACTTTGGCTAAAGGGGTATCGAGAATGACATCTCCTTTGGTTACCATAGTAACCAGTTCGACGTCGAGGCCGGGGTGAGCGGCTTGAAGGGCATCTTTAACATAGTGGGCTTGCCACAAGGCAAGAGGACTTTTGCGGGTAGCGATTCGGATCGGTGTAGATTGTGTCATTGGCTGCTTGATAACTTGGTAAATTGAATGGTCAATGATGACCATCCTACCATTGTCGTAACCAAAGTCTTACTACAAGATCGCACCAATGCCGAACCGATACCGAACTAGCACAATATGATTAAATATGTGTGATTTGGCTCACGCTACAAAAATGAGCTATTATCAGAAAAGAGATTTACGTACCAAACTATGTCGCAACGTTGGTGGACCTCATCGGGTTAAGGTTATGTGTTAGGGATGTCGCATAAATCTTTACCAGTGCGGATAAAAATGATAGATTGATCACGTTTTATCGGTGCTTTCGAGTGATTTCTGGTCAGGGCATCAAATTATATCATTATCAAGGATTTAACCTTGCAGGCTTACACCGAGACATTAATTAAGAGATTGGATGATCTTAACCGGCAACGCTGCGAGCGTGCGCTGGCTCTTATGGACTTGCAAAGTCAGCGGGTTTTTCACCTTATTCCGGCGCTGCTGCACTTCAACCATCCAACCCTTCCCGGCTATTATGACCATCAGGTTCCTTTTGGTGTGTACGGACTGGAATACAATTCGGTTCAACAGCAGTTTATTGATGATGCCCAGTTAACCATCGGCCAACCGCTGCCGACCTCTGACCGCCCCGCCATTTTAGCCCTGTATACCATGGGCAGTACCTCGTCTATAGGTCAGAGCACCACCAGTGATCTGGATATTTGGGTCTGTATCTCTCCCGCCATGTCGGCAGAAGAACGCGAAAGCCTGTCCAATAAATGTCTGTTAATCACTGACTGGGCGAAAAGCCAGGGCGTCGAAGCGAACTTTTTCCTGATGGATGAAGAGCGTTTCCGCAACAATTTCTCCGAAGAGATGACCGGTGACAACTGCGGCTCTTCGCAGCATTTGCTGTTGTTGGATGAATTTTATCGCTCGGCGGTACGCTTGGCCGGCCAGCGGCTGTTATGGCAAATTGTTCCGCCAGAAATGGAAGAGTGCTACGACAGCTACGTGGCCGAGTTGTGCAGTAAAGGTATCATCGATTGTGGAGAGTGGATCGATTTTGGCCAGCTAAACCGCATTCCGGCGGAAGAGTATTTCGGCTCCAACCTGTGGCAGCTGTATAAGAGCATAGATTCACCGTACAAATCGGTGCTGAAAGCGATTCTGCTCGAAGCCTATTCCTGGGAATACCCGAATACCCAACTGTTGAGTATCGATACTAAGCGCCGCTTCTTCGCTCAGGAGCCGGACTTGTACGGTATGGACGCGTACTATCTGATGCTGGAAAAAGTGACCCGTTACCTGGAGCGTATCGGCGATCACAGCCGGCTCGATCTGGTTCGTCGCTGCTTTTATCTCAAAACCCATGAAAAACTGTCCCGTCAGCCTGGCGTGGGTTCGGTGGCCTGGCGTCGTGAAGCGTTGACCGACATGATACAGCGCTGGGACTGGGACAGCTCTGTGATAGCTGAATTGGATGATCGTCGTAACTGGAAAGTAGAGCAGGTGAAAGTGGTGCACCATGCATTGCTGGATGCATTAATGCTCAGTTACCGAAACCTTATCCAGTTTGCCCGTCGTAATGACATTACTTCAGCCATCAGTCCACAAGATATCTCCATCCTGGCGCGCAAGCTGTACGCGGCGTTTGAGGTGTTGCCAGGTAAAGTGACACTGCTGAATCCGCAAATTACCCCAGATCTGCATGAAGCGGATCTCTCCTTTATCCAGGTCAGCCAGGGGCGGACCAACCAGGAAGGCTGGTACTTGTACAAGCAGCCACTGGTACCGCATCGAATTCTGGGGCAGCCATACCTTGAGCATCATGAGTACTTGAGCAAGTTGGTCGCCTGGGCGTTTTTCAATGGTCTGTTAACCGAATCAAGCCGATTACATGCGGTGGTTCGAGATGCGCACCTGGATATCGACAAGCTCTACCAGATGGTCAGTGACCTGCGCAATACTTTCTCACTCAATAAGCGTCGTCCGAGCATGCAGGCGCTGGCAAGCCCGTGTGAAATCCGCCAGCTGGCCATGTTTGTTAATGTGGAAAATGATCCCACCTGCGAACTGTCCGGCCAGTCACTCAAAGTGGATTTGAAAAACATCGATATCCACAGCTTCGGCCCGAATGGCGAGAGCCTGGTCGGCAGCGTCGATTTGGTCTACCGCAACTCCTGGCATGAAGTGAGAACCATGCATTTCCGTGGTGAAACGGCGATGCTGGAAGCGCTGAAAACCATCTTGGGCAAAATGCACCAGGACGCGCTGCCACCTGAGTCTGTGGACGTATTCTGCTACAGCAAGAACTTACGCGGCGTGATGCGCAACATGGTCTACCAACTGGTGGCCGAATGTATCGATATGCGCCTGAAACCGATGGAACAGGAGAAACGTCGCCGCTTTAAAGCGATTCGGATTGGCCAGCAGATGTACGGCCTGTTTTTCGAACGCCGTGGCGTGTCGGTACAGAAACTGGAAAATTCGGTCGATTTCTACCGCACCATCTCCAGCAGCAAAGTGCAGGGTTCACCGGTACT
This sequence comes from Vibrio sp., assembly GCF_050299255.1. Classification (GTDB taxonomy): domain Bacteria; phylum Pseudomonadota; class Gammaproteobacteria; order Enterobacterales; family Vibrionaceae; genus Vibrio. Next base: position 4,533 of record NZ_JBNKVP010000022.1, read on the forward strand.
GATGCTGGACCGTGAGCAGAGTTATCGCCTGCCGGAAGTGGTGGAAAGTTTTGCCAGTGAAGGGCTGATTCAGTTCTTCTTCGAAGATACCGAACGCGGGTTTAATATCTTCGTGCTGGATGAAGCCAACCGGCTGGAAGTGTATCACCAGTACAGTGGTGAAAAAGATGACATGATCGCCAGCGTGAATGGCTTTTACACCTCGATTCGGGACGACAATAAGCTGTCGGCTAAGCTGATCAACTTTAACCTGCCGCAGTACTACCAGGTGGTGCATCCTGAAGACGGTGAAGCTTATGTGGTGCCATACCGCAACGACAACCTGGTGCATCCCAAGCCATCGCGCGCGGTAAATGCATAGCTCGGCCCAGCCTTAAAAATTGATAGCTGCCAAGAGCACCTTTACAGGTGCTCTTTTGCCATCTATTCCCAGTCGATGGCTTCGCCTGCGTGTTTTTCGCACTCTTGTTTGACCATCGTCATCAGCTCAATACCGGTTTTTGAACAGACCCACTGGTTGTTCTGGTACTGAAAATGGAAACCACCGGATTTCGACGCCAGCCAGATCTCGCGCATCGGTTCCTGACGGTTGATGATTATCTGACTGCGGTTATCAAATTCCAGCGTCATCACGTTGCCCGCGGTCTCATAGTCAATGTCCGCGCCTGAATCATCAATCGCTTGCTCGATCAATTGCATTTGTACATCAGCCAGTTGATGAAATTCAGTATCGTTCATCCTATCTATCCTATTGCTTTTCCTGATTGTGGTGCGATTATAGGGGGCATCTGAATAATAATCACGATTAGGCCAATGAAAAAATCAATTTTAGTGCTGTTTCTCTTCTCTGTATTAGGACTCGCCGGATGCGGTCAGACCGGTCCGCTCTATATGCCTGAAGAGGCACCACAGAATGAACCAGGCCAGTAAGTCAGACTCGAATTTAAAAGGAAAGCATTTTGGATTACTTCAACTATCAGGATGATGGCCAGCTGTGGGCCGAGCAACTGCCACTTAGCCAATTGGCCGAACAATACGGCACGCCACTTTATGTCTATTCGCGCGCGACGTTGGAACGACACTGGCACGCCTTTGACAAGTCGGTCGGTGATCATCCCCACCTGGTCTGCTATGCCGTCAAAGCCAACTCTAACCTGGGGGTGTTAAATGCGCTGGCCCGTCTGGGGTCCGGGTTTGATATCGTCTCTGGTGGAGAACTGGAGCGTGTTATCGCCGCCGGTGGCGACCCGAGCAAAGTGGTATTTTCCGGCGTCGGTAAGACGGCCGCGGAAATGCGCCGTGCGCTGGAACTGGGTATCAAATGCTTTAACGTCGAGTCTGAGCCGGAACTGGAACGCCTGAATGCGGTTGCCGGTGAGCTGGGTGTGAAAGCGCCGATTTCACTGCGCATTAACCCGGATGTGGATGCCAATACCCACCCGTATATCTCTACCGGCTTGCGCGACAATAAATTCGGCATCGCCTTTGACCGTGCACCAGCGGTGTATCAGTTTGCTCAGAGTCTGCCTAACCTCAATGTGCAAGGCATCGATTGTCATATCGGCTCCCAGTTGACCGACATCGAACCGTTTATTGATGCCACCGATCGCCTGCTGGCGTTGATCGACGATCTGTGTGCCCAGGGAATTACCATCCGGCATCTGGATGTGGGTGGTGGCCTGGGCGTCGTCTATCGTGACGAACTGCCGCCGCAGCCTTCCGAATATGCCAAAGCGCTGCTGGCCCGGTTGGAAAACCATCAGCAGCTGGAACTGGTGTTTGAACCCGGTCGCGCAGTGGCGGCCAACGCCGGGGTGCTGCTGACTCGGGTGGAATTTCTCAAGCATACCGAACACAAAAACTTTGCCATAATCGATGCGGCGATGAACGACCTGATGCGCCCGGCCCTGTACCAGGCATGGCAGGATATTGTGCCGGTCTGCCCTCGTCAGGGTGAACCTGTGACGTACGATTTAGTCGGGCCGATATGTGAAACCGGCGACTTTCTTGGCAAAGATCGCGCTTTGGTGTTAGAGCAGGGCGATTTGTTGGCCGTGCGCTCGGCTGGTGCCTATGGTTTTGTTATGTCGTCTAACTACAACACCCGTACTCGCGTCGCGGAAGTGATGGTCGATGGTGACAAAGCCCATCTGGTGCGTCAGCGTGAAGAGTTAGCCAGCCTGTGGGCGCTAGAAAATATTTTGCCGGAGTAAAAACAACAATATGCATTTCCATTTTTCAAAAATGCACGGTCTGGGTAATGACTTCATGGTGGTGGATTGCATTACTCAGAACATCTTCTTCTCACCAGAGCTGATCCGCCGTCTGGCTGACCGCCATACCGGTGTCGGCTTTGACCAATTGCTGGTGGTGGAAGCGCCGTACGATCCTGAGACGGATTTTCACTATCGGATCTTTAATGCCGACGGCAGTGAAGTGGAACAGTGTGGTAACGGAGCGCGTTGTTTTGCCCGCTTTGTGCGAATGAAAGGGCTGACCAATAAGTACAGCATCAGTGTCAGCACCAAAAAAGGCAAGATGATTCTTAACATCGAACAGGATGATCAGGTTACCGTGAACATGGGCATCCCGGAATTTGAACCGGCAAAAATCCCGTTTCGCGCCAAGCAGCAGGAAAAAACTTACATTCTGCGCGCTGGTGAACAGACCCTGTTCTGCGGTGCCGTCAGCATGGGCAATCCTCATGTGGTTACGGTTGTCGATGATATCGACCTGGCCGACGTTGATACCTTAGGGCCTCTGCTGGAGTCGCACGAGCGTTTTCCGGAGCGGGTCAATGCCGGCTTTATGCAGCTGATCAGCCGTAACGAAGTGAAACTGCGGGTGTATGAACGAGGCGCAGGAGAAACGCAGGCGTGTGGCAGCGGTGCCTGTGGTGCCGTAGCGGTTGGTGTATTGCAGGGGCTGCTCGATGACCAGGTGACGGTACATCTGCCAGGTGGCAGTCTGAAAATTCGCTGGCAGGGTCCCGGAAAACCTCTGTATATGACCGGCCCGGCCAGTCACGTATTTGATGGACAACTCTCTTGTTAACAGAAGGAACCGGCGTGGCTGAAATTGAAGCAGACGCACTGACGGCGGAAGTCGTCGCACAGTATCTTCGGGATAATCCAGATTTTTTCCAGCAGCGACGTGAGCTGGTTGAGCAGCTCAGGCTACCGGTTGAACAACCGGGCGCGGTTTCTCTGGTGCATATCCAGCTCAACCGTCAGCGGGAACGGATCAGCGAACTGGAAGAAGAAATTACCGCCCTGATGTCGCTGGCGGCCAATAACGACAAAACCTTCCATGAGTTCATGCAGCTGCAGGAGCAACTGCTCAAGTGTGATTCGATAGACAGCGCGATCGAGGCGATTGAGAAAAAAGCTCAGCAGCTTGGTTTGGCCGGCTACGTGCGTCTGGTGGATTGCGAACAGACCAGGCTGCGGCTATGCCCGGACCATTATCAACGTTTCGCTGCCAGTCACCTGAACGGCAAAAGTGCTTACCTCGGCCGCTTGCGCCAGGCCGATCGCAATGGTCTGCTGCAGGACAGCCACACGCCGGAGATGGGCTCTTACGTGATTCTGCCGCTAGTGAAGTCGAAGCTGCTGGGAGTGCTGGCGTTTGCCAGTGAAGATGGTGGTCATTTCCAGCCCCATATGGATACGCTGTTCCTGCGCCATCTGGCACTGGTATTCAGCCATCTGTTGCTCACTCTACCATGGCACCGGCAAGATGAACGACGCTGCACCCCAACTGCCTGATGGACTGGCTCAGCCACTGGAGCGCTTTTACCAGTATCTGAATGCCGAAAAAGGACTCAGCCTGCATACCCAGCGCAACTACCGCCAGCAATTGACCACCATGGCGCAGCATTTATCGCAGATGGGGATCAAGCGCTGGCAGCAAGTGGATGCGGCCTGGGTACGTCAGCTGGCCAGCAAAGGGATGCGGGAAGGGATGAAAGCCAGCAGTCTGGCGACCCGGCTGTCGGCCCTGCGCAGCTTTTTTGATTTTCTGCTGCTGCGAGGCGACATCAATGCCAACCCGGCCAAAGGGGTCTCGGCACCGAGAAAACAGCGCCCGTTACCCAAAAACCTCGATGTGGATGAAGTCGGCCAGCTGCTGGATGTCGATCCGGATGACCCGTTGGCGGTGCGTGATCGCGCCATGATGGAGCTGATGTACGGCGCCGGACTGCGACTGGCGGAGCTGGTCAGTATCGACGTGGGCCATGTGCGTCAGTCCGACGATGAAATTCGCGTTATCGGTAAAGGCGACAAGCAGCGTAAGGTGCCGTTTACCGGTCTGGCTAAGCAGTGGGTGAATCAGTGGCTGACCATACGCCAGCAACTGGCCGACCCGGACGAAGCGGCGCTGTTTGTCTCCAAACTGGGCCGGCGCATTTCCCACCGCAGCGTACAGAAGAGAATGTCGGAATGGGGCCAAAAGCAGGCCGTCGCCAGTCATATCAGCCCACACAAGCTGCGTCACTCGTTTGCTTCCCATCTGCTGGAATCCAGCCACAACCTCAGGGCGGTACAGGAACTGCTGGGTCATGAAAATATTTCCACCACCCAGATCTATACCCACCTGGATTTCCAGCACCTGGCGCAGGTGTATGATCAGGCACATCCTCGGGCGAAGAAAAAACGGGGGAACGATTAATGCGGATTTATCGACAATATAATCCCGTGCGGGCAAAGAGTTTCGACCTGGACGACACCTTGTACGACAACCGGCCGGTTATCGTCCGCATGGAGCAGCAACTGATTGACTGGCTGCACCGTAATCACCCGGTCACCGAAACCCAGTCGCAGAGCTGGTGGCTGGAGATCAAACGTTCGCTGGTGAAACAGCAGCCAGAGCTGCGGCACAATGTCTCTATCTTGCGCCATCGGCAGTTGCAACAGGGACTGCGTCTGTTGGGCTACGACAATGAGCAAGCTTGTCAGGTCGCTGACGCAGCGATGGAAAAAGTGCACCATTGGCGCAGTGATTTTACCGTGCCTGAGCAAACCCACCGTGTGATGGCGGAACTGGCGGCGCGCATTCCGCTGGTGGCGATCACCAACGGCAATGTCGATCTGGAGCGGATTGGCCTAAGCGAATATTTCCAGCTCGATTTCAAAGCCGGCCCCCACGGGCGCGCCAAACCGTATCCGGATATGTTCCAGCAGGCGATTGCCGGGCTGCAGGTTCCGCCTGAGCAGATACTGCACGTCGGCGACCATCCGGTTAAAGACGTTGCCGGCGCACTGGCGTGCGGGATGCAGGCCTGCTGGTTCAATGACCAGTGGCAGGACACGCTGTTCAGTCCGAAAACCCGCTTGCTGCCCCACGTTGAGATTCAGCGGCTGGATGAGCTGCTGTTGCTGTAAAAAACATCTCTGCTTGCTGTTGTTACTGTTTTAGCCGGTGACCGCTTTTATCGGCCTGATAAGCTCGCATATAGTGATGAAAAAACGTCGTTAACTGCTCTGCCTGATGCGGTTGATTCTGCAGTCTGAGCAGCTCACAAGCTACTTCCAGAGTACATAGATTGCCCGGTTGCTGATTACGCCGCAGGGTATAGCCAGATGGCGGTGCTGTCTCCAGTCGGACCGCCTGAACCTTTCTCAGCCAGGGACTCTGGCGCCACATTTTCGCCGCCTCCTGCCAGGTGGCATCCAAGACAATAAACCGCGGCTGTTTTTGTGCTGTACGGCTGAGTGTCTCGGTCGTCAGCGGCAGGCTATCGGGGGCCGGAAACAGCACCAGCGGCTGGTAATCGTCCTGCTGTATCCAGTCGAGTAACTCGGCGGGCGGCGCTGTGCGGCTCCAGACAAACCGTCGGCACTGCGGCAGGGTTTTCCACAGCCAGCGGCCGCTGTTGGTTGGGCGGTTGAGCTCATTGGCATGAGTCAGCAGTGCCAGTGACAGCGGGCTGGATAAGCTTGGCAGCAGGCTGCAGAGGCACTGATGGCGCAGGCCGCAGCCGGGGCAGGCGGTCATCCGCCGGCCGCCATGTTGCTGCTTGAGCCTGTTGCAGCCTCATCTCCGCCGCGAAACAGCACCAGACCGCCATCGGCGATCGGGTAGACGATGTCACCAACCTGTTCCTGTTTGGCCGATAGCTGTTCTCCATCGAGGGTAAAGATGCGTTGCGAGACCAGATACTGGCCCTGGTGCTGGGTCATTACCACCAGTATCTGAGTTTCATTCAGCGGTTGCCAGAAGCCAGTTTCCAAAATGGCCGGATCTCCATTGTTATATTCGTAGCGGGTGCTGGCGCTGTGGTCCGGTTTTAGCTCCAGGCTGATGGTAAACTGGCTGGTTTGGGTGGAAGAAGCAAAATAATGGCCGACCCAGTTACGGCTACCGTCCTGATTGCCCAGGCTGGCGCAACCCCAGTATTGTTCACCGCGAATAGTCAGGCTGGCCTGCCAGCCGTATAGGCTGTCGCTCATGCCGTCATTACAGTACTGGGCGGTGATACGGGCTTCGCCATCCTGTAATTGATAGTGGCGCTCAGTTGCGCTGAGCTGTTGACTGGTTATCGGCAGGCGACTGGCTGTCTGACCCATAGGCTCAAATTCCACCGCACCTGGTACGAAACGGGCGGACCAGAACGGTTCGGTGCCAAACATCCGGCTGCCACTGGCGGCGAGCTGACAGCGCTGCGGGTTTTCCGCACTGACCAGGTTCAGCGTCTGGACCTGAAAACGGCCGACGTAATCGGCATTAAAGCCAGTTTCGGACGGAATGGTCAGGGTGCCAATAAGTTCAGCATAAAGCGGCTGATACGGCGCACGGGCCAGCGGGATCAATTGCTCAGCTTGAGCGGAAGTTAGATCGAGCCAGTACTGCTGCTGACTGCCGCACGGAGTAAAACTGCGCACTTCCGGGCCGATCACCAACTGACCGCGCAGCAGGAACGATTGCGGCTGAATGGTTTCCGGTTGCCCGAGTGTGGCGACGGTCACTGGCTGTGGCGCTGAAGGTGAAGTTGAAAGCTGGCTACACGCCTGGATGAATAGCAAAGCCAGAGTAGCGGTTAGGATTCTTACCATCTTCATGGTATACCTTCCTGATTACTGAACGAAATGGATTACTATTATGGCATATTGGTTGTTCAAAACAGAGCCGGATACATTTTCGATAGATACCCTGAAACGGCAAGGCATTTCCTGTTGGGAAGGCGTGCGCAACTATCAGGCGCGCAATATGCTCAGAGATCAAATTCAGCTTGGCGACCAAGTGCTGATTTACCACTCCTCCTGCCAGAAAATCGGTGTGGCCGGGATCGCTACAGTGGTGAAAGCCGCGTATCCGGACCATTTTGCGTTTGATGCCGAAAGCGAATATTTTGACCCCAAATCCGATCCGGACAATCCACGCTGGTATATGGTCGACATCGAGTATCAGCGCCATAGCCGGCGGTTGATCCCTCTGGCAGAGCTGAAAACCAACCCGGCCCTGAATGAGCTGGCGCTGGTCAAACGGGGTAATCGTCTGTCGGTGATGCCGGTCAGTGAACAGCAGTGGCAGGCGATACTGGCAATGGAATAGTAAAAATAAAGGCAGCTCATGCGCTGCCTTTGCTTTTTAGGGGGCTAGTTAATCAGGTGCTCCAGCAGGTAGTGGGCCACCGCATCTTCCTCGTTAGAGCCAATCACCAGATTATCTGGCAGTGCTTGCTTAACTTTAACGTGTGCTGTGCCCATCACCAGACCGCATCCCGCCATAGATAACATTTCCACATCGTTCATCCCATCGCCAAAAGCAATACAATGTTCCAGACCAAAGCCCAGCGAATCGGCCACCGCTTTGAGGGCTTCACCTTTTGATACTTCTGCCGCCATGACTTCCAGACACCAAGGTGTAGAGAATGCCACGGTGATCTGGTCACCAAACAGCTGGTTGAGCCGCGCTTCGAAGTTGGCCAGGTGGTCGTGATCTTTCGCCCGGTGAGTAAAAAAGATCTTTGCGATTCCGTCGGTCGGAGCGTTGTCGACATCGAACAGCTGATAATTAAAGCCGGAATCCTTATGGAAATGGCGTAACTCTTCATCGTCCTGATGCATCAGCCAGCTTTCGTTCTGGTAGACGTGAATCAGAATATCCTGCTCATTTTTGATCACGTCGATCACCGACTGAACCAGGTCTGAGGGGACATCTTTGCTATACAGCAGTTGATCATTATGATCGTGAACTCGAGCCCCGTTAGAGGTGATCATATGGGCTGGGATCCCGGTCTGCTGTCGAATCTCGGCCACATCAACATGGTGTCGGCCAGTGGCAAAGATAAAGTTGAAGCCCTGTTGATACAGGCGCTGCAAGGTCTGCTTGCTAAAGTCGCTGAGCTGGTGGTTGGGGGCGAGTAAGGTGCCATCCAGGTCAGAAGCGACAATAGTAAACGGCGTCTCTTTGCGATATTCGGTCATAGTACCCTCGAGTTCAATTCACGGAACCAGGCTCAAGCTGAGCGTGGTGACAACGCAGTCAGTGTAATGCAAAAGCGGGAAAAAAAAGAGGCCAACTTCAGTGGGCGAAATTTCCCTATTTTTGCTGGGCAGTGTAGAAGTCCAGCGTGGTATCCAGCGCCTGGTTGCGGTAGACGTCCTGCTCAAACAGCAGCTCGTGCCGGGCGCCGGCAATGCGGATAAACTGGCAAGCGGGATTGGTTTTGACCAGTTTTTTGTACAAGCGGTATTGGGCCGGGTTGCTGACGATCTGATCGTCGCCGGCCTGCATGATCAGCAGCGGCAGTTTGATCTGTCGGGTCAGCAGGTAGCACAGCTTGGCCGCCATCAAACTCTGCCAGACCCAGCGGGTGCTCGGCCCGCCGATCTGCAGTACCGGTTGCTGCTGATACAGGTCGCGGAACCACTGATAGCGCACTTCACTCTGGCTGAGAGGGTTCTGCTCAAACGGTTTGGCGTAATAGGCGCGGTGGCCCGGCGCATACACCGGCTTGCCATGGTACCCGGTCAGCACCTGACCTATGGTCATGGCAATTGGCCGCAGGTACCAGGGCAGGTGAATACCAAACATCGGTGCGCTGAGCGCCGCGGCACAAAAGGCATGTTGGGGATGGGTTTGCAGGTAACGGGTGGCGATGGTTGCCCCCATGGAGTGGGCCAGTATCATTCGATGGCGATAGCGATCCAGGTTGAAGTGCTCAACCTGCTGGGCCATATCCTGGATATAGTCATCGAACTCTTCCACATAGCCCATCTGTTGGTCTTCGATCAGGCGTCCGGATAAGCCCTGGCCCCGATGATCGAACGAATAGACATCATAGCCCTGCTGGAACAGGTCATAAAACAGCTCCTGATACTTCCAGCAGCATTCGATACGGCCGTTGACCACGACGACGGCTTTCTCGTGTCGTGGTGAAGTCATCGAACACCAGAACAGAGGTGTTTTATCTTTAGCGGAAATAAAGCCTTCTTGACGCTCTGACCAAAATTGACCAATGCGGGTATTGATTGCTTGCGTAAAGTCCGATTCTTGCGTATAGCTTGGGGATACTTCGTGCGACTTGTGCATAATTGTTCAGTATGGCGTTGGGTTGTAGCAACTCTACCGCTTATGTTAAGTTCCTTTGCCAGAATAGTCAGCTGTTGAATCGAGAAAATGTGTTCTACCATTTCGCATTCTGAAGCAGAATCGCCAGACTGTTCAATAAGATAGTTAAGAGGAAATTCGATGGATCTGCATATTTGGCTGGCCTACCTGGTCACCGCGGTGGTGTTCAGCCTGGCGCCGGGCTCCGGCACCGTAAACTCAATCAGCAATGGTCTCTGCTATGGTACCCGCAAATCACTGGCCGCCATTGCCGGGCTGCAGATCGGTCTGACAATCCACATTGTGCTGGTGGGCGCCGGACTGGGTGCGCTGGTGGCGCAATCTGCCACGGCATTCAGTGTTATCAAGTGGATCGGTGCCGGCTATCTGATCTGGTTGGGCATCCAGAAGTGGCGGGACAACCACAGCCTGGCTGTAATGGAAGGACAAAAGACTCTTGGTGCTAAAGCGCTGATGAGCCGGGCGGTTCTGATCAACCTGACCAACCCCAAATCGATCGTTTTTCTGGTGGCGCTGTTTCCGCAGTTTATCGATCCGGCCGGTGATCAGCTGCGCCAGTTGGCGATATTGGGTATCACTACGGTCTCCGTCGATACGCTGGTGATGCTGGGTTATACCAGCCTGGCGGCGAAAATGGGCCACTTCGTCCGCTCACAGCGGGCAATGACCCGGCTAAACCGGGTATTTGGTTCGCTGTTTGTCGGTTTCGGTGCGCTGCTGGCCACCAGTAAATAGCAGCAAGAGACTGACATGACCCATACCTATGTGGCCCGCCAGCCGATCTTTAATGCCAAGCGGCAAACGCTTGGCTATGAATTATTGTTCCGTGATGGGGAGCACAATGGCTTCCCGGCTCATATCGAATCCAACCGGGCGACCTATCGTCTGATCGTGGAAAACTTTCTCTCTATCGGCACCAATCCAGCCTTGGAGGCTTCACGCTGCTTTATCAACTTTCCCTACCAGAGTTTGCTGCGCCGTCTGCCGTTTAGCTTGCCGAAAGAGAAAATCGTGGTGGAGATTCTGGAAAACTGCCCAGCCGATGACAAGCTGTTTGCGGTAGTCGAAGAGCTCAATCAGCAGGGCTATCTGATCGCACTGGATGATTTTGTCTACAGCCCGCAGTGGGAGCGTTTTCTGCCGCTGGTACATATCGTCAAACTGGACATAATGACGCTGGGGCTAGAGCAGGCCTGTCAGCTGGTTAAGCGCTGGCGCAGTCAGGGCTCGAAGAAAAAGTTTCTGGCGGAAAAAGTGGAGACCGAAGCCCAGTTTCAGGCGGCGCGTTCAGCCGGATTCCAGTTTTTTCAGGGCTATTTTTTCAGTCATCCTGAGCTGATCAAGCAGCGCTATATCAGCCCCGAACAGATGATAGCGATGGAGCTGTTTCGGGAAGTCAGCCTGCCTGAGGTCAACTTTGCCAGGGTGGAACAGATCGTCGCCAAAGATGTCGCCCTGTCGTACAAGCTGCTGCGGTTTGTTAATACCATGTCCAGCCGGCTGGAAGTGACCATTTCCTCATTTCGTCAGGCGCTGGTCTATCTGGGCGAAGATAAACTGCGCCTGTTTGTCGCCCTGGCGGTGGCTTCCTATGTCTCGGCGAAAAAGCCCAAAGAGTTGTACCACCTGGCGTTGCAGCGGGCCCAGTTCTGCTGGCTGATGTCCGGTCAGTTACCGAGTACCCAGTACCAGGATCAGGCATTTTTGATCGGGCTATTCTCGATTATGGACGCGCTGCTGGATTCGTCACTCGATTATCTGGTGGAGCAACTGCCGCTGACCCAGGCGATTAAACTGGCACTGCTGGAGCGACACGGCCCTTACGGCGCTTTGCTCAATGTAGAAGAGTGTTTTGAGCAGGCAGACTGGCAGGGTTTACAGCGTGGCTGTCAGGAACTGGACCTGGAGCTGGATGAGGTGTTCGACAATCTCAGTGCGGCGCAGAAATGGAGTCAGGATATCTACCAGTTGCTCTAACGGCAGATGAAATTTTTATGACATCGGCACGCCCCGTCTTGACGGGGTTTTTTATTTTTCTAATATATACGCTTATCCATATATAAGAATGTTTGCCTATGTTGCCCCATCAGTTTTTTAAATTACTCGCGGATGAAACCCGGGTCCGGATCGTGCTGCTGATCATGCGTGAGCAGTGTCTGTCGGTGGGTGAGCTGACCGCAGCATTGCAACAGAGTCAGCCCAAAATCTCCCGCCATCTGGCGCTGCTGCGTTCCAGCGGATTGCTGCACGATGTCAGACAGGGGCAGTGGGTATTTTATCGTCTGGCTGAGTCCCAGCCGGGCTGGATGAACAAATTAATTGACGACCTGGTCGCGTCTAATTGCCTGCAGCAGCAGTATCAGGCCGACCAGCAGCGCTTACAGCAAATGCATGAGCGCCCGGTCTGCTGTCAGTAACGAATCACCACCAATTCAGAGAAGAGAATCATGACGATTAAAGTTGGAATTAATGGATTTGGCCGTATTGGCCGTTTGGCTCTGCGCGCGGCGTTTGACTGGCCGGAGCTGGAATTTGTCCAGATCAATGATGTTGCCGGCGACGCCGCGACCTTAGCTCACCTGCTGGAGTTTGATTCAGTACAGGGGCGCTGGCATCACCAGGTAAACTGCGAAGGTGACCAGATAGTGATCGCAGGTAAGAGTATTCACACCACCCAGCAGCGTGACATCGACGCGGTCGACTGGTCTGGGTGCGATGTGGTGATCGAAGCCACTGGTGTTCACCGTAAGCGGGCGCTGCTGGAGAAGTATCTGGACCAGGGTGTTAAGCGCGTTGTGGTATCCGCGCCGGTGAAAGAACCAGGCATCGCCAACATAGTGGTCGGCGTCAATGATGCCATCTTCGACCCGGCAGAGCACAGAATTGTTACCGCGGCGTCGTGTACCACCAACTGCATTGCACCGGTAGTAAAAGTGATCCATGAAAAACTGGGCATTGAGCAGAGTGCATTTACCACCATCCATGACCTGACCAATACCCAGACCATTCTGGATGCGCCGCACAAAGATCTGCGTCGTGCCCGGGCCTGTGGTATGAGCCTGATCCCGACCACCACCGGCAGTGCGACCGCCATTGTGGAGATCTTCCCTGAGCTGAGCGGCAAGATCAACGGCCACGCGGTGCGGGTTCCACTGGCTAATGCGTCACTGACCGATATTATTTTCGACGTTAAACGTGATACCACCGCGGAGGAAGTGAATGCGTTGCTGAAAGAGGCCGCTGAGGGTGATCTGAAAGGTATCCTGGGTTATGAAGAGCGTCCGCTGGTGTCGATCGATTACAAAGGTGACCAGCGTTCTACCGTGGTCGATGCGCTGTCCACTATGGTGGTTGGCAGCCGGATGGTGAAGATCTACGCCTGGTATGACAACGAAATGGGCTACGCCACCCGTACCGCAGAGTTGGTACGTACCGTTGGCCAGGCGTAAGGAGACGGAGATGCAACATCCTACTTGGCAACTGGAACTGGATAGTTCTGCTCTGGTGCTGACGCCTTGCCCGGGGACGAAAGGCGTGCCCCTGCAGGAATCTTTGGCACAGCTGAAGCAACTTGGCGTGGCCGCGGTGGTCACCGCCATCAGCCGGCACGAGATGGAGCAAAAAGGGGTTGAGAGCCTTGGCCAGCAAGTGCAGCAGCAAGGTATGCAGTGGTTCCACCTGGCTATTGAAGATGACTGTGCCCCCGACGATGATTTTACCCGCCAGTGGGCCGACGCCAGCCCGCGGTTGCACGCCCTGATGGCGGAAGGCCATAAACTGGCGCTGCACTGCATGGGCGGCTCCGGTCGTACCGGGCTGCTGGCGGCTCACCTGTTGCTTGAGCAGGGCTGGCCACTGGAGCAGATCATCACCCAGGTGCAGTCATTGCGCCCGGGCGCTTTCACTAAAGCGGTACAACTGGACTACATCCGCGAGCAGGCCAAGCTGGCTGCGAACGCTAGCGGCGAATAGCCATCCCGGGGCGCCTCCTTAATAGCCGCGCCCCTAGTCACAGAGATAAGTATGATAAGTCAGCTGAGTCAATCGGTTCGCCAGTACATGCTGGTAACCTTTAATTACTGGAACTTTACTCTCACCGACGGTGCGCTGCGCATGCTGGTGGTGCTCTATTTTCATGACCTGGGCTACAGCGCGCTGGAAATCGCTTCGCTGTTTCTGTTCTATGAGTTCTTCGGCGTGGTGACCAACCTGGTCGGCGGCTGGCTCGGGGCCCGGCTAGGCCTCAACCGGACCATGAACCTGGGGCTGGCGATGCAGATCGTCGCACTCAGTATGCTGGCGGTCCCGGTCGGCTACCTGACGATTCCCTGGGTGATGGCCGCCCAGGCGCTGTCGGGGATCGCCAAAGACCTGAATAAAATGAGCGCCAAGAGTGCGATCAAAACCCTGGTGCCGGCCAACCAGCAAGGCGCATTGTATAAATGGGTGGCGATTTTAACCGGTTCTAAAAATGCCCTGAAGGGAGCGGGCTTTTTTGTCGGCGGGCTACTTTTATCCTGGCTTGGATTCGCTCATGCGGTGCTGGCGATGGCGGCTCTACTGACGCTGGTGTTTATCGGCAGCCTGATCTGGCTCGAGTCTGATCTTGGCAAAGCCAAGTCAAAACCTAAGTTCAGCCAGATATTTTCCAAATCACCAGCGGTGAATATTCTGTCTGCGGCGCGGCTGTTTCTGTTTGGTGCCCGCGACGTCTGGTTTGTTGTGGCGCTGCCGGTTTACCTGGGGAGCGTGTTCGGCTGGGATCACTTGTGGGTGGGCGGTTTTCTGGCCACCTGGGTCATAGGCTACGGTTTTGTCCAGGGGATAGCGCCGCGTCTGACCGGCAAGGCGGCGGGTAAAGTGCCGGACGGGCACGCGGCTATCTACTGGGCGACCGTGCTGAGCCTGGTCACCGGGGTCATCGCGTATGCAGTGCAGGTTGGCTGGCAGCCGCAACTGGTGATCGTGGTCGGGTTGCTGCTGTTCGGCGCGATTTTTGCCATTAACTCGTCACTGCACTCGTATCTGATCGTCAGCTATGCCAAAGAAGATGGCGTGTCACTGGATGTCGGCTTCTACTATATGGCCAACGCGATGGGCCGGCTAGTGGGTACCATTTTGTCCGGCTGGATTTTCCAGATCGCCGGGCTGGCGGCCTGCCTCTGGGTGTCGTTTGCCTTTTTGCTGCTGACCAGCGTTATCTCGTTCTGGCTACCGAAACCGACTTCGGCTGCGACCGCCTGAGGCTGATAATTAACCATATTTTAACCGGCCAGCGCAGTGAAAAAGGGCAATTGCTGATATAGTCAACACTCATCAGGTAGTTGAGGTCTGCGAATGAAACAACGGGTAGTGTTTTTTGATTTGATGCGTTGCGTCGCCGCGGTGGCGGTCGTTGCCATTCATGTACTGGCCCCTTACCGGCATGAACTGGGTCAGATCCCGTTTGACCAATGGCTGACTGCCGTCAGCGTCAACAGCGTTACCCGCTGGGCTGTTCCGGTGTTTATTCTGATTTCCGGCGCTCTGCTGCTCAGTGATGACCGGCCGTTTGATTTCGGCTACTACGTGAAGCGTCGGCTGGGTAAAGTGTTGGTTCCCTTTGCCGCCTGGTCGCTATTTTATGCTTATCTGTCTGGCTGGAGCTTAGACGGCTTTGATGCCAGCCTGGCCTGGCAGGTGTTGGCAGATGCCCCTCAGCATGAAACTTACTACCACCTGGGATTTTTCTACTATTTTATCCCGCTGTACTTTTTGATCCCCATTTTTCAGTATGTGCGCAAGCACTACGATATCAGTGCGCTGTATGCCTATGTGGCGATGTGGCTGCTGACGACGCTGTTGTATCTGCTTAAATTTGACGGCCCATGGAGTCATGAGTTGTGGCTCTATTCCGGCTACCTGCCGCTGGGTTATCTGCTCTACCAGCGGGTTCCGCTTAACCGGGGTACGGTGTCGCTTTCCTTCTTACTGGGCGGGCTGGCGCTGCTGCTGACCGCCTGGTCGGTCGTCTCGCTCAGCTTACTTCAGGGCGAGTACACCGTGGGTCGCTGGTTGTCTTATAAGACCCTGAATGTGGTATTGGCTGCCAGTATGGTGTTTATGCTCTGCCGGGCGTTTGCTGATCGTCTGTCGGCCAAACTGCACAAGCTGGTCAGCCTGATCAGCAGTCACAGCCTGGGTATCTACCTGCTGCACCCGATCTTCCTCTGGCCGATGAAAGCGTTTGGCTGGCATCAGGGCCACCCTGGCTGGGTGATCCCGTTGTGGATTGTGATCAGTGGTGCCGGATCGCTGGCCACCAGTTGGTTGCTGTCAAAATCCAAGCTGACCCGTTGGCTGTTGCCCTAGCGCTTGAGAGCAAAGTGAATGAAGCGATCGCCCTGATAGGTGAGCAGACCGCTATCTCCCGGGTTGAGCGCGTGGTAGTAGTGGACGCTGACCTGGAATTCACGCTTGCTGCCGAACTGGCCGCGTTGAACGTAGATCCAATATTGCTGCTGCTCCTGCCCGGGCAGGGCAGCTTCGATGTCGATTACCTGCTTATCTAAAATGGTTACCTCCAACTGACGTTCCGGGGCTTGCCGGCCCTGGACATGGCGTCGATAGACAAAACCAAACAGGCCGCCGGATACGGTGATTAACAGCAGGATCATCAGGGTGAGTTCAATGGGCATCCGCTTACCTCTCTTATTTGCTGCTACTGATTATATGGTCAGTGACGTTTTAGTGCTGTTAGCCCGCCAGCTGTTTGTCCTCCTCCGTGCAGATTGCGACAATTTTTAGACCCGCTTCACATTGTCAGATTGACCTAGCCGATTGATAACACTAAGTGTTATGGTTGAAATAACGACAGGGACAGCGATGATCGCTCTATGGTTGATCCACACTATACTTACCATTACGGAGGCGAATATGTCTGAATTTGAACGAGTCGTACTGCGCACACGTAAGTTAGAGACATTGCTTCGGGTTCGATACCATGCCGAGGGAGAAGGGCTGCACCAACTGATCACCAGCTGTGAAGACCGCCTGCCTCATGACGTTATCGCCAAGTTGCGCTATGTGGCTACGATCAAGAATAAACTGGTCCACGATGAGGAAAACTCATCTGATGCGATTAAGGATTTTTTTGAAGTTTGTGAACAGTGCGAGCAAGAGCTGACCCCAAGAAGCGGCCGTTTTATCTGGCGTGTCGCCATCATGTTAATGATGCTGATGACCCTGGCCGCGCTGGCTTTTTATTATGCCAACTGGGATATTTTATCAAAACATCTATTGTGAAGTAATTTGCTTCGCTAAGGTTTAAAATGGCTTGATAAGCTGATGTGGATAAATATCGATAATAATTGGATTATGGCCAGATTAACTGAGTAGATCGTGGATAAAAACAAAAAGGGACGCAAATGCGTCCCTTTTTGTTTTTATGTATTCACTCAGTACATCATTGGCAGTGTCATTAGGCCAACAATTACTGCGATCATAACAAGTCCTTGTTTTTGTGAAGATGAAATCATAACACTGCTCCTCTTTTCTGATGTTCAAGACTATGTATTAAAGAATAGCACTCATTTGTTGGCTTGATCAAGTATTTCAGGATAAAAAGCTTGAAATCCACAAAAACCTCTCGGTGATATGTCCGGAAAGCGTCAGGTAAAGTCAGGAAATTGTGCTGTTTTATTTGTGTTCTATTTGTTTATTTTGTCACCTATTGTTTCTGTAACTTGTTGTATTTAATGGTTTTAAATTGTTTATTGAAGTTTATTGAAAACATAATAGTGTTGTTTTTAATGTGTTGATCATTAGTGTGCGAATATTGTGGTATGAGTGCTATTTTTAGTCTGCCATAAGCTTGTCAGTTTGGTAAGTCTGATTAAAAAAGGTGCGGTTGATAAATTTAAGGAGAGTAAATTGCAGATTGCGACTATTTTGCACAACTGAAAAATTATTTAAGATAATGAAATTATTGATTATTTTGTAATAATTTTGGTTTTTTGGACTGTTTTTTGCTCGCAAAATGGCAACAATGTCACTTAAATTGGATATTTTTAGTTAAGGGTTAGTTTGTAAGATTTATTGTCGGGTTGGCTTGCGGGCCAATCCGGCCCTGCGGAGCCCGCAGCACATTTTCACCAGCAAATATGCAATGAATTGAAAGAAGGCTAATCAAGATCCAAGTTTTGCGACTTGCTTCTGGACATCTGATACTCGGGGCCTACACTGGCGGCGCATTTCATAGTTGAGGTAATTATGTGGAGTTGGCTGTCTGTTGCCCTTGCAGGCTATATCAGTATTACTGCTCATCAATCAAACCAGCTCAAGCAAGCAGTAGTGTTCAAGACACTCAGTTTGCTGATGTTACTCGCGATTCTCTGGAGCGGAAGTGATGCTTCTCTGCCAGTGTTAGGCTGGATGACACTGGCGCTACTGGTATCTGCTGTTGCCGACGGTTTGTATCTGTTCAACAAACATCACAATCTGAGCTTTTCACTGTTTGTCGCGGCACAAGCCTGTTTGAGTGGCGCCTTCTGGAGTCTGTTATCCGGCCAGTTTGTCTGGTGGGTGCCGATCATGATGCTGGCAATAGCCATAGTGATCTTTTTGCTCTTATTGCCGCAAATCGACCGATTTATTCTGCCTATTGTGGTGATGGGAGGCATGCTGATCCAGTTAAACTGGGTTGCGGTGGAGGTTTGGTTGCTGATGCGTTCGACCGCCAGTCTGCTTGCGTTGGCCGGGGCCATGATGCTGACGTTGTCTGCGGCGCTGGTACTTGTTTACGATTTTCGTAAACAGTATGCCTATGGCCGGTTCTGGACCTCAGGCAGTTATCTGCTGGCTTACAGTCTGATGATCGGTGCTTTGATTATCTGAAATCAAAACGTCGGTTGGATAAATCGCTATGCTCAGCCAATTCAATCAGGAGAATAGTCGATGACTCAAGAAATTCATGCTCATAAAGTGCTTAATATGTTGGCTGCACAGGCCATGTCAGAATCTGATTTGCGCCAGGCGGTGACAGCAGAATTTGGCCAACAGGCGCGGTTTCATACTTGCTCACTGAATGGTTTTAACCTAGATGCACTGCTGGTATTTTTCAAAACCCACGAGAAGATTGTTGAACAGGATGGCAAGTGGATGCTTAACCAGGCGCGAGTCTGTTCCCATTAAACAGAACGGTTACGACCAAGGCAATCTTGTACTGGCAGCGAAACTTTTCGCTGCTTTTTTAATTGCTTGAGAGTCATCGAAAATACGTAGGCAGGTGTTATACTTCGGCGGTTTCAATCGATAAGGCTATCAGGTGATGGAAATTCTCTCTGCAGCAACCATGCTGTTCTTAATCATGGATCCCTTGGGCAACCTGCCCATAGTACTGTCGATTCTCAAGCATCTTGACCCTAAACGCCGGCGCAAAGTGCTGATCCGGGAGCTCTGTTTTGCCCTGGTGATCCTGATGCTGTTCCTGTTTGCCGGCCAGAGCATTCTCAACTTTTTGCATGTTCAGCCGGAAACGCTGAGTATTTCTGGCGGGATTATCCTGTTTATCATCGCCATTAAGATGATATTCCCCAGTGCTGGCAGTATTACCGGACTGGCGGCCGGTGAAGAGCCATTTATTGTGCCGATGGCGATCCCGATGATCGCCGGGCCGTCGGTAATCGCGGCACTGTTGCTGCTCTCTACCCAGCACCCGGACAAATTGCTGCAACTATCCGGTGCGGTAGTGCTGGCCTGGAGTGCGACGTCGTTCATTCTGATGTTTTATGGCTTTTTCCACCGCATACTCGGTGAGCGGGGGCTAAAAGCGGTGGAAAGACTGATGGGGCTGCTGCTGGTGATGATTTCGACCCAGATGTTCCTCAACGGCGTGAAGAGTTACCTGTCATAAAAAAAGCCGCCCGATTGGGCGGCTTTACTATTTGGCTTACATCATATGCTTACGCCGGATATCCAGCAGGGCAAAGATGCCAAACGCCAGGATGGACCACTGTTCCCAGCGGCTTAAATTCACTTTATCGCCAAACGCGCCGATGAAAATCAGCATCTGCAGACCATGCATGATGAACAAAAATGCCGTCATGATATAGAGTGCGATAGCCGCTTTGCCCGGGAAGGGGTGGACGATGTTGATCAACAGCACCAGCCAGACAAAGGCGATGGCACACTTGGCTAACAGGAGAAGTGCTTTCATGGAGTGGTCCTTTCATATAAGCGGTAGCTGACCTGGCCCGCGGTTTTTTCACGATACAGCTGCCAGTGTTCAGGGATACCGGTTAGGTGGAGTTCTTTTTCTGTCTCAATATAAATCATCGCGTTAGGGGCGAGCCAGCCGTTGGCTTCCAGCAACTGAACCGTATCGGCGAGCAGATCCTGACGAAATGGCGGGTCGATAAACACCACATCGAAAGGATTGGCCGTGGCTTGCAGATATTGCAGCGCATCCGCATTGATCGCGGTGAGGTTATCTGCCTTCAGGCTGGTGATATTCTGCTGCAGTTGTCTGAAAGCGGCGGGATTGAGTTCAACCATCACCACCTCTGACGCCTGACGCGAAGCGGCCTCAAAGCCTAAACCGCCGGAACCGGCAAACAAATCCAGGCATCTTGAACGCGGCACATCTTGCGCCAGCCAGTTGAACAGAGTCTCTTTCACCCTGTCGGTGGTTGGTCTCAGTCCGTCGGCATTGTGCACCGGTAATTTTCGTCCCCGCCACAGGCCGCTGATAATTCTGACAAATCCTGTTTGAGGTCGTTTTTGTGATGGGGTTTGCTGGCGACGTCTTAGCATAGATTTTTCGACCGTAAATAAAGTGGTACTATACGCCTTTAGCCAAGTGGCAGGCTTGACGATAGCCCTGAAAACAACATGATGACAGAGTGTATACTGAATTGACGTTGAGAGCACCTGGCGTGATCGCGCCAATGTGTATCTCGATATGACTACAGTCATCAGGTGACTTGGTCCACTTGGGGTTGCCCAGTAACAACAGTGCCATTAACAGTTTAGACAATCTAGGATATCCCCAGATGACGGAAAAAAAGAAGCGCGGCCTCCTTTCATGGCTTGGTTTTGGAGACGACGATAGCCAGACGGCCGAGCAGAAAAAACCACAGGTAGAAGAATCCCAGCAGGTTGAAGCGGAATCAGAGTCGCCTGTTGCTGATGCAGAAGTTGCCGGCCTTGAGAGCGAAGACGCCGAAAAGTATAGCGAAGGCGAAACGGAAGCAACGCAAGTCGAAGCCGAACAGGAACTGGCGCCAAAGCCGGTTGCCGAAGAGCCGCAGGCGGAAACATCGCAACCAGAAGAGATTGAAGCGGAACAAGCGCAAGTTGAAACTGCTCGGGTGCAGGAGCAGGAAAAACCGACCGAGAGCTTTTTTGCCCGGCTCAAACGCAGCCTGAGCCGGACCAAAGCCAATATCGGTGCCGGTTTCTTCGGCCTGTTTAAAGGCAAACAGATCGACGAAGACCTGTTCGAAGAACTGGAAGAGCAGTTGCTGGTGGCCGATGTCGGCATGGACACCACGCTGAAAATCATCGAAAACCTGACAGAAAACGCCTCCCGTCAGCAGCTGAAAGATGGTGAAGCATTGTACGGCTTGCTGAAGCAGGAACTGACCGAGATCCTGCGCCCGGTTGAGCAGCCACTGCAAGTCGATAGTGAAAAAACGCCGTACGTGATCCTGATGGTTGGTGTGAACGGGGTCGGTAAGACCACCACTATCGGTAAGATGGCCAAACAGTTCCAGGCTCAGGGCAAGAAGGTGATGCTGGCTGCGGGTGATACGTTCCGCGCTGCAGCGGTTGAACAGCTGCAGGTGTGGGGCGAGCGCAACAATGTGCCTGTGATTGCCCAACACACCGGGGCGGACAGCGCATCGGTTATCTATGATGCGATTGAAGCGGCCAAAGCGCGCGGCGTCGATGTGGTGATCGCCGATACTGCCGGACGGTTGCAGAACAAGAGTAACCTGATGGAAGAGCTGCGCAAGATAGTCCGGGTAATGAAGAAAATTGATCCTTCCGCACCGCATGAAATTATGCTGACGCTGGATGCCGGTACTGGCCAGAACGCCATCAGCCAGGCCAAGCTGTTCAGTGAAGCGGCTCCTCTGACCGGGATCACGCTGACCAAACTGGACGGAACCGCCAAAGGCGGGGTGATCTTTGCCATTGCCGATCAGTTCCAGATCCCGATTCGCTTTATTGGTGTAGGCGAAGGGATCGACGATCTGCGTCCATTTGAAACCGAGCAGTTTATTGATGCCCTGTTCAGTCGCGAAGACTAACAGCGCGAACACGGCAGCCAGCCTGGGATTAGGAGAGTTTGACGGGTGATTAAATTTCAGCATGTCAGTAAGGCGTATCGAGGCGGCCGCCAGGCGCTGCAGAAAGTCGATTTTCATTTACGCAGAGGTGAAATGGCGTTTCTCGGCGGTCATTCCGGTGCCGGTAAGAGTACCTTGTTGAAATTGATTTGTGCCATTGAGCGGCCGACGGACGGCCAGATCTGGTTTAATGGTCACGACATCACCCGTATTCCCAACAAAGATATCCCGCTATTGCGGCGTAATATCGGCATCGTCTTTCAGGACCATCGTCTGCTGATGGACCGGACGGTTTACGACAACGTCGCCCTGCCGATGCGAATAGAGTCGATCGCTGAAAATGAAATCAAGCGCCGCGTGTCGGCGGCGCTGGATAAAACCGAGCTGTTGGATAAGGCCCGTTGTCTGCCCAGCCAGCTGTCAGGTGGGGAACAGCAGCGAGTCGGGATTGCCCGGGCAGTGGTCAACCGGCCAACCCTGCTGCTGGCCGATGAGCCAACCGGTAATCTGGACCCGGAACTGTCCAACCGGGTATTGCGCCTGTTCGAAGAGTTTAACCGCGCCGGGGTGACCATTTTATTGGCGACCCATGATATTGGTCTGGTCAATACCCGTCCTCAGTATCGCCATCTGGAGCTGAACCAGGGATTTTTGAGCGAGGTGGAAGATTATGGCCGCTAACGCACGGGTGCAGAAAAAGTCGACCCAAAATCGCAGCAAACACAAGGTCAAAACCGACAGCTTTATTACCGTGCATATCAAGCAGGCCAAAGCTGCCTTTACCGCGCTGTGGGTTCGTCCGCTGGGTAATTTATTGACGCTGGCGGTGATCTCGATGGCGCTGGCGATGCCAGCCTGCCTGTACCTGCTCGGCAAGAATGTTGCCGCCGTGTCGCAGGACTTTACACAACCCGCCCAGGTGAGTGGCTACCTGAATGAGCAGGTGCCGGAAGCCCGGGTAATGGTGTTAAAAGATCAACTGGAATCGTTACCTGAGGTAGCGCAAGTTGTATACATTTCCCCCCAACAAGGTCTGGACGACCTGAGCCGCTTTTCCGGTTTTGATCAGGCTCTGAGTCTTTTGGACGATTATTCCCTGCCCGGAGTGCTGGTGATTACCCCGGCGAGCAGCGAGCAAGCGAAGATCACCGCGCTGGCGCAGCAAATGCAGCAGGAGCAGGATATTAGCGATGTTCGTCTGGATGAGGACTGGATTAGCCGTCTCGATGCGCTGCGCAACCTGGTGACGCTGGTGGTGGCCGTGTTATCAGCACTGATGCTGACCGCGGTGTTTCTGATTGTGGGCAATACACTGCGCTTTAATGTCCAGGCCAACAAAGATGAGATCCAGACTATGAAACTGATCGGCGCCACTGACAGTTTTATTCTGCGTCCTTACCTATACTCCGGCATGTGGTTTGGCGTTTTGGGCAGCATCACTGCCTGGGTACTGACCGCGCTGATCACGGTATTGCTGAACGGCAGCGTTGCACAACTGGCGCAGTTATACGATAGTCCGTTTCGCCTGATTGGCCTCAACTGGGACGAGTCCTTACTGCTCGTCATGCTCGGCACCCTGCTTGGCTGCCTGGCTGCCAGGCTGTCGGCCAAGCGCCATCTGGATGAAATTGAACCTGTCTGATGTGATGTGGTCATACAAATGAAAAAAGCCCCCGCATTCTTATACGGATAGCCTTGTACTGCTGCTGTGGTTGTGGATAATGAGTCCCCCCTTCAGCTTGCAAGTTGATTAAATTCAGTACAGAATTGATGGGTTAACCAGACTCCAGATCAGACATGATGAGGAAATGAATGACTAACCAAGCATATCCAATGACAGTCGTAACACAAGATAGCTTAGACAGCTATATCCGTTCAGTGAACAGCTACCCAATGCTGACCGCTGATGAGGAGCGTGAACTGGCTGAACGTTTGCATTATCAAGGTGAAATTGATGCAGCGAAAGGCTTGATTCTGTCGCATTTGCGTTTCGTTGTGCATGTGGCGCGCGGTTATTCCGGTTACGGCTTACCAATGGCCGACCTGGTTCAGGAAGGCAATATCGGCTTGATGAAAGCGGTGAAACGCTTTAACCCCGAAGTGGGTGTGCGACTGGTGTCGTTTGCCGTGCACTGGATCAAAGCTGAAATTCATGAATATGTGCTGCGTAACTGGCGGATTGTGAAAATCGCCACCACCAAAGCACAGCGTAAATTGTTCTTTAATCTGCGTAAGTCTAAAAAACGTCTCGGTTGGTTCAGTAACGGTGAAGTTGAAACCGTCGCACGTGAGTTAGGTGTAGAGCCGGCAGAAGTGCGCGAGATGGAATCCCGACTGGCGGCACAAGATGCCACTTTTGACATGCCGAGTGACGACGATGAGGGCAACAGCTCTTATTCAGCGCCGGTATTGTATCTGGAAGATAAGCATTCAGATGTCGCAGACAATGTCGAAGCGGCCAACTGGGAAGCGCATACCAACAACCGTCTGGGTTTAGCCCTGGCCAGCCTGGATGATCGCAGCCAGCATATCGTCCGCTCGCGCTGGTTGCAGGACAGCAAAGCGACCTTACAGGATCTGGCCGATAAATATGGCGTTTCTGCAGAGCGAATTCGCCAGTTGGAAAAAAACGCAATGAAAAAGCTTAAGCTGGCGGTCGGCGAACTCTGACCGTAAGCGTCTAACGTAAGATTGAAAAAACCGAGATCAGATGATCTCGGTTTTTTTATGCCTGATCGAAAGCGGGATCTCTCAGTGCCACTAGCCTGTGGGTAACTCTGTGGTAAATTTCTTTGCCAACTGTCAGCAAGCGGGGTAAATACTGGCATCAGAGCGACTTTTTCACTGGGGATATGTGCAGAATTACACACAGAAAAATAAAGATCATTACTACATCTTGTGGATCTATTTATCACAGAACACTTTATCAACGTAATCCACAGAATTATCCACAAATGGTGGTAAAGTAAACAGGAGTGGATAACCTTACACACACCGTGTACTTGTCTGGCTATGGATAGGTTACAATGACGGCAAATCATTGAGAGAGAAAAATGACAGATGGCGCAGTTTAAACAAATCGATGTGCAGGGCGCATTAAACCTGATCGAACAACAGCAGGCGGCGCTGGTGGATATCCGCGATCCGCAATCTTATGCCCTGGCTCATGCCCAATCGGCCTTCCACCTGACCAACGATAGTCTGGTGAGTTTTATGGATCAGGTCGAATTCGATCAACCTGTGTTGGTAATGTGCTATCACGGTATCAGCAGTCAGGGTGCGGCGCAGTATCTGGTCAACCAGGGGTTTGAGCAGGTGTACAGTGTGGATGGTGGGTTTGAAGCCTGGCAGCGGGCCAACTTGCCGGTCGACAATCACTAGGAATCGTTATGTTACGCTTAGCCAGCATCAATAATCCAAGAATGGCGCAAGCCTTTATCGACTATATGGCCAGCCAGGGTGTCGAGGTGGCGATGATGCCTGAAGGCGAGGGACAGTTTGCGCTTTGGTTGCTAAGCGAAGAGCACCAAATGCAAGTCGAAGCGGAGTGGCAGCGGTTTATTCAGGATCCACTGGCGCCGCGCTATCAGGCCGCGTCCTGGGAGCTGGCCGAGACACGTCAGCAAAAGTTTGCCTATCATTCGCCCAGTATGCTCAGCTTGCTGAAAGCCAAAGCGGGCCCGGTAACCCTTTCTGTGATGGTTATCTGCCTGCTGGTGTTCGTGCTGTTTATCGCTGGTATGGCCGATCCGGTATTTAATTTGCTCCATTTCCCCGCCGTGGCAAGCCAGCAGTGGCAGCTGTGGCGCTGGGTGACTCATGCGCTATTGCATTTTAGCGTGCTGCACATTGTGTTTAATCTACTCTGGTGGTGGCAACTGGGTGGTGATGTGGAAAAGCGGCTTGGCCCGGCGAAATTGCTGCAGATAATGCTGGTCTCCGCCGCCCTGTCCGGCGCGGGACAGTTTTGGGTTGAAGGCGCCAATTTTGGTGGTTTATCCGGAGTGGTGTATGCACTGGTCGGCTATCTGTGGTTGATCGGCGTGCGGGCGCCGCAGCTTGGTCTCGGCATACCCAAACCGATACTGGTGTTTATGCTGGTGTGGATGGTGCTAGGGTTTGTGCAGCCGTACATGGCGATTGCCAATACCGCCCACTTGGTTGGTTTTGGCTCCGGGCTGATACTGGCGCTGTTGGATGCCAGCAAAGCAAAATATCAGCGTCGCTGACCAGCTGGTGGTCACTGACGCCACTACAAGCAAAATAAGCGGCCTGAGCCGCTTATTTTTAGACCGTTTAATATTTACTGGTACAGATACTTAGTAAACAGCAGGTCGGCAATAATGGTTTTGCCCGTCTCCGGGATCAGGATAGCGTTAAGCTGCTCAACCAGAGTTTTGCGTAAATCTTCTCTTCCCGCCAGCGATTTGATGGTGTCTTCCGATTGCTGACCGAGCAGTTCGATCACCGCATCGCGGATCAGCGGCTGATGCAGTTCGACCACCGGCAAGTCGGCCGGGCTGGCGACCATAATGTCGATTCTGACCTGGATGTAACCCAGTTTACTGCCTTTGGTATAGAAGTTGGTGGTTAAATCCGGCTCCAGAGTGAAGTAAGCCAGTTTAGGCACATCTTCTTGCTCAGCTATAACCGGCAGGGCGAGCAAGCTACTCAGGACGATCAATATTTGCACTACATAACGTTTAAGCATATTTCTAACTTTTCTTTGTTTTATTGGCGATACTCGAATCGGCTGAGACTTGTTACAATAGAGCATCAATATGTATCAACAACGCGGTTAAGCCGACGGTAATTACCGAGACTGTAGCTTTATTGTACGACGATACAGTGGCTTATTGAATACTAGTATGAATCAATTAACTTCGACCTATCTCACGGCTTTACGACAAGTCATTTGGCAACGGCCGGAAGAGTTCGACTTTCCGAGCGAAAAAGCACGCCTGTGGCTACTGGAACCCGGCTCTCTGTCCCGGCTGTTGGAGCGGCACTGCCAGACCTTGAGTGTCGATCTGTTACATAATGGCGAGATACCTGCTGCGCAGTTGGATCAGCAGGAGATTGAGCTGCTCAGTGCGGAATCGTGCTTACTGCGGAAAGTGGTATTAAGCGGTGACCTGCACGCTTGGGTATTGGGACGAACCCTGATCCCACGCTCTTCGCTGCTCGACCAGCCGTATGATCTGGCTCAGCAGGGGGAGATCCCGCTTGGTCTGACGGTATTCAGTGCCGAGAACGTCACCAGAGACGCAATGCAGGTGGGCTGGATAGACTGTGAGCAGGGCCGCCTGTTGGCCCGTCGCTCCCGCTTGTGGATGAATCACAAACCTATGCTGGTCGCAGAGCTGTTTTTGCCGCATGCACCGATTTACGCCAAGGAGAAGGTGAATGACTAACGTAAAAGCCCGTGCTTACTGGCAACTGATGCGGATGGATCGACCGATTGGCTCCCTGCTGCTGTTATGGCCAACGTTGTGGGCGTTGCTGCTGGCTGCGGAAGGTATTCCCGAGCTCGATGTGCTGTTGGTGTTTGTCGCCGGGGTGGTACTGATGCGTTCAGCCGGTTGCGTGATCAATGATTTTGCTGACAGAAATGTCGATGGCCACGTTAAACGTACCCAGCAGCGGCCGATCCCGGCCGGGCTGGTCAGCGCCCGGGAAGCGGTGAGCTTATTCGTTGTGCTGGCGCTGGCGTCTTTTCTGCTGGTGTTGACCATGAACCCGCTGACGGTTCAGCTCTCTTTTATCGGCATCGGCTTGGCGTTCATCTATCCGTTTATGAAGCGATTCACGCATTTGCCACAGCTGTTTCTTGGCCTGGCGTTCAGTTGGGCAATTCCGATGGCCTGGGCGGCTCAGGCCAATGAACTGCCGCCAACCGTATGGCTGCTATTTGTTATTAATGGCTTATGGACCATCGCTTATGACACCCAGTACGCTATGGTTGACCGGGATGACGATCTGACCATCGGGGTCAAATCTACCGCGATCTTGTTTGGCCGTTTTGACAAACTGATCATCGGTGTCCTGCAACTGCTGACCTTAGTGCTGCTGATGCAGCTCGGCGACTGGTATCAACTTGGCAGCAGTTATTACTGGAGCCTGTTGGGTGTGGGGGCGCTGTTTGTTTATCAGCAGCAGTTGATCCGTCATCGTCAGCGCGAAGCCTGCTTTCAGGCCTTTCTGAATAACAACTATGTCGGCATGGTGATTACGCTGGGGTTACTGGTGGCGCTGTGGTAACACCAGCTAGCTATTGGCAGGGGAAAAAAGGCATCCGTTTGGATGCCTTTTTAGTTTTGCTGATAGGTCAGTGAGCTTACTGGCTCTGAAACACACTTTCCTGGATAGTCAGACGCACTTCCGGGTAGATGCTGGTGTAGAGCAGCTGAGCCAGCTGACGACATTTTTCCACTTCACAGTCGCCATTGACGTCCAGGTAAGCCTGCTGTTTTAAGGTGCTGAACATGGCGGAGAATACCCCTTTATCAAAGAATTCCGGCGCGTTAATGCCGTGCAGCCGCCCCAGCCGCTGGGCAATGCCCTGACTTTTCTGCTCCAGGTCTAACTTACCCAGTTCAGGATTGTCGACCAGCAGGTTGACCGCAATCGCATAGCGCTGCAAGGTTTCACTGATGGTACGGCCAAGCAGCATCAGCCGCTGAGTGTTGGCCTGGTTGATCGCCACACCTTGTTCGTTCTGGGTCAGCAGCTCCTGGCGCTGCAGCTCATCCAGATAAGCCTGCACTTTATCAGCCAATTGTTCGGGTTCGATGCTCAAAAACAGCTCCCGCTGCAAGAATGGATAGATCATCGCTACCTGCTGCTGCAGCTGCGGTTGCGTGAGCTGCTGCTGGCGGATCAGTAACTGAGCAATCAGCGATGGGATCGCCAGCAGATGAATGATGTTGTTGCGATAGTAGGTCATCAGGATCGACTGATTGCGATCCAGAGAGACGATATCGCCCATACTATCGGTTTCGATCACAAACTTATCCAGCGATTCCGCGTGCTGTACCAGCTGTTCGGCGTTCTGCTCCGGCAGGGTATAGGTGCTGGAATAGGGCACGTTACTTAGCAGTGACAGGTAACAGTCGATCTGTTTGATCAGGCTGTCGCGCGATAACGCCCGCTGCCGGGACGCCAGCAGCGCGGTGGCACACAGCGTCAGAGCGTTGGTGGCGGCGGCATCGTTGATGTGAGTCATCATTTTGTTGGCCAGTTGATTGACTACCGGGCTGAGCCACTGCGGGCGGCTAGCTCCGAGCGGGTCGATATCCTGGGTCCATTCGGGGGCCTGCTCATTCAGGTACTGATTGAGCGAGATGGGTTCGCCAAAGTTGACATAGCCCTGGCCAAAATTGCGCAGTTTGCGAATGGTGCGCAGCACCAGACCGGCATTCTCTTTTTCTTTGCGTTTGCCACGCAGCTCTTTGGCATAAGTGGCCACTTCCATCACATGTTCGTAGCCGATATAGACAGGCACCAGAGTGACCGGACGGTTCAGCCCGCGCAGCATCGCCTGGATGGTCATCGCCAGCATGCCGGTTTTGGCGGGCAACAGGCGACCGGTGCGAGAACGCCCGCCTTCACTGAAGTACTCCACCGAATAGCCTTTGCTGAACAGCTCTGCCAGGTATTCGCGGAAAATCGTCGAATAGAGTTTATTGCCTTTGAAGCTGCGGCGAATAAAAAATGCGCCGCCGCGGCGGAAAATTGGTCCGGCCGGGAAAAAGTTCAGATTGATGCCGGCGGCAATATGGGGCGGTACCAGGCCTTCGCGGTAGAGCACATAAGAGAGCAGCAGGTAGTCCATATGACTGCGGTGGCAGGGCACATAGACGATTTCATGGCCGTCTTGCGCCAGTTTGCGCACCGTGGCGGCATTGTGAATATTCAGCCCCTGATAGATACGGTTCCATAGCCAGCCGAGCAGTCGTTCCCCGTTTTTGATCAGCGAATAGGAGAAATCGGCGGCGATCTCATCCAGGATGGCGTGGGCGTTCTGCCGCGCCTTATCGGTCGAGATATTATTGCTTTTGCTTTCATCTTCTATCGCTTGCTGGATCACTTCGGACTGCAGCAGCCGACGGAACAATGCTTCTCTGTCCGGCAGGCTGGGGCCGGATGCCGCCAGTTTTTGCCGGGAAAAATGGATGCGGGCTACCCGGGCCAGTTTATGGGCGATGGAGTGATCAGTGCCATGGGAATCCGCCATATAACGCAGTGATACCACCGGACTGATCCTTACCATGCAATCGCGACCAGCCACTAACACCGCCAGCGTTTTCTGCAGCCCGTTCATCGCTTCCAGATACGGGCGGGTTCTGCCTTCTTTGCCGGGTTTACGTCCCCACAGCACAGTCGCCGGGATCACCTGAACATCCAGTTGACTGTCATCCCGGTGGAGCTGGAGCAATTCAGAAAACTGGCGGATGGATGCGCTCGGGATCTGCTGATCATCCTGTACCAGAGTGGGCCGTGCGGAAGTAAATACATAGCGTTTAAACTGCTTGCCGTGCACTTCCAGCGGGGCGAGTGGATCAGGTAATCCAAGGGATACAACCTGGCGCTGCAGGGTAAGCAGATCGACGCCAGAACGAAACGGTAGGGCATAGACAATCGGCTTGTCGAGGTCGATGTCCAGATCGTCAATCGGATTAGACGGAATCGTGGCTCCCTTGACCAGCAGCGACAAAGGAAGCTTAAGCAGCGACTGAGTAAACGTAAGTCCTGTAGACATAAAGGTCGAGACCTCAAATATTAGCTTGCAAAGACCCCAGTTCGACAGTGACGCGAACGATGCGGGATCTGAGTGAAATTTTTAGCGGCAAGGATACCAGAAACTGGTCCAACCTTTTAATTAAAATTCGCCGCAGTTCTGTCATGGGGGAATAGCCCGGTTTCAAACTCACCAATATTACTATTAGCCCATAAGACGGGCGCTGAACAGGGTGAGTTAAACATCCGGGTTGAAATTTCATCGCTGTGCATCGCTAATGAGATAAAGCTTATCCTTCAGCAGCTTAATCGACGCATGAGTCACTTTTTTCCTGGCAGCGAAAAAACAGTCAATTGGCTTGGCAATAGACAAATTACTGGATATACTCACAGTTAACTGTATAAAAAGACAGGTGCCTTATGAAGCCTTTAACGCCACGCCAACAACAGGTATTCGATCTGATCAAAGCCAAGATCGAAGAATCTGGTATGCCACCCACCCGCGCGGAAATTGCCCGCGAGTTGGGATTTCGTTCCGCCAATGCTGCTGAAGAACACCTCAAAGCGTTGGCGCGTAAGCAAGTGATTGAGATTGTTCCGGGAGCGTCTCGCGGTCTGCGAATTCTGCTGGATGATTCCGCCAATGAGGAAGAGCACGGCTTGCCGCTGATCGGTCAGGTAGCCGCCGGTGAACCTATCCTGGCACAGGAACATGTCGAGACGCACTATCAGGTGGATCCTGCCATGTTTAAACCGCAAGCCGATTTTCTGCTGCGTGTGCATGGTGAAAGTATGAAAGACATCGGTATCATGGATGGCGATCTGCTGGCGGTGCATAAAACTCAGGATGTCCGTGATGGCCAGGTCGTGGTCGCAAGGGTTGATGACGATGTTACGGTGAAGCGTCTGGAGAGAAAAGGTTCAACAGTGTTGCTGCATGCAGAGAATAGTGAGTTTGCTCCGATCAAGGTTGATCTGACCAGCCAACATATGGCGATTGAAGGGTTGGCGGTCGGCATCATTCGTAACACCGATTGGATGTAACTTGTTGAGATTAATTCGCAATTACTTGCCAATCTAATTGATATTCATTATCATCTTCTTGTCATAAAAGGAGATGATAATGACCGGTCCGCAATCGAACAGCAAACTCAACCAGCCTGATTCATCCGCCTGGGAGGTCCCCGAGCATCTGATGCAGCCACTTTGGCTACGTGGTCAGGAAAGCTTGGTGAATGATGGTTTGTTGTATGACCCTATCGCGGCTTCCGCCTGTCGCCGCTGCCATTATTCGCCGGACTGTGACATGGCGGCGCTCAAACAGCAGCAGCTACTGACGGCATCGTTAACCTCCCTGTGCGATCAGCGTATCGCTGACTTTTTGCACCAGCACGCCGATGGCTGGGTGATCAACGTCGGTGCCCGGCTGGATACCCGATTCTATCGGCTCGATAACGGACGCTGTCACTGGCTGGAACTGGATATCAGCAGCAATCTGTTGTGGCGTGAAAAGCTGTTCCATCCCAGTGAACGGTACCAACAGATATGTGGCAGTGTGGATGACTTTAGCTGGCTAGAACAGGTGACCATTCCCGACAACGCGGCGGTGATGATCGTCTGTGAGACGGCACTACTCGAGTGCGACATTCAGCAGGTGCGTCAGTTTATCCAGACGCTGGGACGGGATTTCGTCCATGCCAGTGCCTGCTTAGTGTTGGCGGGTGATCTGGCCAATAAGCCTATCGGTCGAAAGCTAGGGACATCTCACTACGCTCACGGTGTCAGCGACCCGGTTCAGACCGTACTGGACTGCCTGCCTTGGGCGCGTGCAGTCAGTTGTTTTGCCCCCTTCGACCGTGACTGCCGACGTTTGGCATGGTGGCAACGCTGGGCCACTAAGTTTCCTGCATTAAAATATCGACTTACACCAGTTTTGGTTCAGCTTAACTGGTGATCCGGTTACACTCGGGTCAGCAAAAAAACTGACAAGAGACTCATCGTGCCGATCCTAGCCATCCTTTCTGATGCTTCTATCCATAAGCGGGTACTGCTGCTCGCTATTCCTATGGTGCTATCCAACATCACCATCCCGCTATTGGGTCTGGTGGATGCGGCGGTGATCGGCCACCTTGAACACGCCTGGTATCTGGGGGGCGTGGCGCTTGGCAGCACCATGATCAGCGTCACTTTCTGGCTGCTGGGGTTTTTGCGCATGGCCACCACGGGTATGTGCGCGCAAAGCTATGGTTCAGGCAATCAACGTCAACTGGCACTGGTGTTTGTCCAGGGCATCATGATGGCACTCACGCTGGCCGTCACCTTTTTGCTGCTGCATCCCTGGCTTAATGACTGGGTGTTCATGCTCACCGATGCCAGCGAACAGGTAAAACAGTACGGTCAGCAATATTTTGCCATCCGGGTCTGGAGCGCGCCGGCGGCACTGGCTAACTTTGTTATCCTGGGTTGGCTGCTGGGCACCCAGAATGCCCGGGCACCGATGTGGATGGTGATCATTACCAACCTGGCCAATATCGTGTTGGATCTGTTGTTTGTGGTCGGTTTTAACTGGCAGGTGGCAGGGGTAGCCCTGGCGTCGGTGCTGGCCGATTATCTCGGTATGAGTTTTGGCTTATGGTGTGTCTGGCGTATCTGGCGCACCAGCAAGCTGCCGTCGCCGATATCCCTGATCGGCCAGGCCAGCCATGGTGCCGGGCGAATGCTGAAGCTGAACCGCGATATTTTTCTGCGATCGTTGTGCCTGCAGGCGGCGTTCAGTTTCATGACTTTTCAGGGTGCCAGCTATGGTGACCAGGTGGTGGCGGCCAATGCGGTGCTGATGAGCTTTCTGATGATGATCTCCTATGGCATGGATGGCTTTGCCTATGCGATGGAAGCCATGGTGGGCAAAGCGGTCGGCGCCAAAGACCGCGAACAGCTCGGCAGTGCCATGGTCGGTTCAACGTTCTGGAGCCTAATCATTTGCGTGGCGCTAACGCTGGTATTTGCCTGGCAGGGATCCAGCCTGATCGCTTTGATCACCGACATCCCGTCTGTCCAGCGCCAGGCCGATGAATATCTGCCCTGGCTGGTGGCGATGCCGCTGGTGGCGATGTGGTGTTTCTTGCTCGACGGTATTTTTATCGGTGCGACCAAAGGACGGGAGATGAGAAACTGCATGTTCGTTGCCACTTCCAGCTTCTTCCTGGTGTTTTTTATCATGGCAGGCTGGCAAAACCACGCGCTCTGGCTAGCGATGCTGACCTTTATGGCGGTACGGGGGCTGACGCTGGCGCTGGTGTTCGGCTATCAGTGGCAACGGAGCGAATTTGTCTAAATAAAAAACCGCAGCCCAGGCTGCGGTTTGATTAAGTACCGAATATGGTTTTAGAACAATCGGTTCAGGCCATTCAGCGCGGCAACCCGGTAGGCTTCCGCCATGGTCGGGTAGTTGAAAGTGGTGTTGACGAAGTACTCAATGGTATTCGCTTCGCCTTTCTGCTCCATGATCGCCTGACCGATGTGAATAATTTCGGCGGCACGCTCACCAAAGCAATGGATGCCGAGTATCTCTTTGGTATCGCGGTGGAACAGGATTTTCAGGCTGCCGATGTCTTTGCCGGAGATCTGCGCCCGGGCCAGGTGTTTGAATGACGAGCGGCCTACTTCATAAGGCACTTTGGCGGCGGTAAGCTCCTGCTCAGTCTTACCGACGGAACTGATTTCCGGAATGGTGTAGATGCCGGTTGGGATGTCATCGATCAGATACCCCTGCACTTCACTGCGAGTAATGGCCTGGGCGACAAAGCGCCCCTGGTCATAGGCGGCGCTGGCCAGACTCGGATACCCGATCACATCACCCACCGCGTAGACATGATCCACTTCAGTCTGGTAATTGCTGTTGACTTTAACCTGGCCACGGGAGTCGGCCTCTAGCCCGACTGCCTCCAGGTTAAGCTTATCGGTATTGCCGGTGCGGCCGTTGGCGTACAGCAGGCAATCGGCTTTCATCTTTTTGCCGGACTGCAGGTGAACGATCACGCCGTCATCGGTGCCCTCTATCCGCTCGTAGGTTTCATCGTTCCGGATCACTACACCACTGTTCCAGAAGTGGTAAGACAGCGCGTCGGAAACTTCGTTATCCAGGAATGCCAGCAGTCGGTCCCGAGTGTTGATTAGGTCGGTTTTCACCCCCAGGCCGCGGAAGATTGACGCATATTCACAGCCGATCACACCGGCACCATAGATAATAATGTGGCGCGGGTCATGTTTGAGGCTGAGGATGGAATCGCTGTCGTAGATTCGCTCGTGTTGGAAATCGACATCGTTCGGCTGATACGGTCTCGAGCCGGTGGCGATAACGAATTTGTCGGCACTGTAAAATTCCTCGGTGCCATCCTGCTGGGTGACCGTGACCTTATTGCTGTCGGTAAAACGAGCAGTACCAAAAATCAGCGTACACTGGTTGCGATCATAAAAACCCTGCCGTAGGCGAGTCTGTTTGTCGATCACCGATTTGGCATGACCTAAGATGGTCGAGAAAGTCGCATGCAGGCTGGTGTTATTGTGACAAAACAACGGGTTATTGTTGTATTCGATAATCCGGCTAACCGCATGACGCAGTGCTTTTGAGGGGATAGTACCCCAGTGGGTGCAACCACCACCGACGCTGCTCTCTTTTTCGATGATCGCCACGTTGAGTCCGGCTTTGGTTAATCCCATCGCGGCCCCTTCGCCGCCGGGGCCACTGCCGATTACGATGACATCAAAGTGGTTGCTGCTGGTCATAGGTTTTCCTTGTTATAAATACTTAACATTGCTGTTGCGATATTTTAACCGAAACTGCCGGCGGGTAAATGGTGTGCCTACCAGACAGTGGAGGCGATCACGACATCTTAGCCAGTTGCTGCTAAATTGCTCAGCGGGTGCGACAGGTCTCCAATTTACATCTTTAAGATTGAAATTTATGGTAAACCCCGTTTTACTGACCGGCAACGGACTTGGGTGGTATGGCTTACCGCCTGGCAGGATTCGCGCTATAGTAGCCTTCCGCACAGTTAACATGGAAACAGCAGGCAATAATGAAGTCGATGGGCATTCGGGCACAGCAAAAAGAGAGAACACGCCGGACGTTAATAGATGCGGCATTTCGTCAACTCAGTGCTGACCGCAGTTTCTCCAACCTGAGTTTGCGAGAAGTGGCCCGTGAAGCTGGTATTGCACCCACCTCATTTTATCGCCATTTCAAAGATATGGATGAGCTTGGGCTGACCATGGTTGACGAAGGTGGTCTATTATTACGACAGTTGATGCGTCAGGCTCGACAGCGAATTGTCAAGGAAGGAAGTGTGATTCGCACTTCGGTGGAAACCTTTATGGAGTTCATCGAAAGCAGTCCGAACGTGTTTCGGTTGCTGCTACGGGAACGGTCTGGGACCTCGTTCGAATTTCGTGCCGCGGTGGCACGGGAAATTCAACATTTTGTCGCTGAATTGAGCGAATACTTGATCAGTAGTGGCACTGGCCGGGAGGAGGCGTACGCTCAGGCGGAGGCTTCGGTTACCCTGGTGTTCAGTTCCGGAGCGGAGGCACTCGACTTAGACAGGCGTGAGCGGGAAGTACTGGCAGAGCGTCTGATTATTCAGTTGCGAATGATCGCCAAAGGGGCGCATTTGTATTGCAGAGAACGTGATCGAAATAAAGTAAAAGGCGGGACTAGCTGATGTCGAATGAAAATATTTCCGTGAATAGCGGTTCAGAGAAAAAGACTCTAATTTTGGCGATTGTCGCCGGTATGTGTGGTGATGCTTTGTTGTCCTGGCTAACCATGAGTGAAGTGAGCTTTTCCATTTTTCCTCTGATAGCGTTAGTGCTGGCACTGCAGGCGCTGTATCAGGAGTATTTACGCCACCCGGTATCGGAAGATATCCCTCTGGTGGGACTGGCCTGCTTCTTTGTCGGCGCTTTTGGTCATTCGGCTTTTATCAAAGCTCAGTATCCGGAATCGGGGTCCAACTTCTTTGCCATTATCGTTGTGCTGCTATTGATGGTCTGGATTGGCAAAAAGATGGGCTTTATCGGTCGCCGCAATGATTAACTAACTGATCCAATAAAAAACGAGCCTTGATGGCTCGTTTTTTGTTTGTACAACGGATAATTACTTTCTTTCCAGCAGCACACCCGCCTCCATGTGGTGGGTATAGGGGAACTGGTCGAACAGGGCAAAGCGGGTCACTTTGTGGGTTTCACTTAACATCGCCAGGTTGTGTTTTAGCGTATCCGGATTACAGGAGATATACAGAATACGCTGGTAACCCTGAACCATCTTACAGGTATCATCATCCATACCGGCCCGCGGTGGATCGACAAAAATGGTGTTGCAGTTATAGCTGCTAAGGTCGATATTGGCCTGCTTGAGGCGGCGGAACTCACGTTTACCTTCCATCGCTTCGGTAAACTCTTCCGCAGACATGCGAATGATCTGCACGTTGTCGATTTGGTTAGCGGCAATATTATACTGGGCAGAGTCGACCGAAGGCTTGGCCAGCTCTGTCGCCAGTACCCGGTCAAAGTTCTGTGCCAGAGCCAGCGAAAAGTTACCGTTACCGCAGTACAGCTCCAGCAGATCACCCTGGCTGTCCTGAGTACAGTCCACTGCCCACTCAAGCATTTTTTCAGCGACTTTACCGTTGGGCTGGGTAAAGCTGTTTTCCACCTGTTGGTAGACATAGCTGTCGCCGTTTACAGAGAGCTTTTCCACTACGTAGTCACGGTCGAGGACAACCTTCATTTTCCGCGCCCGGCCAATCAGATTGAGGTTAAACCCTTCATCATTGAGGCGCTGCTTGAGTGCCTTCGCCTGTTCGGTCCACTCTTGGTCCAGTTGGCGGTGATACAGCAGTGACACCAGTATTTCGCCGCTAAGGGTAGACAGAAAATCGACCTGAAACAGTTTGCGCCGTAACACCGGGCTCTCTTTCATGGCATCGATTAACAACGGCATTAAGTCGTTGATCAGGCGGCTGGCTGCCGGAAACTGGTCAACCCGGTATTTTTCACGGGTCTGTTGATTAAACATGATGTAGTAAAGCTCATCGCCTTCATGCCAGACCCGAAATTCTGCCCGCATCCGGTAATGCTGCTCTGGAGATTCAAACACTTCCAACGCTGGCACGTTGAACTCGGCGAACATGGTGGTCAGACGTTCGCGCTTTTCCGCCAACTGTTGCTGGTAGTGCTGTGGATTTACATCAAGAGAAGCCATCGGTTTACCTTTTGTGGTGCATCTATAAAGAGCGCAGATTTTATTCAATCTCAGCGCTATGTCCAGTCTTGTTCCATTTTGTCTGGTTAAGCCGTTGAGTTGATAAGGGCAAAGCGCTGATAAAACTATAGCTTATGCCAATTTGGGCTGGACAAACCATCATGTCGTCAATACGATGAGCGCCAAGCTGGTGCCATGCTAGATATCTAGATGGCTTAATAGGGAATCTGGTGCGAATCCAGAACTGAC
The DNA here is from genome assembly GCF_050299255.1 of Vibrio sp. Classification (GTDB taxonomy): domain Bacteria; phylum Pseudomonadota; class Gammaproteobacteria; order Enterobacterales; family Vibrionaceae; genus Vibrio. The sequence continues at coordinate 42,690 of NZ_JBNKVP010000022.1, forward strand.
GCGCAGCGGTAAGAGAGAACGACCACTCAGCAGACACTGTACTCCGGTATGGGAAGTCGGGTGGAAGGTGGGAGAATACCCCCCTGCTCTTGAGTCCGAAGACCTGCCAGCCGGCTGAGTAAAGGCACAGACAGTGTCGCTCAGCAGGACTTACGCGACTTAGGATAACATAATGGACAAATCTATCTTAGCGGTGACGGTAGCATCGCTGCTTTCGTATACCTCACTTTCACACGCCGCACAGGCTGATAGCCAGGAAACCATGCTGGTGATTGGCCGCAGTGAATTTAATAACAGCATCGAAAATATACCCGCCAACGTAGTGGTACTGACCAGCGATGAAATTGCCGCCAGCGGCGCCACCGATTTAAGTGGCTTGTTACGTGGCCGCGCCGGGATTCAAATTTCCGATACTAACAGCGGCCCGGTTTTTGCGATGCGCGGATTCAGCGGCGGGCAGGCCGGTCACAATACTCTCATCCTGCTGGATGGTCGCCGCCTGAATAAGCAGGACTTAAGTAGCCCTCAATTAAGTTCGATTCTGATCAGCCAGATTGAGCGGGTGGAAATTCTGTCCGGCAGTGCTGGTGTGTTGTATGGCGATCAGGCGGTCGGCGGCGTGATCAATATCATCACCAAGAGCGGCCAGGGTGAGCGTGGCCATGTGTCGATTGGTGCCGGTAACTATGATTCGTTTGCTGGTTCAGCCGGTGTTTCGACGGACATCAGCGATGACTGGCGTCTCTATCTGAGCGCCAGCCAGGACAACAGCGATAATTATCGCCAGCACAACCGCCGTGAAACGGGCGTGTTGCTGGGACGAGTAAGCTATCAGCGCGACCTGACCGAGTTTTATACTGAAGCCAGCTATTACGACAACAACCGCCAGTACGCTGGCTCGCTAAGTGAGCAGCAATACCAGCAAGACCCGCGTCAGGCCAGTTCACCAAGCAATACCGACTATTCACACGATATCACCAAAGCGGTGCGGATCGGTTATAAGCAGCCGTTGCAGGCGGGCTGGTCGCTGGATAGCAGCGCATTTTACGACCGCAGTACCGCGTCCGGTCTCTCTTACGGCAGTGACACCAAAAAATCCAGCCGCCAGCTAGAAGGGGCGGTGAAGCTAGAAAACCGCTTCAATAACCAACGCGGTGCTGGCAACCTACTAATTGGTCTGGATGGGGCAGACCGGTCTCACCAGTATCTGGCCAGCTTTAGTAACCGAGATAATGATCAATCCAGTTACAGTATATATAGTCAGTTCAACTATCCGTTGCTGGAAAAGCTGACCCTGACTTTAGGTGGCCGCTACAGCGCTGTTGAAGATCGGTTGTACGATATGGCTATCTATCCTAACCGTGAAACGCTGACCGCGTCGAAAGATGCCTATGAAGCGGCCCTGAACTACAAGATCAATGCCGAGCAGCGTGCTTATCTGCGTGCCGATACCAATTTCCGCTTTGCTAAGATCGATGAGCAGGCTTATACGTCACCGGGAGTTCGGGGACTTAAACCACAAACCGGACGGTCAATCGAAGCGGGTTGGAGCCTGATGAAACCGTCCTACAGCGTAAAGCTGGATCTGTTCCAGTTGGCGCTGGAAGATGAAATCATCTTTGACTCCAGCGCACCGACACCGATTGGTGGCTTCTTCCAGGGGGCCAATGTCAATGCCGAGTCGTCAGAGCGCCGCGGGGCGACCTGGAGCGGCGATCTGTACCTGCTGGAAGACTGGCTGCTGGGGGCAGAGTACAGTTTTATCGATGCTGAGTTTACCAACGGCGTTAATCAGGGTAAGGAACTGCCTTGGGTGGCACGTCATAGTGGCCGGTTGTTTAGCAACTTCGATGTCAGTGAACATTGGCAGCTGTTTGTTGAAGGGGTCTATACCGGCAGCCGTTATAAAGATGGCGATACCGCTAACAGCGCCGCCAAGCTACCGGCATACTGGCTGGGTAACCTGGCGGTGAACTATACCCGCCAGGCCTGGACAGCCAGTCTGCGAGTCGACAATCTGTTTGATCAGAAATATGCCGCCAACGCCAATAATTGGGGGGCTTACTACCCCGGCGATGGCCGCCGCTTTATGCTGACCGGTCGTTATCAGTTTTAATCACAATTAACCGCCTTCGGGCGGTTTTTTCTCAAGGAGAGTCGATGAAACGCAAAGTAATGATCAGTTGGTCCAGTGGTAAAGATTCGGCTTTGGTGCTGGAGCGGCTGAATGCCGACCCGGATTATCAGGTAGTCGGGCTATTTACCACTTATGTCGCCGATGAGGTACCGTTTCAGGTAACGCCGATAGACGTTGTTGAGATGCAGGCTGATTTAATCGGCCTGCCGTTAGTTAAGATAGTGCTCCCGGAGGTTTTTCCATCTAATCCTGTCTATCAACAGCGGGTTGTGGAAGGGTTACGTCGCAGTAATCTGGATTTTTCGCTGGTGGCGTTTGGCGATATGTTCCACAACGGTATTGCCCAGTACCGACGTAGCTACATCGAGCCGGCGGGTTGGCAATGCCTGTTTCCGTTAATGGGGGAAGACAGTATGGCGTTGGCAGAAGAGATTATTCAACGCGGAATTGAGGCGGTAGTGGTGACTTGCGATGGAGAGTCGCGGCTGGCTGAAAACTGTGGCCAGCAATATAACCTGCCTTGGGTTGCGGCATTACCGGCCGGAGTCGACCCCTGTGGCGAAAATGGCGAGTTTCATACCCTGGTGCTGTCTGCTCCGAGTTTTAGCGGGCAATTGGCGTTGAGCAATTGCCTGTTGGAGCGAGGGCCGCGTTTCAGTCACCTGCGCTATGATGCAACAGTGATTGCCAAATAAAAAACAGCCGCTATGATCACTGGGTTATTTTTGACGGAACCTCAGAGTGTCACAACAACCCAACCAAACCGTACTGATATTTGATTCTGGCGTCGGCGGCTTGTCTGTCTATCAGGAAATCAAAAAGTTGCTACCGCGGCTTAACTATATCTATATGTTTGATAACCAGGCTTACCCCTATGGTGAGCTGGCACAAGAGGTTCTGATCCCAAGAGTCGTTGGCTGTATCACGCGGCTGGTGGAGCAAAACCCGGTTGACCTGGTGGTGATCGCCTGTAACACCGCCAGTACCATAGTACTACCCAAGCTGAGGGAAAAACTGACCATCCCGGTCGTGGGTGTCGTCCCTGCGATAAAACCGGCATCGTCTCTGGCCAATAAAGCGGTGGGGCTGATCGCGACACCGGCAACGGTGACTCGTGAATATACCAGAGATCTGATCCGCGATTTTGCAATGGACAAGAATGTCGAAATGCTTGGTTCCACCCGGCTGGTGGATATGGCGGAAGAAAAGTTGCGTGGCAAACCGATAGATCTGGTTGAACTGGACGGAATACTGACGCCGTTAAAGCAGAAAGTAGATGTCGCTGTGCTGGGTTGTACTCATTTCCCGCTGATAAAAGCTGAGATACAGGCGGTGTTGGGTCAACAAGTGCAGTTAATCGATTCTGGAGAAGCAATTGCCCGCCGGGTGAAATCCTTGCTGGCGATCAATGGGGAGCAGAACAGCGTTGTCGGCAACGGACAAATTTTTGCCAGCGCTCCTCCCTGGCAGGAAGAAGCGCTGAATGAGATGCTAGCGGGACTCGAATTTAATCCTGTTCGTCTCTATCCTCTTGAGGGTGTTTAGGGTCGTTGGCGATCCGTACTTTTAACGTTCTCTGCATATATTCTTTTTCGTTCAGTGCCTCTATTGCTGGTTGGGCATCGCCCGCAGCCATAACGACAAAACCAAACCCTCGTCTCTTACCTGTGCGTTTATCTTTCATTAAACGCACGGCAAACACTTCACCATACTGAGCGAACAGCTCTTTAACGTTCATTTCGTTCGCTTTATAAGGCAAGTTACCTACATAGAGAGTTTTGGTTGAATTATTGATATCGGAGTCCAGTCCGTTTTCATTTTCGATTTGTGCTGAAGTTGAAGAAAAGGTGAAAACCAAAAAAGTAGCAATAACACCAGCAATAAAAGCAAACGCGGCGGTTAAATCGAGCTGAGCGAAAAGAAATGCTCCTATAACGGCCACAGTGACAATCAGTAACATCGTTTTGGTAGAATTCATATTGGAATACAACTTATTCAATTTAAAAGACAAGTACCTACTTTTAACAAAATAGATACATTGGATATTACGTGTATGATTGTGGTTTTTCCAACCGATTGGTGTGACTTGTCTCAAATGTTGAAATTTTATTCGATTTCAACTGCTTTGCTCTTTTTTTGAGCGGTTGGAAAATATTTGCCAGAAAAAGCTTGTGTTCCCTCATCGCCTCCCTATAATGCCGCCTCACCGACACGGAGTGAGAGATAAATCACGAAGTGTAGGAAAGATGAAGTCATGAATTAAATAAAATTAGCGCTTGACTCCGAATTTGGGAAGCGTATTATACGCACCCCTGACGACACGGGAATTACTTCTAAGTCGACAGAAAACGCTCTTTAACAATATAAACCTATCAATCTGTGTGGGCACTCGTTGATGATAATCAAAATTCGAAACTTCGGTTT
>NZ_JBNKVP010000023.1:0-45234 GCF_050299255.1 Vibrio sp.
ATTCAGGTCGATCTGGTTACTCCCACCAGATGTACGACTGGCAGAGCCGCTGGTTTGGAAATATGCCGGCGCAGCTGCATTGGAGTCAGGAGCTATCGCAACAGCTGCAGTAGGTTCACTGGATTCTTCTATTGCTCGGTCACCTCGATAACAGGCATTGCTGCTTGCCTGCTGGGTGCGTACAGCAATAGTCATATTCTGCATCAGTGACTTATGTACGCCAAAAATATAGGACTCCCGGTCACCTGCCACCAAACCGCTATTCTCTTCCAGCGAAACATAACCGTTGTCCGGGATGTTATTGGCAGAAATGGAAACTATGCCATTACTAGGAATACCCGTGATAGTTTTGGAAGTCACGACAGCGCCTTGACTGTCGTGGAACAATATCTGAAAACCTCGGTCGGCAACGCGCGCCGCTATTACATTTCCATCTACCGATGTATCGTTAGCAAAAATCGCACAGCCGCTAGACACTTGGTTACTCGGAGTCGAATACAAATCGATCACTTGCCACTTATATACTAGTGGAGCAGGCTTGTAAGAGCCGCCCTCATCACCACCACCGCCGCCACAACCGACCAGGGCCAGAGAAATTGCAGTTGCCAGGGGCAAAGTTATTACGTTTTTCATCATAAATAGTCCTAACTGATTGGGTAGCGGCAATCATTTGCCGTTGCAATTTGATTCTGACTAGGTAACGCAATCTGCGTGCCAATTTTCAAACTGCCATTTTTCCTCAGCCCGCAGCACTATAAGTTTTTTTGAACAAACTTAACGCCTGTTAACATTTGAAAACAAATTACGAAATACGTTAACACTTTCGCGATTGAATTGTATTTATAGGTTAATCTTGTAGTTTAATTTCACATTTTGTCATTAAGTGATCTAAATCAATCACCCCAAGGGGTTAGCAAGCTACACTCGCCAACATGGACAAAGGCCTAGCAAGGCTCGGTTTGTATCAGCGTTGTCTACACTTAAGCACGTAGTCACTGCGCCGCAGACAACAAAAAGCCCTTTTAGGGCGGCACGAATACATAAGCGAGCTCAATTGCAGAACCAAGATTAGGCACCAAACCAAATACTAACTTTATAAAATGAGGAATCTATGTCAGACGCCATGAATAAAGTGCACTCTGATTCGGATATCGAAAACAAGAGTTACCAAGAGCTTCATCGTCCCGCATCAGAATTTGCAACTCGCTCGGACTACCTGGATCACGAACTTCAGATCATGAAGCCAAGACGGTTCGGACTGAACCTTCCTGGACGGGATTTCCGCTTTGAACTGGAAGATCTGGTTCCAGCCCTGGCAGGTACTATCGGCATTATTGCCATGTACTCAGCTGTGATGATGTCCTGGGCAGACGGCTTAACCCAAGCTTGGGATCACATTAACCTGGGTAAAGAGTTCGCTATCGAAGTGGCTCGCGTTGAGATGCTTATTCCAGCCCTCCTTTTCTGTGTCCTTGCTTCTGGATTTTTCAACCCGCGCGCAAACCTGGCCGGTAACCACGGCCCGATGATCCCGTTGATCGGTTCAATTGCTCTGGCTGGTGCTCACCCACTTGCTCTGGCTATTCTGTTGGGTGTTTTTGGTTTATTGCTCAGCTATTTTAAAGGTGGCTCAAAACTGGTTAACCTGACATCCCAAGGTACTGCCGGTGGCTTGTTGATCTTCCTTGGCTTTACCGGAACCATGAGCCAGATCGGCTCGATTCAAACTTGGGCAACCGGTCTGCAATCTGCCGACGTCGCCGCCGGTAGCATGGGTTATGTTGGCCTGCTGGTACTCGGTATCAACATTGCCGTTTATGCTTACCTGGCAAAAATCAACATGCGTTGGTTGGCCATCCCCGTCTGTGCCATTACCGGTCTGGTGATTGCATTGGCACTGGGCGCTGGGTTCGATCTGCAGTTTGAAACCGAAATGGGTCTGCCAAATCTGAATCCTGCCTACTGGTGGGGTAGCACAGAGACAGGCTGGCAACTGGGTCTGCCGAATATGGAGCACTTTATTGCCTCTCTGCCGTTCGCTATTCTGGCAGTCGCTATGTGGTCACCTGACTTCTTAGGTCACCGTATTTTCCAAGAATTGAACTATCCTAAGAAGACTGACAAAGTTCTGATGGACGTTGATGACACTATGACAATGTGTTCAATCCGTCAGATGGTGGGTACTGCAGTGGGTGGTGGTAACATTACTTCATCGTGGGGCACCTATATGATCCCTGCAGCAATCGCGAAGCGTCCAATCCCTGGTGGTGCGATTCTGCTAGGTTTGATCGTTATGACCGTTGCCGTGCTTGGTTTCCCGATGGACGTTGCGGTATGGCCACCAGTGATGCGTATTGCTCTGCTGGTTGGCGTATTCTTGCCACTGGTTGAAGCAGGTATGCAAATGGTTAAAGAAACTAACGACTCACAAGCCGCTGGTATCTGTATCTTTGCTTCTTTTGTGGCCAACCCGGTACTGGCTTGGGCACTGACAATGTTCCTGGACAACAACGGCCTAATCGGTGACAAAGAGCGCGCGGCGCGTTTGTCATTTGCCGATAAAGTCATCATTCCAGTCAGCGTCTTCATCATCTGTCTGGTGGCGATGTTGGCAGTCGGTATGCTAGAAGGCCAATACGGCATCCAAGCCTGGCTTTAAAAAAGTTGAACGGACGGCCTATGGCCGTCCTTATTTATTAAGTTTTTTTATCATTTATTGATTTAGTTTAAGGTTTGCAAAAAAATTTTAGTATACCTTGGACAACAGATAAGGATTACTACCCAGTAAGTAGTAATAATATGTATAGTTAATCGAATGTCACATCGACTATACATATTGTTATTTAATATAGAGTGTGCCGCTCCTCCGGTTTACCCGGTGTTCGCTGGCTCAACGGCGAAACGGCACGTGTTTTTTCTACTAAAAAGGTAGGTATGTCATGGCAGAGCAATTTGCTAAAGCTTGGGAAGGTTTTGCGGCAGGCGACTGGCAAAACGAAGTAAACGTTCGTGATTTCATTCAGAAGAACTACGCTCCTTATGAAGGCGACGAATCTTTCCTGGTTTCTGAAGGCACTGAAGCGACTAACAAGCTTTGGGCTAAGGTAATGGAAGGTATCAAACAGGAAAACGCGACTCACGCTCCAGTTGATTTTGATACTTCAGTTATCTCTACCATCACTGCTCACGATGCAGGCTACATTGAAAAAGACCTTGAAACTATCGTCGGTCTACAAACAGAAGCTCCTCTTAAACGTGCGATTATCCCTAACGGTGGTATCCGCATGGTTGAAGGTTCGTGCAAAGCTTATGATCGCGAACTGGATCCTCAAGTTAAAAAAATCTTTACTGAATACCGCAAAACGCACAACGCGGGTGTTTTCGATATCTACACTCCAGACATCCTGAAATGTCGTAAATCTGGTGTTCTGACTGGTCTTCCAGATGCATACGGCCGTGGTCGTATCATCGGTGACTACCGTCGTGTTGCCCTTTACGGTATCGACTTCCTGATGAAGGACAAACTGGCTCAATTCACTTCTCTGCAAGAGAAATTTGAGAACGGTGAAGACCTGCATATGACTATGCAGCTGCGTGAAGAAATTGCAGAGCAACACCGCGCACTGGGTCAAATTAAAGAAATGGCAGCTAAATACGGCTTCGACATTTCTCGTCCGGCTGAAACTGCTCAAGAAGCTATCCAGTGGACTTACTTCGGTTACCTGGCCGCAGTAAAATCACAAAACGGTGCCGCTATGTCTCTGGGCCGTACTTCGACTTTCCTGGACATCTTCATCGAGCGTGATATCGCAGCAGGTAAAATCACTGAAGAACAAGCTCAGGAAATGATCGACCACTTCGTGATGAAACTGCGTATGGTTCGTTTCCTGCGTACTCCTGAATACGATGAGCTGTTCTCTGGCGACCCTATCTGGGCAACAGAATCTATGGGCGGTATGGGTATGGACGGCCGTACACTGGTCACTCGTACCAACTTCCGTTTCCTGAACAGCCTGTACACTATGGGCCCATCTCCAGAGCCAAACATCACTGTACTTTGGTCTGAGCAGCTGCCTGACGGTTTCAAACGTTTCTGTGCAAAAGTATCTATCGATACTTCTTCTATCCAGTACGAAAACGACGACCTGATGCGCCCTGACCTAGAATCAGACGACTACGCGATTGCATGTTGTGTTTCTCCAATGATTGTGGGTAAACAAATGCAGTTCTTCGGCGCTCGCGCTAACCTGGCAAAAACCATGCTTTACGCAATCAACGGTGGTGTTGATGAGAAGCTGAAAATGCAGGTAGGTCCTAAGTCAGAAGCGATCACTGACGCAGTGCTAAACTATGACGACGTGATGGCTCGTCTGGACAACTTCATGGATTGGTTGGCGAAACAGTACGTCACCGCTCTGAACAGCATTCACTACATGCACGACAAGTACAGCTACGAAGCGTCACTGATGGCACTGCATGACCGTGATGTACGTCGTACTATGGCTTGTGGTATCGCTGGTCTGTCTGTTGCGGCTGACTCTCTGTCTGCCATCAAATACGCTACCGTCAAACCGGTTCGTGACGAAGATGGTATTGCCGTCGATTTCGAAATCGAAGGTGATTATCCTAAATTCGGTAACAACGATGCTCGCGTAGATGACATCGCATGTGAACTTGTTTCTACATTCATGAACAAGATCCGTAAACTGAAAACATACCGCGACGCGATTCCAACTCAGTCTATCCTGACAATCACGTCTAACGTTGTTTACGGTAAGAAAACTGGTAATACGCCTGATGGTCGTCGTGCTGGCGCTCCATTTGCTCCAGGTGCGAACCCAATGCACGGCCGTGATGAGAAAGGCGCAGTGGCTTCTCTGACTTCGGTTGGTAAGCTACCGTTCGCCGATGCTCAAGATGGTATCTCTTATACCTTCTCAATCGTGCCAAACGCGCTGGGTAAAGATGCTGGTTCTCAACGCGCTAACCTGGCTGGTCTGATGGATGGTTACTTCCACCATGAAACCGGTATTGAAGGTGGTCAGCACCTGAACGTGAACGTACTGAACCGTGATACTCTGGAAGATGCAGTTAAGCACCCTGAGAAATATCCTCAGTTGACCATTCGCGTATCAGGTTACGCCGTTCGCTTTAACTCACTGACTGCAGAGCAACAAGCTGACGTAATCGCACGTACCTTTACTGAGTCACTATAAGCTGACTGAGTTATCGTTGCAAAGCCCCGCTGATTAGCGGGGCTTTTTATTATCCATTGCTTTCACCCTGCCTGAATGTTTGTGAACACAATCAAACGCAGCAACGACTACTTCAGTCATAATGTCCTCTCATCATGTTGACTACTAGGATGTTTATGCACTGGGTTCTATTAACGCTGGGACTATTTTATTCCGCGTCTATTCTGGCTTCTGAGTCACCCACCCTGACGGTGGCACTCGACAACGACGGCGCGTTTGGTGTCGACCAGGATTATACCCATGGCCTGTTTTTCAGTTACAGCTCCGGCCGCTTATCAAAAGACTGGCACCAACAACCACTCAGCCTCTCCTACTGGCAAATCGATTCAGTCGACAAAATCAATATCACCATCGGACAGCAAATGTGGACACCGGCCGACATTGAGTCAAACCAACCGCAGGCTGATGACAGGCCTTACGCGGGGCTGATGTTTGCGGAATTCAATTATTACAGTACCAGTCCGGACCTAAGCCACAGGTTTGGCTTAATGGCAGGTACCACAGGAGAAAATTCATTTGCCCGATCCACTCAGAAACTGGCTCATACCGTGCTGGATACCACTCAGCCCAATGGCTGGGAATATCAGATAGAAAACAAATGGGTAGGTAATCTCAGTTATGCCAACCAGATCAAGTTGTGGCGCCAAACTACCCCGGCATTAGAGCGGGCCGAACTGTCAGCGTTGTCCGAAATTAATATGGGCAATTTTCGCCGCGATATCTCCGCCGGGCTGATGTTGCGCTGGGGCCAGGATCTGGCCAATAGTTTTGGTAGTGCCAGCGTCAACGCCGAACGGACTTTTCGTCCGGGAATGTTGGGGCAAGGTACTCAAGCATGGTTTTTGTTCTCTGGTATTTCAGTACGTTACCGGTTTTATGACCTAACCATAGAAGGCCTTCGTCCCGGACTCACTGTTCCTCAAAACTACGCCGTTGACGTTAAAAACCAGCAGGCAACGTTTACTCTGGGGCTGGCCTGGTACCGGCCTCATTTTGCGGCGAGCATCACCGCGTCGGCCTATAGTGCCGAATATTCACCATCTCGCCAGTCGGTGTATGGGGTGGCGGGAATGACCATCTCGTCCTTCTTCTAACTTATTGTTGTTCTGGGTTAATTCAACGCGATAAATTCTTGCTCAGTCAGGCTGCAAAAAATTAGGTTAAGCCTTGGTTTTGTAATAAAATAACAGCAAATTTCCCCCAGTAGAGACAACGCCATGTCAACAATTGGTCGTATCCATTCATTTGAATCTTGTGGAACAGTCGATGGCCCGGGTATCCGATTTATCGTCTTTATGCAGGGCTGTTTAATGCGGTGCATGTATTGCCATAACCGTGATACTTGGGATACCCACGGTGGCCGTGAAGTCACCGTTGAAGAAATTATCCAGGAAGCGAAATCTTACCGTCATTTTATGAACGCTTCGGGTGGTGGCATTACCTGTTCCGGTGGTGAGGCGATGCTGCAGCCTGAGTTCGTGCGTGACTTCTTCCGCGCCGCTCAGGCAGAGGGTATCCATACCTGCCTTGATACAAACGGATACATACGTAAACATACCGAAGTCATTGATGAAGTGTTGGCCGCTACCGACCTGGTCATGTTAGATATCAAACACATGAAAGATGAAATCCACCATGACTTCATCGGCGTTTCCAACCGCAGAACACTGGATTTTGCTCGCTATTTGCACAAAATCGGCCAAAAGACCTGGATACGTTACGTGGTGGTCCCCGGTTACACTGATGATGAAGAAGCTGCTCACATGTTGGGTGAATTTATTAAAGATATGGACAACGTCGAAAAAGTTGAACTGCTGCCCTATCACAAGCTCGGCGCGCATAAGTGGGAAGCTCTGGGATTAGAGTACCCACTGGAAGGTGTTGAACCTCCTAGCAAAGAAACTATGGATAAAGTAGTCGCAATTCTTGAGCAGTATCACTCTAACGTGACGTACTGATACCATCTGATGGCTGAATCGTAAAAAATACCAACCTACCCGGTTGGTATTTTTTTGGTGGTCGTGTGCTGTTAAGTGAACTGTTTTCGCTGTTAATGCTGTTGCTGGTGATACCCGCAGCTGTAAAAGATGCCAAACAGGCGTTGTTACCCAAAATGAAAATGGAACGCGGATTTCAGCATCTGACGTTTGCCACTGTATTCGCCCTCGGGCTACTTTGGTCAGCCCAAGCCGGAATCAAAGCCGACCTTAACATTCACTTTCTGGCCCTTACCACCATCACTATGATGTATGGCTGGCGTGTGGCGTTTCTGTTGTCCATCCCGGCCAGCATGATCAAAGCGCTGCTGGGTAATCTGGACTGGTCTGCCCTTCCAGAGTATCTGTTGATAAGTGCACTGATACCCATCTTGCTGACCTATTTGATATTTCTAGCCAGCTACCGTTGGCTGCCACGTAATATCTTCGTGTTTATCTTTGTGGCTGGATTTTTTAATGGTGGCGTGACCGGTACCTGTCATCTACTACTTAATGCCGCATACCTGCTTTTGCTTGGCAGCCACGACTGGGCAACCATTTACGACAACTACCTGATATTTTTGCCTCTGTTGGCCTTTCCCGAGGGGTTACTGAACGGTATGGCGCTGGCTATGTTGTGTGTTTTTAAACCAGAATGGCTGCGCACCTTTTCAGATAGAGACTATCTTTACAACCATCACCATAACGACCGGCGATAATTTGCAATATTAATAATGAATATGTGTTGAGATCATGTTTCAGATAACTGGAAGCGATTAACCTGTCTGCAGCACATTTAATAAGACTTTTAATATAGTGAGGCCAACATGGAAATGACCAACGCTCAACGCCTGATCTTATCCAACCAGTACCAATTGATGTCCAAGCTCGACCCGGAAAATGCAGCCAAATATCAACGCCTGCAAACCATCGTCGAGCGCGGCTATGCACTGCAAATGCGGGAACTTGATAAACACTTTGGCAGCCTGTCTGAGGCCGAATGTCGTGAAATCATCGATATCATGGAGATGTACCATGCCATGCAGGAATCTCATAAGATGCTCAGTGAACAGGACGGCAACCAGGTTGATATCCGCAGGCTGCAATTCTTAGGTTTCGATATCGCCACCGAAGCCCACCTGGTGCATTATGTCCGTTTTGTCGTTGATTCAGAGGGCCTGTACCCGCAGTTTGACAAGAGCGAGCATCACTACAACAGTCACACACCGATGCTGGAAAAATATCGTCGCATGCTGACCACCTGGCGCAACTGTCCACGTCAGTACCATTTATCGCCGACTGAACTTGCCCAAATCTATAACGCCTGATCACTCGTATCTGCAAGCCGGGTGCCGAGACGCCCGGCTTTTATTTCCCGTCACTTCAATAATCTACCCACCTAATCGCCAAGATCAAAACTCGCGATCTGACCTTCATCAGGCAAAACAGTAATAGATTCATATCATTCTGACCACAGACCGATGGCAAGATACTGCCAATTTCAAAATCTCAGTTTTGTCAAATGTCGTCAAATAAGCACATATTTTTTAAGCAAAATTCGCAATACCGACTAGCCTTATATAAAGAAGGATTTGTATTTCTATGCGGGTTGAGTGTCATCGAGACAGGTTCAGAGAGGGATTTATTATGAGTATTTTTGACCATTTCCAAGCACGTTATGAAGCTGCCAAGGACGAAGAGATATCAATACAGGAATTTTTAGCGCTTTGTAAAGATGACAAAAGCGCCTACGCCAACTCTGCCGAGCGTTTGCTGATGGCAATAGGCGAGCCTGAACTGATTGATACTGCACATGACCCTCGATTGAGCCGGATTTTTTCTAACCGCGTGATTTCACGCTATGAAACATTCAAAGATTTTTATGGCATGGAAGATGCCATAGAGCAAATTGTTTCATACCTGAAGCACGCCGCACAGGGGCTGGAAGAACGTAAGCAGATCCTCTACCTGCTCGGTCCGGTCGGTGGCGGTAAGTCATCTCTGGCAGAAAAGCTGAAAGCGTTAATGCAACAGGTACCAATTTATGTACTGTCAGCAAATGGCCAGCGCAGTCCGGTGAACGACCATCCGTTCTGCCTGTTTGATATCGAAGAAGATGGGGACTTACTGAAACAGGAATATGGCATCGAAAAACGCTACCTGCGCTCCATCATGTCACCTTGGGCAGCAAAACGTCTGCACGAGTTCGGCGGGGATATTTCCAAATTCAAAGTAGTGAAAGTCCGTCCTTCGATTCTCGATCAACTGGCGGTAGCCAAAACTGAGCCCGGTGACGAAAACAACCAGGATATTTCTTCACTGGTTGGTAAAGTGGATATTCGTAAACTGGAGCACTTCTCTCAGGATGACCCTGACGCCTACAGCTATTCTGGTGCATTATGTAAAGCCAACCAGGGGCTGATGGAATTCGTTGAGATGTTTAAGGCTCCGATTAAAGTGCTGCACCCGTTACTGACTGCCACCCAGGAGGGCAACTATAACGGTACTGAGGGGCTTTCTGCACTGCCATTTGACGGCATGATTCTGGCTCACTCCAATGAATCCGAATGGCAAACCTTCCGTAATAATAAAAACAACGAAGCATTTTTAGACCGGGTCTACATAGTGAAAGTGCCGTACTGTTTACGCGTATCGGAAGAAGTAAAAATTTACCAGAAATTGCTGGATCATTCAGAGCTAGCTAAAGCGCCTTGCTCACCAAGCACACTGGAGCTGCTGGCACAATTCAGTATTCTTTCCCGACTGAAAGAGCCGGAAAACTCGTCTATTTTCTCAAAAATGCGGGTTTATGATGGTGAAACGCTGAAAGATACTGATCCTAAAGCGAAAAGTTATCAGGAATACCGCGACTATGCCGGTGTAAACGAAGGTATGTCCGGGCTGTCAACCCGCTTCGCGTTTAAGATTCTCTCCAGGGTGTTCAACTTTGACCAAACGGAAGTGGCAGCCAACCCAGTTCATCTGTTCTACGTTATTGAACAGCAAGTTGAACGGGAGCAATTCCCTCAGGAAACGGCAGAAAAATATCTGGAATTCCTGAAAGGATACCTGGTACCTCGCTATGTGGAATTCATTGGTAAAGAGATCCAGACTGCATATCTGGAATCATATTCTGAATACGGTCAGAACATCTTTGACCGCTATGTAACCTACGCCGACTTCTGGATTCAGGACCAGGAATATCGTGACCCAGAAACCGGCCAGCTGTTCGACCGCTCTTCTCTCAACAGCGAGTTGGAAAAAATTGAGAAAACCGCCGGTATCAGCAATCCAAAAGATTTCCGTAACGAAATCGTTAACTTTGTATTGCGGGCCAGAGCCAATAACAAAGGCCATAACCCGGTTTGGACCAGTTACGAAAAACTGCGTACTGTTATTGAGAAAAAAATGTTCTCGAATACTGAGGAGTTACTGCCGGTCATTTCATTTAACGCGAAAACCTCGTCTGAAGACCAGAAAAAACACGACGATTTTGTCGCCCGTATGATGGAGAAAGGTTATACCGAGAAACAGGTTCGATTGCTGTCCGAATGGTATTTGCGTGTACGTAAATCCTCATAACTGCAGTTGATATACAGCCTGAATTGGTCTTGCTATCAGCCCGATGGCTGGTAGCGGGCCCTTGGATGTCCAGAGGGGTATTACATGGCGCAATTTATTGACAGACGTCTAAATGGCAAGAATAAAAGTGCGGTCAACCGACAACGCTTTTTACGCCGTTATAAAAAGCAAATTAAGGAATCAGTCGCTGATGCCGTCAATCGTCGCTCGATCACTAATACCGAGACAGGTGAAGACGTATCGATTCCACATCGAGACATTAAAGAACCGATTTTTCATCAAGGTAAAGGCGGTTTAAAGGAGCGTGTCCATCCCGGTAACGACCAGTTCATTACCGGCGATAAAATTGAACGGCCAAAAGGCGGCGGTCAAGGAAGTGGTGCTGGCGAAGGGGATGCCAGTCCAGATGGTGAAGGCCAGGATGAATTCGTATTCCAGATTTCAAAGGACGAATACTTAGATATTCTTTTCGAAGATCTGGCACTACCCAACCTGAAAAAGAACCAGATTAACAAGATCAAAGAGTGGAAGTCCCACCGCGCTGGTTTTCAAACTGCAGGGGTCCCGGCCAATATTGCGATTATTCGCTCACTGCAACAGTCTTTAGCGCGTCGTACCGCTATGACGGCCAGCAAACGTCGACTGCTGCATGAACTGGAGGAAGAACTAGACCGAATTGCCAATATGGAACCTGCTCAGGTAATAGAAGAAAAACGCCTGAAACAGGAAATAGAAGAGCTGCGAAAAAAAATCGATAGCGTACCGTTCATCGATACCTTTGACTTGCGATTTAAAAATTACGAGCGCAAGCCTGTGCCTTCCAGCCAGGCGGTGATGTTCTGTCTGATGGACGTTTCCGGTTCAATGGACCAGGCCACTAAAGATATCGCCAAACGGTTTTACGTCCTGCTTTACCTGTTCCTGAACCGAACTTATGAAAACGTCGAAGTGGTATTTATCCGCCACCACACTCAGGCGAAAGAAGTCGACGAACATGAGTTCTTCTATTCACAGGAAACCGGCGGCACCATAGTGTCTTCGGCTTTAAAACTGATGGATGAAATAGTCAAAGAACGTTACCCACTCGACCAGTGGAATATCTACGCAGCTCAGGCATCAGACGGCGATAACTGGGCGGATGATTCACCTCGCTGTAAAGAGCTGCTGGTCAATAGCCTGCTGCCAACCTGCCAATATTACGCCTACATTGAAATTACCCGGCGTTCACATCAGACCTTATGGCATGAATACGAGAAACTGCAGCACTCGTTTGATAACTTCGCCATGAAAAATATCCGCTCCGTGGAAGATATTTTCCCGGTATTCCGGGAGCTGTTCCACAAGGAAACTGCATAGGGAGGCGCTATGGCTACTGAGACCAAACGGGCAAGTAAGAAAAAAGACAAAATGCTGCCAGATGGACCAGACTGGACATTTGATCTGCTGGAGCGATACCACCAGGAGATCAAACGTGTCGCCGAGCACTATCGACTGGATACTTACCCTAACCAGATCGAGGTGATTACCTCGGAACAGATGATGGACGCTTACTCCAGTATCGGCATGCCGATTAATTACAATCACTGGTCTTTTGGTAAAAAGTTCATTCAAACTGAGCAGGGGTATAAACACGGCCAAATGGGCCTTGCCTATGAAATCGTGATTAATTCCGACCCATGTATTGCTTACCTGATGGAAGAAAATACCGTCACTATGCAGGCGTTGGTTATGGCCCATGCCTGTTACGGCCACAACTCGTTTTTTAAGGGTAATTACCTGTTCCAGACCTGGACAGACGCCAGTTCCATCATTGATTACCTGTTATTTGCCAAAAACTATATCGCAGAGTGCGAACAGAAATATGGCGTTGGGGAAGTTGAGGAGTTGATCGACTCCTGCCATGCCCTGATGAATTATGGGGTTGACCGATATAAACGACCGGAAAAAATTTCCATCGCCGAAGAAAAAACCCGCCAGGAGGAACGTGAAGCTTACTTGCAATCACAAGTAAACGACCTGTGGCGTACGGTACCGAAATCAAAATCAAAAGAGGCAGACATTAAAGTTCGCTTCCCGAGCGAACCGCAGGAAAACATTCTCTATTTCATTGAGAAGCACGCCCCCTTGCTGGAACCCTGGCAACGGGAGATCGTCAGGATCGTACGTAAAATCAGCCAGTATTTTTATCCGCAGAAACAGACTCAGGTAATGAACGAAGGCTGGGCTACGTTCTGGCACTACACCATTCTTAATCATCTCTATGATGAAGGGTTAGTGTCCGACAAGTTCATTCTGGAGTTTCTCCACAGCCACACGGCTGTTGTTGCCCAGCCAGCTTACAACAGCCCGTATTTCAGTGGTATTAACCCATATGCGCTTGGTTTTGCTATGTTCAGGGACATTAAACGGATATGTGAAGAACCTACTGAGGAAGATTACGAGTGGTTCCCTGAGCTTGCCGGTACAGACTGGCTGGATGCGGTGCATTTTGCAATGCACAACTTTAAGGACGAAAGCTTTATCAGTCAGTATCTATCACCACGTTTAATGCGCGAATTCAAGTTTTTCGCCATTCTGGATGATGATCGCAAAAACTACATCGAAGTGAGCGCCATACATGATGATTCAGGCTATCAGCAAATCCGGCAGAAACTGGCGGCGCAGTATAACCTCAGCAATCTGGAACCCAATATCCAGGTATTTAACGTCGATGTCCGCGGTGACCGCTCGTTAACGCTGCAATACGTACCGCACGACCGAATTCCGCTCGATGACAGCTGTGAAGAGGTACTGAAACATTTATACCGTTTGTGGGGCTTTGACGTGGTTCTGGAGGAAGTGAAAGAAACCGGTCGCCGGGAGATCATTGCCAGTTGCCCGAAACGTAACGATTATGACAACGGCATGTAAAACACAAACCTTTCAGATGCAACCAAAAGAAAAAGGCCCTGTTCAGGGCCTTTTCAATCATCTGAGTGCCATTAAACTTGGCCCTGTTCGACAATCTGCCTTACCACCTCAAGGTCTTCCGGGGTATCGACCCCGGCCGCTGGTGCCTGACTTGCAACATCAACGTGGATTTTTTCGCCGTACCAGAGCACACGTAACTGCTCCAGAGACTCAATTTTTTCCAGGATGGAGGGTTGCCAGTTGATGTAGGTATTAATGAAACCAGCCCGGTAAGCATAAATACCTATATGGCGCAGCAACGGCTGACCGATCACTTTGTCACCTGTAGCGAAGTTATCGCGATCCCATGGGATAGTCGCACGACTGAAATAGAGTGCGTAGCCGTCTTTGTCAGTCACCACTTTCACCACATTCGGATTAAACACCTCGTCCGCATCGGTAATTTCCACTGCCAAAGTGGCCATCGGTGCCTGACTATTGGCCAGGTTATCCGCAACTTGACGAATGATTTCAGCCGGAATAAGCGGTTCATCACCCTGAACGTTGACCACAATGTGCGAATCATCTATCGCCAGTTTGTCCACCACTTCCGCTAATCGCTCAGTGCCGGACTCATGGCTGTCAGAGGTCATGCAAACCTGGCCACCAAACGCCAGCACAGCTTGCTCAATGCGGGCATCGTCAGTGGCCACGACCACCTGGTCGGCACCTGACTGGAGAGCCCGTTCGTAGACCCACTGGATCATCGGCTTGCCACAAATATCAGCCAAAGGTTTACCCGGTAAACGACTGGATTGATAGCGGGCGGGAATCACCACGGTAAATGACATCAGCGTTTCTCATCCATTGACATAGTGCGGGCCTCTTGCTCCAATAACACTGGGATACCATCGCGGATTGGATAAGCTAATCGATCCAGTTTACAGATAAGCTCCTGATTATCTTTATCAAAAACCAGTTTACCTTTACAGACCGGGCAAGCGACGATTTCAAGCAGACGGTGATCCATGGTTGTTTATTACCTCTTTGATTCGATTCAATATATGCTCTGAATCTTGCTCTGAAAACGTGGCATCTACCGGTAAGTACCACCAATTGTTATCAGCGAATTGAGCACATTTTACGGCGTCTTTTTCTGTCATTATGACGTTACTGCCTTGCTGCGCAAGTGCTTCCAGCTCAGCAGGGTTAAAATCTTGATGATCGGCAAAACTTTGCGTTTTAACCAGCGTGGCACCCAATGAGTGCAAGGTAGCAAAAAAGCGCGGTGGATGGCCAATTCCAGCGAACGCCACCAAGCGCTCCAACTGAGTCACCGGTCGCTGTTCTCCTGTGACCAGGTTAACCGCTTGTTGTGGAGTCAGAGTCATTGGCAGTTCACCTGGCTGGGCCTTACCGCCATTGGTGATCAGCAGATCCACCTGCTCAAGGCGCGACATAGGTTCCCGCAATGGCCCCATAGGGATAAGTTGCTGGTTGCCAAATCGCCGCACACCATCAATCACCACCAATTCCAGGTCACGCTCAAGCGCATAATGCTGCAATCCATCATCGGTAATAATGACATCAACATGCTGGTCAAGCAGCGCTTTTACTGCTTCAGATCGTACCGGCGCGACGGCAACAGGCACTTTGGTTCTTTGGAAAATCAGCTTAGGTTCGTCGCCACTATGGTTAACCGGCGTCTGCTCATTCACTTGCAACGGGTAACCGGGGGCTTTGCCACCATAGCCACGCGAAACCACTCCGGGACGATAGCCCAGCGCCAGTAACTGCTCCACCAGCCAGATCACCACCGGGGTTTTACCGTTACCACCAGCGGTAATATTGCCGACCACCACTATGGGCACAGGCGCCCGATAACGTGTTTTTTTACCGCTGAGGTAGGCTTCTCGACGATGGGTACTGATTCGTCCGAATAACAGGCTGAGTGGCCATAGCAGCCACCCTAGCCAATATTTTGCCGGATGATTCTCAAACCAGATTTTTTCAAACACAGTTACTGCCCAAACTGGATGCTGTGCAACTGGGCATATGCACCATCTTGTTCAATCAACTGAGTGTGAGCTCCGCGTTCAATGATCTCGCCTTCATCGACCACCAGGATTTCATCAGCACCTTCAATGGTAGACAGACGGTGCGCAATCACCAGCACGGTTTTATTTTTCTGCAGCTCATCCAGAGCCGCCTGGATTGCTTTCTCAGATTCCGTATCCAGCGCAGACGTTGCCTCGTCCAGGATCAGCACAGGAGCATCGCGCAACAGAGCCCGGGCGATAGCAATACGCTGTCTTTGTCCTCCTGACAGGCTGGCACCGTTCTCACCAATCATAGTATCCAAACCATCATCCAGATTATCGATGAAATCCATTGCGTGGGCCAGGCGGGCTGCTTGCTCGATTTGTTCACGGGTGTATTTTTCAGTTGCTGCATAGGCAATGTTGTTGGCGATGGTGTCGTTAAACAGGTGCACATTTTGTGACACCAGCGCAAAGTGACTACGCAAGTTGGTTAACTGATACTCACGAATATCATGGCCATCCAGCAGGATCGCCCCTGAATCGACGTCGTAGAAGCGGGTAAACAGGTTGGCGATCGTACTCTTACCCGAGCCGGAACGCCCGACCAAGGCCAGCGTTTTGCCTTGTGGAATCTTGAGACTCACCTCTCTAAGCGCCGGTTTTTCTTTGCCCTGATAGGTAAAAGTGACATCTTTCAGCTCAATTTCGCCCTGCACTTTTTCCGGAGCGTAAGTGCCTTTATCCTGCTCGGTTTCCAGATCCATTAGTGAGAACAGAGTTTGGCTGGCCGCCATACCACGTTGGAAATCAGAAGTGACGCTGGTCAGCGCTTTAATAGGACGCATCAGACCAAACATAGCCGAGAACACCACAGTGAACGTACCTGGTGTCAGCTCGCTGCGAATTGATTCGACGCTCGCCAGCAGTAATACCGTCACCAGTGCAATTGAAGCAATCAATTCAATCACTGGATTAGCAATCGCCTGGGCAGCCACCAGTTTCATGTTCTGCTGACGCATCTGGTTGCTTACCTGGTCAAATCGTTTAGTTTCAACATCCTGACCGCCATAGCTGAGTACCACTTTGTGGCCTTTGAGCATCTGTTCCGCCGATGATGTTACATGGCCCATGGCGTCCTGCATATTGTGGGAAATCTTCCGAAAGCGTTTAGAGACCACTCCGATTCCCTTGGCTACGATCGGCGCGACAACAAACAGCACCAGTGAAAGCTGCCAACTGTTCCAGAACATCAGCACCAGCAAACCGATGATACTGGCACCTTCACGCACCATGATCACCAGTGCACGACTTGTTGCTCCGGCTACCTGCTCTGAATCATAGGTGATTCGGGACAACAGGCCGCCAGTGGATTCTTTGTCAAAAAACGAAACCGGCATATGCATGAACTGGTGGAATATTTTGCGACGCATCTCCATCACCACATTGCCGGAAACCCAGCTCAGACAATATGCGGAAACGAAGCTGCTAGCGCCGCGTAAAGCCATCATACCCATGATAATGAAAGGCAATACACGTAAAAAATCGGATTCTGCATTACCAAAGCCCTCATCCAGCAATGGTTTAAGCAGTGATACCATATAGGTTTCAGAAATCGCACTAATGATCAGTGCCACGACGGCAACCGCCAACCCGGCTTTATATTGACGTATGTAGTTCCACAGTCGGCGGAAAGTTTGCCAGGTAGTTTTGTCGGTATATATGGACATATGAAGACACGATTTTGTAATTACAAGAACGCGCTATTCTACTCTGTTCCTGAGCATCTGCCTATACCAAGCACTGCCATGGGTGTCACGCCAAGACTGATGACGCCAGCCGGTTGGTGAAATTACCAGCGAAACTTGCCCTTTGCTACCGGTATCCCACCATTCACCGTACTGGTGATAGCGCCTACGCACAGAAGCAGCCGGTAGATTCCAGTGATTGAATTTGGCTAAAGAAGCAATGGCTAATCTGGCCTTAACCGCCTCTACCAAAGCCTGACTGGAAGAAGTCGAACTGCCATGGTGTGGCACTACAATTACATCACTGGCGACAGCCTCAGGCTGCTGCAGGATAAGATACTCCGCCAGTTTGGGAATATCGCCGGTCAGCAACAAGCGAAACTGGCCATCGGTCACTAACACAACGCAAGAGTGAGGATTGCGGGCCTGGCTGACGACACTGGGGGGCCAAAGAACTTGAAATGTCAGCTGCTTCCATTGCCACTGCTGTGACCAATCACAAGCCTGGTAACCGGACAATGATTGACTGGCCCGTTGCCAGCTCGGATTCCAACGCTCAATAAAATCCTCTCGACCACCGGCATGATCGTTATCTAAGTGACTGATGATTAAGCCTTCTACTTGCTGAATGTTTTTATCTAGCATCACAGGAGACACCACCGAAGAAACCACACTGCCCGACTCCCAGCTTGCACCGGTATCATATAAGACGACCTCACCCTGCTGTTCTATCAGTACAGCCAGACCGTGGCCGACGTCCAGTATATCTACCCGCCACTGCTCCGGCGGCGGCTCGGCCCAACGCTCAACTATTACACTCATCAGGCATGCCGAGACCAGCCACTTTCCCTGTCGAGACAACCAGGGAAATAGTATCGCCATCACCGCCGCGCTGGCGATCAGCCACCACTGCTGGGAGGTGACCGGCCACCAACTGGTGTCTGCAAAGTGAAGTGACCAGCTGACCGGCCAGAACGTCATATCCAGCCATTGCCAAAGCTGGCCGCTAAACGGAATAGTCAATGAGCTAAAGAAGAGTGCCACAAAAAGCAGCGGGACAATGACCACGCTGAACCAAGGCACCCAAAGCAAGTTATAACCAGCCGCACTGAGGCTAATACCCTGAAAACTCTTGGCGAGCACTGGCGTCATCAGGACCAACAATATCGCCTGCAAATAGAGTGGCTTCAATATCGGATGAAGGTGGATAAAGCGAGGCTGGGATACCGCATACACCACTACTGCGTAGGCTGAAAATGAGAGCCAGAAACTGACCGAACAAGTGACAAACGCGTCCAGGGCCAAGCTGACACTACCCACTAGTAAAATTCGGTTTAATGGCGTTATTCGCCACTGTAGTAACAGCAATATTGCATTGAGCCAACAGATCATCAGCGCCCGTTGCGTCGGCAAGGTAAAACCGGCCAGCCAGGCATAAACTAACGCTAAACCAGAGCCCAGCAATAGAGGAAGCCAAAGCTGGCCAGGGAGTAATCTGAGCACAGCAAAACCCAACCAGTACCCTAGCGCAAATGCCACACCGATGTGCAGTCCGGAGATCGCCACCAAATGGCTTAACCCGCTGTTGCGCAACCCAAGCCATTGACTGTCCGGTATCGCGTCGCGTTCCCCAAATGCCAATGCGCGTATTAAACCGTAGTGCGCTAAATCTTGGGTCGCTTGCGTGACTCTATCAAGTATTCGATTCCGAACATTGCTCTGATCCAACAGATAATAACTTTGTGAGCTATCTAAATTTGCCCGGGCGACCACATGCTGACTAAGATAAAAGCGTTCTGAGTCAAAACCTGCCTGATTGAAGTAACCGGTGATTGGCGCCAGATGCACCCTTGCATGAACCGTAGCATTCAGTGCCGGTTTAATTGGCAGTGTTAGTCTAACCGTCGCTTGTTGCCAGAACGGTAAGGGACGATTTTCAATCTGGCTGATTGTGGCCAAACCTACATATCCATAGCGACTTGAAGTAAAAATGCTGTCAATTGTCGCAGTTATGGTAATATTGTCCCCGGACTGATCAAGGGTATGTCGCTGCCAGCTAAGCAGATTTCCATGCATAATCGCAACCATCAGACCAAATGTAATGCCAAGAAAGTAAGGGAACACTTTATAATGTCTGCAGGCCAGCAGACATACAGACAACGGTATCAACCACCAGCTGCTAGGCAACACAGGCCAGTGAGGCATGGACACCATCACTAAAACAAAAGATAGCAATGTCCAGTAATTATTAACGAGAGTCATAATCCCTTATGCCTAGAAAGTTCATAAAGCGTTTTATGCCTGACCACGAAGTTATTAAGCGGCAAAAGGCATTAAAGGTCTTTGGCAACGTGCTGTATAACCCAAACCTATGGTGTTTGAATCGCCGTTCTGCGTCAGGTGCATTTGCCGTTGGTTTGTTTATGGCTTTTGTCCCGCTCCCCAGCCAGATGATCATGTCGGCCGGTTTAGCCATTCTTTTGGGTGTCAATTTGCCTTTGGCCGTAGCTTTGGTCTGGGTGAGCAACCCAATTACCATGCCAGTATTGTTCTATTTCGCCTATAAACTCGGCGCCTGGGTGATGCATATTCCACCGCAGCAATTTCACTTTGAACTTTCGTGGGAATTCATCCTCAACCAGATGTCGGCCATCGGCCCACCCTTTTTACTCGGTTGTTTTATCTGCGGTATCGTGTCTGCTGTGATCGGGTACATTGGAATTAAAGGATTGTGGCGCTATTCCGTGGTTCGCAGCTGGCAACGGCGTCAGGTACGCTAACTGGCGACCCAAAAGGATTCAAGTGGGAATACATGCCGTTGCGACTGAATCACTGTCACACTGTAAAAGGTTTGTCGCGACGGTATGATGTTTGCCGAATCAGATAGTAAAAAGGACCATTTGGTCCTTTTTACTTTGCACTCAGCTTTATTTGGCACTCAACACGGAGGCCGGGTTGAGTTTGCTGGCTCGCGAGGCCGGATACCAGGTCGCCAACAAGCTTAATGCGATAGCTGTCCCGGACACTAAAATGACATCACCGCTCTCCACCACCGATGGCAGGAAGTCGACAAAATAGATATCACCAGATAAAAAGTGATGATCAAGCAGTCGCTCAAGCTGTTTGATCATAGCGGTCAGGTTTAACGCCAGCAATACACCAATCAGGCTACCGGCCAGGCTGCCAAGTACCCCGGAAAACACGCCCTGCCAGACAAAAATGCGCTTAATCGGGCCATCGCTGGCGCCCATGGTGCGTAAAATCGCAATGTCTGAGGCCCGGTCTTTCACCGCCATCATCAGGGTGGAGACAATATTAAAGCTCGCCACACCAATAACCAGTATCATCACCAGATACATAATGGTGCGAACCAGTTGAATGTCACGATACAAATAGCCGTACTTTTGCTGCCAACTGCGTAAGTAAACATAGACATCCAGCTGGTTACCGATTTCCCTCACAATAGAGGTCGCCTGCAACACTTCAGAGACCTTGATACTGACGCCACTCACGGCATCGTCCAGTCTGGCGTATTGCTGGGCATCGGCCAGCGGAACAATAGCCAGGTTATGATCTATCTGCCCATTCAGGGTCAGCAGCCCAGAGATACGCACTCGAATCCGTCTGGGGGTCTGCATTTTTGTCGGATCACTGTTGGCTGGCAGCATCAGGGTAATATGGTCACCCACTTTGGCCCCTAACGCCGCAGCCACACCTTGTCCTAAAATAATTTGCTGCTGTCCGGGACTAAAGCTCTGCCAGGCCGTAGTATCAATATACTCAGTCAGGCCAGACACCTGTGGCTCGAGTTGTTTGTCGATTCCGCGCAGCTCTATCGCCTTAAGTTGCCGGCCTTTTTCTGCCAGTGCAGTCAAACGCACATAGGGCGCCGCCGCAACCACTCGCGGATGCTTAACGCTTTGTCTCATCAGGGAGTCCCACTGCACGACCGGGCCTTTTACCCCCTCAAATTCACCGTGGGGGATCACAGACAACACCCGGTTGTTCAGTTCCCGTTCGAAACCGTTCATGGCAGACAAGCCCACGATGACGACCGCAACTCCTACCGCGATACCTATGGTCGACGACATCGAAATAAACGACACCATCTTATTGCGCTTTTTACCGCGACTGAATCTACGACCAATTAGCAGAGAAAGTGAGGCAAACACTTAATCCTCCCCCACGCTGATCAGCAAGCCATCTTGCATATGCAGCTGTCTGTCCATTTTTGCCGCCAGTTCGCCGTCGTGGGTAACCACTAAAAACGCCGTGCCCGATTGTTGGTTTAGTTCACGCATCAAATCGTATATCGCCAGTGCCGTGGCATGATCCAGGTTGCCGGTAGGTTCATCTGCCAGTACCAGAGCCGGGTTATTGACCAGTGCCCGGGCAATCGCAACCCGCTGTCGTTCTCCTCCTGACAGTTCGGCTGGCCGGTGTTCAAGCCGATGTGCTAAGCCGACTTTCGTCAGTAACTGACCAGCCTGCTGTTTCGCCTGGCTGGCCGAAACTCCGCCAATTAATAGCGGCATGGCGACATTCTCCAGCGCAGAAAAATCGGCCAACAGATGATGAAACTGATACACAAAACCTAAGTGCTTATTACGCAGTTTGGCCTGACGGTTGGAATTCAACCGAGCCAGGTTTTCGCCCATAAAGGTTACCTGACCATCGGTGGCATCATCCAAAGCACCCAGTATATGAAGAAGAGTGCTCTTGCCTGAACCGGAAGTCCCGATAATGGAAATCAGTTCACCAGGTTGCATCGTGAAGCTGACGCCTTGTAATACTTGAGTGTCGACGGCGCCATCGTGGTAGGTTTTACATACATGGTCGCACTGCAACAGATTATTCATATCTTAATGCCTCAGCAGGTTTTACGGATGAAGCCCGGTAGGAAGGTAAAATAGTGGCCAACAGACTCAGCGCTATCGCCAACGCTACAACAGCCAGTATTTGCAGTGGATCAATCACCACTGGCAGGTCACGGCCGACCTGAAACAACGCCACACCCATCGCACTCAGCAGGCTATTAAGATTACTGGCTAACAATACACCCAGCACCCCTCCCAGCACGGCACCAATCACCCCGCTGCTGGCTCCCTGAACCATAAAGATGGCCAGCACCTGATGATCGGTCATCCCCTGAGTTTTTAGAATGGCCACTTCGGATTGCTTTTCCATCACCACCATAATTAATGCGGATATGATATTGAACGCGGCAACGCCGATGATCAGGCCCAGCATCAGCCCCATCATATTTTTTTCCATCCGCACGGCCTGAAACAGTTCGCCGCGCTGATCACGCCAGTCACGCCATAGCCAACCTTCAGGTAGAGGCCGGTTTGCCAGCTCGGACACCACAAAAGGATCGTCAAAATAGAGCCGCCAACCACTGATCTGATCGCGGCCAAACCGCATCAGCTTACCCGCATCATTTAAATGGGTAACCATCAACTGGCCATCAATATCCGACCCGGTATTAAAGATAGCGGCGACGGTAAAATTTCGCTGGCTCGGAATTCGGCCAAGCGGCGTATACTGGCTGGCGCTTGTGACCATCAGGCGGACTTTGTCGCCCGGAGAGACGTTCAGGGTTTGTGCCAGGCTATATCCAATCGCGATTCGGTACTCACCGGCTTGCAACATCTGCATCGAACCTGCGATCAAGTGATCCGCAATTGGATCGTGCAGATTTGGTTCAACACCGAGCAAGTAGCCCGCCGATAGCTGGGCTGCACTTTGAATCACTGCCTCACTGGTGATCACTGGCTGCGGCTCAGAAGCTGTCGACAGCTCACGGGCAAACATAGGTGGCTCACTGGTACGCAGAGTTTTGCCCTGCTGGGACACAATAGCCTGTGGCAACACGCCCAGGATCCGGCCTTTCAACTGAGCTTCAAAGCCATTCATCACCGACAGCACGGTGACCAGTGACAACACACCAATCACTATGCCCGCCGTGGACATATAAGAGACAAAACGGCTGAAGCGATCACCGGAGCGTCCGCGCATATAGCGCAATCCAATGAAGGCCGACACAGGATGAAACATAGTTAAAACCACCAGAAAAAGTTGCCAGATACTGTAACGATTAATCCGCCAAGGTTGTAGCCCTAATTTGTGAAATCAACTTTAAATGAGGGATTTACACCCGGTTAACTTGATAAGTTGACCGGTATGACGATAATCAGATCATAATCAAAAGGACGCACGGAATGTCAGAACAAGAATATTTTACCGTTCATCATCGGATGACCATTAACGTAGAACCCGTGGGCGACAATTTTTCCCTACCCGACCAAGATGAATTTGAAAGTGAGATTCCTGCGCCGTTTGTGGTCGCCAGTGAGTTCAGCCAACTTGATCACCTGAACGACAACGCTCGCATGGAGCTTAAAAGTGGCGATTTCAAACATGTGATCACCCTACTGGACAACCAAAATGCCAAATTGAATCTGTTGTTGACCTTTATGCTCGCCCAGCAGGATCAGGAGCAATGGCGACATCACACGGTTACGTTTGGGGCCAGTCAATTCACCTATCTGGACTCGCAAGCTGCAACCCCTGGCATGTTGGGCCGGGTCAAACTGTTTCTGGAGCATCCTCCTGCCGCCATTTACTGCTATGCACGGGTAACCGAATGTATAGCCGAGCAGGACAACTATCGAATCACCATGCAATATGAACGATTGCGCGATGCGGATCAGGATCTGCTGATTAAAGCGGCCCTATACCAACAACAGAAGTTGCTTCGACAACGTTCAATGAACCGAAATAAGTAATATCCGACAATATGAGTCATTTGCAGTTACTCTCTCCGACATTGCCTGACCGAGCAGGAGATAAAAAACATTCCGGCAACTTGCCCGGAGCCAGTCTGGCATTAGCCATTGCAGAATTGGCTGCGCAGCATCAGAGTCACACCCTGCTGGCCGTCGCGGATCCGCAAACCGCGCTGAAGCTGGTACACGAAGTGGCCCAGTTTACCGACCAGGATGTCACCCTGTTTCCTGATTGGGAAACGCTGCCGTACGACAGTTTTTCTCCCCACCAGGAAATCATCTCTGATCGCATCGCCCGGCTCTATCAGCTGCCCTCTCTCACCACCGGCATTACCGTCGTCCCGGTCAGTACCCTGCTGCAAAGGCAGAGTCCGCGAGATTTCCTGCTGCAACACACACTGATGGTTAAAACCGGCGATCGCTTTTCACTGGACAAACTGCGAGTGCAACTGGATAACTCCGGCTATCGCCATGTTGACCAGGTGTTTGGCCCCGGAGAATACGCCAGCCGCGGTTCAATTCTCGATCTGTTCCCGATGGGCAGTAGCTTGCCGTACCGAATCGACTTCTTTGATGATGAGATCGACACCATTCGCACCTTCGATCCGGAAAATCAACGCTCAATAGAGGAAATCAGCCAGATTAACCTGCTGCCTGCTCACGAGTTTCCGACCAACGATGCGGCGATTGAAGAGTTTCGTATCCGTTGGCGACAGCAATTTGAAGCGCGCCGCGAGCCGGAATCGGTTTATATGCAGGTTTCAAAAGGAACCTGGCCGGCAGGCATTGAGTACTGGCAGCCGCTGTTTTTTGACCATACCGAGACCCTGTTTGATTACCTGGCCGACAATAGCCTGCTGATCACCGTGGGCGATTTGGAGCCCGCCGTCGATCATTTCCTCAGCGACGTAGAGCAACGCTTTGAACAGCGCCGGGTAGACCCGCTCAGACCGCTGCTGGCGCCGGAACAGCTGTGGCTGAAAAAAGATCAGCTGTTTAGCCAGTTTAAACAGATGCCGCGCGCCCAGCTCTCGGTGGAAAAAGTGGCCACCAAAGCGGGGCAGAAAAACCTGTCTGTTGAACCTTTACCGGCCATTGCGGTTCAGCATCAGAACAAAGAGCCGTTAGCTCAGCTGCGCCAGTACACGGAACAGTTCAGCGGTCAGATCGTATTTTCAGTCGAATCCGAAGGCCGGCGCGAGGCGCTATTAGAGCTGCTGCAACGCATCAAGCTTAAACCGGTCTTGGCCGACAGCTTTGCGGCAGCCATTGATGGCGGAGAGCGCTTCAGCTTAGTACTCGGCGCTTGCGAGCACGGCTTTGTCTGTCCTGAACGTAACCTGACTCTGATATGCGAAAGTGACCTACTTGGCGATCGCGTTATTCAGCGCCGCCGTAAAGAGCGCAAAGTGACCAATGCAGACGCCGTAATCCGCAACCTGGCAGAACTCAAGCCCGGTCAGCCAGTGGTGCACATTGATCACGGTATAGGCCGCTATGTCGGTCTGCAGACGCTGGATGCCGGCGGCATGACCAGCGAATACGTCACGCTTGAGTATCAGAACGAAGCTAAGCTGTACGTGCCGGTATCATCACTGAACCTGATCAGCCGCTATTCTGGTGGCGCGGAAGAAGCAGCCCCGCTGCATAAATTGGGCGGAGAAGCCTGGGCCAAAGCCAGACGCAGAGCGGCAGAAAAAGTCCGAGACGTTGCCGCCGAGTTGCTGGACGTCTACGCTAAGCGGGAACTTAAACCGGGCTACAAGTTTCAGCTCGATCGCGGCCAGTACGCGACATTTAAAGCGGGTTTCCCGTTTGAAGAGACCGATGACCAGTCCATGGCGATTAATGCAGTGATGTCGGATATGTGTCAGCCAAAAGCCATGGACCGCCTGGTATGTGGTGATGTCGGCTTTGGTAAAACCGAAGTTGCTATGCGCGCTGCTTTTGTCTGTACCGACAACGCCAAACAGGTCGCGGTGCTGGTGCCCACCACTTTGTTAGCCCAGCAACATTTTGAAAACTTCCGCGACCGGTTTGCCAACTTACCGATCCGGGTGGAAGTTCTATCACGATTTAAATCGGCTAAAGAACAGAAGCAGATCCTGGCTGACGTCGCCGACGGCAAAGTGGATATTCTGGTCGGCACCCATAAGCTGTTGTCCAGTGATATACGCTTTAAAGACCTGGGGTTGTTGATCGTCGATGAAGAACACCGGTTTGGTGTGCGGCAGAAAGAAAAAGTTAAAGCGATGCGCGCCGATGTCGATATCCTGACGCTCACGGCCACACCGATTCCGCGCACCCTCAACATGGCGATGAGTGGTATGCGCGATCTGTCGATTATTGCCACTCCGCCTGCCCGCCGCTTAGCGATTAAAACCTTCGTTCGCCAGCGTGATGACGCGGTGATCCGCGAAGCGATACTGCGGGAAATCATGCGTGGTGGTCAGGTCTATTTCCTGCACAACCAGGTCGAGACCATCGCCAAAGTCGCCGCCGATCTGGAAAAGCAGATCCCGGAAGCCCGTATCACGGTCGCACATGGTCAGATGCGCGAGCGGGAACTGGAACAGGTGATGAACGATTTCTATCATCAGCGCTATAACCTGCTGGTCTGTACCACAATAATCGAGACTGGCATCGACGTGCCAACCGCCAATACCATCATAATGGACCGGGCCGATCACCTCGGACTGGCGCAGTTACACCAGTTACGGGGACGCGTCGGCCGTTCGCATCACCAGGCGTATGCATACCTACTGACGCCACACCCGAAAGCATTAACCAAAGATGCCATTAAACGGCTGGATGCCATTGCCTCGCTGGAAGACCTGGGAGCCGGGTTTACTCTGGCCACCCACGATTTGGAAATTCGTGGCGCCGGAGAGCTGCTGGGCGAAGAGCAGAGTGGCCAAATTCAGTCGGTAGGCTTTACTCTGTATATGGAGATGCTGGAACAGGCGGTTGAGGCATTAAAAGCTGGCAAAGAGCCCGCGCTGGATGATCTGCTGCGTGAACAGACTGAAGTGGAACTGCGTTTGCCTGCGCTGTTGCCAGACGATTACATTCCCGACGTCAACACGCGGCTGTCGATGTACAAACAGATTGCCAGCGTAAGCAGCAGTGATGAACTGGATGAGCTGAAAGTCGAACTGATAGACAGGTTTGGCCTGTTACCCGATGCAGCCAAAAACTTGTTAACCGTTTCAGCGATAAAACTGACGGCGGCGGAGATCAAGGCGAAGAAAATTGAAGCGCATGATAAAGGTGGCTATATAGAGTTTTACCCCAATGCTGACATAAATCCGGCATTTTTGGTTAAACTATTGCAATCTCAGCCACAAAAATTCGCTATGGACGGGCCAACTAAGTTCAAGTTTGCGATACCATTAACCGATCGAAGAAAACGAATTGAGTTTGTCGGTGACATGTTAACGCAATTTGAGCAGAACCGATTACCAACCGCCTAAGCACCGGCATCAATACAATTTTGGCAATAACAGCCATCTGATGGAGTCATAATGAAGAAGCTGATCCCACTGTTACTCTTGTTCGTCTCTCTGCCTTCTCTGGCACAACGACAATTTGATATCGAAGTGATCATTTTTAAGCGTTCAGTGGATATTGAAAAAACCAGCGAATCCTGGCCAAGTGACGTCGCCGATATCGAGATGAGCCGCACGGGCCGCTTTACGGACGCGGGTTTCTTACAAAGCAAAGGCGTTACTCTGTTATCACCCGAGCAATACCAGTTGAATGAACAGGTTAATAAACTTAACCGTCATGCGGGCTTTGAAGTGCTGCTGCATAAAGCGTGGCGTCAGGGCGACCAAAACCGCCAGGGGGCACCCATTTTCCATATTCAGGCCGGTGATAATTTCGCAGGTCAGTTTAACCCTGACGGAAGTGAGCGGATCCCAGGACAGAATAATCCAGTAATCGAAGGCGTAACAGAAACCAATTTGGACCAGCCTCTCTACGAACTGGATGGCAAGCTGCAAGTCTATGTGGAGCATTACCTATACGCAGATGTGATGCTGGATGTGAAGTCACCCAGCGTTCGTCAGGTAATGCTGGAGCAACCAGAGTTACAACTGGACATGGTCGACAGTGATGACAATGCCGTTGTTCAGGCCGGCCTGTTGGAAGAGGTATCGCCGACCGTTATTGAAGAACGTTTTCTCAAGCATTACCGCTTGGATCAGAAACGTCGTATGCGCAGTACGGAAACACACTATCTGGACCACCCTCTGCTTGGTGTGATCATCCAGGTCCGTCGTGTCGAATCTGACAACGAATCGTAGAAGAAGACTGCCCCGCTGAAACGGGGCAGATTTGTTATGAGCCCAGAATACCAGATACTTACTCAACGTCTTTGTCTGCGACTGGTCGACAGCGAAGATATCGAACAACTGACCAGAGCCATTACCCGCTCGCGCAGTTTGCACGAATGGGTAGACTGGTGTCACCCGGGATTTAATATTGAAGAAGCACAGCGATTTATCCTGGCCACGCGGCTGAACTGGGTAAAAGGCGACGCGTTCGGCTTCGGTATTTATCGCCGCCTGGACAGCACCCTGCTTGGGATGGTGGCAATCAATGAGCTGTACTCGACCTTCAACATGGCCAGCCTCGGCTATTGGATAGCAGACGACTACCAACGGCTGGGCTATGGTAAAGAGGCTCTCGACGCTTTGATTGAGTTCTGTTTTGCCCAGTTAAAGCTCACTCGGCTGGAAGTGGTATGTGACCCCAATAACCTGCCCAGTCAGTCGTTAGCGATCCGCTGCGGCGCCGAATTTGAGGTAATTGCCAGAAATCGCTATCTGTACGATGGCAAGCCCTACCCCGGCATGGTGTTTGCCATTACACCCTGATAACGCTGACCGAAAAAAAAAGAGCTCAAATGAGCTCTTTTTTGTGGACAAGTTTTTGCGGATTAATGCAGCTTCAGATTCGGCCGCAGCACCCGGTTGATACGGCCCATCAATACGATTAGTGCGGTTTTGAACATGCCATGCAGCGCCATCTGATGCAGGCGATAGAGCGAAATATACACCATCCGCGCAATACGTCCCTCCACCATCATCGAGCCTTTAGTCAGGTTACCCATCAGGCTACCGACGGTGGAAAAGCGGCTTAGAGAGACCAGCGAGCCCTTATCTTTGTACACATAAGGCTTTAACTCACGGCCATACATTTTGGCGACAATATTACCAAATGCACGGCTGGCCATCTGGTGCGCAGCCTGAGCGCGTGGTGGCACAATCGAACCATCTTTCTGAGTACACTGTGCCAGGTCACCAATAACAAAAATATCCTCATCGCGCGTGGTCTGCAGCGTACTGTTGACCACCAGTTGATTGATGCGATTGGTTTCCAGACCAGCCAGGTCTTTGACAAAGTCCGGCGCTTTAATCCCTGCGGCCCATACCATGATTTGGGCAGAAATCTTATCACCATCAGCGGTGGTCAGGCCGTCGGCATCCGCCTCAGTGACTTTAGTCGCTGTACGTACGTTTACACCCAGCTTGGTTAATTCGTGATGGGCTGCACTCGATATCCGGGTAGGCAGTGCGGGCAAGATACGCTCACCAGCTTCCACCAAAGTGACGTTAAGTTTGCTTGAATCCAGGTCACCAAAACCGTAGCTGTGCAGCTCTTTTACCGCATTGTGTAGTTCGGCTGATAGCTCTACCCCAGTGGCTCCAGCCCCTACGATGGCAATATCAACGCTGCCCTGGCCATTTTTCGCGTGCAGTTTCAGAAATTCATTGTTCATTTCGGTGCGGAAACGGTTCGCTTGCTCCGGAGTATCCAGGAAAATACAATGGTCTTTTACGCCCGGAGTATTAAAGTCATTAGAGGTAGAACCGATCGCCAGCACCAGAATATCGTACTCAAGCTCACGTACCGGCATCAACAATTCGCCGTGCTCGTCGGTGATCTCACCCAAAGTAATGACTTTTCTTTCCCGGTCGACTTCACGCAGGCTACCCATTTGAAAATCAAAATGGTGGTTTTTGGCATGAGCCCGGTAGCTAAGTGCATCCACGCCCTCATCCAGCGATCCGGTCGCGACTTCGTGCAGCAGTGGCTTCCACAGGTGACTGGCCTTCCGATCCACCAGCGTCACTTTTGCACGTCTTTTACGGCCTAATGTGTGGCCAAGTTTGGTGACCAGTTCCAGTCCCCCGGCGCCTCCACCGACAACAATAATGCGTGTCACAATATCAATCCTCTGAAATAGCAAAAATCATATACAGCCTGAAGCTTCAGACTGAAAAAATTCGTATTGGGCTTCCCGCCTAAACTCTAGCGACTCGGAAAAGATGTCCTTAAGACACGTTGTTTGGAAAAACAATATTTGCCATTGTAAGCTGAACGCTTATTCTCAATTTTTTTTGATTTTTATCAATTTTTTTGACGTTGCCATTATATAACGCTGGGGTGTACGTGCAACCAAAGATTGGCTGAGATAATTAATCGTTACATAAACCTGCCGGGGCGAATATACAACAAAAGCGACCATAAAGGCCGCTTCAGTTTGGCACAATTACCTATAATGGTGGGTATCCACTAATTCGATTGTTTAAACGCTTTCATCGTTTGCAGATGCTGGGAGATTTTTTTAAATTTATGCGTCTGGGTGTCATCCCAAACGATGTCATAAAAAGGTTCCAGCTCTGACGCTGTGATTTGGTTGTCATGAATCTCATCCTGCTTGGAAAGAATCACCAGGCAGCGGCCTTTGTTCTTAATACGAAAGCTCTCGACACACTTAGTGGCAATATCAGAGTACTCTTCCGGGCGGTCTATTCTGCCTTGCATATTGTTTTCCGGATGCAGATTCGGATTGAACATCACCTGTTTGATACCGCACAGGAAGCCCACTCGTTCAGACCAATATCCTCCTAACCCAACACCACAGATTAGCGGCTGGGGATCATCAGACTGGTCGATAACTTTCTGCACTTCTTTGAGTAAATGTTGCATGTCGTGCTTGGGGTGTAGTGTGCTGTAGTTAATGAATCGCACGTCATCGTCAATGAATTGCAACTGCAGCACTTTTTCATGGTTGCCTGGGCTGTTGGAATCAAACCCGTGTAAATAAATAATCATAGTCTTACCTCTAATCTCTCGAGCTAAATCTATCACGAACACAAGGGGTTAACAGGTTGGAAGCGGCCATTTTGTCGTTCACACCATCCAAACAGTGATCCTGTTTGCAAAATCTTTGCTCCAGTTCTTCAGCCTGGCGAAGATAAACGGCTTCGCCCCACAGCTGATACGCGAGCAAATACCAAAGTAACGCCAGCAGTTGCGTTCTCGGCCTCCAGGCAAGCACTCCGCTCATCCAGAGGTCTACCTGCTCGATCTGCCGTAACTGGCAATATTGATATACCGCTTCTTCCAGCGGGCTACCTGACGCTTCAAGACTTAACGTTAGATCCAGACGAGGATCGGCGAGCCCGGCATATTCCCAATCAATAACTTTCAAGCCAGTCTCTGTATTCACCATGTTGTATCCGGCTAAATCAAAATGACACAGGGTATCAGGTACAAGCTCAAGTTCGGGAGCCGCACCCCACTGCTTATACAGCTCTGTCACGCTGGGGGTCTTTAATGTGTCCTGCAGTTGAATCCAATAATGATTAATTCTGGCAGTGTAGTTGAACGGCGCGACGGGAAGGCGATGAATATCGGTCGCATGGACAACAGCCAGGGTGTCGAGCAGTTGCCCAAGGCTCAATGTCCTGTCCATCAGTTGCCCTTCCAGCCATTCTACCAACAAGCCTCTATCATTCAGATGAATGGCTTTGGGTGATATAGCGGATGGCGCCAGAGCGCAAAGTAACTGATATTCCTGATGGCGGGAAATAGAGAAAGCTTGTGTAATTGGTGTCGTCGGACGCCAGACGTAAGCTTTCAGGTCTGGGCATACGACTTTCCAGCAGCGGTTAGTCAGGCCTCCGGTCAGCGTTTGTGCATAAAGCGGAGGCGACGTGAACAAGTGGTCTAACGACAACAACGAACTATCAAGTTGACAGGCTTCCAGCCAGGACATTCGTGCCATAAACCACCTCTTTGCAGATTATAAGCCGAGTAAACTTTTCGATTGCTGTTTACGAATTTCGGTTTCATCGGCCCATTCAATTAATCCGGATTCCAGATCCATTAACCGCATGGTCATTTTGTAGTAAACATCCCGGTCGCTGCCATCAGCTTTAGCAATGCTGGAAAGGTTGCCATACAGCATGTATTGGGCACCGACCATTTTACCAAACTGGATGGCATTGCTCTGATTCACCAGCTCATCGTTGTTCTGAAAATTGAGTTGCTCGCGTACGGATTCAACCCGGTTCATGTCGACAAACCTGAATTTACCCGAATTAAGCAGCTTAGTGCTGACAGTATCGGTGATGGACTCAGTATCAATGTGCTCACTGGTCTTGTTTTTAATGCGTTCAACAAACACTATCGGACGCGAGTCACGAGTGATCGCCGCCACTGAACCGGACATCAGCATACTGTCGACCATCTCTGACGCGATTTGTTGCAAATCCGTCGAACCAAACTCTATCGTGGTAGTTTCTACCTCTTGCGCATCACCATAGCTGACTTTATTAGAACAGCCACCAAGCAATACCGCCAAACCCAGTAATGCAATAATACTTTTTTTCATCTTGGTTCCTCAATCTACCAATTGCTTAGCATAGAATGTGCCTAATCTCTCAATGTCAGGCGCAAATGAACTTATTGTGACTGTGACTCGCGAATCTGCACCCGGAACTGGGTTCCGTCAGGGTTTACTGACACTTCAGACAGAGTGGCCGAATCCTTACCGCTGATGATCATCCGGCGCCAGGGTCCCTGTCGCGTATTCACCTCCAGACCTTGGGAGTTATACCAGTAAAAGCGGTATTCAATATCGAGATCGCCGGTATATTGACTGGTCAACATTACGATGCCTCTGGCCCGGTCGTCACTGTGGCTGGTGGTCACCTTATCCACTTTGAGTCTGGAGCCGAGCACCCGGTCTCCAAACAGTACCGATTGTGTCGCACCGTCTACTCTTAATCCGGCGGTATTTTTGCCGCATCCTACTAACACCATTGCCGCCATCGCGGCGATTAGCCACTTTTTCATCACAACCTTCCTAACTGTTTATGCCAGATGACGGCATTGTTGCCTTGCCTCGACACCCAAACCAGAGCCGTTTGGCCGGCAGGTACATCAAACCGGTATTCTTGTCCGGCGACTTTTAGCACTTGCTGCCCTGAATTAACTATAGCGCTTCGGCTGGAAACGACAGAGGGTAGAGTTTGCCAGCTTCTTGTATCCGGCTGTTCGGTGAGCGTATTCCAGATATTGACAATCAAATTGCCGACATCCTGCTTATCCGATGAACTGGCACTTTTGCGCAGCTCCTCTTTTGCCCACACCCGCAGCGCCTGACGAATGATTATCGCGGGCATTTTTTCCGACAGATCGCGTTGTGCCATCTGATTGACGTCAACCAATGTATCGCCCAACAGTGGCTGCTGATTCAGGGTAATCTCCGGAAAAACAGTCTGATACTGTGATGGATAGTAAGGCAGTGCGATAGAATAAATCGCGCCATATCCCCGCCTGTCATAAATGGGTAAAGATTGCTGCCACCCTTCTCTGGCCTGCACCACTCCCTGCTCATCTAGAATTATCACTCTGGCCTGTTCACTGGTTACAACTTCCGGCTCCGGATAGCGTTTTAGCAGTAACTGCAGGTCTTCGCTCATACCGAGTCGTTTCGCCACCCGTATGGCACCATTACTGATTTGCAGGTTATCCGGTTGAACGGCTAACGCGCGGCGATAGTCGACATAAGCGCTGTTGAGATCGTTGTCTGCCTCATACAACAGCGCGGACAGATAAAGCAGATAGCCGTTTTGTACCGCTTGCAAGGTTGCTCCGGCATCGGGATAGCGCGCCAGAATCGCACCGATGTTGGACGCAAGCCCTTCAGCTTCCAGCTTATCTTGTGCAGCCTGCAGTTCCCTCTCGCGGTCTTTGCGGGCTTGCTCCTGGACCTGATTCGCGTAGCGCATTTCCACTAAGGCCCCGTCCAGGTCATTTTGCTCCAGGTAGGTCAGGCCAAGATACAAGTGTAGAAAACCCACTTCATAATCGGCGGGCTGGTAGGTATCTAAATTATCATTGACGGCCAAAGAACCAACGCTAGTTGCGGTCTCAGACAGGGAAATGGTCGCCTGCGCCTGCTGAGCCCTCACCGCCTGGTCACTGGCCTTCAGACTAGCCTGACTCTGCTCAGTTTGCCCACTCAGCAGATAGACCCGGCCTTTTTCCATATTATCTAAGATGTCGCCGGCCACAGCATCGGGTAACGCCTGCTCTGCCTCATCATAGCGGCCGGCTTCTACCGCACTGTGAAGCAATTGATTCTGAGCGCTGTAGTGACTAAACAGGTTCCCTGCGGATAGGTTGGCGCACGATGAAAGCGTCAGCAAACACGTTGAAACAAAAATAAAACGAACGCGATTGTGCACTCCACCCTCCGCAAACTGGTCAACAAGGGTTGAAGTGAAGTAGCAAATTCATCACTTCAACCAATTCATCACGGCTTATGACAACCGAAAAAGGAAAAAGTTACGCGCCACTCGACATTTAGCTCATCACCAGTGGACCGAGAGGACGACCACCCAACAGGTGCATGTGAATGTGATAGACCTCCTGACCGCCGTGAGAATTACAGTTCACGATCAGTCGGTAGCCATCTTCATCGATCCCCTCTTCCTTGGCGAGTTTGCGTGCCACGGTAAACATCCGGCCCAGCGCCGCTTCATCTTCGTGGCTGACGTCATTAACGGTCGGGATCAGTTTGTTTGGAATGATCAGCAGGTGGCTTGGGGTACGAGGATTAATATCACGGAACGCAGTGACCAGTTCATCCTGGTACAAAATGTCAGCGGGAATTTCTTTGCGGATGATTTTGCTGAAAATGGTTTCTTCGGTCATAGAGCACTCCAGTTAGAGTCGAGTTATAGTTGTGTAGCCGAAGTATGCGTCATGGTTCACTAAAGCTCAATAAAAACAGCCTCACCATACGTGGGAAAGGACACATACCTTGTTGCTACCGCTACCATTTTTGTCACATAGCTCATAAAAACAGAATCTAATACTCAAAGCCAAAGTAATAATTCTGTAACTTTAACTTGTTGAATAGTTTTGGACCGTTTTGTCCGTTTTTTATTGTTGTGGGAGAGATCTATGAAAGGGTCTGTGATCAGGCGTATGTACGCCGGCTTCATATTGATCATCATTATGTTTGCAGTGACCGCCGCTATCATGGTGGGCGGGATGCAACAAATTCATTCTAATTTCGAAAGCGTGTCAAAGACGTCGCTACCGCTGGTATCTTTATCGAACCAAACCAGCGTACAACTGTTGTCTGCCGATAAATCTTTTAAAGATTTTCTGACAACTCAAAACCAGGAGCGCATGACCACCATGCGCGAAGAGTTCGACAATGCCGAACAGAAGTATGAGCAGTCACTAACCAATCTTGAACAGGCCACTCTGAGCCAGCCACAACTCGCCGAACGTATCACTCAGTTAAGAGAAATGCAGCAGCGCTACTTTACCGAAGCCAAAACCGCGATGGAGAACTACAAAGAAATGTTCGCGGCTCAGGAAAAAGTTCAGCAATCGACCCGTCGCTTCCAGCGTTTACATTCTGAACTGAGTGTCGGCATGAAAGAGTATGTCGATGATCAGAGCAGCATCTCGGTTAAAGTCATGGC
The DNA here is from genome assembly GCF_050299255.1 of Vibrio sp. GTDB lineage: Bacteria > Pseudomonadota > Gammaproteobacteria > Enterobacterales > Vibrionaceae > Vibrio. The sequence continues at coordinate 36,082 of NZ_JBNKVP010000023.1, forward strand.
CAAAAGCTACTTTATCAAGTTAAAAGATGCGGAAGTGATTACCTCTGACGCCCTGGCCAGCTCTGACGTCGAATTTGTCTCTAAAGCCGTGGATAAAAACAAAAAAGCGGTCACCCACCTGAATTACGCCTATCGTGGACTGGCAACTCAGATGCCATCGCTGAAGAAAGCGTTTGACGAGTCAGTGCAACAGTTTACCCGAGACATTGGCCAGAAAGGCGGCGTGTTGGATCAACACAACGACTACCTGCTGGCCAGACAGGCCCTGTACGACAATATTTCCAACCTGGCGGTAGAAGTGGACAACACCATGGCCATTCTCGACTCGTTTAACCAGGCCGCCAGCGATAGCCTGAATGCGTCACTGACGGAAGCCGGTGAAGTGTATGACCAGGGGGTGGTGAAAGCTCTGGTTATTGGTGCGATTGTGGTAATTTTCGCCGCTGGTATCGGCTATCACATTGCCCAGAGTGTTCGCGAACCGCTGACTCGTATTCTGAACACGCTGGAAAGCCTGACAGACGGCGATATGACCCAGCGTATTGACATTCGATATAATAACGAATTCAGCCGCGTCAGTGGCCATATCAATTCCCTGGCGGACAACCTGCATAACATTCTGGTTAAACTGAACGACGCTTCTGACAATTTGACCAGCACCGCCAATATTAATGAGCAGACGTCGTCCAGTGCGCAGTCGCAGCTCAATACCCAGCGGGAACAGACGGCCAGTGTTGCTACTGCGATGACCGAAATGGCTCATTCAGTACAGGAAGTCGCCCAGAGCGCGCAAAACTCTCAGGGAATGGTCGAACAGGTCGAAACGGCATCGGAATCCGGTCGCCAGATCATGAGCACCAATATTTCCACCATCAACCAGCTTGAAACCCGCCTGAATCAGTCGGTTGAAGCCGTGGGCGAACTGCAGAAGATGAGCAGCCAAATCGGCACCATTTTGGATGTAATCCGTAACATCGCTGAACAGACCAACCTGCTGGCCCTGAATGCAGCTATTGAAGCTGCCCGTGCTGGCGAACAAGGACGCGGATTTGCAGTGGTAGCTGACGAAGTCCGGGTACTGGCCCAGCGCACCACCGATTCCACTGAAGAGATCGAGAGCATGATCAGTAACCTGCAATCCAGCTCCCAGACCGCGAGCAAGGTAATTGAAAGCTGCATGAATGATATGGAAATGTCGGTTGAGCAAGCGTCCAATGCCAATAGCGCCATGGAAGAGATTCAGGCACTGATTATGGAAATCAGTCAGATGAGTAGTTATATCTCGCAAGCGGCGGCGGAGCAGAATGAGACCACGGCGGACATCGCACGTAATATCGAAGAGATTAACCTCATCGCCGACAGCAGTTACCAGGCCATGGCGCAAATTGCCCAAACCAGTACTGACTTGACCACCATGGCTAACCAGCAAGGAGAGCTCGTCCATCGATTCAAACTGTAAAAATCGTCGATAACTAACTGGAAATTAACTAAGCAAGGGTGACTTAATTATAAAGTCACCCTTGTTTTTTTATTGCTGCACCGTTATATCAAGATTATGGCTTGCGCTTCCCCTTACTATACATTTTTGCAAGCCAAACATAAGGATACTTTATGGCAGTCCATGTTGGCATCATAGACCAAGACCCAATTCGTCTGATTACACCGTTACTCGACGACCGCACTACCAGTAAACATATTGTGTTTATTGGTGATCAGACCCAACAGCCCCTGTACCAGCGTATCGAATTAGTGCTGACTGCCCGGGGGTTAACCAGTGAGTTCTATCAAATTCCCCAGTCGACCAATACGCTGGAACTAAAGCATTCAATCCAATTATTAGCAGAAGACCTAGACAGCAGAGGGGTTGAAATTAAACTCAATGCCAGCTGTGGCCTGCGTCACCGCTTACTGTCAGTGTATGAAGTCTTCCGTACCTTCCATTGGCCGATTTTTGTGGTTGAGCCGAATAGCGACAATTTGTGCTGGCTTTACCCAGATGGCTGGCCAAACACCCAGGTACAGGACAGAATCACCATATCTGACTACCTGACCGTGTTTGGTGCCAGAGGTGAGTTTAATGACACCGAACTCGCCCCCCATCTCGATCAAAAACTGTATCTGCTCGGTGAAAAATGGGCCAGTAATGCGCTCGAATTAGGACCAGGCTTGGCAACACTGAATTACCTGGCCACCACCTGCCGGAAAGAGCAGAAGCTTGATGTCGAGCTGTCTGAAAAGCAGCAGGGCTATAAAGAGCTTAACTCTCTGATCACCGATTTGGTTGATGCAGGTATCGCCGCTTATAGCAACGGTGTACTCACTTTCGCGAACGAAGATGCCAGACGCTTTTCCAATGGTGAATGGCTGGAAACACTGGTTCACAGCACGGTACGACAAATTCAGGATACCATGCCCACCATTCAGGACCGCTCGCTCAACGTGCAGGTATATCGCCAGCTCGGCGAACGCGAAGTGCGGAATGAGCTGGATGTCGCGACGGTCGTCAATAACAAGCTACATATCATTGAGTGTAAAACCAAAGGCATGCGTGACGACGGTGACGACACCTTATATAAACTTGAGTCTCTGCGTGATTTATTAGGCGGACTACAGGCACGCGCGATGTTGGTAAGCTTTCGCCCGCTGCGTGACAATGATATCACCCGCGCTCAGGACTTGGGACTGGCACTGATTGGACCGGATGAGCTGAAAGACCTTAAATCCCATCTGTCGCGCTGGTTTTTAGAAGCTGGCGGCACTGACGAGCTTTTACCTTAAGCTTCTCATTGCCAAAGAAGCTAAGATCGAAAAGACCCATCGAAATGGGTCTTTTTTTGTTTCCGCAATCGACTCAGCTGTCGTCTTCGGTAAAGTTGGTCGGTAGCGTGGTTTTCATCTGATTCCAGATTTGCGCGCTCTCCATACCATAGTGGCGTACTACTACCGGGATTTGCTCCCGGCTACCACTGCGACATACTTCCAGCAGGTCACGGTAAAACTGTAGTGCCAGCGCCCGAGCTTCTGGGTTAGAGAAGTAGTAACTGCCCACTCGATCGTACAACTTCTTCAGGCCATTAAAAATTAAACCGTAAATCTGGTTGCCTGAATGGAAGGCAAGCCGTTGAAATAACATGTAGTCGTAAAAATTGAACGTTTTCGCGATCAGGTTTTCCTGACGTTTTTGCTCGTCTTTTTCGCCATCGTCTTTAACATGCTGGGTGATTTTTTCCGCATATGGAGACGTCGACATAAACGTATCCCAGGACTCCGCATTCAGCAACGCTTCACAAGACTCAATTACGCTGCTAATGGTACGTTCGGAACTTTCCCGGTTGAGTTTAAATGCGTAGCGCATAAATATCGGGCTGATATTGGTTCGCGCTGCCAACAGGTCCTCAACAATAGAGGTGGCATTTTCGGCGTCCAGCGTCATTAGTGTGTCTAGGATATGCAAACCGGAAGTTTCCATAAACTGATTCACTTTAGTCGGTTTACCATGCTGAATAGTCAGCCAGCCATCTCTGGCTAACCGCTGTAATACTTCACGTAATGTGGTGCGCGTGACACCGATAAGTTCAGAGAGCTCTCGTTCGGCAGGAAGAATCGAGCCAGGCGGGAAGCGGCCATTCCAGATGCTTTCGATTATGTATTTCTCTGCAAATCCCGCTGGGCTTTTTGCCTTAATAACCATCAGGTTGTTTTCCAGTCTTATTCATTATTTGAGTTGAATGGAACTGATCATACCACTTTATGTCACCGTGCGGAAACAAACAAACAGTAAACTTGAACCAACGCACGACTGAGCAAATACTCTAATCAATTCTGATGCAACAACACAAGAATTATACCTAAAAAGTAGCAATATATAAATTTTACAAACCACATAAACATATAAAATCTTTATATTTCAATAAATAAGAAAATATTTCTGTAGATGAAATTTTAAGTTAACCCATTAAAATCAATAAATTATTGCTAATTATCCTGTAACTGGTGCTAAGTTCATCAGTTCAGTGACTACAAATCTTCTTTTTTCTACTTTTATTCACACCGCTACGCCACCGAGATCGCGTTTTTAAATAAAAGTTGTGCTGTATCAATCTCTAAGCAAAGTTAGCAGTTGACTCTATATTTGCAAGGAGTAGAGTGGCGTCCGAAGTATGGAGTGCTTGTCATTCTCAGGGAGTGACTTGGCAAGATAGCAGCCCTATATCTAACCAGTTATTTTACTAAGTCACTGTTGCAAGTAGGCACCAAACAGATGCCCGAAGCGAGAACGGAACCACTCGCAATTAATTTTAATATTAACAACAGTAAGAGTATTACCCATGCCGATGTCACTCGGAAATGCCTTTATTAAGAACTTTCTTGGTAAAGCTCCAGATTGGTACAAACTGGCCATCATAGCTTTCCTCGTAATTAACCCAATCATCTTCCTCATTGATCCTTTTGTAGCCGGCTGGATTCTGGTGGCGGAATTTATTTTCACGCTTGCTATGGCGTTAAAATGTTATCCACTGCAACCGGGTGGTTTGCTGGCCATTGAAGCAATTGCTATTGGCATGACCAGTCCTGCGCAGGTAAAACATGAACTGGTGGCTAATATCGAAGTACTGTTACTGCTGATTTTCATGGTAGCCGGTATCTACTTTATGAAGCATCTGCTGCTGTTCATCTTTACCAAGATCCTGCTTGGCATTCGCTCCAAAATGATGCTCTCTGCTGCATTCTGTTTTGCCGCAGCTTTCCTGTCAGCGTTTCTCGACGCACTAACGGTAATTGCCGTCGTCATCAGCGTCGCGGTCGGCTTCTATGCTATTTACCATAAAGTCGCTTCTGGGAAAGGTTCCAGTGCCGCTCACGACCATACTCAGGATGATCACCTTTCGGAACTGACTCGTGAAGATTTAGAAAACTACCGTTCTTTCTTGCGTTCACTGCTGATGCACGCCGGTGTCGGTACGGCCCTGGGTGGTGTAACTACTATGGTGGGCGAACCGCAAAACCTGATCATCGCGGACCAGGCAGGCTGGATGTTCGGCGAATTTATTCTTCGGATGGCACCTGTCACTCTGCCGGTGTTTATCTGCGGTATGATCACCTGTGTACTGGTCGAAAAATTTAAGGTGTTTGGTTATGGCGCTGAGCTTCCAGACAACGTGCGCCAAATTCTGGTAGATTTCGATAATGACGAGCGTAAAAACCGTACCAAACAAGACGTGGTAAAACTTTGGGTACAAGGCGCTATCGCGGTCTGGTTAATTGTTGGCCTGGCGCTGCACCTGGCGGCGGTTGGTCTGATTGGCCTTTCAGTGATTATTCTGGCGACGGCTTTCACCGGAGTCATCGAAGAACACGCACTGGGTAAAGCGTTTGAAGAGGCGCTGCCATTTACCGCCCTGTTGGCGGTGTTTTTCTCCATCGTAGCGGTCATCATCGACCAACAACTGTTCAAACCGGTTATTGATGCAGTACTGCATGTTGAGGACAAAGGTTCTCAGTTGGCGTTGTTCTATATCGCAAACGGTCTGCTATCTATGGTCTCGGACAACGTATTTGTCGGCACTGTCTACATTAACGAAGTGAAAACTGCACTAACGGAAGGCATTATCAGCCGCGATCAGTTTGACCTTCTGGCAGTTGCTATCAATACCGGTACCAACCTGCCTTCAGTCGCGACTCCAAACGGCCAGGCTGCATTCCTGTTCCTGCTTACTTCGGCGCTGGCACCGTTGATCAGATTGTCTTACGGCCGCATGGTTATTATGGCACTGCCTTATACTGTGGTTCTGACCTTAGTTGGCCTAGCAGGCATTATCTTATTCCTTGACCCAATGACAGATTCCCTTTACCAACTGGGATGGATTTCTCACCACTCGGGAGAAGTTGTTGGAACTGTGACGTCCGGTCACTAAAAAATAGGTTGAAAGTGAAACTAATAGTGGTTAAAAAGCTCTGAGTATTCAGAGCTTTTTTATATCTACAAGGATTGAATTGTGCAAATTCTCTACTGGTTAAACTCTTTTTCTCGCCGTCGTCTCGCTTGGATGTTGCTACTGACTTTCGTAGTATTCTTCGAAGGCTGCGCGCTAGTTTTCCAGCATATTCTGGAACTGGCGCCATGTGTGATGTGCATTTACGAGCGAATCGCCATGTTAGGCATAGGTGGTGCGGCCCTGTTCGGCGTGCTGGCACCACAAAACCCGCTAGTACGCTGGTTAGGGCTGGCTGGTTGGGGGGCATCCTCTTATAAGGGGCTGACGTTGGCGATGCAACATGTCGATTACCAGCTAAATCCCTCGCCTTTTGCTACTTGTGATCTGTTTGTAACCTTCCCAGACTGGGCGCCTCTCAACCAGTGGGCTCCTTGGATGTTTGAAGCCTATGGTGATTGCAGCAAAATCGTCTGGCAGTTCCTGACCTTATCTATGCCTCAGTGGCTAGTAGTGATTTTTGCCGCCAATCTGGCTGTATTCGCTTTGATCGTGTTGGCGCAATTAACACCAAAGCGAGGCTAACCTAACAGTTGAACCTGGTAACGAACCACACATAAAAAAGCTTGGTGTTTCCACCAAGCTTTTTTATTGACCTGCCGCGACATCGGCAATTAGTTGTGATCTCGTGTCGGTGCGGGGGCCAGCACTTCACGGTTGCCGTTGTGTCCGGGAGCACTCACAATCCCCTGAGCTTCAAGCTGCTCAACGATTCTTGCCGCACGGTTGTAACCAATTTTAAAGCGCCGCTGTACACCTGAAACTGAGCCGCGACGGCTTTCCACTACGTGCTCAACAACTTGATCGAACAGCGGGTCCATATCTTCATCCTGCTCAGTTTTCTCACCCGGCAGCAGGCTTTCCGGTCCTTGATCGCCATTAGTGATTTCATCAATGTAGTTAGGCTTACCGCGCGCTTTCCAATTGTTAACCACCGAGTGAACGTCATCATCAGAAGCAAAGGCGCCATGAACTCGAATGGTGTGACTCGAGCCCGGCGGCAGATAAAGCATATCACCCATGCCAAGCAAAGATTCCGCTCCGCCCTGATCCAGAATAGTACGCGAGTCGGTTTTGGTCGAAACGGTAAACGCAACCCGGGTCGGAATGTTGGCCTTAATCAGGCCGGTGATCACATCCACAGACGGACGCTGAGTGGCCAGAATCAAGTGTATGCCTGCCGCGCGCGCTTTTTGCGCCAGGCGGGCGATCAGCTCTTCGACTTTCTTGCCGACCACCATCATCAGGTCGGCAAACTCATCCACGATCACAACGATATATGGCAGGTTTTCCAGCAGCGGTGGCTGTTCGTCCATACTATCGCCCGGTTGCCATAACGGGTCGTGAATCGGATGGCCCGCTTCAGCGGCCATTTTCAGCTTGTCATTGAAGCCTTTAATGTTACGTACGCCCAGTGCCGACATCAGCTTGTAACGGCGTTCCATCTCGCCGACACACCAGCGCAGTGCATTGGAGGCGTCCTTCATGTCCGTGACGACTTCAGACAACAAGTGCGGGATACCTTCATAAACCGACAGTTCCAGCATTTTCGGGTCGATCATAATGAAACGGACTTCTTCCGGCGTTGCTTTATACAACATACTCAGGATCATCACGTTTACCCCCACAGATTTACCGGAACCTGTGGTACCCGCGACCAATACATGGGGCATTTTTGCCAGGTCGGCCACGACCGCTTCACCAGCGATATCCTGCCCCAGCACAACGGTGGTCGGCGATTTAGCCTGTTTGAATGCCTCACTGCTGATCACATCAGACAGATAGACTGTCTGGCGGCTCATGTTCGGCAGTTCCAGGCCAACATAAGGCTTACCGGGAATCACTTCTACCACGCGCACCGCCATAGCCGAAAGAGAACGAGCCAGGTCCATTGACAGACTGGAAATCCGGCTTACTTTAACCCCAGGGGCCAGATCCAGCTCAAAGCGGGTAATCACCGGCCCAGGGAAGATATCCACTACGCTGGCCTGGATTTTGTAGTCGGCCAGTTTCGACTCGACCAGACGTGCGATTTCCTGCAAGGCTTCCCGGTCAATAAAGTTTTCCCGTTTCTCTGGGTGGTACAAAAGTTCAAGAGTCGGCATAGGTTCAGCCGGTTTCGGCAGGTTAATCTCTTTTTGCGCCAGGAAAGGATTTTGCTGTGCAGCCATGCTAGCTTGTGCGTCGGCAACCAGCTCCTGAAATGCCGCAACATCCTGGTCCGCGTCGTCATCACTCTGTTGGCCTTCAATTACTGCTTCAACAGCAGATGATTCGATACGTTCCGCGTGGTGCTCGATTTCCTCGATCTCTTCGTCGGCGACATCAAAACTGGAAATCGTCGGTTCCTGATGCATAGGTTCGGGTCTAACCTGCTCACTGATTTGCTCCAGTTGCTGCATATTGATAGGCGGTTGAGAAACGTCCTGTTCATCTTCGACTTGCCACGGTAAGTCCAGGCTATCGGTCACACGACTTGCTGACGCCGTATCCGCTGGCTCCTGATCCACACCAGGCTCTTCTTCCAAACCGGTTTCTGAGGCCATATCGTCCGCAGCGATAGCGGCAGATTCCAGTTGCTCGATAGTGGCGGTCAACTGTTTCGTCCGCTCCTGATGCTGACTATGTTCGTCTGCCGGGTTGTGCGTGGCCGCTCGCTCAGTCTGTACTGACTGCGACGGCATATGAATACGGTATTGCGGCTCAGTCTGGACGGTTTCAGGTTCAGACGGTGCCTCGATGGATGGAGAAGCTTCCGTTGCTACGAGCGGCTGATCAAGGATAGGCTGTTCTGCGTCAGGCTCGGTCAGAGTCGGGGAAATCATTTCCTCTTTTTCACCACGCACACTGTTCAGTAGCCAAGTCACCATACTCAGCACCAGGTTACCCAGCCACTCAACGATCGAAAGCCAGGAAATCCCGGTTAGCAGGGTAAAACCCGCCCCCCAGAGAAACAGTAACGCGATTGTAGTGCCTAGTATATTCAGGGTCGGCAGTGACAAACTGGTCATCACATCTCCGATCACCCCACCCGATGAGAAAAACCAGATATCGTCGAAATTGATATCGGCCAGTCCGCAACTGGTCAGGATCAGCAAGCAGAGCCCCAACAGACGGGTTCCCCACAACATGAAATCAATCTGTTCTTCAGGCTCACGGC
>NZ_JBNKVP010000024.1:0-44303 GCF_050299255.1 Vibrio sp.
AGGGCATTGTGCATGCTTTCGGCTGTTTTGTGAAAATGTACCTGCTGAAACGAGGCTTTCTGGACGGTAAGCAGGGCTTTCTGATCGCGCTGCTGTCAGCCCACTCCACCTTTGTGAAATACGCGGATTTGTGGGCCCGGGATAACGACCCACATTACAAACGTTAAAACTATTCGGTGGGATTGGCGCGCCAGCTATTGATCTGCGCCACCACCATGTTGATATCAATCCGCGCCATATCTTCCTGATCCGCTTTTTCTTGCGCCTCTGGCGGGCAGAAGGCGAGATGGCGTCCTGTTGAATTAAGTGGTCGCCAGCGCAGTGGTGTCGCCGAACGTTTCGCCGGGAAAAAGCCCACCGTCGGCACATCAATCGCTGCCGCAATATGCAGCGGCCCGGTGGAACCGGCAACAAACAGTTGGGCACAGGCCAGTGAACAGGCGAAATCCACCAGGCCGTCGTTTTTGTCGTACACCACTGCCCGTCCGCCAAGCTGTTCTACCTGCTGTTGCAACTCCCTCGCTTGCGCTTCTTCACCCGGGCCGGCAGTCAGTATCACTTCATGTTCGCCATCCAGGCCCTGGATCAGTGTGGCGTATTGTTTCAGCGACAGATTATTGGCCGAGCCACCGCTACCGGCGTGGATATAAATCCACGGCAACTTGCCATCCAGTTGCAACTGCTCAGCCAGTTTGCTGCGCTGCGCTTTGATCTGTTCATCACTGAAGCTGAGATACGGCGCAGAAGGTTCAACAATTGGCTGGTCAATATCGCGCAAAAATGCCCGTACCAGATCCAGATTGTACTCATATTCCGGCTTGGCCGATTGCGAACGCTTCTGCTTGATACGGTGGTTGTAAAAGATTTGCGCCAGTTTAGTCGCCGGTGCCAGCCGGTAGGGAATGCCTGCTCTCCAGACCAACATGGCGTTATAGCTGGTAGAGAACAGATTAATTGATGCGTCAAACTGGGCTGCTTTCAGGTTGGCTACTAACGCACGCTGATCCGGCTTACTGCCCTGTTTGGTCGGGTCGATCATCACCTCGTCTATCCAGGGGCATAACTCGGCCAGGGCAACGGTATATTTGGGGACTAAGGCGGTGATGCGACAATCCGGCAGCGAGGCCTTCAGCATCGCAAAGCTGGGCCAGGCCAGCATAAAATCACCAATCTTATCGTTGCGGATAACCAATATATTTTTCATCGTGCTTCCTGGTTAAGGGCATTGTTGCCAATGATACCCACATCAATAGGTAATTGTGAGCCTTTTTGTTACTATTGAACAAGATATAACGCAAGTGGGCCAATTATAGTGAGTAAGAAACGTCTATCCCGGGTGATCTATCCCGGCACTTTTGATCCTATTACCAACGGACATCTGGATATGATCGAGCGTGCCGCCGATATGTTTGACGAAGTGATCATCGCGGTCGCCGCCAGCCCGAGCAAAAACACTATGTTTACCCTGGAAGAACGGGTCTATTTTACTCAGCAGGTGACCAAACATCTGCCTAATGTCAGCTCAAAAGGCTTCAGTGGTCTGATGGTGGATTTTGCCCGTCAGGAGCAGGCCAATGTGCTGATCCGCGGCCTGCGTACCACGGTCGACTTCGAGTATGAATTTGGCCTGACCAACATGTACCGGCGCTTGATGCCCGGCCTGGAAAGCGTCTTTCTGACCCCGGCGGAGGAGTATGCCTTTATCTCCTCCACTATCGTCCGTGAAGTAGCGATCCATGGCGGTGACGTGAGCAATTTTGTCCCGGAAGTGGTCGCGGAAGCGTTAAAGGCCAAAGCCAAGGTCTAAACCTGACACGCCGAACAGAAGAAGGTATTCCGCTGGCCGATTTTCTGTGCCTGGATCGGTTCGCCGCAATTTGGACAGGGCTGACCCGCCTTTCCGTATACCTGCAGTTCCTGAGCAAAGTAGCCTGGCTTACCGTCGGCCTGGGCAAAATCTTTCAGCGTGGTGCCGCCCTGCATAATCGCGGTGGCCAGCACGGCTTTGATTTCGTCCACCAGCTTATGCCACTCGGCAGTCTTTAGTTTCCCCGCCGGACGGGTCGGATTAACGCCGGCACTGAACAGCGCTTCATTGGCGTAAATATTGCCAACGCCCACCACCACTTTATTGTCCATGACAAACTGTTTAATCGCGACCCGTTTACCATTGGCCTGCTGACTCAGATAGTCGGCATTGAACTGCTCAGTCAGCGGTTCCGGCCCCATGTTGCCGAGTAACGGATGCGGCTGACCAGGCTCACACCACAGCCAGGCACCAAAGCGGCGTGGATCGTTGTAGCGCAGCACTTTGCCGTTGGCCAGTTTCAGATCCACATGATCGTGTTTACCCGGCGCAATATCGCCATCCAGTACCCTGAGCGATCCCGACATACCTAAATGCACCAACGCGGCTCCCTGCGAGGTTTCTATCAGCAGATACTTTGCCCGGCGGGAGATCTGCTCTATCACCTGTCCCTCCAGTTGTTTCAGCTCTGGCGGGATCGGCCAGCGTAGTTTGGGAGTACGAACCGTCAATTGCTGGACGGTCTGGCCAATCAGATGCGGCGAAATGCCCATTCGGCTTACTTCAACTTCCGGCAATTCAGGCATAGCAGGGTTCCTTACAACAAACGAGACGAGATGTTAGTGACAGTATACTAGTTAAAGGGGGTTTACTCAGGCATCAGGTAGCCCGCATCGACCGACACCGCAATCCAGCGCTGCTGCCAGTTGCTCATCAGCCAGAACTGCGGAGTTTGGTACAGGGTGATCCGTTGCGGCTCTTCCAGATCCTGATACCAGACTTCAATGGTTTGTGGTTGGTTCAATTTAGGAGACAGTGTCTGGTAGGTCGCCTCATCCACTTCGGTGCCGACAATCTGCTGCCAGCGCCCGGCCAGTTCTTCGGGGGCAATCTGGGTAGCCACACTACTGCGCCAGCGACCCTGGTTTTTCTCTAATGACCACTGTTGAAAGTGCAGCGCCTGCAGCTCTGCATTGGGGTTGAGCAAGCTGGGATAGGCACTGGTTACCGGCTCCGACAGGAAATTTTGCAACACGGTCGGTAGGTTGATTAGTGCGATGAAAGCGATCGTGGCGACGATCAGGACATTATTCCAACGCCGGCGGCGGTTCGGTTGGGCTGACATTACAGCGTCCTTTCAGTTAGTTAGCTAACTGAAGTATAAGGGATAAATCCATCAGTAGCGAGACGGCGACCACCTCAGGCGAGTCGGGCTACGACAACTACCTGGCTACTGTTTGCCAATCACTATGCCCAGATAAAGAAAAACCCGGCTAACAAGCCGGGTTTTATACAATCGTCATTTACACAATTGCTGAAGCGGGATTCAATTACTTGATTTTCGCTTCTTTGTACATAACGTGCTGGCGAACTACAGGATCAAACTTTTTGATCTCGAATTTACCTGGCATGTTACGTTTGTTTTTATCAGTTGTGTAGAAGTGACCAGTACCTGCTGAAGATACCAGACGGATTTTCTCACGAATGCCTTTAGCCATTGCCTAATTCCTCTTAAACGTTTTCGCCACGTGCACGGACATCAGCAAGAACAGCATCGATGCCTTTCTTGTCGATAATACGCATGCCTTTAGCAGATAGACGTAGTTTAACAAAACGTTTTTCGCTCTCTACCCAGAAACGATGAGTTTGTAGGTTCGGCAGAAAACGACGCTTAGTAGCATTTCGTGCGTGTGAACGGTTGTTACCCGTTACTGGACGCTTACCAGTTACTTGGCATACTCGGGACATGAATGTCTTCTCCAAATCGTTTCAGCTCGATATCAACCTTGGTGGCCGAACCTCTCTATTTCTAATCAGAAGTTTGAGGTTAAAAACCGTTATGGAAAATCCATACAAGGCTATCAAAGGTCGCGCATTATACTAACTTGACATGCATTGCTCAAGACCCGAACAGATCCTTTTTACAGGATTTGGTGATCTTTTTTTAAGCAGAGCTGAGTGTAAGTTCAAAAATGTGGACGGATTGTAGCAGAAACTGGCGGGTGAACAACCAAAAAGTTTGCCGTAACAGCATGGCTTTTCTGCTCAACTTGACTTACAAAAATTAGTGCCTGCCGGATCCTGCGCGAATAAAAGTGCAAAAATGGCCATTAGCTTGGCTTAACTCCTTGTAAGCCAAGCGTTTTAACTTCGCTCTTTTGCATTTTGTGCCACGGCAGTTAACTATATTCTTCTCCCGCGGCAAAGCCGTCGCCGCGCTAACCGCTACAGCCAGCCACGCTCCGCAAACGACACCACTTCCCCATCACCGACAACAAAATGATCCAATATCCGAATATCGACCAGTGCCAGCGCGTCCACCAGCCGGCGGGTGATCCTTCGGTCAGCCTGACTCGGCTCTGCCACTCCGCTGGGGTGATTGTGCGCCAGGATCAGGGCTGCCGCATTATAATGCAGCGCACGCTTGACCACCTCTCGCGGATAGACCGAGGCAGCGTCCAGGGTACCTTCAAACAGCACTTCGTCTTCAATCACCCGATGCTGATTGTCGAGAAACAATAAATAGAAGGCTTCCCGCTGCCTGTCCCGTAACATACCGGACAGGTACAGCTTAGTGTGCTCCGGGCTGGTCAGGGCATCACCGCGCTGTAAAGTCTCACTCAGGTAACGGCGGGTCATTTCCAGCACTGCCTGCAACTGAACGTATTTGGCCTGCCCCAACCCCTTATGACTGCAGAACTGCTGCTCACTGCTGGCAAACAGCTGGCGCAAAGAACCAAACTGTTTTAACAGGCGGTCGGCCAGCTCCAGCACATTCATACCCTGCGTACCGGTGCGCAGAAAGATCGCCAGCAATTCCGCATTGGTCAGTGACTGCGGCCCGTGCGACAGTAGTTTTTCTCTCGGCATCGACTCCCGCGGTATCGATTTCATAGTTGCTCTTCTCTGGTCGCTAAGATTTAACCAAGCAAGTTAGCATCTTGCGCCAGTCAGCTATATCGCTGTTTATCCGCTAAGCCGAGTGGCGATATAGAATGCGAGCTCAAAAGCTAGCGGATGTAACTAAGGTGTCGTTTGCCAATGGTGCCACGGGCGTGACCCGACATCCGCTTCACCGGCGGGAATCTTTGAACCACCGCCCTGCCATGCTATCTTAGCCGCAGTAAATTTGAGGGAAAACAACATGCAAACATTGGCTGGAAAAAACATCCTGCTCGGCATCAGCGGCGGAATTGCGGCTTATAAATGTGCGGAGCTGACCCGTCGTCTGATTGAACGAGGCGCTCAGGTACAGGTAGTAATGACCGACGCGGCGAAAGAGTTTATTACCCCGTTAACCATGCAGGCCGTCTCCGGCCGGCCGGTGTCAGTCAGCCTGCTCGATCCTGCCGCCGAAGCGTCCATGGGCCATATCGAGCTGGCCAAATGGGCCGACCTGGTACTGCTGGCTCCCGCCACCGCCGATCTTATCGCGCGCATGGCCGCTGGTATGGGGAATGATTTGCTCACTACCCTGCTGCTGGCCACCGATGCCCCCATCGCGGCAGCGCCGGCAATGAACCAGCAGATGTACTGCAGCCAGGCCACTCAAGAAAACCTGGCCACACTGGCCCGTCGTGGCACTATGCTCTGGGGCCCGGCAGCCGGAGAGCAGGCCTGTGGCGATGTCGGCCCGGGGCGCATGCTGGAGCCGATGGAACTGGTGCAGCAAGTTGAACAGTTTTTTGCCCCTAAACTGCTGGAAGGCCTCACGGTGCTGCTGACTGCAGGGCCTACCCGCGAAGCGATCGACCCGGTACGTTACATCAGCAATCACAGCTCCGGAAAAATGGGTTTTGCCCTGGCACAGGCCGCCCGCCAGCTCGGTGCTGACGTCACCCTGGTCGCCGGTCCTGTCTCGCTGCCGACTCCGGCAGGCGTTAACCGCATTGATGTGCAGAGTGCCCAGGATATGTATCAGGCGGTGATGGCGAATGCCGGACAGCACCAGGTATTTATCGCCTGCGCCGCGGTCGCCGATTATCGCCCGGCCGATATTGCCGAGCAGAAAATCAAGAAAACCGATGACACAGACGCTATGACCGTCACTATGGTGAAAAACCCGGATATCGTCGCCTCGGTGGCCGCGATGGCAAATCAGCGGCCGTTTACCGTCGGCTTTGCCGCCGAAACCCAGGACGTTGCCCACTATGCCAAAGGCAAGCTGGCGAAAAAGAATCTGGATATGATCTGTGCCAATGATGTTTCTGTTGCGGGACAAGGATTTAACAGCGATCAAAATGCCGTGACTGTCTACTGGAAAGATGGTGAGCAATCACTTACTCTAGCTTCCAAGCATGAATTGGCGCTGCAGATTATGACTCTAATTGCAAAACGGCAGCACCAGCAGGCTTAACACTAAAAATTGTCTATTCAGCATTCCTTAAAAAAACTTAAAAACACAAGGAACTCATTCATGGCCGGCACAAGAAAAACCAATCGTCGTGAAGAAATATTACAGGCTCTGGCACAAATGCTGGAGTCGAACGAGGGAACGTCCCGTATCACTACCGCTAAACTGGCCAAACAGGTCGGCGTCTCCGAAGCGGCGCTTTATCGCCACTTCCCGAGCAAAGCACGGATGTTTGAAGGCTTGATCGAATTTATCGAAGAGTCTTTAATGTCGCGCATTAACCGTATTCTGGATGAAGAGAAAGACACCCTGAGCCGTATCCGGCTGGTGTTGCAACTGATCCTGGCATTTTCAGAGCGCAACCCGGGACTGACCCGCATTTTGTCCGGTCATGCGCTAATGTTTGAAAATGAGCGGTTACGTGAACGGATTAACCAGCTGTTCGAGCGTATCGAAACGTCCTTGCGCCAGATACTGCGCGAGCGTAAGTTGCGCGAAGGCAAATCATTCCCGGTTGATGAAACCATCCTGGCGGCACAGCTGCTGGGCCAGGTGGAGGGTAGCCTGAACCGGTTTGTCCGTTCCGATTTTAAATATCAACCTACGGCTAACTTCGACCAGTACTGGGCTCTGTTGAGTGCCCAAATTGAATAATTACTATGAGCAACAAAATCGGTAAACCTGAATTTTCTGTCCGCCTGCTTCACCCGAAATACTGGGGAGTCTGGTTTGGCTTTGGCCTGCTGGCTGCCCTGGTCAATCTGCTGCCCTATGCGGCGTTGTTCCGGCTGGGGCGTGGCCTGGGCAAACTGGGCATGCGGCTGGGTAAATCCCGGGTAAAAATCGCCCGGCGTAACCTTGAGCTGGCATTTCCGGACATGCCGCAGCAGGAAATTGACCACCTGGTGGAAGAGAACTTCAAAAATACCGGCATGGCGCTGATCGAAACCGGCATTACCTGGTTCTGGCCCACCTGGCGTTTTCGCCGCATCCTGATCGATAAAGATACCCGCGCATTGCGTCAGCAGTTAGACAACCAGCGCGGCGTGTTACTCTGCTGCGTCCACGCCCTTAACCTGGAAATCACCGCCCGCGCTTTTGCGGTACTGGGCACCCCAGGTTATGGCGCATACCGTCCACACAGCAATCCGGCCTATGAGTTTGTCCAGTATCGTGGCCGGACCCGCAACGGTAACAAACTGATCTACAGGACGGATCTTAAACAGATGATCCGGGTTCTGCGCCAGGGTCATCCGCTGTTTTATCTGCCAGATCAGGATTACGGCCACAACAAATCGGTATTTGTACCGTTTTTTGCCGTCGAGCAAGCCTGTACTACCACAGGTACCAGTATTCTCGCTTACACCAGTAAATGTGCTATTGTGCCCGGCTCGGGCTTTCGCAACCACGACGGAAAGTATGAAATCATGGCCGACAAAGCCATTGATGACCACTATCCTAAAAAAGACGAAGTGGCCGCTGCAGCCTACATGAACAAGTACGTGGAAGAGATCATTCTGCGCGCACCGGAACAGTGGATGTGGCTGCATAAACGCTTTAAATCTCTGCCCGATAAATCACTCACCAACTCTCGCTATCAGTAATAAAGGTGTGGCGTTCAATGAGCGACAAATCCAACAGCACAGATCAGTATCTGCACAATCCGACCTTTGAATGGTCTTTTCTCCACCCGAAACATTGGGGAACCTGGCTCGGAATTATCTTCGCAGCCCTGTTTGCATTTATTCCCTACCGCTGGCGCGACGCCCTGGCCCGTAAGCTATCGGTGTTTATCGTGCGTAAAAATGGCCGGGTGGTGCGCCGTGCCCGGGTCAACCTGGAATACTGTTTCCCGGAAAAGTCGCCACAGGAGCGCCAGCAGATCCTGGAAGAAACCTTTGTTAAAGCCGCCCAGTACATGCTCGGCTACTCTGAGTTTCTGGTTCGCTCGACCAAGCACAACCAGAATCGCGGTGTCATGCTGGGCGAAGAGAACCTGCTTCCACTGCTGGATGCCGGTGAAAAAGTGATCATCCTGGCGCCGCATGCCTGGGCGGTGGATTATCCCGCGGTGATGCTGGCAGCCAAGGGTTATAAAGTGACCACCATAATGAAGCCGCAACGCAATCCGATCGGTGACTGGCTGATGCACGTGCAGCGAATGCAATACGGCGGCCGTATTTTTGCCCGCGAGGCCGGCGTGAAACCTTTCGTCCGCTCAATTAAAGACGGCTATCTTGGTTACTGGTTACCCGATGAAGATTTCGGCGCCCAGAACTCGGTATTTGTACCCTTCTTTGCCACTGAAAAAGCCACCTTAAAAGGGTTTGGCAAAATGGCCCGCTTGTCCCGCGCTAAAGTGGTGCCTGTGCTACCGGCTTATAATGATAAAACCGGTAAATATGAGGTGCATATCCTGCCGGCGCTGGAAAACTTCCCGACCGGTGATGAAGAAGCCGACGCCCGGGCGATGAACCAGGCCATCGAGCAGCTGGTACGGCCAAGGCCTGAACAGTACATGTGGAACCTGTCGCTGTTGAAAACCCGCCGGGATGGCTCGGCCATTTACGACAACTCCCATAAAGGTGATCAGAGCTAAACCGGACAGCCTAAAAACAACAGCCCAGCAATTTGCTGGGCTTGTTCTTTCTGCAGTTAATATCGACGGTTAGATGCCGTACTCGGCGCGGTAGGCTTTTACCGCCGCCAGGTTTTGCTCATCGTCGCCGCGTTCTTCCAGGTAGCTGACCAGATCGGACAGGCTGATGATGGAAATTACCGCACAGCCAAAATCACGCTCCACTTCCTGGATGGCAGACAGTTCGCCCTTACCTTTTTCCTGGCGGTCAATCGCCACCAGTACACCGGCCAGATCGGCACCGTTGGCCTGGATGATTTGCATCGATTCGCGAATCGCAGTACCTGCAGTGATCACGTCGTCCACCAGCATGATACGGCCTTCTAACGGACTGCCCACCAGATTGCCACCTTCACCGTGATCTTTGGCTTCTTTGCGGTTGAAGCAGTATGGGGTGTCGATGTCATGGTGATCGGCCAGCGCCACTGCCGTGGTCGCGGCGATAGGAATACCTTTGTAAGCCGGACCAAACAACACGTCAAACTGCAGACCAGAGTCCGCCAGTGCCGCAGCGTAAAAACGACCTAAACGGGCCAGATCACGTCCGGTATTAAACAAGCCAGCGTTGAAGAAATACGGGCTTTTTCGACCGGATTTCAAAGTAAATTCACCAAATTTCAGGACTTGTTTTTCTAAGGCAAACTCAATAAATTCGCGCTGGTAGGCTTTCATCACACTCTCTCTTTAACTTACCCGGCCTCATTGCACCGGAGAAAACAGTTGGGTTAACTTACTGCTGCGCAAGGAGTAACCCTGCGCAGGCAAAAAAATAGCTCCCTGCAAAGGAGCTATTGATTAATCACGAATCCGCTAACGCAGATTTTTGCGCAGCGACGATATCGGTAATGCCCTGTTTGGCGACATCCAACAGTGCCAGCAATTGATCGTGTGAGAAGGGTTCGCCTTCGGCGGTCCCCTGCACTTCGATCATGCGACCGTCTTCAGTCATGACCACATTCATATCAGTATCGGCGGCTGAATCTTCCACATATTCCAGGTCACACAGCACATCGTCACCAAGCAGACCAACTGACACGGCGGCAACATGGCCTTTCATCGGGTTAGCTTTCAGCTTGCCGCTATTCAACAGGTACTGGAACGCATCGGCCATCGCCACGCTGGCACCGGTAATCGACGCGGTACGCGTGCCGCCATCGGCCTGAATCACGTCGCAATCGACAGTGATCATGATTTCACCCATGGCTTCCAGATCCACTACCGCACGCAGACTGCGGGCGATCAGGCGCTGAATTTCCATCGTCCGGCCGCCCTGTTTACCATTGCTGGCCTCGCGGCGGGTACGGGAGTGGGTCGCTCGCGGTAACATACCGTATTCTGCCGTCACCCAGCCTTTGCCCTGGCCTTTCAGCCAGCGAGGCACGTTCTCTTCGATAGAGGCATTACACAGCACTTTAGTGTTACCGAACTCAACCAGCACGGAACCTTCAGCATAGGCAGTGTATTGACGGGTGATTTTTATAGGACGAACTTGATTCGCCTGACGATCGTTAGGACGCATTGACAACTACCTTCAGCAATTGGGGACAGATCAGATTGGGGCGGCATTATAACGGATAATCGAATCAGGCGAAAGCAAGCGGCTGAGAGATGGGTTACTCGTAATGACGATGCCATTGGTTATGAGGGAAAGCTTGTGATCCATCTAAAATGCTGCCAATTGCCAACTTTGCTACTTAACCAGCTTGCGATTAATATACCTGCTTCAATGCGCTATAAATTATCCAGCGGACACATAACAAATATTTATCGAACAAAAACAATGAATTGGTGTCCATAGTTATTCAATTGCTTACCTATACATCCCAAGGTCTCATTTTTATGAATGCTGTAAAACGACAGCTCGGTCCCATTTATCCAATAGTTGCCGGCAGTCTGGTTATTCTGGCGCTATTTACGCTATCCCGTCTTGGACTATCTCTGTGGCATGCTGATCGAGTCAGTGATGCCAATGGCTGGCTAAGCGTATTTTTGAGTGGCCTGCGCATTGATATTGCCTCCATCTGTTATCTGTTCATTCTGCCATCGCTACTTTCCAGCCTGCTGTCCGGGGAACATCTGCTCGGTCGCTGCTGGCATCTGTTACTTCGGGTATGGATTACCTCCGGGCTTTGGTTAGTGGTTTTTATGGAAGTCGCCACACCGCCGTTTATTATCGAATACGATTTGCGACCAAACCGTCTGTTCATTGAATATCTCACCTACCCGCAGGAAGTATTCAGCATGCTCTGGGGTGGCTACAAGCTGGAATTGCTGATCGGCAATCTGGTGAGCTTAGCGACGCTAATATTAGGCTGGAAGTGGAGCCGTTCGCTGGTCATTGGGCTCAGTTATCCCAAATGGTATTGGCGCCCCCTGATTGCCCTGCTTGTGGTTGCACTTGGGGTTATGGGCGCACGTTCTACGTTCGGTCACCGGCCGCTAAACCCCGCGATGGTGGCGTTTTCCAGCGATCCGTTGATTAATGACCTGACGCTTAACTCATCTTATTCGGTCATTTTTGCCGCTAAACAGATGAAAAGTGAAGCCAGCGCGTTTCAGTATTATCCGCCGATGGATAAACAGGAGATTATTGAGCAAATACGTGCCTCAATGAACGTCGCGCCGTCAGATTATGTCACCGAGCAGCAACCAAGCCTGGCAAGGCACACTGCCAGCTATCAGGGCAAAGCGAAAAATATCGTCATCCTGCTGCTTGAAAGTCACGGCGCCCGGTATGTGAAAAGTTTAGGGGGGCAGGATCTGTCACCTAATCTGGACAGCTTGATGCAGCAAGGTTGGGCCTTTACCCGAATGTATGCCACCGGCACCCGCTCAGTGCGGGGGATAGAAGCGGTCACCACCGGCTTTTCTCCTACACCGGCCCGCTCCGTGGTAAAACTGGGTAGAAGTCAGCATAATTTCTTTACCATTGCAGGGTTACTGGATCGCAACCAATACCACACCCAGTTCATCTATGGTGGCGAGAGCCATTTTGACAATATGAAGAGCTTCTTTCTGGGCAATGGTTTCAAAGATATCCAGGATTTACCCAAGTTCAGTAATCCAAGCTTTGTCGGCTCTTGGGGCGCATCCGACCAGGACCTGTTCAACAAGGCTGATGAACAGTTTTCTATGCTCTCAGAAAGTGAACAGCCGTTCTTTAGCCTGGTGTTTACTTCTTCAAACCACAGCCCATTTGAATATCCGGACAATGTCATCACACCGTTTAACCAACCGAAGCAAACGGTAGAAAATGCGATTAAGTACGCGGACTTCGCCTTGGGTGAATTTGTCGCCAAAGCCAAACGCTCGCGCTACTGGGATAATACTGTGTTCGCCGTTATCGCCGACCACGATGCTCGCGCTTATGGCACCCTGCCCGTGCCGATAGGCCACTTCAAGATCCCGGCTATTATTTTTGGTGGCGGAATCCAGCCTCGCATGGACGATCGCCTGGTCAGTCAAATCGACCTGGCACCAACCCTGCTCTCGCTGGCAGGTATCGACAGCATCAACCCTATGATAGGACATGATCTCACCCAGCCGTTATCAATAGACAAGCAGCGTGCAATGATGCAGAGAGACAAAAATTTCGGCTGGATGACGGCTGACAATCAAGTCGTGGTGATACGGCCGGAACAAGGTATCAGCAGCTATCGCTACGACGAAAAGAGCGATTCGCTGACTGATGCACAGCTTGATCCTGACATCATTAAACGCGCGCACGCTAATGCCATGTGGGGCAGTTTAGCCTTCGAACAGAACTACTACCGAGCAGAACCGACAGATCCGCTCATTTCCAAATCAGCACAACCCAATTAAGTATTAAGGTAACACTATGAAACCAGGTCGAACCGGCATTACCCGCATTGTTTATGCCACAGGCTATTCATTCAAAGGCTTACGGGCCGCATGGCAACACGAAGCGGCATTTCGCCAGGAGATTGTCTTAACCGCTATCATGACAGCCATTTCATTCTTGCTGCCGGTCACAGCCGTCGAGCAACTGCTGATGATAGGCAGCTTAGTGCCGGTGATTCTGGCTGAACTGATGAACTCCGCCATTGAAGCCGTGGTCGACCGGGTCGGAAGCGAATGGCATGAACTGAGCGGCCGCGCCAAGGATATCGGTTCCGCCGCCGTATTTGTCACTCTGGTCTTTGCTGGCTTCACCTGGCTGACCATTCTGATCTAACCCAAGCGGATGTTCACAAATGCTTACGGCCAAGTCGCCAACCGATGAGCCAATGTGAGTACCTACTGACAATTCAGCGGTCTATGCTAATATGAGCACCGTTTTATTAAATAATTGATCGAGAGCTAAGGAATAACTGATGATTTACAGCATGACGGCGTACGCACGTAAAGAAGTAAAAGGAGACTGGGGCAGCGCAGTGTGGGAAATCCGTTCCGTTAACCAACGCTACCTGGAAACTTACTTCCGCCTGCCAGAGCAGTTCCGCGGGCTGGAACCTCTGCTGCGCGACCGCTTCCGTAAACGTCTGGCTCGCGGCAAAGTAGAATGTGCGCTTCGCTTTGAAGCCAACCCGGCGGCCAGTGCCGAACTCTCGATCAACGAAGCGCTGGCCCATCAGGTGATCAAAGCGGCCAATCAGGTGATGCATATGACCGGTGAACTGAGCCGCATCAATCCGTTCCAGGTAATGCAGTGGCCCGGCGTAATGGAAACACCAGAACAGGATATGGATGCCATCAACCAGGAATTGCTGTCTGCATTTGACGGCGCACTGTCAGAGTTTATTGAAGCGCGTGGCCGTGAAGGCGACAACATGAAAGCACTGATTGAGCAGCGTCTTAGCGCTATTACTGACGAGGTGACCAAAGTGCGCGCCCGAATGCCAGAAGTACTCGAATGGCAACGTGAGCGACTGCTGACTAAGTTTGCTGAAGCCAAACTGGAACTGGACCCTGCCCGGGTCGAACAGGAACTGATCCTGCTGGCCCAGAAATCGGATGTCGCAGAAGAACTGGACCGCCTGGATTCCCACGTGAAAGAAGCGACCAATGTACTTAACAAAGGCGGCTCGGTAGGACGCAGACTCGACTTTATGATGCAGGAGTTTAATCGAGAGTCTAACACTCTGGCGTCTAAGTCCATCAGCACCGACATCACCGCGTCTGGCGTGGAACTGAAAGTGCTGATTGAGCAGATGCGCGAACAGATCCAGAATATCGAGTAACCTTCGTTTAAAACTGCGAATTCAACAAGCCCTGCAAGTCAGGGCTTTTTATTGTTTGCGATTACCAAATAAAAAATGGTTATCTAAAAGTGCTTTATACCTCGCCCTGACAGTCGGGCAATTGAATTGCTGTGACTAACGTGGATAATAAAGCAACTGTAATCATTGGGTTCCATCAGTCAACGTCCGATGTGACCGCCATTTTCAGGCATCAACTGAACGTCTAGATGACACAATAAAGAACTAATATAGCGGCGAGACCATTGCCGGCTATAGAGAAGAATTAAAGGGAAGTTAAGCTTGAAGTTATCGACAGCTAATGAAGTGCATGTTGATCAGAACGCCACTGCGGGGAACCTTGCCACTCAAAGTATCCAGCTCAAGTTGAATCGTATTAGCTGGGCACTACTGTGTTCACTGCCACTGATGACCACGACTGTACAGGCTTCTCCCTGGCTGGAAGCCCGCGATCCGTTTTTGCGTGCTGACTTAGTCCGATTGTCGGATGCCGGACAACTTTCCGCCCCAGTGAATAACTACCCGCTGCGTTGGTCCACCATAGGTGATGACCTGGGCCGGGTGGAACACAGCCAAGATGCCCCGGGTATTCTCCGCGCTTCCCGACACGTCAATTATGCCCTGAATACCGCCCGCTATGGCCGCGGCAATCGCAGTTTTCATGCACTGTATAACAGTGAGCAGCCCAGTGACATCGGCTTTGGTCAATTCAACCGAGATCAATGGGGTACGGCTGCCAGCTACGAACACCTGGCCAACAGCTTTGCATTCCGGCTTTCAACTGGCTACAGCAAATACAACGGCGAAAAAGATTTTACCTGGCAGGACAGTTACTTGTCCCTGAACAGTGGTCGCTGGTTGTTTTCATTTGGTTCTCTGAACCGTTGGTGGGGACAAGGCTGGCAACACAATTTGATTCTTGGCTCCTCGGCTCAGTCAGTCCCAGAACTCAGCGTGAGTTATATGGGTAATAATCGGCTACTGGGCGGTTGGAGTATTGAAGCCTTAGTGGGCAGCCCTGACCAGGCTGTTTTTGATCATCACAGTGCAATACGTCTGGTGGCCAAACCACAGCAGTGGGTTGAATTTGGAATCACCTACCAAACCTGGTTTGACGGCAGTAAAGTCTCCGGCAGCAGTCATCAGTTGGCTCTGGATGGCCGGTTGTCGTTACCTGAGCTGGCGGGGATGCATCATGGCCTATACAGCGAACTGGCTTCCACCCGGAATAGCGGAGAGCTGGGCGCCTACCTGATAGGCTGGTCAGGCCAATTCGACTTTGCTCTGCACAGCTGGCGCCTGGTGTTGGAAAAACTGAACTCCACCGACGCCAAACAAAGCCAGATCGGCTTTCACAACGGCACACAGTGGCCACAAAACAGTTACCCCAGCAGCCATAAACAGGTGCCACGAAATAGCTATCCTATCGACGAAAGCTTGTCAGCGGCGCTGTATTTGCAGTTGGAAAACGATCATAACTTAAGCCTTGTTTACAAAGATTCGATGTATAACAATGACCAATTGATCAGCACCGATGTGACATACCGACTACCTGCATTAGCAGGGATGGTGCATCTGGGCATAGGCTACAGCAACTGGGATTCTACCGGTAAACAGACTAACTTATGGACCGGCTATGAATTCAGGTTTTAATCAAAATAACGACTTTGGTATTGACGGCGAAGGGATGCCGTCAATGTTGACTCATATTCTTATAATTACTGACGTTTAAAAATGTTAACAAAAAAAATAGCAACCTTGTGTATTGCAGTAGTAACCAGTCAGTTGGCCTTTGCAGTTACACCGAGCGCCGAGCAACTGGCACAATTTCAACGTCTTCCGCGTGCGCAACAGGAAATGTTAGCGCAGCAGTATGGATTCGACCTCAGCAGCCTGGACGGTGCCTCCGCACCTGCGCAACGTGAGTCCAGTACGGTCGCCGCACCAGTAAGGGCGACGAAACCGCTGCAACAGCACAGCAACTTAATTGCCCAACCAGATTCTGAAACCAAGCTGAAAAACTTCGGCTATCAGGTTTTGTCCGGTGAGGTGGAGACCAACACCCCGGTCGATAACCTGCCTGTACCGCTAGATTATGTGATGGAGTCCGGCGATGAAATCAGCGTACAAATCTACGGTAAAACCAACAAGCAGCTGGCGCTGAAGATTGACCGCGAAGGCAAAATCAATCTTCCAGAACTCGGACCGATTGCCGTCTCGGGCCAGACCTTTGCCCAGGTACGGGATCAGATCACCCAAATGGTCGAGCGCAAGATTATCGGTGTTGAAGTCGTGGTCTCAATGGCCAATATGCGCACCATGCAGGTCTATGTGGTCGGTGAAGCTAGCAATCCGGGGGCGTATAACGTCAACGGCCTGACAACCATTACTCAGGCGCTGATTGCCAGTGGCGGCATTGAGGAAACCGGCAGCCTGCGGAATATTCAGCTGAAGCGCAAAGGCAAAGTCGTCGCCCGGCTGGATTTATATGACTTACTGCTAAAAGGCGACACCTCAAGTGATGTCCGCCTGCTAGCCGGTGACACCCTGTTCGTCCCCGCCAAAACATCCAACCTGACCATTGATGGTGAAGTACTGCGCCCAGCCATCTACGAATTGCGCGGCAGCACAACGCTGGCCAGCGCGCTGAATATGGCGGGTGGTGCACTGCCAAAAGCGTATCTGTCTAAAGTGAATGTTCGCCGTCACACTGCCAGTGGCATCAAGCAGTTCACTCTGGATATGACCAAATCAGCCGGTCGACAGTTTAAGCTACAGTCTGGCGATGAAGTAAAACTGAACCCGGCATCAGCCAATCTGCGCAACGCGGTCGCTCTACGCGGTGAAGTGGTTCGTCAGGGCGCACAAAGCTTTCAGCCTGGCATGCGCGTCACCGATGTTATCACCTCAATTGAAAACGACCTGAAGTTCAGCGCAGATTTAAACTACGCCCTGTTGGTGCGGGAAGTGGATGATTCGCGCAATATCGAAGTACTGCAGTTCAACCTGGGCAATGCGCTACGCAACCCTCAGTCTGCCGACAACCTGGCGCTGCATGAAAAAGACCAGATTTTCGTCTTTGATAATGGTATCGAGATCGATTACTGGTACGGCAAACAGCAAAACGCCAAGGCCCGCGTAAACCGTTCGGGAGAAGATCTGGCCACTATGATTCAACCAGGCCTGGCCCGAGAGACCGAGTTTGTCGACACTGAAACCGGCGCGACAGTGACCAATGATAACCAGCTGACGCTAAACGTCGAAGGAGTAGAAAAAGTTTCAACCGGCGAAAGCCTGCAGCTGACCAGTCGTGAAGCCCTGTTGAAGCCGATTATTGAACGCTTAAAAGCCCAGGCCACTTTTGACGACCCAGCCCGACTGGTGACTATCTCTGGCGCAGTTAAATTCCCCGGAACCTACCCGCTGACCAAACAGTCTGATATTGCCAAGTTAGTCGCGGCAGCCGGCGGCATGCTGGAAAAAACCTACCTTAAGTCAGCAGAACTGACGCGCAGTACCCGAGACGGTGATCGCTACTCCACCCAGCATTACACTTTCTCTCTGGAAGAGGCGTTAGGTGGTGCGAAAGTGATCAACCTGCGTCCGCTCGACAGCCTGGTGGTGAAAACCATTCCAGACTGGCAGCAGGACATGACCGTTGAATTGCAAGGTGAAGTGGTCTTCCCAGGAACTTACAGTTTCCGCCGCGGCGAAACGCTACAGGACGTAGTAGCGCGTGCGGGTGGCCTGACTCAGTACGCGTACCCTGATGGCGCGGTCTTTAGTCGCGAGCAACTCAAGCGCCAGGAGCAGGAACGTTTGCTACTGCTGAACAATCAGCTCAAGCAGGAGATCGCCAGCTTGTCACTGCGCCGGCAAAACTCCTCTGCCACCTACCCTACCCGCCCGTCGGAAGCATTGGAAATTGTTGACCAACTATCGAACGTGAAACCCGTCGGGCGTCTGGTTATCGATTTGCCGGAAGCACTGGAAGGCAGCAGTTCGGCCAATATCATGCTGGAAAAAGGCGACAAGCTCTATATTCCGGCGGTTAACTCGACCGTCAGCATTATGGGTGAAGTTCAGTTGGCCTCTAATCACACTTTCCAGCCAGGTATGACGGTAGAAGATTATATCTCTGCTGCCGGTGGTACCAAAAAGCAGGCCGATACTGATCGTATCTATGTGGTAAGAGCGAATGGCTCGGTGATGATCCCGAATAATTCTTTCTGGTTCAGCCGTAAAGATAAGCCGCTCGAGCCGGGTGATACCATCGTAGTGCCGATCGATACCGACTACCTGGATGGCTTAAGTACCTTAACGTCCGCCACCCAGATCCTGTATCAAATCGGTGTCGCCTGGAGTGCGGTCAACCGCTAGTTTAAACAGTGAGGCAAGCATTGCTGGTATACGAATGCTTGCCTGACAATCCAAATACGCAATGGGAAGGCTACTCCCCGTGAATGAAGTAACTATGAAACAAGTTCAACTACCACCTAATCAGGGCTACGCGAATTACATGGCACCTGAAGTCAGCCAGGACGATGAAATCGATCTGCGCGAGTTATTTCTCGCCCTGTGGAAAGGCAAGTGGATCATCATACTGACGACGTTGGTATTTTCTGTTGGCGGGGTGCTCTTTGCGCTGTCGCAACCGAATACCTACCAGTCAAAAGCTGTACTGGCACCATCCAGCGATGGCGGTAAAAGCGGTATTGCCAAAATGGCCGGACAATTGGGCGGCCTGGCTTCGCTGGCAGGTATCAGTGTCGGCGGCGGCGAAACCGATCAAAAAGCCGTCACCCTGGCTACGCTGCAGTCACGCCTGTTTATCAATACCTTTATCAGCAAGCACGATCTGCTGGTGCCTTTGCTTGCAGCGGAGAAATGGAATCCGGACAGTGGCGAACTGCTCCTTGACCCTGAACTCTATGACAGCCAGAGCCAGCAATGGGTGCGGGAAGTCAAACCCGGTAAATCTGTGGTTCCGACCGACTGGGAAGCTTATAAAGAGTTTAAGGAGCTGCTGTCCGTTTCCGAAGCCAAAGATACCGGCCTGGTTGACATCTCCATTACCCATTACTCGCCTGTCATCGCCCAGCAGTGGGTTGAGCTACTGGTTCAGGATCTCAACGCCTGGATGAAAGACAAATCACTGACAGAAACCCGCCGTAATATCAGTTACCTGGAGCAACAACTGGATAAAACCGTGGTCGCCGATATGCGCTCAGTGTTTTACCAGTTAATTGAAGAGCAGACCAAAAACCTGATGCTGGCGGAAGTGGAAAGTGAATACGCTTTTAAAACCATCGACCCACCCGTCATCGCTGAAGAGAAAGCTGGCCCCAAACGCGCCCTGATATGCGTACTGGCGGCGCTACTCGGTGGCATGCTGGGTGTCGCAATTGTCCTGATCCGGTTTGCGTTCAGAAAGCCCGAGCAAAACGACTAACCAATTACCGTTATATTTCAAAGGCCCTGTTTAACAGGGCCTTTTTTGCATTACCTGCGTATTGCTCACAGTCAATGACTCTACTTCTGTTAAACACACCTTCCGTCAACAAACACGACTTACCCTTGTGAAGATCCTATGGATCATGATACTCTTCGGCTCCATTTTTCTGGCCTAAATTTCACCAGTTATGCTATCTGGTCCCGGTCAGTGCTATCTTTTAATCAGGTGTGGCAGTGTGCGGCACCTTTATCACAGCGGAACAGTACAGATGGGTAAAGGTACCTTATATATCGTTTCTGCCCCGAGCGGCGCAGGTAAATCGAGCTTAATTTCAGCGATGTTGGAAACCAATCCAACCTACGCGATGAAAGTGTCTGTTTCGCATACCACCCGTGCCGTACGCCCTGGCGAACAGGATGGCGTGCACTACCACTTTGTCAGCAAAGAGCACTTCGAGCAGTTGATCGGCAGAAGTGAATTCCTCGAGTATGCTGAAGTGTTTGGTAATTACTACGGTACCTCGCGAGTCTGGATCGAACAGAATCTGGATAAAGGCATCGATGTCTTCCTTGATATCGACTGGCAGGGCGCACGCCAAATCCGTGAGCAAATGCCTGAGTGCAAGAGCATTTTCATTCTGCCACCATCCAACGGTGAACTGGAACGCCGGCTGAACGCCCGCGGCCAGGACAGCGACGAAGTGATCGCAAAACGTATGGCGGAAGCCAAGTCCGAAATCTCGCACTACCAGGAATACGATTACGTGATCGTCAACGACGATTTCGATACCGCTCTGATGGACTTCAAAGCCATCATCCGCGCAGAAAGATTGAAGCAGGATAAACAAGCTGCTAAATATAAAGGCATGTTGAATGCCCTACTGGCTGAATAATTCAGCGTTATTTAAGAGTACCGCCGTGCGTAACGCTAGAATAAGCACACGTTAGGCTGTATAATTTCTCGTCATTCAAAATATTAGTTAACTAATTGGAGTCCTCATGGCACGCGTAACAGTTCAAGACGCTGTTGAAAAAGTTGGCAACCGTTTCGACCTAGTTCTGATTGCGGCTCGCCGCGCTCGTCAAATGCAAACTGGCGGTAAAGATTCACTTGTGCCAGAAGAGAACGATAAACCGACCGTTATCGCTCTGCGCGAAATCGAAGAAGGTCTGATTACCAAAGAAGTGCTGGATGCGCGTGAGCGTCAGGAACAGCAGGAACAAGAAGCCGCTGAATTGGCCGCAGTGAGCAGCATTGCCCACAACCGTTAATTCTGGTTTTTCATTGATTTACACTCCGGGCCCTTAATTTGTATCTATTCGATAGCCTCAAAGACGTCGCCCAAGAATACCTAACAGAGCCTCAAATTGAGGCTCTGCGTCAATCTTATGTGGTCGCACGCGATGCCCACGAAGGGCAAACCCGTTCCAGCGGTGAGCCTTACATCATCCACCCGGTTGCTGTATCCCGTATCCTGGCTGAAATGCGCCTGGATCTGGAAACGCTGCAGGCGGCGCTGCTGCATGATGTGATTGAAGATTGCGACGTCACCAAGGAAGATTTAGAAGCGCAATTTGGTAGCGCTGTGGCTGAATTGGTCGATGGTGTTTCTAAGCTGGACAAGCTGAAATTCCGTGACCGCAAAGAAGCTCAGGCAGAAAACTTCCGTAAAATGGTCCTGGCCATGGTGCAGGATATTCGCGTAATCCTGATCAAACTGGCCGATCGTACCCACAACATGCGCACGCTGGGTGCCCTGCGTCCGGATAAACGCCGCCGAATCGCGCGTGAAACTCTGGAGATTTACGCACCACTGGCTCACCGTCTCGGTATCCACAATATTAAAACCGAACTGGAAGAGCTGGGGTTTGAAGCCCTCTATCCTAACCGCTATCGGGTACTGAAAGAGGTCGTCAGAGCCGCTCGCGGCAATCGTAAAGAGATGATCCAGCGCATTCACAGCGAAATTGAAGGCCGACTTGAAGATTTCGGCCTCAGCGCACGCGTGCTGGGGCGTGAAAAAAACCTGTTCTCCATCTATAACAAGATGAAATCCAAAGAGCAGCGTTTTCACACCATCATGGACATCTACGCCTTCCGCGTGGTGGTCGACACCGCCGATAGCTGTTATCGGGTGCTCGGACAGGTCCACAGCCTGTTTAAACCGCGTCCGGGTCGGATGAAAGATTATATCGCGGTGCCGAAAGCCAACGGCTATCAATCCCTGCATACTTCAATGGTTGGCCCTCACGGGGTACCGGTGGAAGTCCAGATCCGTACCGAAGACATGGATCAGATGGCAGATAAAGGGGTTGCAGCCCACTGGTCTTACAAAGACAAGGGTGATAAATCCGGCACTACGGCTCAGATCAAAGCCCAGCGTTGGATGCAAAGCCTGTTGGAACTGCAGCAAAGCGCCGGTAACTCGTTCGAATTTATCGAAAACGTTAAGTCGGATCTGTTCCCGGATGAGATTTACGTCTTTACCCCGAAAGGCCGTATCGTCGAACTGCCGGTTGGCGCCACCGCGGTCGACTTTGCCTATGCGGTGCACACCGATGTCGGTAATACCTGTGTCGGCGCCCGGGTAGACCGTAACCCTTACCCGCTCAGCAAATCGCTGAAGAACGGCCAGACTATCGAAATCATCAGTGCACCGGGCGCAAGACCTAACGCCGCCTGGCTGAACTATGTGGTGACTTCGCGGGCCCGGACCAAGATTCGTCAGGTGCTGAAAACCATGCGCCGGGAAGAGTCGATCACCCTCGGCCGCCGTTTGCTGAATCACGCCCTCGGAGACTTGTCGCTGTCCGACATCAGTGAAGAGAACATCCAGCATGTTCTGACCGATCTGAAACTGGCTAAGATGGACGATCTGCTGGCGGCTATTGGTCTGGGTGAAAAAATGAGTATCGTCGTCGCGCGCCGATTGCTGGGCAGCGCCGATGAACTGACCGAAGTGCTGGGCAAAGACGGCCAGCCGAAGAAAAAGCTGCCGATCCGCGGTGCTGAAGGCATTCTGCTGACCTTCGCCAACTGCTGTCACCCGATCCCGGACGACCATATTATCGCTCACGTGTCTCCAGGTCGTGGTCTGGTGGTACACCGGGAAACTTGCCCGAACGTGCGTGGCTACCAGAAAGAACCGGATAAATACATGGCGGTGGCCTGGTCGGACGATTACGAGCAGGAGTTTATTGCCGAGCTGCGTATCGATATGCACAACCATCAGGGGGCGCTGGCAGAACTGACCAATGTGATCTCGAAAACCGGATCCAACATTCACGGTCTGTCGACCGAAGAGCGTGATGGCCGTTTGTACACAGTGACCGTGCTGCTCACCACCAAAGATCGGGTGCACTTGGCCAGCATCATGAAGCGTATTCGGGTGATGCCACATGCGCTGCGCGTCCGGCGCAGAAAATTCTGATCACAAGCTCAACCTAAACTGCCCGGTACCAATGACCGGGCAGTCTGTTATCTGGATTCCATCATGAACCTCGAACGTTACCAACGCATTCAACAGGTGCTGAAAGCGCGCCAACCTGACCTGACGCTCTGCCTGGAAGAAGTGCATAAACCCAACAATGTCTCGGCGGTCATCCGCACCGCAGATGCGACTGGGGTACATAAAATTCACGCCGTGTGGCCCAATCAACAGATGCGCACCCTGAGCCACACTTCGGCTGGCGCACGTAACTGGGTGGAGCTGGATACCCACGACACCATTGGCGCCGCGGTTAACGAGCTGAAAGCACAGAATATGCAGGTACTGGTGACTAACCTGTCGGACAGCGCGGTGGATTTCCGTGACATCGACTACACCCGCCCGACCGCGATCATACTCGGTAGCGAAAAAGTCGGCGCATCGGAGCAGGCCAAACAGCTGGCCGATCAGGATATCATCGTGCCGATGATCGGTATGGTGCAGTCACTGAATGTCTCCGTCGCCAGTGCGGTCATTTTGTATGAAGCGCAGCGACAGCGACAGCTGGCCGGCATGTATCAACGTGAAACCAGCGCCCTACCCGCAGAAACCATTCATCGCATCCTGTTTGAGCGCGGCCATCCGGTACTGGCCAAAGTGGCGAAACGGAAAAAACTACCTTATCCGCCACTGGATGAACAGGGCCAAATCATCGCCGATCCCGAGTGGTGGCAGGAGATGCAGCGCCGCTAAGCCGCGCTGTTTTGAGCTGATTACCAGTCCAATTAATCCTGTACAAAAACACAGCCTGATGGTTAACTATCGCTAATTGATTGAAACTATTACGAGACTGCCATGGCCCAACTCTTGTCCGCTGTTTCCCTGACCTCGCTCACCGGTGTCGGTGCCAAAGTCGCTGACAAGCTGGCCAAAATTGGGCTCCATTCGGTGCAGGATCTGCTGTTTCACCTGCCATTACGTTACGAAGACCGTACCCGGGTTTACCCTATCATCAAGCTACATCCGGGCATCTGGGCCGCAGTGCAGGGAAAAGTGATGGCGGTCGACACCATTTTTGGCCGGCGCAAAATGCTGACGGTCAAAATCAGCGACGGCAACGGCACCCTGACGCTGCGCTTTTTCAACTTTACCGCCGCAATGAAAAACAATTTTGCCGAAGGCAGACAAGTGCATGCCTACGGCGAAATCAAACGTGGCCAGATAGGGCTGGAAATCATCCACCCGGATTACAAGTTCTTCCAGGGCCAGCAACCGTCAGACAGCGACCCATCCCTGACTCCGGTTTACCCCACCACGGACGGACTGCGCCAAATCACTCTGCGTAACCTGACTGATCAGGCGCTGGAGCTGCTGGATAAAATGGCGGTGCAGGAACTGCTGCCAAACGGCCTATACCCGCAGCAAATTACCCTGGCCGACGCGCTGCATACCATCCACCGGCCCAAACCCGATATTGATTTAAGCCTGTTTGATGAAGGCCGCCACCCGGCCCAGCTGCGCCTGATCATGGAAGAGCTGCTGGCACAAAATCTGTCGATGCTGGCGGTGCGCAGCCAGGGCCAGCAAGACATCGCCCTGCCACTGGCGCCCTGTGACACGCTCAAACAGCAATTGCTCGACCAACTGCCGTTCAAACCCACCGGGGCCCAGCAGCGGGTGGTAGCGGAAATTGAGCAGGATCTGGCCAAGCCCCACCCTATGATGCGCCTGGTGCAGGGCGATGTTGGTTCAGGTAAAACCCTGGTAGCGGCACTGGCGGCCCTACGCGCGATCGAAAACGGCTACCAGGTGGCACTGATGGCACCGACCGAACTGCTGGCAGAGCAGCACGCCGCTAATTTCAGCCAATGGCTGGCACCGATGGGGATTGAAGTCGGCTGGCTGGCGGGAAAACTGAAAGGCAAAGCCAAACAGGCTCAGCTGGATAATATCGCCAGTGGCGTGGCCAAAATGGTAGTCGGCACCCACGCGCTGTTTCAGGAGCAGGTGGCGTTCTCCCACCTGGCGCTGGTGATCATAGACGAACAGCACAGGTTTGGTGTCCACCAGCGGTTAGGGCTACGGGAAAAAGGCGCCAAACAGGGGGCTTATCCGCATCAGCTGATCATGACCGCCACGCCGATCCCACGCACCCTGGCGATGACTGCCTATGCTGACCTGGAAACCTCCGTGATCGACGAACTGCCGCCCGGACGGACACCGATCCAGACCGTCGCCATTGCCGACACAAAACGCGATGACATCATTGAGCGGATCCGCCATGCCTGTGTCGAACAGGGCAAACAGGCTTACTGGGTCTGTACCCTGATTGATGAGTCGGAAGTGCTGGAAGCGCAGGCGGCGGCCGACGCGGCTCAAGATCTGCGCCAGCGACTGCCCGAAGTCAACATCGGCCTGGTGCACGGCCGGATGAAGCCGGCAGAAAAACAAACGGTGATGCAGCAGTTTAAAGACAATCAGCTGCAGCTGCTGGTCGCCACCACCGTGATTGAAGTCGGCGTGGATGTGCCCAACGCCAGCCTGATGATCATCGAAAACCCGGAACGGTTGGGGCTGGCGCAGCTGCACCAGTTGCGAGGCCGGGTTGGCCGGGGGTCGGTCGCCAGCCACTGTGTGCTGCTCTATCACGCACCGCTATCGAAAACCGCCCAGAAGCGGCTCGGCGTACTGCGCGAAAGTAACGATGGATTTGTCATCGCCCAGCGCGACCTGGAAATCCGCGGACCGGGTGAACTGCTCGGCACCAAACAGACTGGCCTGGCGGACTTTAAAATCGCCGATCTGGTACGCGATCAACGGCTGATCCCGGAAGTTCAGCGTATTGCCCGTCATATTCACGACCAGTACCCGGACAACGCCAAGGCGATCATCGACCGCTGGCTGGGTGACCGGGATCTGTACGCCAAAGCCTGACCGACGATAACTTACGCACGGTTGCGAGCTGACCTAACTTTTACCCTGTACCGGAAAACTGATCTGCGCTTTCAGGCCGCCTTCACTCCGGTTGGTCACCGAGACGGAGCCGTGATGCTGGCTGGCAATCCGTTTTACAATAGCCAGGCCAAGGCCGGTCCCTTCACTGCCGCGGGCGGTATCACCGCGGGCGAAAGGTTCAAATAAGCGTGCCACCTGGCTCATATCTATCCCCGGGCCGTTGTCCTCAACACAGACCCAGACCAGCTTGCGATCCGCGGTGATACCGGTACTGATTTTCACCCAGCCGTTGCCGTAACGAATCGCGTTGACCACCAGGTTGGTGACCGCGCGCTTAATAGCAATCGGGCTGCCCAGCGCCTCTTTACCAGCCTGAAGATCGGTGTCGATACGGTGCTCATAACCGCCTTCGGCGACCGCTACTTCATTGGCAATCTCGTTCAGCTCGACCGGGACAAAATCCTGTTGGTCGAGCGGTTTCAGGTAATCCATAAACTGGCTGATGATTTCATTACACTCTTCGATATCACCGATAATGCCTTCCGCCAGGTAGCTGTCCTCCGGCGACATCATCTCCGTCGCCAGACGGATGCGGGTCAGCGGCGTACGCAGGTCATGGCTGATGCCGGCCATCAGCAGCGCCCGGTCATCTTCCAGCGCCTCAATGCCCTTAGCCATCTGATTAAACGCTTTGGTCACCGAGCGGATTTCTGTCGCGCCTTTTACCGGCAGCGGCGGCGGTATCTCGCCCCGCCCGACTTCTTTGGCCGCTTTGGCCAGCGTGATCAACGGCCGGTTTTGCAAGCGGATAAACAGCCAGCCACCGATGATGATCAGCAACGCGGCGACTAAGCTGTTACGAAACAGCGGCGCAAAGTCTTCTTCCTGCAACTCAGAGAGCGGAATGCGCAGCAGCGAGCCGGGAAGAGAATCTATCTTCATCCACAGCACATAACTCTCTTCCCCCAGCATCAGGCGTACTTCGGTATTGACCCCCAGCTCCTGGGTCATTTCCTCGCTCATCAGGTCGATCGGCACCGCATGGCGATATTCGTCTGCCGTCGGACTCTGCTCGCCGTGGATGGTCACCCCAAGCAGTTCCAGTACCCGGCGACGCATCGGTGCGTCGATCACCAGTTCAGAATCGATCGGGTAGTCGTCTTCCAGCATCAGGCTGATTTCATGGCCGAGGATCTTGTTGAACTGCTGCAGGCTGGGCAACAGGGCGTAGTTGAATACCGCGTAGTAAGAATAGATCTGGCTGCCGATCAACAGGGTGAAAAACAGCAGAATGGTTTGAGTAAAGGAGCTGCGAAAACGCATGTGAAGGCCTCGGGTTGCAAGCTTCTGTGACTGATTATGTTACGCCCGGGCGTGAAACACAAAAGCCGGCAACCGTGGTATGAAATGAGCAGTTAAACTTGTTTTCCGTCTGGAACAAACACGTAGCCCAGTCCCCAGACGGTCTGAATATAGCGGGGCTTGCTTGGGTCGACTTCCAGCATCCGGCGCAGACGGGAGATCTGCACATCAATAGAGCGTTCCATCGCCGAATATTCCCGGCCACGGGCCATGTTCATCAGTTTGTCACGGGACAACGGCTCACGGGCGTTGGTCACCAGGGCTTTCAGTACCGCGAACTCACCAGACGTCAGCGGCATCGCTTCATCGCCACGGAACATCTCGCGGGTGCCCAGGTTAAGACGAAATTCGCCGAATTCCACTACCGACTCTTCCGAGCTCGGTGCACCCGGCAGCTCGATCGACTGACGGCGCAGCACCGCTTTGATTCGCGCCAGCAGCTCACGCGGGTTAAACGGTTTCGGCAGGTAATCGTCGGCGCCCACTTCCAGGCCGACAATGCGATCCACTTCGTCACCTTTGGCGGTCAGCATCAGGATCGGCAGCATATTGTTGGCATTGCGCAAGCGGCGACAGATAGACAAGCCATCTTCGCCCGGCAACATCAGGTCCAGCACCATCAGGTGGAAATTCTCCCGCGTCAGCAGGCGATCCATCTGTTCACTGTTGGCGACGCTGCGCACCTGGAAGCCCTGCTCCGACAGGTAACGCTCAAGCAATGCACGCAGACGGGCATCGTCATCTACTACTAAAATCTTAAAGTTCTCTTGCATTTACTGGCTCCGCCTAACTGTTGTGCCTATCGAAAAACTCACAGGCTAAATGTAACATCAACCAACGAGAAGTGATCGAAAGAATTGTTAAGGTTTGTTGCCCAAAGTCTAGCGGATTTAGCACAAAAAGGCAGAGTCAGAACAAGGTGTTGTGGCGGCGGGCAGGTTAGCGAGGACGTTTTTTGGCGTAGCGATAGTTGATGATGTCTTCGATCAGTCGCTGCTCTTTGCGGTTTTTTTCGTAGTCACGTTTGGCCTGCCAGCGCTGCATAACCGATTCAATCCCCTGTACTCTGGCGTGCTGGCGCTGCAGCTGTTTTTCTACCGAGTGACACTGGGCCTGCATCACCGCCTGCTCCTGTTGCTGGTGAGCCAGCAGACGTTGCAGCAGGGTATCGACCATGGTCATGTTCATCAGGCTGGTGCTGTTCAGCGCCTGATCAGCGGAAGGTTTACTGACCGATTTGAGCAGCGCTAACTGCTCAAGCTGCTGCTGGACATAGCGATGATTCTGACGCATCTGATCCAGCTGCTGACCGACCCGGTCGCAGCTGCGCTGCTCCATCTGCTGCAGTTTGCCAACCGCGCGGATTTTTTCTTCTATCATCCTGCCGCCCCGGCTGGTTGAAACAGTTGCGCCAGTTCACTTAGGCTGGCCGGATAATCAACACTTTGCTGGGCCGTGCTGCTGCAGGTAGCGCTGCAGTTGAGGATAGAGGGCAACCGAGCGGTCCAGCTCAGGATCTTGCCCCGGCTGATAGCCGCCCAGCGGCAGCAGCTCTTTCACCTGCAGATAGTTGGCGTACATCTGGCGGAACTGGTTGGCCAGCGTGACCTGCGCATCCTGACTACAGGCATTCATGCATCGGCTGATGGAGGCATTGATGTCGATGGCTGGATAGTGGCCCTGCTCGGCCAGCTGGCGCGACAGTACCACGTGGCCATCGAGAATCGCCCGGGCAGAATCAACCACCGGATCCTGCTGGTCATCGCCTTCCGCCAGCACGGTATAAATCGCTGTCAGACTGCCATCGGGGTGGTCACTGTTACCGGCCCGCTCCAGTAGCTGGGGCAGAATACCAAACACCGACGGCGGATAGCCACGGGTCGCCGGTGGCTCGCCCAGAGCCAGGGCAATTTCCCGCTGCGCCATGGCGTAACGGGTTAACGAATCCATCATCAGCAACACATCTTTGCCCCGGTCGCGGAAGTACTCCGCCACCCGGTGGCACAACAGCGTGGCCCGCAAGCGCATCAAGGGGGATTCGTCCGCCGGTGCGGCGATCACGATTGCCCGTTTGCGCGCTTCGTCACTGAGATTGCGTTCAATAAATTCCCGCACCTCACGGCCCCGTTCACCGATCAGACCGACCACGATCACTTCCGCTTCGGTATTCTGGCTGATCATACCCATCAGGATACTCTTACCAACGCCACTGCCGGCCATCAGGCCGATGCGTTGTCCTTTACCTATGGTCAGCAGGCCATTAATGGCACGAACGCCGACATCCAGAGGTGTGTCGACCGGACGGCGTTTCAGCGGGTTGATCGGCGTAGCTTCCAGTGACACCCGCTCGCCGCCTTTCAGCGCCGGGCCATCGTCGAGCGCTTCTCCCAGGCCGTTGACCACCCGGCCGAGCCACTGCTCGCTGATGCTGACCAGGCTGTCGCCGTCCAGCGGGATCACTTTCGCGCCGGCGAACAGACCACCCAGCCGGCGGACCGGCATCAGATAGGCGACGGTATGGTCAAAGCCCACCACCTGGGCCTCAATCATGTCCCCTTCGGCAGTTTCCACCAGGCAGCGCTGCTCCAGCTTAAAGCGGCAACCGACCGCCTGCAGCATCATGCCATTCACTTTCACCAGCCGCCCGGTAACCCGCGCAACCGGCACCGAATCGAGCGAGGCCAGCGCCTCGCTGAGTCGTTCGTTCAAAACGGCCGAAGAGCGTGAACTAGTCATTCAGGCTCACTTCCTTGCTGGTAACACTCTCTTCCAGCATGTGCTGTTTCACGTTGTCCATACAGGCTTCCAGACGAGAATCGCAACTGGCGTCCGCTTCGGCATCTTCTGTCACCAGGTGACAACCGCCGACCGGCAGTTCGCTGTCCGCCACCAGTTTCCACTGCTGCGGCAGATCCGCGTTGATATCGTGGATACGCTGCAAATCCTGCGGATTGAGATGAATGGTGACCTGTTCGGCTTTGCCAGGCATCGCCCCCAGGGTTTCATCCACCAGTGCCAGGATCTGCTGCGGCACCAGGGTCAGTTCAGCCCGGATTACCTGCTGGGCAACTTTCTGCACCAGCTCACAGATGATCTGTCGCTGCTGCTGCTCGCGGTCAGCCTGCCAGCGCGATAAGTGCTGGTAGAGTTCATTGACTGGCTTGATCGCTTCCAGAAAAGTCTGCTTACCCGACTGTTCACCGGAGACAAAGCCCTGCTGAAAACCTTCTTTCTGACCTTCCAGCAGGCCCTGCTGTTTACCCTGCTGCAGCCCCTGACGCAGACCTTCTTCGTGGCCCTGCTCCAGCCCCTGCTGAAAGCCCTGTTCCAGCTGCTGCTGGATATCGACCGGACTGCCCGACCATTGTTCGTCGGCGAGTAAATCTTCGTCCACCACCGGCTGAGCCAGTGGCGGGAAACGGTGCAACCGGTAACCGCTCGGTGG
Organism: Vibrio sp.; assembly: GCF_050299255.1. Lineage (GTDB taxonomy): Bacteria > Pseudomonadota > Gammaproteobacteria > Enterobacterales > Vibrionaceae > Vibrio. The sequence continues at coordinate 30,882 of NZ_JBNKVP010000024.1, forward strand.
CAGACGCATCACTTTGTTTGCCTTCATCGCTTACTCCACGGTGGCTTCTTCGTACAACAGCAGTTCCACTTCGCCGCTTTCCGACAGGTCGCGCACCAGTTCCATAATTTCCTGTCTGGCGCGTTCTACCCGGCTGATCGGCACCGCACCACGTAATTGCATGTCGTCTTCCAGCGACTGACGCATCCGCAGCGGCATCGAATCTTTGATCGCCTGCTGCAGGCGGACATCGGCACCTTTCAGTGCCACAGACCACAACTCCATCGGGATCTGCTGTACCAGGCGGTCCATGGTCTCTTCGCGCTGACGAGCCAGTACCAGGAAGTCGAACATGTTCTGTTCGATTTCGCCCACCACTTCTTCGTCGTGCAGGCGCAGCATCTCCATCAGCGAGGCGCGGTCGCCCTCGAAGCGGTTGATGATGTCGGCCACCTGTTTAACACCAGACAACGGTGCACTCTGGCTGACCGATACCTGTTCAATACAGCGCTCGATCAGTTCGTTAAGGTCATTGGCCACCTGCAGATCGATGTCCTGCAGCCGGACAATCCGGTACAGCAGCTCATCGTGGCAGTCTTCCGGCAGGTGTTTCAGCACCGCCGAGGAGGTTTCTGCCGGCAGATAGGCCAGGAAGATCGCCTGCATCTGCGGGTGTTCGCGGCTGATCAGGCGGGCCAGGATCTCTTCGTCCACCCACTGCAGTCGCAGCATGTTGTTGCGAATTTCGTCGCCATACAGGTTGTTGAGCAGCCCTTTGGCCAGATCGTTCCCCAGTGCTTTGCGCAGGGTATTGGACAGGTACTCTTTCGAGGCACCGCGAATGCCACTGTGCTGGCGGAAATCTTCAAAGAAATCGCTGATCACCTTGTGGGCACTGATACTTTTGATGCCACTCAGTTTGGCCATCGCCCGGGTTACCCGTTGAGTCTCATCGCGGCTGAAATGCTGCAGCACCTTGGCTGCGGCATCTTCGCCCATTCCCAGCAGAACCAGAGCGGTCTGCTCAACCTCGCTAAGCGCGGCTTTCGGCGCTGACTGTGCTGTGTTCATTTCCATTTACCCATTGTTTTAGTACTTCGGCGACACGTTCTGGTTCTTCGTTAGCGATCAACTGCAGATGTTTAAGCTGGATTTCCAGCGGCGATCCCGGCGGTGGCAGCATGTCACTGGTGACATTGAGCCCTTCCGAGGCGCCGGTCAGGCCTTTCTCCAGCAGACGGCGGTTAAGCGCTTCTTCATGCTCACGCTCGGCGCTGGTCTGCAGATTGTCATACAGGCTGTCGTCTTCCGCTTCGGCAAACTCCAGTTCCTCGGCGCGACGGTCGGCACCGGTCAGGTGCATGATCAAAGGTCGCAGGACAAAGAAAATCATCGCCAGTCCCAGCATTCCGCCGATAACGTAACGCAGCGGCTGCTGGACAGTCGGGTCCTGCCACCACGGAATTTCTGCCGGCGCTTCAATTTCCACCGGGGTGAAGTTAAAGCTCATCAGGCTCATGTTGTCGCCGCGCGCGGCGGAAATGCCCACGGCATCGGCAATCATGGTGGAAATTTCGCTCTTCTCGGCATCCGTCCAGGCTTCGCCGTTCGGCGCGGCGGCGCTGTTGAGCAGCACCGATACGCTCAGTTTGGAGATCTGACCCTGCTGATACTGGGTGCGACGGACGCTGCTGCCAACCGCATACTGACGGTTCACTTCTGAACGGGCATTGGTATTCTGGCTGTCCTCGGTCGGCTGTTCACCGGTTACCGGAGGCTGGTTGCTCAGCGAACCCGGTACACCAAGGGCGATCTGGTCGACTGAGTTGTTGTGAATGGTATGCTCGTTGCGCACCACAGGTTGCGAATCGAGGATCTCCTGGGTTTCTTCTACCCGGCTGAAGTCCATGTCGGCCGCCACCTGAACCCGGAAGTTACTCGGGCCGAGGATTGGCGTCAGCATGTCAGAAGCGCGCTGGATGATCTGCTTCTCGACGTTCTTTTGGTAATCAAGGAACTTAGCGTTGACTTTACCGGTTTCGGTCGAGGCCACTTCCGCACTGAGTAACCGCCCGTATTGATCCACCACCGACACATTTTCCGCTTTCATTCCGGTGACACTGCCGATCACTAGGTTAATGATCGCTTCCACCTGCTCCGGTTTCAGGTCTTCCCCGGCGCGCAGCTCCAGCATCACTGAAGCGGATGGCGCTTCTGCATTCTGACGCACAAACAGGGTCTGGCGCGGAATCGCCAGATGGACCCGGGCGTTGTTGACCGCATTAAGGGAAATAATGGTGCGAACCAGTTCACCTTCCAGACCGTGACGGTAACGCGCGGTCTCCATAAACTGGCTGGTACCGAGCGAACTGTCATCTTTCAGCGCATCCAGACCGGTCGGCAGCTGGGCTTTAACCCCTTTTGCCGCCAGCAGCATGCGCACTTTGGCCACCTGACCTTCCGGAACCAGTACCTGGCCGTTCTGCTCCTGTAGACGGTAGTTGAAACCTTCCGACTCCAGTACCTGGACGATTTCACCGGTATCAAATCTTTCCTGCTGGCCATACAGCGGACGATAGCTTTGCGAAGAACTCCACAAGGCGACGACGATAATCGCGGCCACGATCGCAGCCAGTACCGCAGACAGCACCAGGTTGCGCTGGCTGCTGGACCAAAGCTGCTTAAGTTTGCTGCCCACCTCTTCAATCCCGGTATTAGCTGCTGTGGGGTTGAGGGTGGTCGCCGGCGCTGCACCGGCCATCTGAGTAGTTAATTCTGACATGGGTTACACCGGCATCTTCATGATGTCATCAAACGAGGTCACCAGCTTGTTACGCACTTGCATCAAGGCATCGAACGACAGGCTGGCTTTCTGACTGGCGATCATCGCGCCGACCAGGTCATCGCTCTGACCGGTTTCCACTGCGGTCACTTTCTGGCTGGCGATCGCTTGGTGCTGGTTTACGCTGTCCAGTACCTGCTGCATGCTGGATGCAAACGACAGCGGCGGATTGAGCGACTGACCGTCGAGCGGGTTAGCACTGACGACAAAATCGGGCTGAGCCCGCACCTGCATAGATTCCATTTTGGCCAGCAACAGTTGCTCGGCACTGAACGCTTGATTAATGGTTGGGTTAGCCATCGTTTCACCTCCTTTATGCAGCCGAGCCTAGCGCCGACTGTAAATCAATTCCCTGTTCCCGCATTGCCGCCAGCTTGTAGCGCAGTGCCCGCGTGGACACACCGAGCGCGTCGGCGGTCTTGGTCCGGTTACCGCCAAACTGGCGCAGCTTGTCGAGAATATATTGAAATTCAGCCTGCTTTTTCGCTTCAACATGGCCAAAATTCTGTTGTGGTTGGGCCGCCGTATCGTTCAGCTCGATCGGCAGCATCAAATCCTGTGCGGTAATAAAATCGCCATGGCGCATCACCAGCGCCCGCTGGATGACGTTCTCCAGTTCACGGATATTGCCCGGCCAGTGGTACTGGCTGAGCGCTGCCACGGCGTCATGGGACAAGTGACAACGGCTGTTGTCCTGATATTTTTCAATGAAAAACTGGCTGATGGGCAGAATGTCTTCCTGGCGCTCACGCAGTGGTGGCCAGTGCAACGGCAGTACGTCAAGACGATAGTAGAGATCTTCCCGGAAGGTGCCTTGTTGCACTTCCAGGCGCAAATCTTTGTTGGTGGCGGCGATCACCCGGATATCAAGCTGAATCGCTTTATGGCTGCCGACCCGCTCCACTTCGCGCTCTTGCAGCACCCGCAGTAGCTTAGCCTGCACTGCCGGCGACATTTCGCCGATTTCGTCCAGTAAAATGGTGCCGCCGTTGGCTTCTTCGAATTTGCCGCTCTGGGAGTTAGTGGCGCCGGTAAACGCCCCTTTGACGTGACCAAACAGCACCGCTTCCAGCATGGATTCCGGAATGGCGGCGCAGTTCACCGCAATAAACGGCCCCGCCGCGCGAGGCGACTGCTCATGGACATAGCGCGCCAGCACTTCTTTACCGGTGCCCGATTCGCCGGTGATCAGCACGCTGGCGTGGGTACAGGCAGCGCGGTGCGCCAGTTGCAATACTTGTTTGCTGCGCCAGGAGTGAGCAACGATGTTGGCCATCGGTTTGCCCAACGCTTCGACCCGCTGCAGCAGATTGAGTAACTGATTAGACTCAAACGGGCGCAACAGGTAATCGGTCGCGCCGGCTCGCATCGCCTCGGCCGCCAACAGCCCCTGGTCCTGTTCAACGATCGCTATCGCTATCCCGGCTCCACGTTGCTTCTGGTGGCAGGCGACCCATTCGCGCACGCTGATATCCGGCAGATTGGAACTGACCAGGGTGATGCCAGCAGCCGGTTCCAGCAGCGCACTGCGGCCGGTACGCACCAGCCTGACCTGATAGCCGGCTTCAGTCAGCATTTCCTGCATCGGCTGAGCGATCTGCTCATTGGGCTCAACCAACAAAATATCCATTTTTGTCATTACTGAACCTCAGTCTTAAGTTTTCCCGGGCGGCCTTGGGCGGCGGCCACGGCCTGTTCACTGCGGATCAGACGGACCGTCACGCGGCGATTTTTCGCCTGCCCCTGCTTGGTGCGGTTGCTGGCCACCGGATAGCGGTCACCATGGGCGCGCACTTCCAGCTTGGCCACCGGCAATCCCAGTTCCACCAAGACGCTGGCGACATCGTCTGCCCGCACCCGGGCAATTTGCAGGTTGGCAATCGCATTGCCGACGTTGTCGGTATGGCCGTCGATCAGCACCTTATTGACCTCGCTATCCACCCGGACATAACTGGCCAGGGCTTGCAACTGTTGTCGCTGCGCCGCGCTCACCACCCGCTGACCAAAATTGAACTGCAACACCAGGTCTCTGGCTTCGGTGAAAGCCATCTGGGGCAATTTGGCCCGGCACTGATTGAACCGGGCTACGGCACTCTGGATTCGGGTGCTGGGAATTTGTACCGACTGCTGATGCCCTGCCTGAGTCGAATCCAGTTCCAGTCTTATCCAGGATCCCGACGCTAATCCGCTCAGCAGTGTCTCAACGCCGGACTCAAAATGTACCAGACCGTCACGGTTAACCTTGCCCAGGCCAAAGCTCTGGCTGGTAAGTGATGTTTTCTGCCAGGGGGCGGCTTGTTGGAACAGCTCCGCGTTGGACCAGTTTGATTGCGCTTGTGGGTTCACCAACTGCAGTGACAAAGGGCGGTTAGGGCGAGCGGCAAAACGTAATGTGCCCAGCGGAGAAACCGGCTGACTCAGATTGCACTGAAACGCATCGCCACTATATTTCCATGAAACCAGATCCATCGGAATAGTCATTGTCTGGCCGGCAAAGCCAGTGAGAGGAAAAAAGGACAAAAGAAGAGTGAAACCGATAGAATATATACTCAACCTGGTTGGTAATTGGTATTTCTTACACAGGCATGACTTTGTCAAGTTTGTAAAATATTCGTAACTTTCTATTTTCCATCCATAGGTAATCATGTCGTAACCTTATATTCGTGTGTTACAAGCAAGGCATAAAAAGACAAAAACGCCCTCAACCATCTTTTATAAAAATAAAAAATAGCCCTTAAAAAACATCATCTTATATCTTCAATTTACTCGATAAGGCGTTAATCGCCTCTTTTCTAGGAAATCAGATTAAAATTTAAACAGTGAGCGTTTTTTAATTAACCATTATTGTGGGAATTATTTATAGAGAAAACTAACCGAGTTGAATATTTAATTGAAGCCCCTAAATTAAGTTAAAATCAACATGTGAACTAAAGTCACAAAGTTAAAAAAGTAAGCTAAAAAGTTATAAAAATTTCAGAGTAGACTGTCGCCGACCATTTAAATCTGATGGAACGTTACCGGGTGGAAATTACAGATGGAAACAGTGAACCAATCGTCTACTCACGCACCCCAACCGCTCAATGTTGAGCTGCTGGGTAAACCGATTCACATCATTCGCGACAAGCTGCACGAGTTATTGGCGGCCTCCAGCCATACCCTGACCAATGAACTGCAGAACTGGCTTGGCAGCCAGCAGGTCGCGGTGAAGTTAGCCACACTGGAACTGCACAACCTCGACAGCAACAGTCTGGATAAATCTCTCACCAGCTGTTTTCGCCATCAACAGCAAGGCTTGCTCTACCTGCAGTGTGATTCCGCGATGCTGATTAAGCTGGCAGACCGTTTCTACGGCGCCAGCATCGAACGGGAAGACTGTGACATCACCAGCAGTGACCTGCGGCTGCAGCGGCGGATGGCCAAACTGCTGGCGCAATGTATTGCCCCGGAAGAAATGTGGCAGAGCTGCGAATTTGAATTCAGCCAGGGGGTAGGCCTGTATGCCACCCTGCAACTGCAGCTTGCCGATCAGCAGGCCAGCCTGGCGTTGGCGCTGGACAGTCAGCTGGTCAATACCCTGATTAACGAGCTTGAGCTGACGCCACCGGCTGATCTGGCAGAGCGTTTTCAGCGTTCACTGACCAGTACCCCGGTGCGGCTCAATGCCTTACTGAGCAGAAAAACTCTGCCACTGAGCCAGGTGCTCAGCCTGCAACCCAACGACATCATCCCGATTGAGATGCTGGCCTCCGTCCCGGTCAGTATCGGCAACCAACGACTATTCAACGGCCGGGTCGCCGAACAGGACGACCAACTCGTTTTGATCATTAACTCGGACAAGGAATCCTAATCATGAGCGAAGCAGCAGAAAACAGCGTACTAGACGGTGAAGAACTCAATTTCGACGATTTCCATCTGGAAGATCTGGAGCCGTCTTCCGAACCTGCGTTTACCCCGGTGGCAGAACGCGACCTGAGTTTTTTCAAAAATATTCCAGTCACCGTTACCCTGGAAGTGGCCAGCAAAGATATCGCCCTGGGCGAACTGATGAAAGCCGGCGAAGGCAGCGTGATTGAGCTGGACAAACTCAACGGTGAACCGCTGGATGTGAAAGTGAACGGCGCTCTGCTCGGCCACGCCGAAGTGGTAGTAGTCAACGATAAATACGGCCTGCGCCTGATTGACGTACTGGATTCCGCCCTGCATCAAATGGAGCCGTAACGTGCCATTTCGCAAACCTGCCATTGCCCGTATTGCAGTCAGAGCACGTCCATGGCTGATGCTGTTGGCGGGTTTGCTGCTGGTCCCGCTCGCTCAGGCAGATAACGGCCTGACCCTGTTTACCGTCAACGACGGCGCCAGCCAGCAGGAATACAGCGTCAAACTGCAGATCCTGCTGTTGATGACCGCGCTCAGTTTTATCCCCGCCTTTGTGCTGATGGCCACCAGCTTTACCCGCATCATCGTCGTACTGGCCATCCTGCGCCAGGCACTCGGCCTGCAGCAGAGCCCGCCCAACCGGGTGCTGGTCGGCATAGCGCTGGCGCTGAGTATCCTGATCATGCGGCCGGTCTGGTCCAATATTTATGATGAGGCTTTCGTTCCCTACGACCAGGGCGAAATCACCCTGATGCAGGCATTTTCGGTGGCAGAAAAACCACTGCGCGAATTTATGCTGGCACAAACCCAGCAGAATTCCCTGGAGCAGATGCTGCGCATTGCCAATGAACCGCTCGACCAGAAAGCCGAAGATATTTCCTTTGCCGTGGTGTTGCCGGCGTTTGTCATCAGTGAGCTGAAAACCGCGTTCCAGATCGGCTTTATGCTGTTTATCCCGTTTCTGATCATCGACCTGGTGGTCGCCAGCGTGTTGATGGCGATGGGGATGATGATGTTGTCGCCACTGATCATCTCGCTGCCGTTTAAACTGGTGGTGTTCGTGCTGGTCGACGGCTGGGCGATGACGGTCGGCACCCTTTCGGCCAGCTTTGGTTAGCGGAGGATGCCATGACACCCGAATTAACCGTCACTCTGTTTTCCAACGCCGTCTGGATGGTGATCACCATCGTCGCGGTGCTGATCGTGCCCGGCTTAATCGTCGGGCTCGGCATCGCGGTCTTTCAGGCCGCCACCCAGATTAACGAACAGACCCTGAGCTTTCTGCCCCGTTTGCTGACCACCCTGCTGATGGTGATTTTTGCCGGCCACTGGATGCTGCGCAAAATCATGGAACTGTTTGATTACCTGTTCCACAACATTCCCGGGATGATCGGCTGATGGCGCTGACATTTGCCGAGCTGTCGGCCTGGCTGGGCCAGCTATGGTGGCCATTTTTCCGGGTCGGCGCGGTATTTCTGTCGATGCCGTTTTTCGGCGATGCGCTAATCCCGGTCTGGCTGCGCAGCCTGCTGGCCCTTTCCATCGTGGTGATCACCGCCCCGCTGATGCCCGCCATGCCGGCGGTCGAACTGTTTTCTGTTACCTCGCTGGTGCTGGCCATCGAACAGACCTTGTGGGGGCTGTTTTTCGGCCTGATCCTGCACCTGCTGTTTACCGTGTTTACCATGCTGGGCCAAATCGTCTCGATGCAGATGGGGCTGGGTATGGCGGTGATGAACGACCCGGTCAACGGCCTGTCGGTGGCTATTCTCGGCCGGATATTTTTGCTGCTCTGCACCCTGCTGTTTCTGGCGCTGGAAGGTCACCTGCTGGTGATTGACATCCTGATCCAGAGTTTTTACATCTGGCCGGTCGGTTCTGGCCTGAGCATGATTTCACTGCAAAAAGTGGTCACCCTGTTTGGCTGGACGTTTGCTTCCGCGCTGGCACTGGCACTGCCGGCCATCGCCGCCATGCTGCTGGCCAACATCAGTTTCGGTGTGATGAACCGGGCGGCGCCCAGCCTGAACGTTTACGCGCTCGGTTTTCCGATGACCATGCTGCTGGGGCTGTTCAGCGTGTTGATCTCGGTCAGCGGCGTGCCAAGCCGTTATACCGCGCTGGTGCATGAAACCCTCAGCGCGCTGAATTACTACCTGACGGGGGGCGCATGAGTCAGTCATCCTCGCAGGACAAAACCGAAAAAGCCTCACCGCAGAAAGTTAAAAAAGCGCGCGAACAGGGGCAGATCCCCCGCGCCAAAGAGTTTACCGCCGCGCTGATTTTTCTCGCGGTGGCGATCTTTTTTTACGCCCAGTTGCCGCGCATCTGGCAACACATCAGCGGGGTATTTCGTTTCAACATGTCGCTGAACAAAGGCGACCTGGAGCGGCCGGAGCAGCTGCTGGAACATCTGGCAGAAAGCCTCGGCCTGCTGATTGACCTGCTGCTGCCGCTGTTTGTGGTCATTCTGGTGGTGGCGGTTGCCAGCAGCCAGATCCTGGGAGGCTGGCTGTTCCGCCCGGCCAACCTGATGCCCAAGCTGAGCAAACTCAGCCCGCTCAGCGGTATCAAACGGATGTTTTCCACCCGCTCGCTGGCAGAACTGGTCAAATCGACCCTGAAAGTAGCGGTTATTTTCGCCCTACTGTATGTCTATCTCAACGACCATCTGCAACCGCTGATGGCGATGCAGCGGCTGCCGCTGACCCAGGGGGTGAGCCTGATCATGTCCATCTTGTTCGACGGCCTGCTGCTGATGGGCTTTGCGCTGCTGGTATATGGCGTGCTGGACATCCCCTATCAGCGCTGGGAGCACCTGAAAGAGCTGAAGATGACCAAGCAGGAGCTGAAGGAAGAGTACAAGAACAACGAAGGCCGGCCGGAAGTGAAACAGCGTATCCGCCAGATCCAGCAGCAGTTCGCCCGGCGGCGCATCGACAAAATGGTTCCGACCGCCGACGTGGTGATCGTCAACCCGACCCACTACGCCGTGGCACTCAAGTATGACCCCGGGCTGTCCGATGCACCGTTCGTGGTCGCCAAAGGCATCGACGAAACTGCGATGCACATTCAGCGCATCGCACGGGAAAACCAGGTCGAGATTGTTCACTCTCCGCCGCTGACCCGTTCGATTTACCACACCACCGCGATTGAGCAGGCGGTTCCCAGCCAGCTCTATATCGCGGTGGCGCATATTTTAACTTACGTGCTGCAACTGAAATCGTTTCGCAGCGGCAAAGGCGCCCAGCCCATGCCGTTGCCGCCGTTTTCAATTCCCACTCACTTGCAGCACTAACCGGCACGATTTCAAGGAAATGACACCATGCTGAACTGGTTAAAACACTTACAGACATCATCAAAAGGTTATCTGGGGATACCCTTCGTTCTACTGATGATCCTGGCGATGGTTATCCTGCCACTGCCGCCGCTGCTGCTGGATGCACTGTTCACGTTTAACATAGTGCTGGCGATCCTGGTGCTGCTGGTCAGCACCACCGCCAAGCGGCCGCTGGATTTCTCCATCTTCCCGACCATTCTGCTGGTCGCCACCCTGATGCGGTTGACCCTGAACGTGGCCTCAACCCGGGTAGTGCTGCTGGAAGGCCATAACGGCGGCGATGCGGCCGGTAAAGTCATCCAGGCATTTGGTGAAGTGGTGATCGGCGGCAACTATGTGGTCGGTATGGTGATTTTCGTCATCCTGATGATCATCAACTTTGTGGTGATCACCAAAGGTGGCGAACGGATTTCCGAAGTGTCGGCGCGCTTTACCCTCGATGCCCTGCCCGGTAAGCAGATGGCCATCGATGCCGACCTCAACGCCGGCCTGATCGACCAGGAAGCCGCAAGGCTGCGCCGCCGCGAAGTGGCCAATGAAGCCGACTTCCACGGTTCGATGGACGGTGCGTCGAAATTTGTCCGCGGTGACGCCATCGCCGGTTTGCTGATCCTGTTTATCAATATCATCGGTGGTATCAGCATCGGCGTATTCGAATACGGTCTGCCGGCGTCAGAAGCGTTCAAGACCTATGCCCTGCTGACCATAGGTGACGGTCTGGTCGCCCAGATCCCGTCTCTGCTGCTGGCCACCGCCGCGGCGATCATCGTCACCCGGATCAACGACAGCGACAACGATATGTCGCAGACGATGAAATCCCAGCTGCTGGCCACGCCGGCCACCCTGTTTACCGTCGCCGGTATCATGCTGGTGATCGGTTTGGTGCCGGGCATGCCCCACCTGGCGTTTTTCACCTTTGCCGCCGTGGTCGGTTTCGCCGGCTGGCGTTAGCGCAAAAATCCCGACCATGATCAGCAGCTTCAGGAAGTGGAAGCCCTGTCGCAGTCGATGCAGCAGCAGGATGAAGCGCCGCTCTCCTGGCAGGATATTCCCCATGTGCACAGCCTGTCACTGGCACTGGGTTACCGGCTGGTCCACCTGGTTAACAAAGACCAGGGCGCGCCGCTGACCCAGCGTATCCGCGGGGTCCGGCGTAATCTGTCTGAGCAGGTCGGTTTCCTGCTGCCGGAAGTGCGCATTCGTGACAACCTGAGCCTGAAACCCAACCAGTACACTTTATCGCTGAACGGTGAAGTGCTGGAGCAGGGCTTTATCGAACCAGACCGGTTGATGGCCATCGCGGTGGGGGAAACCTTCGGTGAAATCGACGGTATTCTCGGCAGCGACCCGGCCTATCAGTTGCCTGCGGTGTGGATCAGCCACCAGGACAAAGCGCGCGCGCTGAACATGGGCTATCAGGTGGTGGACGATGCCACCGTGATCGCCACCCATATCAGTAAAGTGATCAAATCCAACCTGGCTGACCTGTTTAACCACGATGACGTGGAAGCGATGCACCAGCGCCTCGCGGCCCAGGCGCCCAAGCTGGCCGAAGCGCTGGCGGCAGCGCTCAATCCGGCCCAGCAGCTGAAAGTATTCCGCCAGTTGCTGCTCGATCAGGTACCGCTGAAAGACATTCGCACCATCGCCAACAGCATGCTGGAAGCATCGGAAAACAGCAAAGACCCGATTCTGCTGGCGGCGGATGTCCGTTGCAGCCTGCGCCGCACCCTGGTCAATCTGGTGGCCGGTGGCAAAAATGAACTCAATGTCTACGCGTTATCGGATGAGCTGGAGCAGATGCTGCTGACCTCACTGCAGCAGGCCCAGGCAAGTGGCAGCGTGATGCTCGACAGCTTCCCGATCGAACCGAATATTCTTGGTCAGTTCCAGCAGAACCTGCCACTGATCAAACAACAACTCAAACAGCAGGGCTTCGCACCGATCTTGCTGGTGATGCCGCAACTGCGGCCTCTTATTGCCCGTTATGCACGTAGCTTCTCTCAGGGGCTGGCGGTACTGTCGTATAACGAAATCCCTGAAAACAAACAGATAAATGTGGTAGGTAACCTTGGATAGTTTTACTTCTCTCCGCAGCATCGAGCGGCAGATCAGCCGCCTGATGCTCAAACAGGTCACCAGCGACGATGACAAGCTGGTGTATGACGCTTTCTGTGCCAACGATATCCGTCAGGCCTCTCAGGCGATCCGCAGCGCCAAAAACGGTGATGTGGTTTACCAGCATCTCAGCCTGCGCTTTGGCGGTAATGGCGAGCAGAGCGTGTTCGAATTTGACCTTTCAGAGCCGATGCGCAGCTGCCTGGACCTGTTCAGCCTCTATCTGGCCCTGCGCCAGGTCCATTTTCAGCTGGAAACTTTTCATCCGGATCTGATCAGTGAACTGGTGGTGCCGCTGCATATCAATGCGGTTCAGTGGCCGGACGCCAGTCGCTTGTGGCGCCAAATCCTGCGTCAGCACCGCAAAGAACTGGTGCACCTGATCCCGTCGATTCAGTTTAACCCCGGTGAATCGCCCCAGGATCTGCATAGCAGCCTGGCCCCGCTACGGGAGCTGACCCATGCGCTGTGGTACGAAATCCGTTCCCCCGAGCAGGTGCTGGAGCCACTGGCAACCGACAAACCGGACGCGATCAAACTCTCCCTCAGTCTGGAGACCAAACACGACCGCGAAGCGCTGCTGCCAGTGCTGAAATTTCTCCGCCGGCATAAATTAACCTGGGTGGCGGCGCGGGTCGGCTGTCAGAATGAACTGAACCAGTTCAAGATGCTGGGCGCAACTTATTATTTCGGTTACTTCAGTGACATCCCGGTGCTGCAGGGATTCAAATCACTTAATCAACCGGTCGACAACAGCTGGCTGGATGCCAGTAGCGACTCAATCCACTGATTCGGTGGAATCAAGATCACCAAAGCAGCACAAAAAAGCCATCTTAGCGATAATTTTTAAATTTCAGATTAATACTCGCGGTCAGGTGTCCGCCTCTAGTCTCTGAGCAAGGAAATTCCCTGCGCCAGACAACAGTGACAATCAAGGAGAACTGAGATGGCTTTATCAATGCACACTAACTACGCGTCGCTAGTAACTCAAAACACGCTAAGCAAAACTAACAACCTGCTGACCACCGCTATGGAGCGTCTGAGCACAGGTTACCGCATCAACTCTGCAGCGGACGACGCGGCCGGTCTGCAAATCTCTAACCGCCTGGAAATGCAAACTCGCGGTATGTCAGTTGCAATGCGCAACGCTCAGGACGGCATCTCTATGCTGCAAACGGCTGAAGGCGCGTTCGACGAAGCAACCAACATCCTGTACCGTATGAACGACCTGGCCACTCAGTCTGCTAACGGTACCAACACTGCGGCT
>NZ_JBNKVP010000025.1:0-42865 GCF_050299255.1 Vibrio sp.
GACGATTGTGAGGCAAGTTCGAGCAACAGGAGCAGCTCGGCGCTAACCTGCTGTTTCAACTCAGCGTCGACGTCACCACCACTTTCATGGCCAGCCAGCATAGAATTAATGCAATCGCCCGCCTTAAGTAATAAGTCAATAGATTCAATGGTCAGAGAAAGCTGTTCATTGCGAACTAAATCCAGATACGCTTCTACGGAATGGGTAAATTCACTGATGTCGAGCAGGTTAAACGTCGCAGCGCCACCTTTGATAGAATGAGCCGCACGAAAAATCGTGTTGATCTGCTCCATGTCCACGGTAGCAGGCTCGAGGTTTAACAGTACGCCTTCCAACACTTCCAAATTTTCACGACACTCTTCGTAAAACATTTTTCGAAGTTGTTCCATATCTAAAGCCATAGAGGTTCCCTCTCCAAAACCGATATCTTTTTGACGTACTTATATAACTCGCTTAAGCGTTTTCAGCAGCGTTTCCGGATTGAACGGCTTCACCAGCCAGCCGGTCGCTCCCACTGATTTACCCTCTTGCTTCTTTTCTATGCTGGTTTCTGTGGTGAGCATTAAAATAGGAACGAACTTATATTGAGGCTTTCCCCGTATCGCTTTTACCAGTTCAAACCCTCCCATGTTGGGCATGTTGACATCCGAAATCACCACATCGAACTTGCAGGAAGCAATTTTGCTAAGTGCATCTTTTCCGTCATTAGCGGTTTCTACTTCATATCCCGCATCTTTCAACGTATGAGCGACCATTTGACGGATAGAAATCGAATCGTCGACAGCAAGAATTTTTGTCATAGTTCAGCCTCATCAACTATCTGTATTGATTCAAAATTTGCTTGAAAACCGAGAATAGCAATCGCCTCGCGCAGCGCCGTCGGGCAATCTATCAACTGGATGGGAGTATTGTTTTTGTTTGCCGTAATGACTAACGCCAGCAATGCTTGAATACCGGCGGCATCAACTTTGCCGACCTGGCTGGCATTTATGGTGAGCGGTTGTGAGGTTGCTAGCCACTCACAATAGACAGGCACCGCTTCTAGTACCGTCGAGATATCGATGGTATCCGGTAGCATACAATCCATGTTACTAACCTATTGACGTTGATTTGATGTTATTTTTCTCAACCAAGAGACAACTTGGTATTTAATTTGAGTATAGGAGTGATCAGGTGATTCGCAAATTAATTATAAAATCATCGCGAAAGTTGAGGCTTGGTCACAGTCTGGCAGACGGTTTGATGAGGCTGATTTTTAACAGATTAATTTCATAACTTGACGCAACCCTAGTTCAGGTTGTCCAGAATAGGATAGGACTTTCTTGCCATGTGTGATCTAGATCTTGCCCCAGACGTGCAGTCTTTTACAGTGTAAATTGGGTCTAGCGAAGATATCCGCCCACCAATTTACAGTGTAAAGTCGCATTCATTTATAAGCTGTGCTAAATCCCTTTTTAGCTGATGCTCAACCTGTTTTTTCCCTGGCAACTGAAGACGTTGTGCACACTGTTGCCAGGTATGCTGCTGTAGCACTTTATAAATCAACAAATCGCTAGCCTTTTTTACTGCCCGACAGTCCTGAATTAGCCACTGGTTAATCATCGGCGCTACGGTTTCAAACAGTACGCCACCGCAGACATAACCATGCAACAATGCCGATTGACGGTGGTCCGGCATTTTCCTGGTATCCGAAACCAGTTCACGTATCAGTTCAGGATGCAGATCTTTCAGTGGATCTTTAAGCAGGTAGTCGAGGCTGAACTGAAACGAACACTTTAGTTCAGTACTCCAGTGGTTTTCTATCTCTCTTACCATTATCAAAGAGTGACAACCGCTGGCGTGGTCGCGCTGAATGGCTAATTTAGCGGTAACAAACTGATTGCGTTTCCAAAACCGGACCAATTCAGCGCTGGCGCCAAAACTGGTTGATAGAAAGTTCGCAGGAGTCATCTCGGCAAGTTGATTGAGCAGTTCACTTCCCCACCCCTTTCCCTGACAACTCGGATGAATAGCGATGCGCATAATACGCTGGCTGACCACCTTTGCCGCTTGCGCTAAATGAAATTGACTGGCCAAAGTTGAGGCGACCATATGCCCTTTAGGACGACGTTCACCATGCACGATCTGTCGAATATCTTCGTCGCTCAAACCGCCTTCCTGCACTGTCAGCAGGCATCCTAATAGCTGGTCATTTTGTGTCAGCAGATACAGTTCAACTTTGCGATCAGACAACAGCAACATCATGTCATTCGGTGAGGTCTGATAATGCGCGTTGACCAACAAACCAAAACAGCGCCGCAACAAACTAGGTTCATTAAATAACTGGGCTTTCTCTATACGCTGCAGAACGGCTTTGCCGTCACCAGTTTCGAGCTCAGCGGACAACTCAGCATCCAACAAAAACGTCCGGTATAACCATTGCTCTAAATAATCTTGTCGGCACCAGCGAATGGGCTGATCCAGGTGCAGAAACCGCGCACCGGGACGCTGTTGTTTGAGCCAGGACTGAAATTTAAGCGTGAATCCGCGGCCACACCCTTCGTAACCATGAATAGTGGTAGCAAACACCGCTCGATGATAGCGAGCCACCATCGCCTGGAGCATAGGTATCGGGATAGCAGCCGCTTCATCGACCAGTAGCAAATCGCATTCCGGTTGCTGGCTAAGCAGCGCATCCGGAGCAATAAACTCTAATGTGCCGTTCGGACTCACCAGTTTGCTTTTATCTAGTCGAGATTCAGGTAACAACCTGGCAGCGTGTTCGAGCGCAGGCAACACCGCCGAGAGCTTGGGAGCGGTGATCAGCACTTTGATGGCTTTGCGCTGTAACAACTGCCCCGTCGCAATACCCAATGCACTGCTTTTGCCCCTGCCTCGATCGGCGGTCAATACGAAAGGACGCTTCCTGTGCCCTTCAGCCACACGAATTATGCCTTCAACCGCCTGCTGTTGCTGGTCAAAGCGACTCGCCATGTCATAGCTAGATTGTGCTGGCAGTGACGGTAATTGCGCAGTTTGGTTGAGACGGTAGAGTTGAGAAAATGCTCTGTTTAGCCAAAGCTGCGCCCAATTTTGAGTTAACGCTCCGCCCTCGCCTTCAGCCACATCGCAATCTAGCCAACCGGGCTCAGCTAGCACCAACAGTAAGCCACCACCTTTTAAAGTGCCCAGTACACTGCTGAAGCTATTGGCATCGAACTGGTCGTTAAGAACACAAACCAGTACATCACTTTCTTGTCCCAACAGCTGCTGGCCTTGATTTTGCGCGACGTGATGACTGACATTCGGCAGTCGCTCACCACCCAGTTGAAAGACAGACTTTAAATTCAGGCTATCGATATAGCAGGAGACTAACGAACGCTGCCAATCTTTATCGCCTTCCAGAACCACACCGAATCGACAGTAAGCCTGGTGAGCTAATGAAGTGATTTTAGACAGATATTGAAGGGCGGTTTGCATAAACGAAAACTCGAGACATAAACTGTCGCCAGTTTAGCATAACCAATAAAAAAAGCCGCTCAAGGCGGCTTTAGTAACATAACGGCAGGATTAGCCCAGCTTCGACTGGATAAACTCGAGTATTTCCTGCATGGTTTGATCGTCTACTTTTTTGAGAGACAGTGCTAAATTGCCTCCCTTGCGGCTATAGGACGCTCTACCTTTAACCAGATCGATTTTACTGTTTGACGTCGACTTATGAGGTAGCAGGTCTTCAATCCAGGTTTCTAATGTCTCCGACACTTCTTTGGTTATCCGGGCCACGCCCTGAGATTCGCAACGTTGCCAAATCAACTCAGGTTCCGCGGTACATTTGTCCAGCAATTGTTGCTGCTGGCTATCAGACAAACGGTAAAATTGTTTATGCAGTTTCACGATGGTTGGTCTGCCCAAATCAACCACATTTGGGTACGCCTGCAGCAGTGGCAGCGGCAAATCAGCGGCTTTCAAAGCACCACTAACCAGTGCTTCGCTGCACTGGAACATTTTAGCCAGCGCCTTCTGGTCTTCCGCTTCACCGCTGGCCAGCTTAGCCTGCATTTCCCTGCCCTTTTCATACAGAGACAGCGGCTTATGCGCATTGGCCACGTCAGACAAAAACTTAGCGTGGTCGGCATTAATGTCTTCGGCCACATAAACCAGGAACTCGCGCTCGGCCAAGATACAGGACATTCGACGACGACTGCCGTCGAGCACTTCAATTTTGCCTTCGGCTGTCTTACGACCTACCGCCGGATACTGCTGTCCCCTTTCCCGTAATGTGGTCAGCACATCAGACAGTGCATGTTCATTCAGGAAAGACTGCTCCCGGGCATTCTCGGCAAACACCACGGTTTGCTGTTCTACTTGGTCGGCAGGAATACGCAGCAGTTCAAACTGAACTAATTCTTCCCCCGCCACCGCCAGTTCAATCACCTGCGCTTGCTCTTTCGCAGCTTGCTGCGCTTCGGAAGGAGTCGTTGCCCGGCGCTTGTTCGCTTTACCAAACAACTTAGCGTTAATATCAGAGGTTTTAATTGCCATAACTTATTTACCCTTGATTCAGTGATGACCAATGACTGTGCAGCACGCGTTCTAGTTCCAACGCACTCTTTTGCACCGCATCCTGTGCTGTCGCCAGCGTTTTCTTGCCACCTTCAAAGTCCCCGGTGGTCAGGTCGAAAACGGTACTGTATGTGTCAGCACAAGTTTCAAAGGCTCGACTACGTGGAATCGTCGCCATCATAACCTGGTCACCCAACAAGTAGTTCATTTCGGTCAGCACCGACACTTGCTTCTTATTATCGTCTTCAAACATGGTCGGCATCAAACGCGCAAACTCTAACCCTTTCCAATCTTCCGGGAACATTTCATACACTGTAGGAAGATGCTGGAAGAAATTGACGGTAGAGGCCCAGTCGAGACGTTTGGCCGCACACGGGATCAGTAACGCATTAGAGGCATACATGGCGTTCCAGACCAGTGGATCTACGTGCGGGCCAGTGTCAATCATGATGATATCGAAGTCGTCGGCGATTTTGTCTATCAGTTTTTCTTTCAGTAGTTTGACGATATCCAACGACTGGTTTTTAGACAGATACTGCCATGCTTCTGCATTAAACATTGCGTCTTCTGGAAACGCAGAAACTGTCTGTAGATTAGGATACTGCGTTGGCAACAACACATTCTTATGCAGAAAATCACGATCTATTTCTACATCTTCGGGGACGTTATCAAGCATGACATCGACTGCCGAATAGATATTTTCATGATCTGACAAGCTAATTTGCGGATTGAGAAACAGACGCAATGAACCTTGTGGATCCAAATCGATAAGACAGATGCGGTACCGTTTGTCCAGATTGAGTGCCAGGCAGGCAGCCAAATGTACCGCGGACATCGATTTACCGGTGCCCCCTTTCTGGTTCTGTACATTGATGATCCAAGGTTTATTTTCTTGATTCTTTTTGCGCTGGTGAAACTTAGGAATACCAGCAGCTTCCATCAACATATGAGCTTCGGAAAGAGAAATAGAATAGTGATTGGCATTATTCTTAGTAAACTGATGACCGGCTTCTTCCAGCTTATTGATCGCATCATCGAGTTTGCGCCGGGTCAAACCTGAACGCGTCTCCATTAACGCTTTTGACATCGGCGGGAAGTGCTGGTCGCTTCGCTCTTCCAATACAATTTCAATGCGGTCGGCTTGTACTTGCTGCGTTTGTTCGGCTAACCGGTAAAGGTTGTCTATCGTGTGTTCTCTTTTCATTGCCTTATCCCATCCACAATCAATAGACACAATTGTACAGCAAAAAACAATATAAACAACAAAAAGGTGGACAGACAATTATCGATAATAATCACAATAATTAGAATTTTATGGACCATTGTAATGTAAAATAGCAATATCACTGTTCAAATTAACAACATATTGCATCTATTTTCAGAACAGATTTTAAATATTACAGTGTCACTTATTTACAATGTAAACTGAATTACCAGAAGTTGGAAAAATCAACTTTGTGGAAGGAATTTACTATTGACATCCCGGAACGATTAGTATTTGTCGCTCAATTACGGCAGCTGTCAATTCAACTAACAAATCGACAACCTTTGCCCCTGATTGGCAATCAAGCCTTGATGTTGACAATTACCTCAGTAGGGGAACAGCAGGTCACGAAAGCATGATCAAGGCAGATATTATGATCATGCTTTCAGTAAAATATCGCGCTTTAGGAACCATGATCAAGACAACATTTCCCTATAACGGATTGCCAGATCGAGAACAGCGAAAGGATCGTTTCGCGGATCAATGATCAAGTGATTCAACACACCGGAAGCATGCTTTTTGATGGCTAATTTACGGCAGACTGTCGATGAAACCTGGAACTGAGGCAAAATACAGCGCAGCCAGTGGCAAACTCGAAAAACTGCCATGCAGAATCCAATTGTCATGGTGATACCTTGATCATGCTTGCGAACCGATTGGAGACAACAACGCCAGTGCACTATTTTCATTCGCAATCTCGTTCATGCAAGCAGTGTGGTTAGATTGCACAGATTGACAGCTTTACAGGCCGAAATCAGCATCACCATGATCATCGTTTCGGGGATTTGAACGGCGATTTTTCAACTTGCCCGATTGAAATTCAATCAACTTACGCTTCCGGTTGTGGATAAGGTGTTGAAAGATGATGATCATGTTTCTGAAACGGCGATGATCATGCGTTCCCAACCATCATGATCATGATTCAGAGGATATTTGATCATGCTTTCAATTAGTTAATGATCATGCTTTCGTGGATACAATGATCATGCTTGCGGATCTGCTTTTTATTAATTTCTATTAAAACAACAGGTTATAAACTTATTTCTGCTCGGATCATTAGATCATATTTACCATTAAGATCAGAATAATCAAAAAGATCAGTTATTTAAAAACAAGATTTTTTTCTTTATTTATGATCTTTTTTTCTTTATTCTCTTGGAAATATAGCGGATTTACGGCCAGTGTGATACGGATCATAATCAATGAGTGCAGAAGAAAAAGTGCTGATCAAAGCACCCAGAAGCCACAAAGACGGACATTTATTTGCAGTATCTGAAACGGCAGTAGATTGGATCGAACAATACCAACACTTCAAAGGCGTAACCAAAAGTATTCTGGAACTTCTGAACCTGATCTCACTAAGGGGCTTTCAGAGCAAAGATGGCTATGTGTCCACCACTGAGTTAATCGATGCAACGGACGGAAAACTGACTCGCGCTGCAATCCAACAGCGGCTGAGAGCGGCCGTTAACATTGGTCTGTTTGCCCAGATCCCGGTTAAGTTCGAACAGGGATTGGCTGGCAAGACCATGTTGCATCAGTTTGTTAATCCGAACCAATTAATATCAGTACTGGGTTCCACCAGCCTGGTGACTGAATCGGTCAAACAAAACGAAAAGAAAAAGCGCTCCAAAGCATTGGCCCAGACTCAGGTCAATAAAAGGCTACTGAACGAACACGGGTTGAATACGCCGCCGGCCATGAAAGACGAAGCGGATCAGTTTGTGGTGTCTCCCACCAACTGGGCCGGCATTATCGATCAGGCCCTGGCACCGCCGCGTACCCGCAAGAGTTACCAGAAATCAATGGTTTCGATCTCCGGTACCCGGGCTGTGATCGAAACTCGATCATCGAAAAATATTATGACGGTGGACGATCTGATGACGCTGTTTGCGCTGTTTACGCTGACTGTGCAGTATCATGATCACCACCAGGATAGCTATCAGCTGGATGCCAGGTTGGTTCCGAATAAAACGCCACTGTACATCACCGATATCTTGTCATTGCGTGGCAAAAAAGATTCAGGACCGGCACGGGACTCGATTCGAGACAGTATCGACAGAATAGAATTTACCGACTTCCAGCTGCACGAACTAACCGGCCGCTGGCTGAGTGAAAACATGCCGGAAGGCTTCAAGAGTGATCGATTCCGCTTCCTGGCGAGAACGATCACCGCATCAGAAGAAGCCCCCACCGAAGGTCTTGACGGCGAGATCAGGATCAAACCCAACCTGTACATTCTGGTCTGGGAGCCTTCGTTCTACGAGGAACTGCTGACACGGGACTACTTCTTCCTGTTTCCACCGGAAATTCTTAAGCAGCACACGCTGGTCTTCCAGCTGTACAGCTACTTCCGCAGCCGTATGGTGCGTCGCCACACTGACGTGATGCTATTGAGCGAATTAAATCAGAAACTGGC
This sequence comes from Vibrio sp., assembly GCF_050299255.1. Classification (GTDB taxonomy): domain Bacteria; phylum Pseudomonadota; class Gammaproteobacteria; order Enterobacterales; family Vibrionaceae; genus Vibrio. The sequence continues at coordinate 8,226 of NZ_JBNKVP010000025.1, forward strand.
GCGGAATATTGAATGGCGTCGTTTTTCGATGGATTTGATCCGCGAGTTGAAGCGATTATCGGAAGGTAAGGGCAGCGAGGATCTGTTTGTTGTTAACCTGTGGGGATACCATCTGACTATTACCAGTCAGGTTGAAGACGGTAAGATCCGCGACTATCAGGTGGACATCAAATGCGATGTTGAAGAAGTGTTGCGCTATTCACGTGCCCGCACCACCAATGCCGGTAAACGCAATATGGCGCCGACGTTGCCAAACCCGTTACGTAACGAAATGGTGACCAAACAGCAACTGGATGAGCTGTCTCAGGTGATTGACGGTGAATTCGAACCGATTCAGCGCAAAGCGCCGTCTCCCCGCGGTAATCTTGGCCGTCGGGTGAAACTGCGTAAGCACCTGGCAGAGATCAACGCGGACGAGATAACGATAACTCTGTCTAAATATACCTCCTCAGAAGCTCTAGAACGCAGTATAACGGCTTTGGCGGCGATGACAGGGCATTCCCATACCTCAATCAGAGAAGAGTGTCAGGAGTTGATTGACAAGCTTGAGTACCTTAAAGCCGGTGAGCAGTCACTGTCGTACGAAGTGCTCAGTAAGGTGGTTGAGTTGTACAACAGCCAGAGCGACAACAAGCACTTATCTATCGAACGGCTGATTTCGGGCCTGGCGGTAAGACGTAAAGTGTGTAAGCAGGTACTGGACGGTCATCTAGATGAATCTGTGTTCAGGATTCTGGATGAAGTGGCGGTATAACCTCCTGGCCGACAAAGATACAACATTGCCCTGACACAAGCATGACAATAGCCGCCGGGTTGCTGACTAGTATCAATGGTGAATAGACAACCTTTGTCCTTTCTGATGAATTGATAGATTGGCTCATATTGTTACATTTATTCTTAAGTTAGCGAGTTCTGATGAACTCGCTTTTTTTTGTCTGCCGAATTGGGAACGATGATCAAGAGCGCTCTTGATCATCGTTCCTGCTACTGTATCTGCTGGTGCAAGCCTTGCGACTGATTTTCAATGGCCAACATGAAATTGACATGTTGTTGTATGGTCTGCTCTTTCAAGGTTTGCCACTTGTCACCGTTTTGATGGTGGCAAAACTCTATCGCGATAACAACCAGTGGTTGCAGCTGTTTCAGGCTCCACAAACGCACTCGATTGTCAGCGTCTTCATCACCTGGCAACGTTTGTAACTGGGTTATGGCCAGCGACAGGGCATTGAACGCTCGGACAGGGCGCTGACCGGCCTGGTGCTCAAAGACACGGACACATCCTTCTAACCACCATGCCAGTGCTTTGCTGGTTTGACTTGTCAGTGGTGAGTGCCAGATTTGACTTGGCGGATCAATGATCAAGGCATACAGCTGATCCACTTGATCATGCTTTCGGCTTTGAAGGCATTGCTCAACCGCCAGTAACCAGTGCGAGAGATCGTCCATAACTGATCCAATATGGGTGACAAAATGAACGCCGGATTGAATTCGGCACTACAGCTAGTGTGGGACGCGGAGCGGAAATCTGCCAGTCGTGGTACTAAAAATTATTGGGGGCAAAACGGCGTGGACGGCCTGGCAAATATGAGAGCTGGATCGTATCGAAAATTGACAGAGTAATCCGTTAAATGTACTGCTCTGTCTGAAGGTATGCAAAACTTTATTGAGTCATTTATTGGTTAGTGTTTTGAATCATAATCAGGGTCACAATCTGAATCAAAAATCGTTAACAAGCCAGAAGTCGTTTGCTACAGATTAGGGGTCCCTAACATGGTTTGTTCGGAGGTTAGAATGTCCATAAATTCAATTGACCATGATGAAATGACTAAAATTGCAGATAACTGGGACTTCACGGAAGAAGTAGCCAATCAAACCGCTTCAAAAAGCGTTAAGTCCGCTGAAGCTCGTCGCCGTATCGAAGCCTTAAAAGAGATACGTGACAGCGGATTGAGCATCGAAGAAGCGAAGGAGTTGGGTTTACTGCATTAAAAGACGTTATTGCTAAGGGTGGCAGGGTGCCACCCTTACTGTTTCAGACATAGTTATTTTTCTGTCACTTTATTGATCTCATTCGTGACATTTGCTCTCACATTATCCCCTTGCTGTGCTATATTTCCTGCCCACGTAATCAGTGAATTGGACAGATGTATGTCAGTGAATCTTTCACTCCTTCCTGCAGACGAAAAAAACAAGATTGAACTTGATAAACAAGCATCGTTTCTGGTTTGGAAACTGCGTGAAGGCAAAGCAGGGCCTGAACTCATTATTCAGCAACGTGAACGGATTGGCGATGATCAGCAAAAAGCCTGGTTTGAGCAGTCCGTTGCTAAATACAAACGAGTGATGGGTGTTGCCTGATACTGACTACTCGGCGGGGTGGAAATTGAAATGACTCCACTTTTTGCTAAAATCCTCGCGTTAAATTGAAATTAGAGAGAACATCCCGATGGGAAGAAGTTTTGAAGTGCGCAAAGCCTCAATGGCTAAAACACAAGGCGCCAAAATTAAAGTTTATTCCAAGTACGGTAAAGAAATTTACATGTGCGCGAAAAATGGTGGTGCAGACCCAGACATGAACTTGTCTCTTAAGCACCTGATCGCGAAAGCGAAAAAAGACCAGGTTCCAGCACACGTTATCGACAAAGCTATTGATAAAGCAACCGGCGGCGGCGGTGAAGATTACCAACCTGCACGCTACGAAGGTTTTGCGCCTGGCGGCGCGAGCGTTATCGTTGACTGTCTGACCGATAACGGCAACCGTACCTTCCAGGATGTTCGTCAGTGCTTCGTAAAGACTGGTGCTAAGATCGGTTCTCCTGGTACCACCGCTCACATGTTTGATCACCAGGCGGTGTTCCAGTTCCAGGGCGACGACGAAGAAGCGGTACTGGAAGCTCTGATGATGGCAGACGTAGACGTGACTGACATCGAACTGGAAGATGGCGTTATCACCGTGTTTGCGCCTCACACCGAGTTCTTTAAGGCGAAAACGGCCCTGAACGCTGAGTACCCAGACCTGACTCTGGACGTGGAAGAGATCACCTTTGTTCCACAAAACCACACACCGGTCAGCGGCGAAGATGCCGAGAAGTTCCAGAAGTTCCTGGACATGCTGGAAGAGTGTGACGATGTGCAGCAGGTGTACCACAACGCTGAGCTGTAATCGGCACCAAGCATTAAAAAAACCGAGCCAATGTGCTCGGTTTTTTGTTTCGCGCTCAAACGGCTCGTCAGAGCTTTTTGAAGATAATTGATGTGTTGATGCCACCAAAGGCAAAATTGTTGCTCATCAGGCAACTGACGTCCATTACGCGCCCTTCTCCGGTGATGTAGTCCAGTTCGGCACATTGCGGATCCAGTTGAGTCAGGTTGAGGGTCGGGTTGAACCAGCCGTTGTGCATCATTTCCAGCCCCAGCCAGGCTTCGATAGCGCCACAAGCGCCCAGGGTGTGACCGAAATAACTCTTCAGTGAACTGATGGGCACCCGGCCGACGGCGTTTGCGGTAGCATGGCTCTCGGCGATATCACCACGATCAGTCGCGGTGCCGTGTGCCGAAACATAATCGATCTCATCGGCGCTCATTGCGGCGCTTTGTAGTGCCATCTCCATACAGATCTGCATGGTTTCCATCTGCGGCTGGGTCACATGGGCTGCATCGCAGTTGGAGGCAAAACCGATGATCTCCGCATAGATGGGCGCGCCGCGTGCAACCGCATGCTGGTATTCTTCCAGGATCAGTGTGCCAGCCCCTTCACCGATAACCAGGCCGTCACGCTCAGTGTCGTAAGGTCGCGGGGTGGATTTGGGCGCCTCATTTTTTACGCTGGTCGCAAACAGGGTATCGAATACCGCCGATTCTGTCGGGCACAACTCTTCGGCACCGCCGGCAACCATCACCGTCTGATAACCGTGTTTGATCGCTTCGTAAGCATAACCGATTGCCTGGCTGCCAGAAGTACAGGCGCTGCTGGTTGGGATCACCCGGCCTCTTAAACCGAAGAACAGCCCAACGTTGACCGCGGTGGTATGCGGCATCATCTGTACGTAGGTGGTTGCGGTGATCGCTTTGGTGGTGTGTTCGTTCAGCATGACGCCGAATGCGCCGATGGCTTCGGTACTGCCGGTGGAGGAGCCGTAGGCAATACCAGTCTGGCCGTTGGTCAGAATCGGGTTACCGAGCAGACCGGCGTGGTTGAGGGCGTTCTCAGTCGCCACTGTAGCCAGTTTCGCCACCCGGCCCATGCCGCGCACCTGTTTACGTTTGTAGTGGGCAGGCAGTTCGAAGTCATTGATCGGGGCGGCCAGTTTGGTGTTCAGCCCTTGATACTGCTCGTACTCATCCATGTACTGAGTCGCGTTTTGCAGCGCTCTCAGTTTCGGCTCGATGCTGGCCCAGTCCTGGCCAAATGCGGTCACGCCGGACATGCCGGTGACGACGACTCTGCGGCTCATAGCAAACCTCCGTTGACGGATATCACCTGACGGGTAACGTAGCCGGCAATATCCGACATCAGGTAACTGACCAGCCCGGCTACTTCTTCCGGTTCACCCATGCGACGCAAAGGGACCTGGGGCAGGGCGTGTTGTTTCACTTCATCACTGACCATGCCGGTATCTATCAGACCGGGCGCGACACAGTTAACGGTAATCTTGCGTTTGGCCAGCTCCAGCGCCAGAGATTTACTGGCGCCAATTACGCCGGCTTTTGCCGCGCTGTAGTTGGTTTGGCCACGATTGCCCATCAGCCCGGATACCGATGCCAGGGTAATGATTCTGCCGCCACGGCGACGCTGTACCATCGGCATTACGCAGGGGTGCAGCACGTTGTAAAAACTGTCCAGGTTGGTATGGATAACGCCGTCCCACTCCTGATCCGTCATGGCCGGGAACGCGGTGTCGCGGGTGATCCCGGCATTGCTAACCACCCCGTAATAGGCGCCGTGCTGGTCGATATCCTGCTCGAGCCGCTCGCGGCACTGGGCCCGGTCGCTGATGTCAAACTGTAGCGTGCGGCCATGGCCACCTAGCTCAATGAGCTGTTGTAACGTTGCCTCTGCACCGCCCTGGTCGCTCATATAATGGACCACGACGCCAAAGCCGTCTTTGGCCAGTTGAATGGCAATCGCTCGACCAATGCCTTTACTGGCTCCGGTCACTAATACCTCACGGCTCATGCTCAACTCCTGAGTTGCATCTGTTCTAGTTGTTGTTCGTTCGGGACGAAGACATTGAGTTGGCATGATGCCACACAGTTGTCCTGGTCGAAAATTTTGCAGGCAAATACTGCCATGCCATTGTCCTGAATCACTTTTTCTGCCTGTATATCCAGCAGTAGTCCGCGTTTAAAGCGGGTACATTCGCTGTGGTAGCGGCGGCTGCCAAGCAGAAAGCCAATCGGCGGTTCTGCACCCTGCATCAAGGCATGGTAGCCGGACCAGGCAGCGACCGACTGGGCCATAAACTCTATCCCAACGTAGCTGGGTACACTGTCTGATTCGGCATTAAAAAACGGGTTATTTGGGCCTATGGTGACCTGACAATGGACGGTGTCTTGTTGGATATCTACGGCCGTATCGATCAGGATCATCGGATCATCATGGGGCAGCAGTTGGTCAATCGGCGGATAGTTAGTCATGGCTAAGTCCAAAAATAAGGCTGATATTGTTGCCACCAAAGGCAAAAGAGTTGCTCATGATTGCCCGGCCATTGAGTTGCATTGGCTGTTCCAGCAGCTGGATCTGAATATCTTCGCCGGGATTCGCGCAGCCCTGCTGAGGCAACGGCAAATTGTGGCGCAGAATGTGCCAGGCGATTGCCGCTTCTGTGGCACTGGCCGCGCCAAGGGTATGGCCTGTCAGCGGCTTGGTGGAACTGACCGCCACCTGATCGGCAAAAATACGATAAATGGCCTGGCTTTCCATACTGTCATTCAGCGGGGTTGCGGTGCCGTGAGCGTTAATGTAGCCAATATCAGAGCTAATAAGACCGGCATCATCAAGGGCAGCGCGCATCGCTTGTTCGGCGCCAAGTCCTTCGGGCTGTGGAGCCGAGATATGATACGCATCCGAGCTGTCACCGCAGCCAAGCAGGGCGATATCGCTCGGTGACTTACTAAGCAGCATAAAGGCACTGGCTTCGCCGATATTAATACCGTCCCGTTCGCTGCTAAAGGGCTGACACAAGGTTTGTGACAACGCATCAAGGCCATGAAATCCGTTCAGAGTCAGCCGACACAGCGTGTCGACACCACCCACGATGACGGCATCGGCCATGCCGCTTTGCAGCATGCGTTTGGCAGTAATAAACACCCGGCCGCTGGATGAGCAGGCGGTGGATACGGTATAGCAAGGGCCGTTGAGCTGAAACAGCGCCTGGATAAACTGGCTACAATTGGCCAGCTCCTGCTTGCGATAGTGATAATCTGCCGGGAAACGACCCTTGGCTAACTGTTCGGCAAACGCCTGCTCACCATCGGCCATACCTGAAGTGCTGGTACCGACCAATACCGCGACACGGTCAGCGCCGAACTGTTTAATTGCCTGTTGGACGCTGGTTTCAATATCGAGCAGTGCCGACAGCGCCAGGCGGTTATTGCGACTGTCGAATGCACCTAACCTGTTTGGCAGGCTGGCTAATGGATGTGGTATACGGCCGATGACTGTGGTCTGGGCATGGTTGAGCAACTGATCATCCTGCACCATGTTGGCCGGCTGGCTGCCGGCGAGACAGCGATGGATATCCGTATCCTGATAACCCATTGCTGAGTGGAATCCACAGTCCTGGATATAAATTGGTGTCGTTTGTCTGGATAACATGCTGGTTAGTTACGGCTGTATGGGCCCGATTTGGTGATCGAGCGTGATTATAGAGATCTGGTAATTGAGCTGATGATGGAAGAACTCTATTTCTCCCGTCAGACGCTGCGGGTTTGCGTAGCGGATTTCGATTACCGTCTCGCCAGTTTCATTGAATACCAAGCGTCGATTGGCCTCGTCAATCAGTCGCCAGCTTACCGTATTTAATGGTCCTTCCCAAGCGCTTTGCGGCCAGAGCGTGATCATCAGGTTAAACAGGATCTGTTGTGGCTCAGGCAGTTGGCTGGACAGTCCGGCCATAACGTCGCTGTCAATTATCCCGTTTTGGTACTGCAGCGACAGAATCCGCGTGCCCCAGGAAGAAAACCCCGCCAAAATCAGCCCGTGCTGGTCGACCTGCAACTGAACAGGCAACTGCTGCCCGGCGGTTTGTCCTGGCCATTTGGCGCTCAGCAGCTGGCTGGCGGTTAACGAATAGCCCAGTTGACCGGGTGAGGGCAGGGGAATGTGAGTGTCAGGCGCAATCGTTACTTCAGCCTGGCTGACGGTTGGTTGGCTGGCACAGCCTGACAGAAATGTGGCACTGGCTAACGCCAGGGCCAGCAGCCGCATCAAGTTCATTTGCAGCTCCTTTTGGCAGAAGGTTCGTTGATTGCCATCGGCGATAGCAACCAGGCTACCGTGATACCACAAGCCAGAGTCAGGCCAAAGCTGTGGATGGCATGGGTCTGGCTAAGGGCCAGCAGACCAAATGACAACAAGGTGGTGGTGGAAGACAGGGTAATGGCCAGCAGCGTCGACGGACTGCGGGCATTCTCGGCAAAAAACAGCGTGTAATCGATGCCGATGCCCAGGATCAATACCAGTGCCAGCAGATGGAACAGATTCAGCCCCTGGCTGGCAAGGGCTGCGATACCCAGCGCTACGGCGGCGGCGATCACAGATGGCAGAACAATGCGAATAGCATGGCGCAGACCATAGCGCCTGGTCAGCAACAGTGCGATTGCCAGCGTGGCGGCCAACAGCAGTTCCAGCACTTTAGCTCGATACTGGCCAAACAGCTGTGAAATGTCTTCAGTCTTATCAAGATAGAGTATTTGCGCGGCTTGCTCGGCGAACTGTTTCACCTGATCCGGCGATGTCAGTTGTCTAAGCATCACCACGGCCGATACCTGGCCGTCAAACCGGCCGAGATAGAGAAATCGCAGCGGCGCAGAGACGGGGTCGCTTAAGTAACTGGCCAGGCTTTGCAGCTGCAGTTCGCTGCCCGGTTGCGGCGCTTCGGCCAGTCCTAAGGTGTCTGCCAGTGTTTGCCCCTGGGTGAGATAGAGCTGGCGAATTAGTGAGTGGTCACTACGCTGTCTTAGCTGTGATGGATGGTACTGGCTGAGGCTCTGGTAGCCGGCAATGATGCCTTGCTGTTGCCACTGGTCGAGCTTAGGCTGCAGCTGTTCCAGTTGCTGCATCAGCTGTTCATCGTTCTCACCGCTTACCACCAGCATCTGTGGCGAAGACTGCAGCCCGCTCAACTGGGCGATTTGCTGCTCCTGTTGCTTGAGTGAGTCCGGCATCGCCTGCAACTGACGAATATCATCGTTAAAACGGATTTGCGTTAATGCCAGTAGCGCCAGGCCAAGCAGCAGGGCCGGCAATCCGCGCTGGTACAGGGGCTGCTGCCAGCGGCTCAGCCAGCCGTTAAGCCAGCTTGCGCCGGGAAGCGAGCGAGGCTTACCCGGGGCGTGCGCCAGTAGTGGGTACCAACACACCACGGTGGCGTAAGCTGCGGTCAGTCCAAAGGCGGAAAATAATGCCAGTTGTTGCAGGCCAGGGAAGGGGGCCACCAGTAAGCCCAGATAACCGATAAGGCTGGTCACCAGCCCCAACGTGATGGCGGCCAGCACATGATGCAGGCCGGCGATCGGCTGCCATTTTTGGCCCGCAGCCAGACGATCGGTCAGGTAATGAAAGGCATAATCGATCGAGACGCCGATCAGGCTGGTCCCGAATACCAGGCTGAACAGGTGAATACGACCGAACAGCGCCAGAGTGCAGCTCAAGGCGACCAGACAGCCAACGGCGACAGACAGCAGAGCCAGCCATAACGGACTGAAGGAACGAAACACCAGCAGTACCAACAGCACGATGCCCGCCAGCGATACCGCGCCTATGGTGCTGATTTCCTGTTTGGCGCTCCGGGTGCCGAAATCGGCATAAAACAGTACGCCAGTACGAAGCATGTCGACCTGAAACTGTTGCGCCAGTTGCAGCTGCCAGCGATCGACCAGGGGGACCAACTGCTGCGAGTGCATGCTGTATGGGGAATCGGTCAGCCGGGCAGACATCAGCAGGTAGTGACGGCCGGCCTGCTGCTGAACCAGGTAACCGTCTTGCAGTTTAAACTGGCCACCCAGCTCGCCGAGTTGGGCTAAGTATTCGCGAAACAGCAGAAATGGGTCCTGGCTTAGCTCCTGACCGGTTACCCCGGCAAACGGATTGTAGACCTGCTGCAGTGCCAGCTCGCGCTGATGTTGCGGTTGCTGGCTCAGACGCTGACGCTGGGTCTCGGTGAGCTGCTGGAAGCGTTGTTCGAAATAGTGACCTGACCAGGTACTCTGTTGCTGAGGTGTGATTTTACCGCTGACTTCAGCGAAGTAACCACTTGCTGACATGTTAGCCTGCAATTGTTTTGCCGCGCTAAACAGCGGCTCGGTTTGTTCACTGCTCAGCAGAAAGACGACCTGATCACTGACACTCTGGCTGACCTGACCGAACGCCCGCTCGGCCAGGGGATTTTGCTGATCTGTGGGCAGCAGTTTAAGGATATCGGTTTCAATCGGCATCCGCTCGGCCAGCCAGGTATGTTTCACCAGCAGGGCGGCACAGAGGGTCACGATCACCAGCCAGGCCAGCGCCAGGAGGCTATGGCCGCGGCCGGTCAGGTTAAAAGTTGAAAAGCGCTTGCTCGGCATCGGACAGCTGTTCCGGTTGATGAGTCTGGTGGCTGAAGCTGAGTTCGGTAATATCACCGCGCAGCTCTTCCAGTGTCAGCGAATCCACTTCTTCTTCCCCGCTCAACTGAATAGTGCGAAATACCTGGTTAAGGGGCGCGGTCTTAGGCGTCAATGTCAGGTGCCACTGAGATTGCCCGGTGCTCAAATCCAAGGTGAAACTCTGCTCCAGCTGCGCGGTGTCACCGCGAAATACCGCCAGAAAAATGCGGCTGAAATAAAACGCCATCGGGTTTTGCTCGGCGGTGATCACTTGCGCAGGCTGACCTTCGACGGACTGGCGCAGTTTGTTTTCGGTCAGCACCAGATCCACCGCAAACGGGTTCTGCTGCTGCCAGAGCAATCCTTTTTCCTGGTGCAGGGTAAACTGGCCTGATGACTGCAGCGGCTGTTTGAACATGGCAATTTTGCGCAGTTGGCTGAATTCGCCGCGAACCAGCGGATACTGGGAGAGCTGTTGTTGCAGTGTGGCGAGATCGGTGACCGCCGCCCAGCTTATCGACGGCAGTAGTGCCACGATCAGCAGCAGTTTTTTGATCATAACGTTGACTCCCCATGCTGGTGCCAGTGATTGACTTTGTCGATCAGAACTTCCGGCGACGCGAAACACATCTCCTGACTCTGCTGACAGACGGCCACCTGCAGGGTGTGCGCTTTGCTCATCCGCTGTCCGCTCTCCGCATCCAAAATCAGGTAGTCGACCCGCAGGCGGTTTTCCCACTCGGTCAGTCTGGCCTGCACCCGAATCGCATGGTTGAAGGGAATCGCTTTGACGTATTTGACCCGGGTATCGATGATGGGCCACATGTAGCCGGAGTCATTCATCGCCCGATAGCCATAGTGGATCTTTTCCATCAGTACCCGCCGGGCTTCCTCAAAATAGCGGAAATAGTTGCCGTGGTAGATCACCCCCATAGGATCAGCATCCTGGAAAGAGGTGACCATAGTCACTTCAGCTTCGAGCGGGAAACGGACGGATTCCATCAGTCATCCTCCGGATAGAGAGGCCAGTGACGTTGCTGGATTCGGCTGACGAAGTGGCGCAGATCCGCTTCCAGTGGCCGGTCCTCGACGACAAATTCAAACTCGGTCATGACGGCATCGCAAATCATCTTTAGATTGTCACTCATGTGGTGCAGATCCAGTTCTTTGTGTCGGCGGCGAATTTCAATCGCCTGGGTGCTGGCCAACAGCGAGGCCGCCGCAACCTGTTCGGTCAGCTCCAGTACCCGTAGACAGTCACGTGCCGCTATGGTCCCCATACTGACTTTGTCCTGGTTGTGGCACTCGGTTGAACGGGAAAAGACGCTGGCGGGCATGGTCTGCTTGAGCGCTTCTGCGGTCCAGGCAGAGATGCCAATCTGCACGGCTTTAAAACCGTGATTGATCGGCTTGCGAGCCCCTTCACTGCCGGTGAGGTTAAAGGGCAGACCGTTGTTGAACTTGTAGTCCATCAACTGCGCCATCTGGCGGTCGAGCAGGTCGGCCAGATTGGCAATGGCGGTTTTCAGGGTATCCATCGCCATGGCGATATGACCACCATAGAAGTGGCCGCCATGCAGCACCCGTTCATTATCACCATCGATGATCGGGTTGTCGTTGGCGCTGTTGAGCTCATTTTCGATCATCTGGCGCAGCCACGGCAGTGAATCCTGCACCACGCCGATCACGTGAGGCGCGCAACGCAGCGAATAACGATCCTGCAGGCGATCACTGTTGCGAGGTGGCTTGTCGGCGTTAAGATCATCACGCAGCCAGCGCGCGATCTGCTGCTGACCAGGGTGCGGTTTAACCGTAAACAGCGCTTGGTCGAAGTGGAAATCATTGCCGTGCATCGCCAGTGACACCATGGCGGTGATCTTGGTGGAAAGCTGGGTCAGATATTCGGCGCGTTTAAAGGCCAGGCAGGCCAGTGCCGTCATCACCGAGGTGCCGTTCATCAGCGCCAGGCCTTCTTTCGGCTTCAGCTGGATAGGCTCGATCGCTAGCTCGGCAAACACTTCCGCGGTCGGGCGGATATCACCCTGATAGATCACCTCACGCTCGCCGATCAGGCAGGCAGCCAGATAGGAGAGCGGAGTCAGGTCACCACTGGCGCCGACGGAGCCTTCCTGCGGAATGCGCGGGGTAATGTCCTGGTTGATCAGGGTGATGATCTGTTGCAGTAACGGATGTGAAACGCCGGAGACGCCCTGGGCCAGTGAACAGAGGCGGGTAGCCAGCACAGCACGCGCCTGCTGATGGCTGAGGATTTCCCCCAATCCACAGCCGTGAAAACGGGTCAGGTGCAGTGGCAGTTCATCCACCAGCTGCGGAGGAATCGCGACGGTACAGGAATCGCCGTAGCCGGTAGTGACGCCGTAAATGACCCCTTCTTCCTTGAGCAGGCGCTCCAGAAACGCTACGCCACGATCGATCTTGGCGGTAAACTCCGCGGATGAATTGAGCTCGGCACTGGCGCCGTTTGCGATGGCGACCACATCTTCTATGGTCAGGCGTTGTGCGCCAAAAGTAATCCTATTGTCCGTCATGTTCGTCTTGTTGTTCCGTTAAGGTCCAGAAATTAAAGAAATTATACCATTGTAGCGGGGCTTGCAGGGTATAGTGTTGTAACCGCTGCGCATAGCGCTGGACCACCTGCTGTAGCGCCTGCTGCCGGGTCTGGCGCGGTAATGTGATCTCGTCGCTGAAATGCTCAAAGTAGACTTCAAAATGCGCGGCCCGGCTTTGATCGTCACGCAGGCCAAACAGCAGATACACCGGCGCCTTGAGAATGCTGGCCAGCATAAACGGCCCTTGTGGGAAAGGCGCCGGCCTGCCGAGAAAATCAGCCCATACCACCCGGCTCTCTTTGCTGGTGGAGGTGCGATCGCCGACGATTACCACCCATTCACCCTGCTCAATCTTCTGCTGCAACATGATTGCGGTGTCGGGGCCAATGTGACTGACCTGGATCAGGTTCATTTCCGAATTGGGGTTAACCGCTTTCATCACCGCGTTGAACTGTTCAGCGTGTTCGGTAAACACCAGCGCGTTGATCTTAATACTGCTGTGGCGACGGCTTAGCGCCCGGCAGAGTTCAATATTGCCTAAGTGAGAGCCGAGGATCACCACCCCCTGCTTGCTCTCGGCCATCTGGTTGAACAGTTGTTGGCCGTGAATGGTCAGGTTGGCGGCGCTGAAATCGCCTTTCCACGCGGCCAGTTTGTCCAGCATGGTGTGGCCAAACGAGAGCATATGGCGGTAGCTGGTCAGGTTGTCCGGCACTGGCAGTTGCTGCTCGCTGGTAAACCGCTTGAGTTGGTCAAGATAGTGTTCCGAAGCCTGGCGGGCCTGGGTAGCCGTTAGGTGATAGTAACCCATCACCGGCGTCAGCAGCAGGTTAAAGACTCGTCGGCCCAGCAGGGTATAAACTGCCAGTAGCAGTTTGATACCAATAATGGTGCCACGCTCTTTACGCTGGGACCAGTGCTCGGCCGACTGATGCCCGCGATGGCGTGCCAGCAGAGCGGGAATGCGTGGTAGCATGCCGAAAAACAGCCGGGTGTGCATCCAGCTGATCTTCAGATTATCCCACAGTGCATCAAAGTGGGAGATGCCGTTTTCCGGATAGATCACCCGAGTGTCTACAAAATCGATATCGATCCCTTGCCAGTACATGCGCACTAAGATTTCGATATCGAAGTCCATTCGCCGTCCCAGCTGGGCGTGGTTGATGACGCGCAGCGTCGGCGCCAACGGATAGACGCGAAAACCGCACATGCTGTCTTTGATCGCCAGCGACAGGGTTTCTATCCATACCCAGACGTGGGTGGCGTAGCGGCCGTAAAGACGGGCTTTCGGCACGCTGCTGTCATAGACCGGCCGACCCGAGATCAGCCGTTGCGGTTGCTGCTGAGCCGCTTCTATCAGTGCCGGCAGTGCTTCGACATCGTGCTGACCATCGGCATCAATCTGGATCACGTGGCTAAATCCCAGCTCGGCAGCCCGGCGCATGCCAGCCATCACGGCGCCGCCTTTGCCCTGGTTTTCTGCAAGTACCAGTAAGTGAACCTGCGGAGGATTCTGTAAGCTGCGTAAAGTGTTGCGGGTGTCATCATTGCTGCCGTCGTCCACCAGCAACACCGGGTAAGGGTGATCCGACAGAGAGTCGAGCACGCCTGCAACGGTTGCGCCGTGGTTATAGCAAGGGATCAGAAAGCAGGGGTTAAATTCAGTCACCGGCGCCACTCAGCTTCATTTTGCCGGAGGAGTGGACGACCTGCTGGTCGCCCCGCTGTGAGGTATAGCGGAAGCTCAGCTTGAGTTTGTCCTGGTCCCAGTCCAGCGTCAGAGTGATTTCAGCGCCGGGTAGGATAGGCTCCTGAAACTTGATCACTTCCATTCCGTTAAATTGATCCGGTACACCGAGCTTGGCAACGGCGTAATACAGCGCCCAGTCGATCTGAGTGACCCCGGGCAACAGCGGAAAATGACTAAAGTGCCCCTGAAAATCATACAGATCGCTGTCGACATGCAGGCGCAGGCTGGCGTGGTCTTGTGCCACTTCGCTCGTGATTAAGGTCGGTTTGCGTTTTTGCATACGCTCTCTATCGTTACTTGTGTTGGAACAGTTGTTCAATCACCGCGACCTGACGTTTGCCCTGGCTGTTAAGCGGTATCTCTGTTACTAGTCTGAATTGACGCGGCACCGCAACGGGCTCCAGCCACTGTCTCAGAGTTTTACGCAGTAGCAACCAGAACGGTCCTTTGCCGATCTCGGCCAGCTTCTGTTGTCCGCTTTCGGTTAACACCAGTGCGGCGACCAGCACGGTTCGGTTGCCTTGTTGCATAGCAATGACCGCATTGTCAGCGACCCATTGCAGTTGTTCAAGTCGTTTTTCGACTTCCTGCAGAGAGATGCGCTTCTCTTCAAGTTTGACAATTCGATCGGTTCGTCCCAGCAATTCAAACTGTCCGCTGCCATGGAACCGGCACTGATCGCTGGTCTGATACCAGTCTGCCAGATTGATATGCGGTGCCCGCAAGCGTATACACTGCTCGGCATTTAATTCCGCTTCCACACCGGGAAACAGCTGCCACAATGGCTGGGCGCAATTTTGCTGCCGGTAGGCGATTCCGCCGGTTTCAGTACTGCCGAACACTTCTATCGGGTAGTGACCAAACAGCTTAAATGCTTGCTCAGCACTGGCGGGTTGCAATGGCCCGCCGGAAGAAAACAATGTTGCCAGCTCCGGGCTGGCTGATTCCTGGGTTAAACGCTTCAGTAATGCCGGGCTACTGACTAGCGCGCACTGTGGTCCGGCACGTGCGATCACTTGTTCGGGAAATTCTATATTGTCACAGCTAAATGGCCGAGCGGCACACAAAGGCCAGAGCAGGCGGAATAACAGGCCGTAGATATGTTGATGCGAAACGGTACTTTCGATATGGCAGCCCGCCAGCTGTTTACCCCACAGTGCCTGCAAGATGGACAGTTCGCTGTCGAGCTGGCTGAGAGTTTTTTCGATCGCTTTGGCTTTGCCGCTGGAACCGGAGGTGTAGAGCACAATCTGGATCTGATCGAGATCCAGCGGCTCGAACCGCATTGCTGCCGGATTCTGCGCGGCGGCGCGGATATCCTGACAGCTGATCTCCGGCTGCAGCTGACGCTCGCTGTCGGTGAGTAGCAGCTGATACTGATCCGCTAACTCAGTCAACGCGCCTGACTGGTGGTTTCCCGGCAACACCAGCGTTTTACCGCTGTGGCAGAGCGCCACAAAGCCGACGGCAAACAGATAGCTGTCGTCGGCGCACAGCGCGACACGGTCCACATTGCAGTCGGCCAGCCAGCCGCACAATGCGGCGACATCGTGCTGGAACTGTTGCCAGGTAAGGAGCTGTTGACCCTGGTAGGCGACCGGGTGATTTACCGGTCTGTCGGCGGTCATCAATCCAGCCAGAGAACGATAGGTCTGACTGACGAAATTTATTTTATTGGGCGTGTCTGCGAACATATTGCCTGACAATCCACTCGATGAAAAACAGCGCCCCTGCCAGCAGATAGCTGATCAGGCCGTTATATAGCGTCCAGGTGGCCAGAGGCTGAAAACAGGTATACAGGGCGATACTGCCGTTAATGATGAAATAGCCGCACCAGACTTTGGTCACGGTGCGGGTATAACGAACGCCACTGGCTGGAAGATCAGGTTCCTGCAGCCGGGCAAGCCTTTCAATGATGGTGCGGGGTTGCCGCAAACTGTAGCCGAACAGCACCAGCATGCCCAGGTTGACCACCACGGGATAGAAGGTGAGCCAGCCGTGACTGTCGAACAGTATCCCGAGCAGGATCAACCCAACTCCGGTAACTCCGGTGAGCCGGGCCAGCTGTTTCAGTTCTTCGATTCGACTCTGATTGCCCAGGCTTATCCGCAGCACAAACAGAACAATCAGCAAGATACCGATAGCCGGCAGACCGAACTGCTCCAGTCCAAAATAGATGAAAAAAGGGTAACAGAGCAGGGCTAGGGCAGAGACTCCGGCTAACCAGCGCGGCATTAGTCCGCCTTGAGCAGATCCGCCACAGCCTGAACGACATCGTTCACTGTGCGTACGGCTTTAAACTCGTCCGGTTGAATTTTTTTACCGGTTGCTTTTTGCAGGTACACCACCAGATCTACGGCATCAATGCTGTCCAGATCCAGGTCCTGGTACAGGTGCGCATCTAACACGATCTCTTCCGGAGCGATTTCGAACAGCTCAACCAGGGCTGTCTTTACTTGTTCAAATATCTGTTGTTGATTTACTTCTGTCATAGCGATCTGACCATTATTGACTACGTTGAGACGAAATAAAGTTTGCCAGATTGGCAACGGAAGCGAAATGCTGACGGGTATTGGTGTCATCAGCGTCGATCACTACCTGATATTTTTTCTTGATAGCCAGACCCAGTTCCAGGGCATCGATCGAATCCAGTCCGAGTCCATCACCAAACAGCGGTGCATCGGTTTCGATGTCTTCGACGCTGATGTCTTCCAGGTTGAGGGCATCAATTATCAGTTGTTTGATTTCTTGTTGAAGTGTTTCCACAGTAGCCTACTTTGTACTAATCGTTGATAGAAATATTATTGATTTATCGGAAATATTGCTTCCGCCAGGTGTTGATTTAACTTTCTGGCGGCCAGTGTCGGACTATTGGTTTGCTCGACAAAGGGTTGCACCGCAATCTTACCCTTAACTTCGACATGGAAAAAGGGTTTAGTTTTAGGAACTTGATACCATTTCATCTGTTTGGTTAAAAAGCTGGGCGAGACACGAATATGCACCACGCGCAGATCGCGTTCGGTGCGGATGGCGATCTGCGCCGCGCCGCGCTGCAGATTGGAATCCATCCCCGGAGTGGTCCGGGTGCCTTCAGGAAAGACCAGCAGCACGTTGCCGCGTTCAAAGCGGCGGTTACACTGGTCGATGAGATCGTCCGGTGCTTCATTGGGGATGTATCCGGCGGCCTGAACGATATGCTTCATAAACGGATTGGCCCAGATGGCCGACTTTACCAGGCAATCGCACTGCTCAAGCGTGGAGGCGATCAGCACATAATCGATCAGGCTGGGGTGGTTGGCGACGATCAGACAGTTGCGATCTTTCGCCAGCGTCTCGGCGCCGATAATTTGATAGTCGATAGCGCCGGTATATTTCATTAAATTGCAGAACAGGTGAAAGCTTTGACCGATAAGTTTTTGCACCCGGTATTCACGTCGGGTGCTGTCTCGGTAAGCCAGCCGTATTAGCGGCAGTAAGATAAAACTCAGCACCAGGCCGCCCAAGCCGAACACGGTAAAACAAAAACCGGTGGCGAACACTCGCCAGTATTGATTGAAATTCATCGCCGTTGCCATTCCCAGCCCAACCGATCTTGATTCAGCTGCCAGCGTTTTGCATCACCGAGATAGTGGTGGAGAAACTGCAGTCCAGAGGGCAAGAGTTCATTTGGGTTGCCTGTGCTGGTCTGGGTGATTTGGCAGTCATCGCCGTGTGACAGCACCAAGCCTAGCGCGTAGCTCTGATACTGCTGCTGTTCGAAAACCTGATAGACCTCGGGGAGTGGCTCATCAAAATCGACCAGCAAAACTCTGTCTTGCGGATGTTGATCTAGATACAACCAGGCGTCCGTCAGTCCGCTGTGGAAAGAATTTTCTGCGGCTGCGATCGAAGTCACAGGTATCGGCTGTTTTCCGGCGATGGTCGCCAGTCCGGCAGCAGTATTATGCACCGACTGGGAAAACGCCATTGGGGAGGCATCGTCACCGGCCAGAATTGACTCGACAATTCCCACGCTACGGTGCAGCTCGCCATGTCGGCTGGAAAAAACGGCATACTGGCACTGGTATTGCTCCAACAGTGACAGAGCAGTCTGAACCGCCAGTTTACTCAGGTTGCTCATCCGTCTGCGCATCATGGCGGGAATACGGCTGACATCCGCCGTTCCCTGCTCGGGCCACTGACCAGAGGTGCGCCACTGCAGCCAGTCCTGCTGGCTATTGAGCCCGTTGGACAGCGCCTGGCAGGCTTCAATCCGGAATTGGAGTTGGAGGGATGATTCAGACATAAGCTATTGATTTGTTTCCTTGTAAGCTAAATACTATCGGTTAGTTTGAATACAGTTTCTAAAGGCATATTATGAACAAGCTCAAGCTTACTCTGTCAATGGTTATCGCATTACTGCTGGTCGGTTGTGGCCGTGTGCAACCCATCATGGAAGTTGAGAATACTCCAGTCGCATACCAACTTCAAAATGAGCAAGTGAAAAAGGCGATCGTCACCGCGGCGACCAAACGAGGCTGGATAGTCAATGAAATAAAGCCGGGCATGTTAAAAGGGTCAATTACGGTACGCAGCCACTTTGCAGAAATAAATATGCCTTACAGCAACAAATATTACTCAATTCATTACGTTAAATCAGTAAACCTGAAAGCGGATGATGGCAAAATTCACCGCAACTACAACCGTTGGATCAATAACTTAAACATTGATATTCAACGACAACTGGCTTTAGTTGCTACACAGCAGTAACTCTTACACAATCAGGTTTTGATGATGGACCATAGTTTCGACCCCTATAATGCACTGGAGGCAAAAACAGCAGCACAGCAGCTGTCGTTTGCCCCGATCGTTTTTCACACCGCCCGCACCCTGCGTGATACCGGAATATTGGCCGTGCTGGACCAGGCTGGCGAAGCGGGATTGCCACCGGAGCAGATAGCGGCGCAGACCGGCGTGTCTGAATATGGCGTTAAGGTGTTGTTAGACATGGCTGTCAGTGCGCATATCGTACTGTGGCAAAAGCCCCATTACGTATTGGCCAATCTCGGTCATTTTTTGCTTCACGATGGAATGACTAAAGCCAATATGGATTTTACCGCCGACGTCTGTTATGCGGCGATGATGCACCTGACCGAAGCGATAGAGCAGGGCAAACCGGCCGGGCTGAAAGAGCTGGGCGACTGGTCTACCATCTATCAGGGCCTGTCCCGCCTTCCCGAACAAGCCAAGCAGAGCTGGTTCCAGTTCGATCATTTTTATTCCGATCGCTCTTTCCCGATTCTGTTGCAGAAGCTGTTTGAGTCGCAGCCAAAGCGGATCGTGGATATCGGCGGAAACACCGGCAAGTGGGCCATTCAGTGCTGCCAGTACGATGCAGACGTTAACGTGACCATAGTCGACCTGCCTCAGCAACTGGAAATGGCGATGAGTCACGCGGGGCAACACGGCCTACAACAGCGGATTCACCCGTTTCCGGCTAACATGCTCGACGCCGAACAACGGCTGCCGGAGCAGGCGGATATCTGGTGGATGAGCCAATTTCTCGACTGTTTTGCGCCGCTGGAAATCCTCGATATTTTGCAACGGGTTCGGGCTCAGCTGGGCAGCGACGATCGGGTGTACATATTGGAACTGTTTTGTGATGCTCAGAAATACCCCGCCGCAGAGTACAGCTTAAATGCGACGTCACTTTATTTTACCTGCCTGGCGAACGGTAACAGCCGCTTTTATCGCAGTGATGACTTCCTGGCCATCGTGGAAAGAGCCGGGCTTTCTCTGGTAGAGCGCACCGACCATATCGGTCTGGGCCACACTCTGCTGCAATTAAAACGATGTGAATAACGGTAAACCTTAATTCTATGAACAAACAGAATACTCAAGTAGTGATCATTGGTGCCGGCCCTTCCGGTGCCACGGCTGCGGCGTTACTGCATCAGCAGAATATCGATGTCCTGGTGTTGGAAAAAGCCCAGTTTCCCCGTTTTTCTATCGGTGAAAGTCTGCTTCCGGCCTGCATGGAAGTGGTCGAGCAGGCGGGTATGCTCTCTGCGCTGGATCAGTACGGCTTTCAGTTTAAAAATGGCGCTGCGTTTCGCCGTAATGGGGTGTATAGCCATTTCGATTTTACCGACAAATTCACCGCTGGCCCTGGTACCACTTATCAGGTGCAACGGGGTAATTTCGATAAATTGCTGGCCGACTGTGCCAGTGAGCAGGGCGTTGAGATCCGCTACCAGCACCAGGTGACGGCGATAGAAGTCGGTGAAACCAGCACGCTGCTGTCTGTCGAGTCGGCGGACGGTGAGCGCTATTCAGTCGAGTGTGATTTTGTGCTGGATGCCAGTGGGTTTGGCCGGGTGCTGCCGAGGTTGCTCAATTTGGAAACACCTTCCAGCTTACCGCCTAGAAAAGCGATCTTCAGCCACATTGTCGATAACATCGCCGATGACACAGCCGAATATGATCGTAATAAGATATTAATTTCAGTCCACCCTGAGCGCCAGGATGTCTGGTACTGGTTGATCCCGTTCTCAAATGGCACCTGCTCGCTTGGCGTGGTTGGGACACCGGAATTTTTTGCCGGCTACAGTGAGGACAACTTGACCGCCCTGCAGCAAATTATTGCCGAAGAGCCCGGTCTGGCACGGGTGCTGGCCAGGGCAGAATATCCACATCCGGCCGGTGAGCTGAAAGGGTATTCGGCCAATGTGTCCCATCTGGCGACTGAACGTTATGCACTGCTGGGCAATGCGGGCGAGTTTCTCGATCCGGTGTTTTCTTCCGGCGTGACTATTGCGATGAAATCGGCCCAAATGGCCTGTCAATGCGTGCTGCGACAGTTGGATGGTGAGCCGGTAGACTGGCAACGGGACTACGCCGACCGCCTGATGGTGGGGGTGAATACTTTCCGCACCTATGTTGAAGGTTGGTACGACGGTTCGTTGCAGGAGGTGATTTTTTATCAGCAGCCCAACCCGAAAATCAAGCAGATGATCTGCTCCATTCTGGCCGGGTATGCCTGGGATAGCGCCAACCCCTATGTCAAAGATTCTCAGCGTCGGCTGTCCAGCCTGGCGGAAATTATCCGGGAAATGCCGGCATAATATAGCGGTGCCAGATGGAGGCGTTACGCTTTTCATCTGGCCACTGTTATCGCCGGGTTGTTTACAGTGTAAATCCTTCTTTCAGAGCCGAGATTTGCCGTATCAAAAGGCGATGACCGGTGCCGATATGGTCATCAGTCGAGCGATTTTTTGAACCGTCTTGATGCCACCAGCAAGCCCAGCAGGGTAAATCCCGCCAACCAGACACTGTCACGCCATAGTTCAATTAAGTCGGCTCCTCTCAACACGATGCCACGAATCATTCGCATAAAGTGCGTTGCCGGCAAAGCCTCGGAGATCCACTGGGCGATCACTGGCATCCCTTCGTAAGGGAACATAAACCCGGACAGCAGGATCGACGGCATCAGGATAAACACCGTCATCTGCATCGCCTGTAGCTGGGTGTCTGCGAATGTGGAAATCACCAGCCCTAAAGTGAGACTGGCGGCAATAAACAGCAGAGTACCGAATAATATCTGACTCAGGTCACCGTTGATCGGTACGGCAAAAATCAGGTGTCCCAGGCCAAGGATAATGGTGACCTGGATCAGGCCGACGAAGATATAAGGGATGATCTTGGCTATCATCAGCTCCAGTGAATGGATCGGTGTGGTGATTAACAGCTCCAGGTTGCCACGCTCTCTTTCGCGCACGATGGCTGCACTGGTAAACAGTATCATGGTCATGGTCAGGATAACGCCGAGCAAACCGGGGACGATATTCACTGCCGAGCGGCGACTGGGATTGTACAGTAGTGTGACTTCAAATGTGGGGTGGCGCGGTGCGCTGAGGTTAAGGTCCTTTTCGACGATCGGCATTGCTTTTAATCCCAGAATGGCACTGGCAATCATGGTATCTGACCCATCCACCAGCCATTGGCCAAGCATGGCGCCCCGTTCCGCCCGGGCAAGCAGATCATGCGGCAGGATCAGTGCGGCGCGAATTTCACCTTTTTCAATCGCCCTGGCCGCTTGCTCGGCGGTGGTATAATGCTGCTCCACATTGACCACCTGGGTCACTTTCACGGATTCGGTAACCAGGCGGCCATAGGCGGTCTGACTCTGATCAACGACGCCAACCGGGATATTGCGCACATCGGTGTTGATGGCAAAGCCAAACAAAATCAACTGGATCAGTGGAATCATCACCACCATGGCGAACGTCACCCGGTCGCGGGCCAACTGGCGGAACTCCTTGAGCATCACGGCACGGATACGAAGCAAAGAGTTCATTGGCGGTGGCTCCCGGTGACGGTGACGAAGACATCCTCCAGGCTGGGGCGCGCCAGGCTGATCTCCGCTTGGGCCAGTTCGGGCAGCTGCTGTTTCAGCCAGCCGATCGGGTCTGAGATTTCACGATAGATTAACACCCGCAACCGTACGCCCAGTTGAGCGGCGGAACGAACCTCGGTGAGTTTCAACAGGGTTTCTTTCAGTCGGCGCAGGTGCTGGGCCTTAACTTCCACCACATTGACGCCCATCTGCTGCATCAACTGCTCCGGTTGGTCGTCAGCACGAATTTCACCGGCATCCATAATCGCCAGCCGATGGCAACGTTCGGCTTCATCCATATAGTGGGTGGTCACCAGTATGGTGGTGCCCTGGGCGGACAAATCGAACAGCTGTTCCCAAAACTCGCGCCGGTTTTCCGGGTCCACCGCTGAGGTGGGCTCATCCAAAAACAGCAGTTCCGGGTTATGCATGGTGGCGGCTGCCAGGCCTAAGCGCTGTTTCTGACCACCACTTAAGCTGGCTACACGCTGGCTGCGTTTGGAATCCAGGCCATAGCTGTGCAGCTGCGCTTCACAGCGCTGCTTGAGGGATGCGCGGTTTAAACCAAAAATCTGGCCGATAAACTGCAGGTTTTCCAGTACGCTGAGGTCATCGTACAGCGAAAATTTCTGCGTCATATAACCAATTTTCAGCCGCAGCAATTCAGACTGACGCGGGATATCCAGCCCCAGAACCTGAATCTGACCGCTGGTGGGTTGCAACAATCCGGTCAGCACCCGAATCGTGGTGGATTTACCACAGCCGTTGGGGCCGAGGAAGCCGTAGATACTGCCTTTGGGGACGCGTAGGTTAATCCCTTCGATCGCGGTAAAGTCGCCAAATTGTTTGCTGACATCCCGGGCATCGATGGCGTAGTCCGTCATAACCGCTCCTATGGTAAATCGACTTGTGCAGGTATCCCGCTTGGCAACTCGGCCGCGGCGGGTGGCAGGTCGATCTCCGCCAGATACATCAGGCGTGCTCGTTCGTTTTCTGTTAATGCATAGTAGGGAGTAAAAGAGGCCTCACTGGATACCCAGCGTACCTGGCCGGTAAAAGGTTGTGAAATGCCATCAACATGAACCTGAACGGTCTTACCCGGCAATAGATGTACTCTGTGAGGCTCTGGCACATAGACGCGGGCATAAGGCGCATCGCCGGCGAGTACGATGGCCAACGTGGCGTTGAGTGGCACCCGCTCGCCCAGGTGGTAGGGTAGGCTATCTAGCAAGCCATCCTGTGTGGCGACTATCGTCAGTTCACGGAGTTTTTGTTGTTGCAGGGCCACGTTTGCTTCGGCGGCGGACAACTCGGCCTGAGCCTGTTCAATCTCCTCAATGCGAGCTCCGGCAGTCAGCTTAGTGAATGCTTGCTGGGAGACTTTAAAGTCAGCCCTGGCACTGTCCCGCGCCGCCAGTGCAATGTCGACTTCTGCCTGGCTGATCAGTTTTTGCTTTAGCAGATCCGCTTCGCGACGATACGCGCGCTCGGCTTCGGTCAGTTGGGCCCGGCTACGCTCCACTGTGGCCTGCGCCATGGCAATGTCTTCCGGCCGCTCACCGTTCACCAGTTTTGCCAATGTCGCCTGGGCACGGGCCAGGTTGGCCTGCGCCTGCGCTAATATCGCTTGTTGACTGGTATCGTCCAAACGCACCAGTACATCACCGGCGCTGACCTGGCTGCCCTCTTTGACCGGTAACGCGCGGATAATTTCACTGCTGGTCGCCAGCAGCGCGATACGATTGCGTTCTATGGTTCCGAGTGCCTGAACCCGGACGTCATCGCTACAGGCCGACAGCCAGAGCGTCAGTACTAGCATCACTACTTTTCGGGCCATAGTCTGTACTCCGTTAGGTTGAGCGTGCGATGTCGTTTTCACAGGGTGGGGCTGACTGATTTAAGTGTATGCTGACCAAGCAGGATTTACCCAGCTCTACCATAAGGTTGAGATATGTCCGGCAAATTTTTCACCGGACCTGTCGGGCGGGCAAAGCGATAAAAATTGTTTCTACCTTGTGGCTAGCTGCTGGCGGCCAGTGATTTATCCAGCGCGGCTTTCAGAGTTGGCCGGCTGCTAATCCTGTCACGGAAAGCGGCCAGGTTTTCCGGCAATGGCTGTTCAAACATTGTGGCCCAGTTGAGAGTATGAGCCAGCAGCAGATCGGCAATGGTGATTGTATCGCCGGTCAGAAATGGCGTGGCTGGTAAACGCTTGGAAGCAACGGCCGCTGCTTGGGCAAATTCCCACGCCGCGATAGGGCGGATCTCCGCCAGACGTTTGTCTGCTGGCAAGGCAAACTTATGCTTCCCCATAGTCCAGAGTGGTTGCTCCAGCTCGGTAATGGTAAAACTGACCCAGAAATGAAGTTGGGCCGATTCAGGGCTGCCTGGCGCCGGCATCCACTGATCGTTACCGTACTTCTCTGCCAGGTAGTACATGATGGCACTTGATTCACTCAATACGACTTCACCATCTCGAATGACCGGCACCTTGCCACTTGGATTCATTGCCAGAAACTCGCCTGAACGGTGTTCGCCTTTGGCAAAATCGATAAAGTTAAACTGCCAATCCAATCCGAGCTCTTCCAGCAGCCAGGACACTCTCAGCGCCCGGCTTCGCGCTACGCCATACAGTTGAATCATTGTACTTTCTCCTTAACTTTTGACAGGATGGGGACAGCTCCATTATGCATCAGATTTATCATTAATCCATTTGTTCGATGCAGTAATGCTGATCGGCCAGGGCCAAAAGCAGTTGCTGCGCCCTGCTGGCGTCAGACAGTATCCACTCGGGTACCTCTTGAGGTAAAAGCATAACAGGCATGCGGTGATGGTAATCCAGACATGCACCGCTGGCTTCGGTCGTTAGCGTGACCAAGCGGTTATCCGCCGTGGCGATACCGGCCATATAGCCGATGGGTTGATCGGAAGGACGAAACAGAAATTTGTGTTTTTTATTTTCTCGCGCCTGCCATTCGTACCAGCCACAACAGGGCACCACGACCCTGTGTTGTTGAAAGGCGGCGTGAAAAGTAGGTTTAACCGCGACGGTTTCTGCCTGGGCGTTGATGATCAGTCTTTTTGCCCATTCGGGCTGGATACCCCACTGCAAATCCTGCTGAATCAGTGCCCCATGGCTGCCTGCCAGCGAAGATACGCTTTCGCTGGGTCGCAGATCCCGGTTGGTTTTAGTGTGAAATTTCAGCCCGAGTTGCTCCCACACCGCCTGACTGACGGGATCATCAATCACGTTGAGTCGTCCGCACATAACAGTTTTCCACCCTGGTTGGCTGCTGGCTTAGTCATGTTCCAGTTTAGTTGCTCTCAGGTATTTCACTCACACTCAATGCGAAATAAATAACTGGCGCTAAGGGCTTAATTTTATAGGCGGTGTTTATGATTGAAGGTGGATTAATAATTAAGCGCAGCGGTTAAACCGTACCGGGGTTCCATTTAACTCTTAACAAGATAACAAAAACGGCCGCTTTACCAGGTGTCACCTGTTTTACATCTCAATTATTTATTTTACGATAAAGTGTAAATAGTGAACAGGATGTTGCGAAACTATACTTGTTGACAGGACAGTAAATAATACTTTTAGCATATCTGCTTCCTGACACTCAAAAATAAATAAAAACCAGCCGATGTAATATGGAAAAGCACGAGTCAGAACTTCAAAAATTAATTGCAGAAAACCAGCGCTTGTCAGAGCGTGTCACGTCATTGGAAGAGACTTTGGACCAAATCGGCTCCTATTTATATATAAAAGACTCTGATGGTAATTATACCTATGCCAACAAGATGGTACGTGAGCTGTTTGACCGCCCTATGGAACGGATTGCTGGTTATGATGATTCAGAGTTTTTTGATCTGGATAAATCGGACGATATAAAGATCAACGATCGCCGAGTGTTAATTCAGGGAGAAACGGTTAAGAACGAAGAAAAAAACATTGTTACTGCGACTGGCGAGACCCACTATTACATGACGGTTAAACAGCCTTTGAAAAATGGAAATGGCCATATAACCGGAATGTTTGGTGTTTCGACCGATATCACTGAGCGTAAAGCGATGGAGTTGGAGCTCAGGCAAAAAACCGAGTTGCTCGATACCATTCTGAACAATATTGATGCTTTCATTTATATGAAAGACAGGCAATACCGGTTCGTTTATGTCAATCCGAAAACGGCCGAGCTGTTTGGTTTAGATCAGAAAGATATTATTGGTAAAACTGATGAAGAAATTTTGTCGATTGAGTCGGCAGAACAGTTCAGAGCAATGGATGAGAAGGTGTTTTTATCCGGCGAGAAGCAGGTCGGAGAAGAGAGCCTGATTGGCAGTGACGGTCTGGCACACTATTACTGGTCGATAAAAGCGCCAATGACTGATCCGGCCGGAGAGGTTGATCGGCTAATCGGTTTCTCAACTGACATCACGGAATTGTCGTTGCTGCGTAACCAACTCAGCGACCAGGTCAAAACTGAAATTATCAAACGCATTGAGCAAGAACGGTTGGCGGTGATCGACTCGTTAACCCAGGTTTATAACCGCGGCAAGCTCGATGAGATACTGGCTTATGAACTGAATCGCGCTGAACGGCTTGACTCCGGTTTCGGTGTGATACTGATAGATGTCGACCACTTTAAGCGTATAAACGATACTTTTGGCCATCAAACCGGTGATTTAGTGCTGATGGAAATTGCCGATATTTTGCAAAACAGTGTTCGTAAAATTGATACCGTGGGTCGCTGGGGCGGAGAGGAGTTTCTTATTATTTGTCCGGATACTCACCAGCAAGGATTAGTGCAACTGGCAGAGAGAATTCGAGTCGCGATAGCGCAGCATGATTTTCCTATTGCCGGTAACCAGACCACCAGTTTCGGGGTGGCTAATTATCAATATGGTGATACGCCTTTAAATGTGATTGCGCGAGCTGACTCTGCGCTTTATAAGGCCAAACGGCACGGAAAAAACCGGGTCGAAGTTTCAGTGTAAGGTATTGGCTTGTCGCCAGCGAAAAGCCTTTCAATGACTACAGCTCAAATTGTTTATCAAACTCTCTTTGATCCAAAATGTCTTCAATACGTTTGCGGGCATTTTGACGTTTTACCTCAGACGTGTTGTCTTTAGTCTCTTCTGCTTTAGTTTTCCTGGCGGATTTTGTCTTGGGTGATTTAGCCATAATAAATTTTTCCTTACGTTCTAATAGATAACATGATGACTGGTGGATATCAGCCACATGCTAGTTTCAACTAACATAAAAGCAGCCAATGCTTTGACCAGCCTGACCAATAATATTGCCTTGTTGGTATGTTTCGTCGTAGTTAAATCGTACCCCTTGGTTAAGCTGATTCATTTTGGGCAGTACGTGGCGTAAAAGAATATCGCTGTTAAGCTGATGAATCTCAGCATCCCATGATTCTGCTTGTTCGAATAGACAGAAACGAACGGTAAAATTATCTATATCTAGTGCAGGTTGGGGATTGGTGTTTCGGTTTAAATGATACCAGTGTCGATGCCGGCCGTTGGTTCGGGACATATTTTTCCTAATAGTTGTCAATAGAATACACTATTGCGCTGTCGCGAAAACTATCAGAATAACTATAGAGAACGATCGAGGAAAAATAGAGTGGTGCTATTGAGAATTAATGAATAAAAATGAGATAGGATCTCTATCTCGTAAGATATTGACGCAAAGCAAAACGATGCGTCAATATCTTGAGATCAGCGCTTACTGAGCAACAACGTCAGTTGCTTGTGGGCCTTTTTTGCCCTGCTCTACGTTAAAGCTTACTTTTTGACCTTCGGTCAGGGTTTTGAAACCGTCAGATATAATAGCGTTGAAGTGAACAAATACATCTTCACCGCCGTTGTCTTGAGAAATAAAGCCAAAGCCTTTAGTTTCGTTAAACCATTTTACAGAACCAGTCGTTTTAGTAGACATAATAACCTCTAAGAATTATCGAGTTAAAAATATTCAGAATTTCGGCTGAGAAACAGGCTATTGATGTTCGATGAAGCGAAGGTTGACGCAGAGGATATAACGAATGTATCGAGAATTTTCTGAGAGGAGTCTTCTACTCAATGTAGCATTAACAGCTCTTTTCGAGAGCCTGTGTGCACTATACAGTATCCGGGGGGGATGTATACCACTATTTTCAATTATTTCTAAATATATTTCACCGGTATTTATTGGACGGGTAAATTAAACGCGTTTGAGAAAAAAGCGCCGTTCACTGTCGGCGCTTTGGAAGTGGTTACTGTCAGGCAGTGAACTGCTCGACCAGATCGTGTAGTTCATTGGCGCGGCTATTCAACCCCTGGCTACCGGTGCGATTTTCATTTGCCAGTTGTGCAGACTGAGTGCTTTGCTGGGAAATCAATTCTATCCGTTGGGATATTTCCTGGCCCACCTGACTCTGTTCTTCGGTTGCGGTGGCAATCAGCGCATTCATATCCATAATGGTTTCCACCGAATGCTGAATATTGACCAGTGCATTGGCAGCAGCATTGGCCTCCTCGACAGTACTGCTGCTGCGGCCCTGGCTTGACTCCATCGCGTGGACGGCTGCATCTGAAGCGGCTTTCAGCTGTTCTATCATACTATGAATATCGCCCGTGCTTTCCTGAGTACGACTGGCCAGTTTACGTACTTCATCCGCGACGACGGCAAAACCTCGCCCTTGCTCACCGGCACGGGCCGCTTCAATCGCGGCATTGAGTGCCAACAGGTTAGTCTGTTCTGCGATATCCTGGATCACCACCAGCGATGAAGAAATATTCTGCACATCGCCTTCCAGGCGGGAAATTACTTCACTGGCCTGCTGCACTTCGCTGGCCAATGCCTGGACGGAATCGGCAGCGTTATTGACAATTTGCTGAGCGTCTTTGGCATTGTCGTCAGCATCTTTTGCGGCCTGGGCCGCTTGCTGGGCATTGCCGGAAATTTCCTGAGCGGTTGCGGTCATCTCGGTTATTGCGGTGGCCACCTGCTCAGTTTCCTGGCGCTGATTACCGGCCAGCTGGTCTACCTGGGCTGCTCGAACGGACATCTGCTGGGTTTCCGTGACTACCTGCTCACCCACCGCGCTGACTTTACCGATCATCTGCTGCAGGTTTTGCACAAACCGGTTGAAGTTGACGCTAAGGCGGTTTAATTCCGGTGCAGCAAATTCAGGCAGGCGGGCACTGAGGTCGGCTTCCCCACTGGCAAAAGCATTCAGTGAACCATCCAGTAAGGCAATTGGCTGAGTAATGGTGCGATTGACCAACATTGCCAGCCCCGCCACCAGTGCTGCCACCGCCAGGCAAAATAGACCGATTTCGGTGAGCGTACCGCGCAGTTTTGCCGTGGCTAACTGCGTCATCTGGGACACTTCCGCCTCGATATCATCGGTATAGAAGCCACTTCCCAGCATCAGATCCCATTGGGGGATGTAGACCGAAAGGCTTAGTTTTGGCAGCGGTTCGGTTTGTCCGGGTTTAGGGAAATAGTAGGTGGTAAAAGCGCCGGTTTTGGCATTTTTAAGCAGGTCCTGGATCAGGTAGTTGCCTTTTTGGTCCTGCAGGTTAAAGAAGTTTTCACCTACGCCCTTATCACTTTTACCGGTGACAATTCTTATTCCTTTTGAGTCGTAACCAAAAATATACCCGGACTGGCCGTATTCAAGCTTACGCAGTGTAGGCAAGGCTTCCTCTAACGGCGCACCCTGGTCGAGAAACGGCTGAATAGCCGATTGCGCCAGTTGTAAATAGTTGCTGAGCTCCGCTTTTTTCCGTTCCATCATGTGATGTCTGGTGAGTTCGAACTGATCTTCAAACAGTTGAGTGGTCTTAACGTAGGTAAATCCCAGCATACTTAGGGTGATGAGCAGCAGAGGAATCAAAGAGAGTAGGTATAAGCGATTACGTATGGTCAGACTCATAGGTACTTCCTGTTCTGGTTTGCCAAGCGCTGTTCAGCGTTGGTTAAATATCCATGTAAAACGTGGTGTTACCTCATTGAGATTAACCAAATTGTCTCGCCAGAAATGTGAGTATGTACGATTTTGCAAACATAATTTGTGAAATTAGACTTAAGTACTAGGGCCGCTCACGGGCTTTGCTCAGCGCGTTTTCACCATTGTGACAGCTAGCTGAGAAGAGGGGGGATGTCGTGACAAGGTGACAAGATAAGCTTGGAACAAAAACGCCCTGGCGCGCAGACCAGGGCGTTTTATTGCTATCGCGGATTAATAACCCATCAGTTGCAACAGGTTCTCGGCGGTTCGGATCGCTTCCTTGCGGTTGGCAATATTGAGCTTCTGATACAGGTTGCGGATGTGAGTTTTAATGGTGGTACCGGCCACATCCAGCTCCTGAGCGATCTGCTCGTTACTGAATCCCGAATAGATCAGGCCGAGCACCTGCCACTCACGCTGTGTCAGCGGGCTGGTACGTACCAGTTCAGGAATGTTCGGGTGATTGACCAGTTTTTCCACAAACTCTTCGTCGAAATGGATCGAACGGCTACGTTGAGTGGTGGAGATCTCTTTCATCAGTTGCTGGGCCCGATGACGTTCCAGATCGCCCAGTTCCACCCGGTGGCTGAGTTTGTCCAGCAGGTGGCCGATGCGTCCACCGTCGACCAGGAAGTTGCCCATGATACCGGTTTGGTTGGTCATCTCCAGCGCCTGTTTCAGTAGCTCACGCGCCTGATCCTCATCCTTTTCAACCGAGCACAACACCGCCTGAACGATCAGGTTGCGGTTGATGTCGGTCACTAGCTGATACTGGTCTGCCTGAGACTGCAAAAACTCCAGAGTTTCCCGTGCGTTATCATATTGCTCCAGGTTGATGTACGCCCTGGCAATGTTGCGCCACTGCAACTGAGTAAAGTGGTTACAGGCTTTTTCCGGACGAGTGGTGGTTTCCAGCCACTGTTCCATCGCGTCCATGTCACCTCGGGACTGCCAGAACAGGATCAGTGACAGGGAAGCATTTGCCGTCCAGTCGACATGGTAACTCGACTGTTTCATCAAGTGGACAATCTGTTCAATGAACTTGGCGGCTTTGTCTAATTCACCCCGGCCGATGGCAATTCGGGCCAACATGGAGTAGCTGTGCAGGTGCTTGCTCGGGTCGTGGTTACCCAGCACATGCAGCCCTTTGTAAGCGCACTCTTCGGCTTCATCCAAGCGGTTCCAGCACCAGAGTATCTGAGCGCGGACGCGCAATAGAAACTCATGCAAAGGCACCTGGTGTAACTGATGTTCTTCGATCAGCTTGAAGGCATTATCCTGCACCTCGTACGCGGCCTGAACAAAACCTTGAGCGATGAGGATTTCGCTCTGTTGCAGCATGGCCCATAGCGCCTGGTGGTAGATCTGATACTGACGGGCCAGTTTTTCTGTCTGCTGCATCAGCGGCAGCGCGCGGCCCAGATTACCCAGTACGTGATAGACTTCGCCAACCACCGATGTTGCGACAATCCGGCTACGGTAGGTGGTGCTATCGAGCTGACTCAGCGCCAGCTCGGCCAGCTCAAGCGCTTTTTCCGGTTGGTTCTGGTTGATGGCGACCTGGGCACGCAGAGCATTAAATTTTCCCTGATCCTGGGTGGTCAGGGTCACGTTCAACTCCTGCATATGCAGGTCGGCTTTGGCCAGCAACTCACCCACTTCATCAAATCGGTGTTGGCTCTGAGCCAGCCAGGCCTGCAACATACTGAGGCTGGATTCGCTGTACAGCTGCTCAGGCGATAGTGAATTAATGGCATTTTCCAGCGTGCTCAGCTCGCCTGAGTTAAACATCTTCCAGCCATGCTGCTTAAGAATCGTCGCCGTCAGAGAGGTGTCGAGCGCTTTCTGCGCGTGGCAAAGCGCCTGGTGCGGTGAGGAAAGCTTAAGCCAGGCTTTAGCGGCCGCCTGGTGTAATGCTTGCTCCTGTTGAGGAATGCGAGCCTGACGCTCGTGAGCCAGAAATTCAGCGAACAGGTTGTGGAAGCGATACCAGTTTTGTTCGCCTTCCAGCGGATGAATGAACAGTCCGTAGCGGTTGAGTGATTCTATCACACTGAGTGCGTCTTCCCGGTTGGTCAATTCTGACACCAGCGCATCGTTAAAGTGATCCAGTACGGAACATTGCAACAGGAATTGGCGGGTATCTTTATCGAGCAGGTCGAATACCTCTTCCACCAGGTAATCCCACAAGTGACCATGGTTGAATTGCGACATCGACTCGACAGATTGCGCCAGAGTGCGTTTGTGGTGCTGCGCCTGCAGAGCAATTAGCTGAAGGGCCGAAGGCCAGCCTTCTACGTAATGGCGGATGCTGTCTGCGGTAATATCGTCTATGCCATCGGCGACACGTTGATTGAAAAAGCGCGTGGTTTCTTCGGTATCAAACGCCAGCATCTCATTACCGATCTCAATCATCAAATCCCGCACGCGCAAGTTCGCGGTACCTAACGGCGGCGCCATACGGCTGGTAACCACTAGGGTAATGTTGTCCGGCATATGTTTGAGAAAGAAGCGCATTGCTTCGTGGATATCGTCGTCGTTGATCAGGTGGTAATCGTCAAGCACCAGGTAGCATTCCTGATGAAACTCGGCCAACTCGGTAAACACTTCGCCAAATAGACTGTGCAAAGAAGAAAATTGACGTTTCTCGGCCAGCTTTTGTGAATTGGGGCAGGAGTTCTGCGTTGCTTTGTT
Source organism: Vibrio sp. (assembly GCF_050299255.1). Lineage (GTDB taxonomy): Bacteria > Pseudomonadota > Gammaproteobacteria > Enterobacterales > Vibrionaceae > Vibrio. The sequence continues at coordinate 41,421 of NZ_JBNKVP010000025.1, forward strand.
CAGTGCCTGCAGCAGGTAATTAATGAAGCGGAATGGGTCACTATCGCTTTCATCTATGCTGTACCAGCCAACGTTGGGTTTATCTGACAGCCACTGTGCAGCCATAGTGGTCTTACCGTAACCGGCCGGCGAGCGAAATAAGATTAACTTGTAGTATGGCGCATGTTGGAGTAGGTCAAGAACTCGGGGCCTGACGATCGCGTTATGTAAGCGTCCCGGCCGAGTGAGTTTAGAAGGAATCCACATCTTCTTTTCTTCCTGTTCCACTAGTTATCGTAATTGACTTGCATGTCATTGAGAATCGGATGGTACTAAACCAGCCGCTACGCAAATATTGATCCGTCACCTAATTTTCATTTATTTTGATTTTATTTGACTATCTACGCCCCAAATATGCGTTGTTCGTCACATTTTGTCGGGTGATTTGTTATTTGTCATACGAGTGTTACACCGAATTGGCTATAAATAGATCAGTTTACTGGTGAGTGTGATCCTGTTGGCACATTCAGATCTGACCAGCTGATAGTAAAAAATCTAATCATGATGTTTTTTGCGGAGTTGAACCATGTGAATGTGACACTGCGCAGCGAAATTTGCGCCAGAAGTGAAATTAATGGGATCCGGTTCAATTTCTGAGTGAGCTAAGTCGCTCTACGCCCCGCGTCCTCCTCCTGAAAATGGCCAAAATCGGGAGGATGTTTCTCTTGCCAAAGGGTAGCAGGATATGCGGCAGATGGATTAAACCAATAAGAGAGATTTCTCTAATGAAACCTACGCAACAGAAACAATTCGATAAAGCGTTGTTCCAGGACAATGTCAAGAAACACCTGACAGCAACTTACGCAACTACCGTTGAACATGCTGACAGCCGTCACTGGTATCTGGCGATGGGCCGTGCCCTGGCAGAGCTGACGACTTTCGATCTTCTGCAAACTGAGCAAGATGACAAAATCCGCAATGCGAAAAGCGTGAACTACTTGTCACTGGAATTTCTGATTGGCCGACTGACAGGCAACAACCTGATCAGCATGGGTCTGTACGAACAAATTACCGAAGCAATGGCAGAGCTAGGCCAAAGCCTGACTGATCTGCTGGAAGAAGAACGTGATCCTTCACTGGGTAATGGTGGTCTGGGTCGTCTGGCTGCGTGTTTTATGGATTCATTGGCAGCACAGGAATTCCCGACTGTTGGTTACGGTCTGCACTATGAATACGGCCTGTTCAAGCAATCTTTCAAAGAAGGTCACCAGCAGGAAGCTCCGGATGCCTGGCGCAGTGTAGAAGGCTACCCGTGGGAAGTCGCGCGTCCTGAACTGGCGCAAGAGATCGGGTTTTACGGCCACGTAGACGTCTACAATGACAATGGTCGTGAGCGCCGTCGTTGGGTACCGGGTATGAGCGTGAAAGCGATGCCGTGGGATCTGCCGATCGTTGGTTACCAGAGC
>NZ_JBNKVP010000026.1:0-41747 GCF_050299255.1 Vibrio sp.
ACCTGAGCGCGTTTCAGGCCAGCGAAAGAACCCACTGGCCCGGCAACCTGAAGAAGTACCGGATTGCAAACGGCGAGATCGTCGACAGCAACGGGCTTGCTGCCGTCGACCCGACCACCGGCTTTTTCAAACCCAAGTCGCAGAGCTACTGGTCCATTGGCGCGGACGGCAACGATGTTCGTGCCGGCGGCGCCGCCAACGTACTGCCAGACCCGAGCGTTCGTAACGTGTACACGAACCTGTCGGCCAACAACGACCTTACGGCAGCTAGCAATGCCGTATCGAGGAGCAATGTCGACTCGTTCGGGTTCGGCGACCTCGGACTGACCGGGTCGGCCAACGAGCCGGCCAAGGAAGACGTGATCGACTTCGTGCGCGGCGTGGACGTCACCGACGAAGACAATAATCCGAATACGCTGGTCCGTTATGCCATGGGCGACCCGCTGCATTCGCAACCTGCGGCCATAGTTTACGGCGGCACAACGGAGGATCCCGACATCGTCGTTTATTCGGCGACCAATGACGGTTACGTGCATGCGCTGAGCGGCAGGACCGGTAAAGAGCTGTGGGCCTTCATCCCTCGGGAACACCTGCCGCAAATGACCAAGCTGTTCTTCAACCCCGAATCTTCGCCCAAGAGTATCCCGGGTTAAGCCCTGAATGGCGAGCGGAGTAAGCAGGTTACCCTGCAAAGCCAGTAGTGCGACACAATCACAGTTTATCGCTTTACGGATAGCGTCGAGCAGATTATTGAATCGCTGCTGATCATCACTTCCGCTGGCGAGGCCGATGGTCATTTCGGTCAGGGTGGAGATAGAAAAAGTTTGCATTAGCACTACAGTTAATTAACGGGGTAATTATGTGATTATAGAGTCATTTTGACTTACTTAATAGTAGTCGAATTGACATGGTTGTACAAAGCAAAGTCAATAAATCCAGATATTTGATGGATTTGCTGCTGGCACTAGTTTTGCAGACTAGCGATGTTCCGCAACAAGGTTGTGCGTTGTATCCGGCAACCTCTGTGGCTGACCACGGGCCAAATGAACCCGAAACTCGGGTTAAAAATATGATTGCTCAACCCAAATCCCGAGTGAGGCTAGCCAGGCGAACGCCCAAGTAGAGAAACCAGAGCGGTGAACAACCGCCATCAGGCATCTGAAAAATACAAGGTGCCAGTCAGCTTAAAAGAGAGAGTAAAATAATATGCTTAGTGATCGTCATATCGAGATAGTGAAGAGTACCATTCCATTGTTGGAGCAGGCAGGACCGGCGCTGACGCAACATTTCTACCAGCGCATGTTCCACCACAATCCCGAATTGAAAGACGTGTTTAATATGAGCCACCAGAAAACCGGGCGTCAGAGTGTGGCTCTGTTTGAGGCCGTTGCTGCCTATGCCAAGAATATCGATAACCTGGCTGCGCTGACCAGTGCAGTGGAGCGCATTGCTCATAAACACACCAGTTTCAACATCCAGCCACTGCAGTACCAGATTGTTGGCCACCACTTGCTGGAGACACTACGTGAACTGGCACCGGACGCATTTACTGCTGAAGTGGAAGAGGCCTGGAGTGAAGCGTACGGGTTTCTGGCCAATGTGTTTATTGAACGAGAAGGCGCGCTTTATCAACAGCGTAAGCAGGCCAAAGGGGGCTGGCAGCACCGACGTGAATTTGTTATCGCCGCCAAACAGCCTGAATCGCAGTCGGTTACCAGCTTTACTTTAAAACCGGCAGACGGCCAGCCAGTGCTGGATTACCAGCCAGGCCAGTATATCGGCGTTGAAGTGAAACCCAGCCAGGGAGAGTACAGCGAAATACGCCAGTATTCACTGTCTCAGCGCCCGAATGGCCATAACTACCGTATTTCGGTTAAGCGGGAAGGCGAGAGACACCCGGGGCTGGTTTCCAATTACCTGCATGATGAACTGAAAGTCGGAGACACGGTATCGCTCTATCCGCCAGCGGGGGATTTCTTCTACCAGGAACGTAACCGACCGGTAGTACTGATCGCCGCAGGCGTCGGGGCCACTCCCCTGCAGGCGATGTTGCAGCAACTGGCCGCAGAGGGCAAAAGGGAGGTCAGCCACCTGTACGCGTGCAACCATGTCGCGCAACACACCTTTGCGGTGGAAACGCGCAAGTTGATTAAAGATAGCAACTGGCAACAGTTTGTCTGGTACCTGGAAGGTGAAGCAGAACTGAGTGGCGAAATGAAGCTCAGCGAGGTCGCTGACCAGTTGCCAATGGCGGAGGCGGATTTTTACCTGTGTGGACCGCTAGGATTTATGGAGAGCGTCGTGCGTCAGCTACAGGATCTGGCAGTAGACCGCAGCCGAATCCATTATGAAGTGTTTGGCCCGCACAGCTACCTATAACGACCAACAAATGAGCCCGGTGGATGACCGGGCTCAATCTGAATGCGTATTGGCCGCGTTTAACCGCGCCACTGCTCGATAACCACCTCATAGTTGGCGTCGTTGGTATCGAGATACAAGGTGTCACCGGAAATCATGATCGACATATCGATGGTGCGGGGCAGAGACTCAGATAATTCGAGTAGGGAATCGCAACCGAGGTAGGTGATTTCGGTATTAAGTCCGGTCAGTTTATTCTGGATTTGCTGCCACCATTGGTTGGCCTTGCTGTTGAAGCAATACACTTTGCTCTGCGTGGCGAGTCGAGCCGCTTTTTTGATCCGGTCGAAGCTGGGTTCGCCGATGTCGATCCACAGAGTGGGTTTACCAGTCAGATCAAGCGACCAGAGGTCCGGCTCATCGGTGGTTGACAGGCCTTTGGTGAAACTGGGCTTCTGATCGGCATTGAGTGCATAAGCCAGAATCCGGGCTAACATGCGAATGCCCGTTTCAGATGGATGCTGGGCTACGGTGAGGTTAAGGGTATCGTAATAATCGCTGTTGAGATTGGTCAGGGCGATACGGAATTTGTAAATTGTGGGTTTCAGTGCCATTAACGTTATAACCTAAAACAAAAATAGCCAGCTAAAGCTGGCTATTTAAAACAAAAAGTCGTGCTATTACAGTACTTTGATGCTTTCTGCTTGAGGACCTTTTTGGCCTTGAGTTACTACGAACTCAACTTTTTGACCTTCAACCAGAGTACGGAAACCGTCGCCAGTGATAGCGCTGAAGTGAGCGAACACGTCTGGGCCATTTTCTTGTTGGATGAAGCCGAAGCCTTTAGTTTCGTTGAACCATTTTACTGTTCCAGTAACAGTGTTAGACATAGTCTTATTCCTATATATATATCAAAATCTTAGCCGAATACGGCACGGATAGCGTGGAAAAGTAGATTGCTATTGCGTACGACACGACGGCGGAATCACAAGTAATCCAACGAAACGTTTTGTAGACAAAGAACTGCTTTCTAGCTGGATTCGAGTCTAGAGTAATTCTGCGCTAAGTCAATCGGGCTTCGAGCTAAATCTCATAAATTGTCACGATTTCATGTAAATTTATGCGCTGAGTTTCATTTTAGTTCCAACATTGAGCCAATTCATTCGCCTGTCATGTTTCATTAGTAGCCCCAGGCTCTGGTAAAATGATTGCGTTCGGTAAAAAGCTGGACAATAATCACAGCGCGATTGAGCTGTTCAATCGATAAACAATCAGGAGAGTCATATGAAGCCAAAAATACCCGATAGCGGGCCGAAGACTGAATCCACACAGTTGGAAGTAGGTCGCGGTGTCGTTAAAGATAATGCCCTTAAAGCCGTCGTCACCAGCCAGCTGTTTCGCACCCGCGTCGTGAAAGCGAAAAAAGGTAAAGGTAGCTTTCAACGTAAGCAGAAACACAGAGGCAAAGAGCCCTATTCAAAAGCCGCTTAATCAGCGTTGTTTGAATAGGGCTCTTCAAATAACACGGGCAGGCCATCAGAGGTCTGCCCGTTTTTATTGCCAGAGGCTAGATCGTTAGCGCTCTATTTTGGGTGAATAGATCGAATACGCAGTAACCTGTCCGGCGACGATGGCAGAAAACATGAATAGCGCCGATAAGCCAATACTCGGGATGGGCAGGATCGATTGCTCAAAGAACGATTGCCCGGCGCTGACCAGTACCCGACTGCCTGGTACCAGGATAATGATGCCCTGTACGATGTAAATGGCACCGGTCAGGTTAAGCATTTTGGCCAGCCAGGTGCCATATAAGGTGATCAGTACCGTCGTGACCCAGGTGCCGACCACCCAGCCTGCATCCAGGCCGAGGTAGAACGGTCCCCACATACCCAGCATGGCAACCGGCAATCCCAGCAGGATGTCCATAGGGCGGGCATTGAAGATCACGCCGATTGACACTGACAGTAGAAACAACCCGGACACATGCATAATAAAAGGCACTTCGTTGAGGTATGGCACGCTTTGCGCCTGACCCCAGATGGATTCACCGATATTCAACCCGATTACAATACCGACAAATAGCTTGATTAAGGTCAGGGCACTCTGACCAAGTAGGCTGGTGCCAGATACTAGATCGTTAAATGCCAGACACTCCAATGCGTTTGCAATAGACAAACCGGGTACAAACAGGATCACAGCAGCGATACATAATGCCCAAATGGGGATCGGCATGCCGGTACTGGCTACAAAGGCGACCAGAATGCCGGTGAACAGCGCGGCAATGAACTCTACGGCAATTGCCCGGCGGGCTTTACACACCAACTGACATAACCAGACCACCAGTCCCAGTATTACGGAGAAAGCCACCGCTTCGAGGGTGCTGCCAACCAGCATCAGGTAAGCCGGGGGAATGCCCATGTTCGCCAGCGCGATGACCCATTTCGGGTACTTGATCGGCTCCGGCAGCGGTTCATTGCTGGGCTGGTTGATGCGGATAATGGTATTGGCCAGTCTGCTGAGGTTGATAGACGCGGGCTGGTGGCGCTTCATTATCACCACATTATCGTCATCGGGGAACTGGTAGTTCACCGTTGTCGGCGTGGCTTGAATCATCACATCGACGCCATGTTTATTGGCGTAGTACTGGGTGTACTTTTCCAGTTTGTAGGGCGCACAGCCGCTTTTGTGTAACGTATCGCCAATCTCGACGATTTTATTGATTCGGTATTCTGTAGGCATCGCTAACACGACCTGATTAAGAGTGAGCAGAAATTAACAGAGAGTGATGACAGAAAGTAGTGATAATTGCGTTTTTAGCGCAAAATTTTCGCACCAACAGGCCGACGGTAAATAGCGCTGTATGCATATACATTCGAAGTCATATATTGTTGCTTTTGTGACCGCTGACCAAAATATTTTAAGGTTAAATATATGTTACAAAATTATTCACTTTGTAAGATTTTTCGTGCTTAACCGCATACCAGCTTGATTGTGCATATATGGTTTGTTAACCGATTATTTACAATCAAATAATTGGTTACAAAATGTACAAATTGTGGGTAAAAAATGGGCTTGAAATTAAATTTAAAAAGAAGAAAATAGCCGCAAAATGAGATTTCATTTATGAAAACCTACTTTTGCGGAGTAAAGAAATACGATGAAACTGATATTGATCCTAATGGCTTCTTTATCTGCCGGTGTTGCCTCAGCTGACCATCTCAATTCGTTCATGCTAGGCCTGTCGATTTCTGCCCTGGCCGTTGGCAGTTGCTACTGGTTTGCATTCCGGACCACTCGCTTTCCGCATCTGGCGCTGTTTCTGCTAATTTGCGGTGCGCTGTCGAAATTATCGATCACCGTCGCGGGTGTCGCGTGGGGAATGTCAGCGAACCTGATCACCTCACCGCTGGTGTTCACCTTGTCCTATTTGTTCTTCTCGCTGGTGGTCACGTACCTTTGGTTTAGTTACCGCGACAGCATTACCCCGACGCCGGAAAAATTCGCTCAGGCGTAAAGCAGACCGCTGTAAACAGAAAAAGACCAGCCATCGAGCTGGTCTTTTGTCTATCTGCTGCCCAAAATTAGCACTCTATCTGCTCTTCCAGGCTACAGACTTTCATTCCCCTGGCAACCGCAGGCCGCGCCATCAGGTTGGCTGCCCAGCACTGAATGTTCGGATAACTGGCAAGGTGTAAAGCTTCGCTGGCGTGATAGCTGTTATCCAGACAGACGACCCAAGGCAGAATGGCAAAATCGGCGATGGTCAGATCGTCGCCAATTACAAACGTTTTGCCTTCCAATTGGTTCTCCAGCACCGTTAATAATCGCAGTGTTTCGTCAGTGTAGCGCTGCTTGGCATAGCTGAGGTCCTGCCCCTGAGGAGCGTGAACGCAGAAATGACCATATTGGCTGAACATAGGGCCGACGGCACTGACTTGCCAGAACAACCACTGCAGGGTGTGGCTTCTTTTGGTGGGATTTATCGGGAGAAACTTACCGGTGGCTTCCGCCAGATGCAGCAGGATTGCACCAGATTCCATAATGGCCAGCGGCGCGCCATCATCGGCAATTGGGTCAACGATTGCCGGTATTTTGGCATTGGGGTTGATACGGACAAATTCAGCGCTGTGGTGATCGCCACTGCTGACGTCTATGGTATGGGCTTCGTAGTCAACGCCCATCTCTTCTAAGGCAATGGCGACTTTCTGGCCATTAGGCGTCGCCAGGGAATAGAGTTGGATTGCGGTGTTCACCGTGTGTTCCTCTGGTTTCAGATGCTTAGAACAATTTTAGTTGAGGTTAGCCGGGTTTGCGCACCACTTTGATACCAACAAAGTGACGGATGGCATTTATACAGGCGGCAGGCAATATCACAATTCTGAACGAATGCTCACCTGATGCTGACATGCCAGCCTCGGCTTGACGGAAAATTTAATCATTCGCCAAGACCAATAGGAAGGCTATGCAATTTACTCAGCAAGACCGGGAAGCGCTTTACCAAATCTGGATGTCTCAAAAAGCCAAAATGCGCCTGACCCAAATGGAAGTCGCCAAGCGACTGGGTCTTACTCAGGTCCAGTTTTCAGATATGCTGCGCGGAGACGAGCCGCTTAGCATGACTTTTGTTACCCAATTTTGTCGTCATATGCATGTCGACCCTAAGCTAGTGTTGCCATCGCTGCGCAACGACGGCCACAGCGGTACCCAGGCGGTCTATCTGCAAAGCAGAATGACGGTAGATGGTGAGATTCAGCGCGCTTATATTGAAGGCAACCAGGTGGTGGTCGAGTACGTCCACACGGTAGAGCCCTGAGCCTGATTTAGCCCGTTTCAGCAAAGTTGACAGCAAGGGTTGCAGCAGGTCTGAGCGGCCTGATAGGCTAGCGGCAATTTGATTCAATCTGATCGCACTATGCTGGAAAAACAAAACCTACTGAAACTGGCCAGAATGACCATGCCATTCGGCAAATATGCCGGTCGTCATCTTATCGACTTACCGGAAGAGTACCTGCTGTGGTTTGACAAAAAAGGCTGGCCTGAAGGTGAGTTGGGCCAGTTGCTGCAACTATGCCTGGCTTTAAAAATCGAAGGGCTGGATTCGGTAGTGAAGCCGTTGAAATATGGCAATCCTGACCACCGTTAGCCAGGTTTAGCAAACTCGCAACGCCAACGGCATCTCGCAGTACAATCGTCTCTAAGCAAATGCTAGACTGTGCGCCTATTTCATTTAGTGGTTAAAGGTAGTGTGATGAACCCGATTCTTGCAATGTTGAAAGAAAACAATATTAGCGACCAACAGATCAGCGAACTGTTTGAAGTGCTAACTCAAAACCCGCTTGCTGCCATGGCAACCATCAGCCAGCTGGGCTTGCCGCAAGACAAACTTCAGTTGTTGCTCGGCCAGGTGATGCAAAACCCGGCTCTGATCAAAGAGGCTGTTACCGAACTGGGGCTGGATTTCTCCAAAGTGGAAGCGGCGAAAGAGCAACTGCAAAAGTAACCCCCTCGTTTCGATTTTCGTACCTGAAACATTTCCAGGTTAAGTCATCGCCAATGGGTGACTTGGAGCAAAAATAAAACAAGCTCTGAGCCGGGTTTTGGAACAGAGCTTGTTTTTATATTATCTGACGGTGTGGCTTATTCCGTAACAGTAGGTACCGCAGTGACAAGTGTCTCTGTTTGTTCAGCTACAGCTTTCTCAGGCACAGCTTCTTGAGCCGTCACTACCTCTGCCGCAGCGCCGCTAGAAACAACACTTTCTACGGTTTTCGTGTACGACTCCAGCAGTTTTGACAAGCGTTCACTGAGCTCTTTTTCCTGCTGCAATGACTTCTTATTCAGCTCTAACTCAGCAGCGGCTTTTTCCAGGCTCGCTTTGAGCACGCTGATCTCATCGTTAGCGCTGGCCAATGATTGAGACAGTTCTTCGTTTAAGTTCGACTCTTCGCTTTTGCTGGCTTGCAGTGATGCAAGGATGGCATTCGCCTGTTGAGTCAGTGGCTGGTTACGGTAATCTTCACCATCGACGGCTGTAGAAATCTCGAGTAAAGCCTTTTCGTAAGTGAGCACTACAGGCTCGAACAGCTTGTTTTTGACCAGAGAAAGCCTAGTCACTTCGTGTGCGACGCTCATAGTATGGGCAAGGGCGAATTCAGCCTCTTTAACCGCTTTCTCGATGGCTGTGAAGTCACGAGAATTGGTCTTTACGGTAAGTTCTACTTTTGCGATTTCGGCCGCTGATTTCTTGAAGGTGAGCGGAGCCAGGTTATCAAGCCGTTTGGTGCGCTGGTCTGCAAGCTGGGCCTTAAGCGGCTCAACGTACTTTTTGAGAATCACTCTTACTTCCAGCTGCTTGGCAACATCAAGGAATTTCACCTGAGCAAATTGGGCATCGCTAATCTCATTGTCATCAACATAAGTGAACAGTTTTAGATAGCTGGAATGCACTTGGCTATACTTGGTCGAAAAGGCGGCTTTCGCATCCAGTTGGTCTAAGTAATCCATTTGCGCGATAGACTCTGCCAGGACTTCGTCAGCCTGAGCCTTTAGGGCAACCAGTTGATTGTATGAGGCTTCAGTCTCACCAAGTAGCTCGCTATATTTCTCAGCATATGTGTCCGAGCTGAAAATGGAATAGTCTTCGGTTGTTTCACTTGGGTCTTCGGCAATTTCGTTGTAGACCTCTGTGGTTTCTTCCCAAGACTCCTGCAGCGCGCGGACCTTAGAAGCGGAATAGAGTTTGAAAGAATCCAGGTCTGATAGAGTCTTACTCCATTGCTCCTGTTGCGATTTGATTTGTTCAAACAGACTGAAGGCATCGATTTGAGATTCGACCTGCTGCTTGTTGGTGACGTCTGCCATTGCACTTTGATCTTTCCCTGTGCTTTGACAACCTGACAATGCAGAAACGACGATGCCGGCAACTGCTGCTGTTTTGAATAGATTCATCTTTGTGGCTCTTTTATTGTTAAAGATTATTTTAGAGTAATTGTCATTACATATATTTATGAGCCGATAAGTCTCTCATTTTTATGGGAAATTAACACCCATATATGATTATTTTTTGAAGTTAGAAAGGGCCAGATATGGAATAAAATATTGGTTTAAACGGTGAAGAAGAAATATTGTTTGATTAATGAACAATGTGGTTAATAAATATACATTCATTTAATCGGACTTTGAATTGGTGACAATTATAGAGGTATGAGAACCGAGAGTTTGACGTACAATCAAGCAAACCAAAGCGTGCTGGCTATCCGCCTGTTGTTTTTATCCAGAGAACAATCGATGCACCCATGGAATCAAGCGGTACAAACAGCACTGGAGCCTTTGGCCGATGCTAAAAACGCCAGGATGATGAAATCTTATCTGTGTGATCAATTTGAGTTCTATGATATTCAATCTGGTCCTAGAAGAGATGCACTCAAGCTGCTTTTTTCAACAGCGAAGCTGCCTGCATGACCATCTCTTCCCGCTGTTGTGGGTGAGTCGTGGTCGCTTCCACAGCGAGAGTATTCTAAAACCAATGCCAAGGCGGTGAAGACGTTTATTGACCAGCAGAACATCTAAGGCCTGGCTCGCCGTGAAGGGTTGAAGTGGTTAAACAGCCAGGGCCGAATATAGCCTTAACTTTGGTTACCAGGAACAACGGCTGCAGCGCAAATTAGTAAAGCAACGAAAAACCACCAGGGATGCATCATTTAAGCATCTTAGGCGTGATAAACCATTCGATGTTGCCTCGTTGGGTCTCAATCTCCTGCCAACTATCGACGTTAAATGAAATCGCTATGGTCCCAACGGTGGGAAACTGGAGATCTGTGTTGCCAGTAAGGGATATGGCAGCCGACTCGATTTCCGGGTTATGGCCAATGATCATTATGCTGTCGTAATCGTGGTTATACTGCGAAAGGTAGTCTGCAAGTTCGGCGCTGGTGTAACCCCCATAGAGAAATGGTTCCAACAAAATATCTCGCGTATCTATACCTAACAGCCCGGCAAAATTAACCGCAGTCTGTTTTGCTCGCTCAGCATTACTGCTGATGATTAAGTCGGGTGGATTATGGCGACGCTTCAAGTTACGGGCGATCATTTCTGAGTCTTTATGGCCCCGCGGTTTTAACTCACGTTCAAAGTCAGATTTTGCACTGCTGAAGCTTAGTTGTTCGGTTTTTGCGTGACGAACCAATATTAATGTTTTCATCTATACTGCCCATGAAAAGTTATCAGGTCATTCCATAATATTAGGGGCAATTGTTCTTTTGAGCCTCACTTCTGTTTAGTGGTGTGCTAGTGTAATTTCGTAGGCAACTTTTGGTGAATACAATTCAAAGGAGTTGAGATAGATCGAAATGGTATCCCTTAGCGATACACAATAAATGCTCTGCCGACGCAGACCTTTTTGATGAGGCATAGAACGGATGTTATGCCCAATAGGTTTCTTCTAGTTCTTCTTGGGCAATCGTGAGTAGCGCCATTAACGTTTCTGCATCTTTATATTTACCCGCAATTATGGCTTGTCGTAATTCAACTCGAATGGCCTTTACTTTATCTATACTGACTTGTCTCTTCATTAGACAGCGTAAACCATCAGCTTGATTCACGGTTGTGCTTTCATTGTTCATCTAAGCTCCTACCTCGTTGGCGTATAATGTCTCGATATGTACAGTGAGAAAAAATTCAGCTGCACAATTTACACACTTATATTTAAAGTAGTTTTCTAAACACTTTTCCCAAAGTGTCCTGTGTATTCGTAAACCACTAGATACTCCTCACAAAAAGGTCACGGCCTATTAGTACGCATAGATCCTACTAACAAATAAACAATAATCGATTCATACTAGTCAACATATGAAATCAGTTTGTATGCACCAAGTTATATTGGGTTGTGGGGTAATTTTGAGATCTTCATCGAAAAAATACGCATTAGGTCATTTGAATAAGCGTAAAGTGTCAATGTTAGGACTCATATACCGCAAGGTTTACCTGCTTAAAACGACAAAGGAAAAGAGATGTCCCTAATCACTGCCAATCCGCTCAGCGAATGCTCGGGCGGTTATACCATGCAAAAGTAGACTCAAAATCACTGTGCAAACCACTGTCAGGGCAATAAACCTTCCGCCAGGTAACTCGGCATCTAAGACAATGACGGTGAAGACGATGCTCGCCAAACCACGCGGGCCGAACCAGCCCATAAACAAGCGGTGCTTGGCGGGTACTGAGGTGCCGATAAAAGAGAGGTAAATAGGCAGCATACGCACCAGGGTCAGGCTTAGCAGCGAGTACACAATCATGCTGGCCGAGAATAGCCCCAAGATACGGCCAACGACGGCTGCGCCAAATAGAATCCACGTTAACATCGCAAGTAGTTCTGCGAAACTTTCGGTGGTTAACACCAGCTTGTGCGTATGGCGAGAAACAAGATGGCCAAACAATAGCCCGCCGGTAAAGGCGGCTATATAGCCGCTGCCGTGTAGCGTCTGCGCCAACCCGAAACTACATAGCGCAATAGCACCTACTGTCAACTGAACCCATACTTCACTAAGCCAGGCGAGCTTAGCGCTCCAGTAGAGCAGTTTTGCGCCAGCATACGCCAAAGACATCCCAACCAGCATACCGATCCCCAGCTCTTCGGCAAAGACCATTAATGCATGACCGGTACCCAAACCCGCGTGGGTAGTACTGGTGGCTATCGAAATCAGCAATAATAGGATCGGAACACAAAGGCCATCATTAAGACCACTTTCTACGTTAAGGCCTTCGCGTACCGGAGCGGGAACTTTAGGGTTGGAAATGACGGCTTTGCCCAGTGCTGCGTCGGTCGCAGCCAACATGGTGGCAAGAATGGCGGTTTCAATTAAAGACAGTACATCAAACAGCACCATGGCCAAAAGGGTGCCGAAAATAATGGCTCCCGGCAGTCCGATGAGCAGCATTCTTACCGGATAGACGGCTTTCTGTTTTAAAACCGTTAGGTTGGAGTGGGCTGCGTCTGAAAACAGAATCAATGCCAGAGTAAGGTCAGCGAACAGTCTCAGATCGTTAGCTTCGGCCGATTCGCCGATAATCCCAAGGCCTTTTTCACCTAGCAGCAATCCCAAAACCACATATACGATAGGGCCTGATATACCAGAGTTCTCAATGCGTTTTGCAATCAGGGTATATAAGAATACGATCCCTGCGAGAATGCTCATCACTGCATAGAGGTGCTCTAAATTCATCGTACGTTCCTTGAGCGAACAGAAAAGTGAGAATACAGCTTAAAGATTAGAGCTTGAGGTGAAAATAACCAACCCATTCCAAGAATTAGCGCGTAATTGGCCTGCCGAGACCGTGTGAATAATACAAAAAAGCCACCTGATCAGCAGGTGGCTTTGTCTTGCGTTTCGCTTTATATCAAAGACTCAATGCCATATTTTGCGCCATAGTTTTCGACCACAAAATCGATGTCTTTATCGCCGCGGCCGGACAGGTTGAGCAGAATAGCCCCTTTCTCGCCCTGTTTGGCCAGTTTGATCGCATACGCCACCGCGTGTGAAGATTCAATGGCTGGGATAATGCCTTCCAGGCGCGACAATTCAAAGAATGCGTCTATCGCTTCATCATCGGTTATCGTGCCGTATTTCACCCGGCCGATGTCTTTCAGGTAGCTGTGTTGTGGCCCAACCGACGGATAGTCTAGTCCACTGGCGACAGAGTACACTTTTTGCGGCTCGCCCTCTGCATCTTTCAACATGTAGGATTTAAAGCCGTGCATGATGCCCGGTTCGCCGAGAGTCAGAGTTGCAGCATGTTCGCCTTCTTGTTGCAGTGAACGTCCTGCCGGTTCCACTCCATGAATTGCCACATCTTTGTCGTCCAGAAATGCGCTGAACAGGCCCATCGCATTGGATCCGCCACCCACGCAGGCAACCAGATTCTCTGGTAGTTTTCCGGTCATTTCCTGGAACTGGACTCTGGCTTCATTACCGATAATGGATTGGAAGTCGCGGACCATTTTAGGGAATGGGTGAGGGCCAACCACAGAGCCGATGGCATAAAGCTGGGTATGCGGGTCTTTCAGGTAAGCTTCAAATGCAGCATCGACGGCTTCTTTCAGTGTCTTGCGTCCGTGTGTCGCCGGAATTACGTTGGCACCCAGGATCCGCATTCTCACCACGTTCGGGTGTTCTTTGGCAATATCCACTTCGCCCATGTAAATGTCGCACTCTAACCCGACCAGTGCCGCGGCGGTCGCGAGTGCTACGCCATGCTGACCTGCACCGGTTTCCGCAATCAGTTTGGTTTTACCCATCTTTTTAGCCAGGATCGCTTCACCCAGGCAGTGGTTAATTTTGTGCGCACCGGTGTGGTTAAGATCTTCCCGTTTCAGGTAGATATCGACGCCATATTTTTTCGACAGGTTCTCAGCATGAAATATCGGGCTGGGACGGCCAACAAAGTGTTTGTAGAGGCGCGCCAGTTCTGTCTGGAATTCGGGATCTTGGCTGCACTCTTCATACGCCGCATTAATATCACGCATGATTTGTTCCAGTTCAGGGGGAATAAAACTACCACCGTATTCGCCAAAGTAACCGTCGCTGTTAGGCATTGGGTGGTCAAAGGTGTTTTTCATTATTTCCGTCCTTGTAAATGAATATCGTGATGCCTTTATACCTAAACTTGGCAAATGGTTGTGTGATCAGTTGCTTAAATCGTGATGTAGTCCTTTTAAACTAGTCGAATAGTACAAAGTGGTGTTCTAACCCCCATTGCGATAAAGGCATGGGTGATTCTCGGGCCGGGTTTTAAAACGCTTGTGCATCCACATCCAGGCGGGAATATTCCGGCTGATCATTGTCTCGATCTCTTGGTTGATAATGGTGGCCGCCTGGGTTGGATTTCTTCGCTCAATTTTCGGGCTGATATCATTGCCTATATGCAGCATGTAATTACCATTATCAACTACACAAACTCCCGAAATGACCGCGCATCGTGTTGCGTCGATTAAGACACTCGAGCCAGCCGTACTTGCCGCCTGATCAACAGCAAAGAATGGCACGAATACTGAGTTGTGGTGGCCATAGTCATGATCGGGCAAATACCATAGTCGATGGCCGTTCTTGAGCACTTTGAGCATTGATTTTACATCTTGTCGATCAATCATCTTATGCCCATAGCGGGTGCGGCCCCGGTGCTGGATGAACTCATAAACCGGATTAGTGTGAGGGCGGTAAACTCCGTATCCAGGAGCAAACTGGCTGAAAATTCGGGCGGTCATTTCCAGATTGAGGTGGTGGCTGCAAAGTACCAACACGCCACGATGATTAGATTCCTGATCCAGTATCTTTTGTTTGCCGAAAACCAGTGCATGCTTGCTGACGCGCCACTTAGGCCAAAACCAAGCCATACCTGTTTCCATCAGCGCCATCCCCGCGTACTGGAAGCTACGCTGAGCCAATGCTTTACACTGTGCTTCAGGCAAATCAGGGAAACATAAGCTCAGGTTTTTTTCAGCGACTCTGCGGCGCCTTTTTAAGATGCGCATGATCAGTGAGCCGGTGCGATAGCCTAGTCCTCTTATTGCCGGATAGGGCAAAAAATTGACGATCACAGCCAACAGCCCGAATGCTAACCACACCAGCCAGTATTTAGGATGCAATAATTTTAGTTGAAATGGAGGGGGAGGGATGATCTTCACAGGTTACCTACCAATAACGCTATTAATCGGAACATGAGACGACACTAAGTGATGCCTGCTATGGTTAATGGTTATTGTTGATAGCTAACTTATTAAAATAAATGGGTATATTGTACGGGTACGTAATGATATGTCGCTTGACGCCAACGACGTTGCAGCCAGGCTACAACGTCGTTTTGGTGAGGGTTATTCTTTGTCTTCCTGCCAGTCTTTTGGCGCCAGGTAGGCGTTCAGACGGTGGGCCTGACGGTTGGTGAGTTTCTGCCAGGTCTGATTAATATCCTCAGCGGTTATTTTGTTGATAAACGGTTCGGGGTCCGCATAAGCCTGCAATTCAAACCCTGACACAGCGAAATATGAGAGCGTAGAGCTCTGCAGCTCTGGATCATCACGGTCATCCTCGAGTTCAAGCAGTAATAGAGACTTAACGATCGCCAGCTCTTCTTGTGTTATCCCCTTGTTCATAGCGGTAATAAGCTCATTCATGGTCATGTCTGCCTGGTTCTTTTGTTTCGGGTCAATCGACAGCACAAAGAACATTGTCGCCAAACCCGAGGTACTGGATTTGTACACCTCTACATAGGGCGAGTAGTCCAGCCCTCGTTCTTCTCGCAGCAGGGCATCTATCCTTCGGTTTACAATTTTTTCCAATAGATCAAGGCTGTATAACTCTTCAACATTCATCTGCGAACCAAGTGATGAGAATATTGTAAGAAAGGCAATTTTGGGCTCATTGGATGCTTTCACCATCACACTGTCCTGACCTTTATTCAGCTTAATATCCCGCGGCTTTAGTTGCCCTTCAAGATAACTGATATTGGCCACGTACTGGCGCAGGTAGGCTTCGATAGCCTCTGGTGCCATATCAGCCACGATAATCAATTTAAAATCATCTTTTTGTCTGAACAGTTGCTGATAAACCGAGTCAACCTGTTCGGAATCAACTAAGGTTAATTGCTCTACAGAAGACGGGCGTTCGGAGTTGTTTTCTCCATAGATAGCATCATTGATCGCGGTGTCAAAACGCCCCGTAGGGCTATCCAGCATGGATCGGCGTTCATCGATGAATCTGCTTTTTGCAGTAGAAAATTGAGATTGGTCCACTTTTGCATTGGTTGCGGCCTGATGCAGCAGGGCAAAAGCTGTTGCCAGATTTTTCTGAGTTGTTGAGATGTTCAGAGTACGCTGATTTTCATCTACCGAAAAATCCAGCCAGGTGTTGTTAAGGGTAAAGAAGTTATTGAGCTGAATCGCATTCATTTCACCAAGACCGCTGTGCATAAACGCACTTTGGCTGAGTTCAACAGCAGGTTTTAGCGTGCTGGGCAATAATAGTGTCCCCCCTTCCGCAGAGTAATTTAGATAGACATCTTCCCCTGCATAGGATGATTGTAGAAACCACACTTCAATGCCATTTTCCAGCTTCCAGCTAGTGAGGTCATGTTGCAGGTTGCTGTAGCTGCTGATGATCTCACCTTTAGTTGTGGGAGTTGGTAACTGCTCGATGTTTGCTTGAGTGGCGATTTTTTTACCGGCTTGGTCCAGTGTAGAAGAGAACTGTCTGTCCGCCTTTTCCAACCAGCGTTTGGGGTTAATCTGTTTGGCACGTTCTGATGCCAGGCCATAGAATACAATTCGGTCTTTGCGGCTAAGCTGTTGTTGAATCTGTTGGTTGAGCTCAGCAACATCAACTTGATTGATAAATCGTGACAGGTTTGCGCGGTAGTCTTCCATAGACTGATAAACGGTGTCGTGCTCCAGCGACAATTCTTTGTCAGCAATAATCTCTCTTGAGCTCTTTTGCTCCCAGTCTGATTCTAGGTTTTCCAACTCAAATTTATATAAGGCGAGGGCCACTTCCAGCTCGGACTGGTTTACGCCATGATCTCTAAGATTAGCGAGTTCTGTGGCAATGAACTTCTGAATTTCAGCTCGTTTTTCTTCGGCAAATTCTACATCGATATAATTGTAGCTGACATTTTCGATGTCCAAATTGGAAACGTCTATACCTGAATATTCAACTTTCTCCTCCATAGACCTGTTAGTCAGTCTATTTTGGATTAAGGTGTTCATCAGGTTGTTTTGTAAGCCTTTTCTTTGGTCTTCCAGGGTTCGATATGGTGCAATATCTACCGGGTAATTCAGGCTAATGGCAGAGATACTTCCTTCCGGTAAAACCAGAAACTGCGCCGAGCGATCCTGAGAATGGGTGACCTCGGCAGTAACCGTGCGGTCAATGGTTTTGGCTTTCCAGTCAGAGAACTTGGTTTTCACCAGTTTTTCGGTTTTGGCAAAATCAAAGTCGCCGACGATGATCAGCTCGGCATTATTGGGCGCATACCATTTTTGGTAGTAAGCCTTTAGCTGTTCCGGGTCAAGTTGAGCGATGCTGTCCGCTGTGCCATTTGGGTCATGTTTTGCCAGCACGGTATCTTTGATCAGATAGTCGTAGACCTGCATAGCCATTGGCCTTTCTTTGGGTAATCTGAGCCGTATCTCTCCTTGAATGACCCCTTTTTCTGCCTCAATTTCTTTCCGCTTCAAATTGAGCCCGTAACCGATATCCTGGAACCAGGTCAGTACTTTTTCGATCTGAGTGTTATCGGGCAGAGAAAATTCGTAGCCGGTGATGTCGTAACCAGTATATGCGTTGATGCCCGGACCAAACGCTACGCCAGCTTTTTCGAACTCAGCGATCATGTTGTTGCCGGGAAAATGCTGGCTGCCATTAAATGCCATATGCTCAAGAAAATGGGCATAGCCAGATTGTTGCTCTGTTTCCTGGACACTACCAGCATGGACAAGAAAACGAAGTTCTATTGGTTCGTCTTTTATGTAGTAAAAGTGATAATTAAAGCCATTCGGCAGAGTTTGGCTTTTCCATTGGGTATCCGCAGATATTGGCTCAGCCTGGGAAGCAAAAGAAGCAGAGAGCAATAACAGACATACCGTCGGGGGGGATATTGAAAACCTAGACATAAGTACTCCATAGACCACGAAGCGTCAGAAGAGGCAACATGGAGATTAGTTACAAATCTATAAATATCATGATGTTAGCTGTGATAGATTGAAGGTTTTATATGCAATAGGTCAAGTATGGAAGTGTAATGTTGCCTGATAAAAGGTCAGCAACATATAAGTGCAAATGACCAGTGTGGTGCAGAAAGTACTTTTGTTTGGTTATTACACAACAATACATAAAATTACTTTATATAAATAAAATTATCAATAAAATCGCTCCCTCTGAAAAATAACAAGATTAATGACTGTGATTATTTTAGTCATGGATCTCTTTAACACGCCTTAAACTAATAGGTTTCTAAACTAATAATTTTCTGAATTAACCACATGTTTAATATCAGTGTTTATTTAATTATTTAATCGGGTAGGATGATGTCTAATATAACAAGAAAAATATATCTCGCAGGGCCGGAAGTGTTTCTTTCTGATGCAACAAAAATTGGAGATTTTAAAAAGTCACTCTGCTCTCTATACGGGTTTGAGGGGTTGTTCCCTCTGGATAATGTGATTAAGTTTTCGTCGGCAGTACCTCAGGAAAACGGCCTGGAAATCGCTTTTGCTAACGAGCAATTAATCGCAGAAGCCGATTATATTATTGCCAACATCACCCCGTTTCGTGGCGCGAGTTGTGATGTCGGGACGGCTTATGAAATGGGACTCGCCAGAGGATATGGCAAGCCAGTGTTCGCATATACTAACGATACCATGCTGTTTTTAGAGCGCAATTTATCTACATTGCCAGGCTGCCAGAGCGTGGGTGACAATCAGTATATTGATAACCTGGGTATGACATTAGAGAACTTTGGTTTGATTGATAACTTGATGTTAGATGGCGCGGTCAGTGATTCCATCGTGATGCACGATCTGGTTGAAAAAAACCAACCCTATAGAGAGTTGGTTGGCTTTGAACAGTGTTTGAAGCAAGTAGTAAAATATGAGAAAGAGCACTAATTAAAAATATTAGGTTAACTTTGTTATTTTCGTATATCACAATGTCGATCCATTGTGGTATACGAAATTTATTTATCTCTGGTTGAATAATACCCTGGTAGGTAATTTATTATCGGGTGCATAAAATTCAGTTATATATCAGCTGTAAGCCGCGTCTGAGTTACCCCTCCAATTAACAGTATAAAACTGCTCTCACCAGTAAAGGTCTGCTTAATTTTTATGCGTTTTGATTTATATTTGACAATATTGTCACGAGCGCAGCCATAAAAATACAATATAACTGCAATAAAAGTTTCAAAAACTGTTGGTTAACTATCGCCGCATTTTTACCTTAGGAACCAAAATGAAACACATAGTTAAACCATTGGTCGTAGCTGCAGTGACGTCTACCCTCTCTTTTTCTGCCCTGTCCGCCGAGATTAAAAACGTAATCTTAATGATTGGAGACGGTATGGGACCGCAGCAAGTGGGATTGCTAGAAACTTATGCCAACAATGCACCACATTCCATATACAAAGAGCAAACAACCGCTCTGTATAAACTGGCCCAGCAAGGGGTGATAGGCTCGTCTCTGACTCACCCGGAAGACGCGATCGTGGTTGATTCCGCCTGTTCTGCCACCATGCTGGCGACCGGAGTCCCAACCGCTTCTGAGGTGATTGGTATTAACTCCAATGGTGACCATATTGAAACCGTGCTGGAGAAAGCCAAGCGTCTTGGTAAAGCGACCGGGCTGGTGTCGGATACTCGCCTGACTCACGCGACACCAGCGGCTTTTGCGGCGCATCAACCGCATCGCTCGCTGGAAAATGACATCGCCTCTGACATGCTGGAAACCGGTGCCGACGTTATGTTGTCTGGCGGACTTCGTCACTGGATTCCTAAATCAAGCAACGACAAAGGTGCCACATACCAGCAGTTGGTTGAGCTGACGCACGGTGATGTAAAGCTGAAATCCAAGCGCAGTGATGAGCGTAACCTGCTGACTGAAGCCCAGGACGACGGCTACAGTCTGGCGTTTAACAAGCAGATGATGCAACAGGCGCAGGGCGATAAATTGCTAGGACTGTTTGCTTATTCAGGTATGAACGATGGTATCGCCTACAGCAACTCGAAAGATGATCCAAAACGTACTCAGCCAACGTTAAAAGAGATGACGGTAAAAGCTATCGATGTACTGGCGAAAGATGAAGATGGCTTTTTCTTAATGGTAGAGGGTGGTCAAATCGACTGGGCGGGCCACAGTAACGACGCTGGTACCATGCTGCACGAAATGATCAAATTCGATGAAGCGGTTAACGCGGTTTACGAGTGGGCTAAAGATCGTGATGATACTTTAATCATCGTCACTGCCGACCACGAGACCGGTTCATTTGGCTTTAGTTACTCTTCGCAAGGGTTGCCGAAACCAGAAAAACGCAGCGGCGAAGCGTTCCAGAAGCGCGCCTATGCACCTAACTTCAACTTCGGTAAATTTGATGTGTTGGATGGCTTGTACAACCAAAAGCTAAGCTACGCCGCTATGTTCGCTGAGTTTGACCAGCTGGACAAATCTGAACAGACGGCGGAAAAACTGGCTGATATTGTCAATGCCAACAGTGATTTCCCAATCACAGTGGGTCAGGCAGCGAACGTGCTGAAAACCAAGCCAAACCCTTACCAGCACGACGGTCACAGCTACCTGGCCGCAGAAGACGTACCTGCTATCAATGATTTTGACGCCTTCTTCCCATACAACGATCGTGGCAATGTGCTGGCTCGTCAACACGCGACTGGTCAGAACACGGTTTGGGGCACCGGCACTCACACCCATACGCCGGTTAACGTGTTTGCCTGGGGACCGTTGAAAGAGATTATCCCGGTGTCGAAGATCATGCACCACTCAGAACTGGGTGAGTTTATTAAAGGTATGGTTAAGTAATCGCCTTACCTAGATATAACGATTCCAGTTGTTAAAACACAGCGGCCCTTAGCATTTGCTCAGGGCCGTTTTTTTATGCCTTCGCAAGATACAACGGCATTATGAATCCTCTTTTACTGTTACCAAGGTGAGTGGCGGAGAGTGGTAGCGTGCCGGTAACAAACACCGGCAACTAAAGAGACAAGAAAAAATTGGCCTCGAATGAAGAGGTTCCTTCTCTGGCCTGAAGACAGCAATTGCATATTACTGATGGCGTTCGGGGTATTTATGGTCAAGACTTTTAGCTGACAGCAAACTTTCAAGCCAGCAACGTAAAGCGACAAGGATGCCGACCATGAATAAACCGATCATCGCCGCCAACAAACCGATCAAAGTCGACTTAGAGCAGGGCAAAGATTACTACTTCTGTGCCTGCGGACGTTCGAACAATCAACCGTTCTGCGATGGTTCCCATGCGGGCAGCGGGTTTAAACCAAAACACTTCGTGGCGGAAAAAAGCGAAGCCGCTTACCTGTGCCGCTGCAAGCATACCAGCAATGCGCCGTTCTGCGATGGCACGCATAAACAGTTCAGTGCCGAGCAAGTGGGCAAAGAGGGGCCGGGAGTAACATCGAAACCCGATCAGGCGCCGGTGGCCAAAGCGACCAGGGAAGAACCAACAGTCGAACTTATCCATCAGATGGCCAAAGATGGACTTAATACACTGGGTCACCACGGCCCGATGACCGCCATGGGGGTACCACGCAACGAGCTGCCACACTGGGATGATCTGCAAATCATGGTGGCACAGATGGCCACTAAACCGCTGATGGAAGAGGAGCCGGTGGCCACACAATTGGTAATAGGGCCGAATGCTCAAAGGCCACTGACGCTGCAAATACCGTTGCTGGTGTCCGACATGAGCTTTGGTGCGCTGTCGGAAGAGGCCAAAATAGCACTGGCGAAAGGAGCCGAACTGGCTGGTACCGGGATCTGTTCCGGAGAGGGGGGGATGTTGCCTGAAGAACAGCAAGCCAACCAGCGCTATTTTTATGAATACGCCAGTGCCGGGTTCGGCTACCGGGAAGAGTTGTTAAAGCAAGTGCAGGCGTTCCACTTCAAGGGAGGCCAGGGGGCGAAAACCGGCACCGGTGGTCACTTGCCAGGCAACAAAAATGTTGGCCGGATAGCCGAGGTAAGAGAATTACCCGAGGGTGAACCGGCCATCTCACCGCCGACATTTAAGCATTTGGTTACCGTCAATGATTTTAGAAAATTTGCCGATCGGGTACGGGATGTGACCGGCGGTATTCCCATCGGCTTTAAACTCAGCGCCAACCATATTGAGCAGGATATTCAGTTTGCGCTGGATGCCAGTGCTGACTACATCATATTGGATGGGCGGGGCGGCGCGACCGGTGCGGCGCCACAGATATTTCGTGACCATATCAGCGTCCCTACCATTCCGGCACTGGCGAGAGCACGACGATATCTGGACTCGAAAGGGGCCAGCGGCCGAGTGACGCTGATCATCACCGGCGGGCTGAGATTGCCAATGGATTTTGTCAAAGCGCTGGCCTTAGGTGCCGACGGCGTGGCGATTGCCAACAGTGCCATGCAGTCGATAGGGTGCGTGGCGGCGCGGATCTGTAATACCAATAACTGCCCGGCCGGGATCGCCACACAGAATAAGGATTTACGTCAGCGGTTAAATATCGACAAATCAGCCCGGCAGCTACATAACTTTTTCACCGCCTCGGTAGAGTTGATGCAGGTGATGGCCCGGGCTTGTGGCCATAACGATCTGCGCCAATTTAACCGGCATGATTTAGCAACCTGGCAGCGTGAAATGGCCTATTTGTCCGGGGTGAAATACGCCGGCTACAACAAAATCTGACACAGTGTCCTGATTTGCTGGGATTAAAAAAGGCTTTTACTCAGCAGTAAAAGCCTTTGGTCGTTAGTGCCGTTTAGTGAAAAATCTGACTGCTGAATTTCATGTATCTGCTGTTACCCATAAGTTCTTTGAACGCATCTCTGTCCAGTTGGATCAGAGTTTTGTGGTCACCCGCTTCCAGGTAAACGCAATCTAGATTGGCCAGCGATTCATCACAAATGGTCGACATATGGTAAGCGCTGCCAATTGGGGGGACGGCGCCGTGTTCACAGTCGTTGAACATTTGGTAAACCTCTTGCTCTTTCACTAAATGGAAGTTCGCATTTAACTCGTCGTTAAGCCGTGACAGACTGATTTTGGAATCGGCTGGCAACACCGCCATCATATGTCGGCCTTCATGATCTTCCAGTATCACTCCTTTAGCGAGATTCATTAAAGGAATGCCAGCTGCAACACCACTTTGAAGCGAACTGTGACTGAAACTGTGATTAACGGTGTGAAAGTTAATGTTGTGCTCAGTCAGATAATCGTCGAGTCGGGTTGCTATGGTCATTGTAAACCTCCGCATGTCTATGACCCTATATCAGTATAGCCAAGAACCCTGAAGCAACCACGTTAGATCAACCTCTGACAGCGGCTACGGCGGGCTAGCGGTTCGAAAACCAAAGTGCAGAAGACAGTTAATTGACGACAATTTCCGCAACTGGCTGGTATACCAATCGCTCGCCTTCGCGTTTGCTTTCCATCAAAGCCAGCGAATGGATGGTAAGTTCAGCCGGTGGGATCACCAAATCATTGAGCGGCTCTCGCATAATGATGTTTCGACCTAAGGTGATATGCGGGGTGTACCTGCGTTGTTCGGGGGAATAACCGGCATTGGAAAGTAACTTAGCCAATTGCTTTTGCAGCGCAATCAGGGCCTTATCCCGCTCCACTGCCAGCCACACCAACGCTTTTTCTTTGCGGCTGAAAGCCCCAAGGTGGCGCACGGTAACAAATTCCGGACAACCACTCAGCTGGTGGAGAATAGGGGTGAGTATCGCCAACTGAGCAGCCGGCGTTTCACCGATAAACTCCAGCGTTACGTGGAAGTTCCCCTCGCTGGTAAAGCGACCTTTTGCCGCATGGTCTGCCACCAGATCGCGGTAACAGGAGATCTCCCGTTTGGTTAACGGATCAAAGGTTAAAGCAAAAAACAGGCGCATTCGCTTTCCATATCAGTGAGTTGTGAATTGATACCTTTGAGTGTAATACAAAAACTGCTCCTGCAATTGTCAGTCTTAATATCCGTTATTTGAATATTGGTCGTATCGCTCATTCTGTTAAATAACGATCATCTATGATTGATACAGTAGTGCTAGCGGGAAGCCTCTTCCCGCAAGACTCGCAACCCGTTTGGTTGTTTACAATAGAAAAATGAAAGGGCAGTTATGAATAACATTGCGAATAGTGCCGAAGTGACCGCTTCGCAGAAGATGAGTTTTTTGGATCGATACCTGACGATTTGGATTTTTCTCGCAATGGCCATTGGCGTGGGGGTAGGTAATTTTTTTCCTCAAGTTGCTGAATGGAACCAAAGTATGTCCGTGGGTACCACCAATATCCCGCTGGCGATTGGCTTGATACTGATGATGTATCCTCCGCTGGCTAAAGTGAACTACAGCCTGTTGGGGGAAGTGACCCGTGACAAGCAGGCAATTACGCTGTCGCTGGTGATGAACTGGATTGTTGGCCCGATCCTGATGTTTTCGCTGGCAATGATCTTCTTACGTGACCAGCCGGGGTATATGGTCGGAGTAATCCTGATCGGTCTGGCCCGCTGCATCGCAATGGTACTGGTCTGGAACGATATCAGCGGTGGTAGCAAGGAGTATGGTGCGACTCTGGTGGCACTGAACAGCGCCTTTCAGATCCTGACTTACAGTTTTATGGCCTGGTTATTTATCACGGTGCTGCCGCCCTATTTTGGTCTGCAAGGGTATGCGGTGGATATTACCATTCTGGATATTGCCAAAAGCGTATTGATCTATTTGGGTATCCCTTTTCTCGCGGGCTATTTGAGCCGTCGTTGGCTGGTGTCAGCCAAAGGGGAGCAGTGGTATAACGATGAGTTTATCCCAATGATCTCACCGATCACCTTGGTCGCCCTGCTGGCCACCATAGTGCTGATGTTTAGCCTGAAAGGCGAGATGATTTTTGAACTGCCGGTGGATGTATTGCGGGTTGCGATACCGCTGGTGGTTTATTTTATGCTGATGTTTTTTACCAGCTTCTTCATAGGCAAACGGCTGGGGATCCCCTACGACCAGAATGCGTCGATTGCTTTCACCTCATCGGGCAACAACTTTGAGCTGGCGATAGCGGTGTCCATCGCGGTATTTGGTTTGAACTCAGATCAGGCGTTTGCCGGCGTAATAGGGCCTCTGGTGGAGGTGCCGGTGCTGATAGGGTTGGTCAACGTCGCCTGGCGATTGAAGCGCAAATATTATGATTAAACTCTGAGTTCGCCAGCTATCCAAGACTCAGCAAAGAAGAAAAGCCACAACCTTGTCTGAACGGTTGTGGCTTTAATGGTTTCAAAGATTATGCCTGATATCGTCGAATTCCTGTTTGCTGATTTCGCCTTTGGCATAACGTTTTTGGGCGATCTCCAGTGGAGTTTCAGCCTGCACAGAAGGGGTGCCTTTGGCAGAGAATAACGCCCAGAGAACCAGCCCGACAATGACTACCCAAAATACCATCATAGCGATATGTCCTATTCCAAAGTCAAACCCGTACATTCCGTGCATGCTGTACCTCTCTCGTTATTGGCCGTTACTGTTCTGGTTGTTGTTGAAACGGTTACCCTGACAGCCAAATCCACCGCCTTGATTGGCGTAATTGTCATTGTGCATTTGGTTCATCCATTCCTGCATTGCCTGAGGGTTGTCATGCATGCTTTGCATCCAGGCTTGCATGGCTTCAGGGTTGTTATGCAATTCAAGCATGGCTTTGTATTGTGGGCTATCAGTGTTCATCATAGGGGCGTTGCCCATCATATTACCGTTGCCCATCATTGGGTGCTGGAATCCGCCTCCGCTGTAGCCACCGCCCATGTGGGCAAAGGCCGCGACAGAAACGGTTAATACGATACCGGTAGCCAATAGTTTAGTTAGGGTTTTCATAATTACTCTCCAGTTGTCCTTTCCAATCTGATTACAGCAATTTCTTCGGCTGGATGTGTGTCGCAATTCCTTTTGTTTCTGACAATTGATGGCAATCACTGTTATTGACATATCTTGTCACACATTCCGTAACAAACTGGTTATATTGCTTATTAACAGCGACGTATTGAGGAAAACAGATGGAGCAGACATACCGCATACTGGTTGTTGATGATCATGCAGAGATAAGAGAGCTGCTGAAGCGGTTTCTGACCCAACATGGTTTGGTGGTGGTCACGGCGGAAGATGGCGACAGTATGATGAAGAGCCTGAACCAGCACCAGTTTGACCTGATCATTCTGGATTTGATGATGCCCGGCAAAGATGGTGTGACCCTATGTCGGGAACTTCGGGCGACCTCCAACATCCCTATTATCATGCTCACGGCGCTCGGAGAAGATATTGACCGGATTGTCGGGCTGGAAGTCGGAGCCGATGATTATATCGCCAAGCCATTTAACCCCCGTGAGTTGTTGGCGCGGATAAAATCGGTGTTAAGACGTCATTTTGCCATCCCCAATGTGAACGAACGTTCGTCCGTATCGCCATTAAACTACGCATTTTCAGGCTGGTCGCTGAATACAACATCCCGGGAGTTAATCAACCCGCAAGGCGCGTTAGTATCACTGACCTCCACCGAATTTGAGCTGCTACTGGCTTTTGTTACTCACCCGAATGTGGTGTTGAAGCGGGAAGATTTGCTCAAACTGGTTCAGGGACGCGGTGCAGACGTTTACGACCGAGCCGTCGACACCCTGATTAGCCGGTTACGTAAGAAAATAGAAGTGGATTCGAAAGCCCCCCGACTGATCAAAACCATCTGGGGAGGTGGCTACCAATTTAGCTGTGAGGTTAGCCATGATTAAGTGGATTCGCAGCCTTAGGTTAATTCATCAAATCGGCATCGTGGTGTTGCTGGGTCTTGCGGTGAGTTTGTTTCTTTCGGCGCATTTGTTATCGTCGGAAAAGTCCAGAAGTCTTAATCTGTTGTCCTCAACGGGTGCCATCCAGCGGGTGCTGTCGGTGGTTGATATTTTGCGCCAGACCCCCGCTTCGTTGCATGAGTCTATAGTTGCCGCCAGCAGCAGCTCGGATTTGTCTCTATACGTTTCGACAACCCCGCAAGTGACACGAGGGCAGGGTAGCCCTCAGGAACTATCCGTCTTATATAACCGGCTGCAGTCTGCCGGGATTAAAGACGCCAATTTGTCGTTGGTAAAACAAGCCCGGCCGATGATGAACATGCGTGATATGCACAACGCCATGATGTCAAGGCAGCAGGGCGGCGGTCTGCATATGGGCTACGTAGCGACGATAGAAGGCTCAGTGCAGCTGGGTGACAACCAGTGGTTGAATTTTTCGTCTGGTATCGAGGAAGAGATCACTCACTGGTCTGCGGGAGTGCTGACTGCGCTGACGGTGGTGATGCTGGCGACGTTGGCCGTATCGATATTTATCATTCATCGTGCGCTGGCGCCGGTAAAAGTACTGGGCGAAGCGGCCAGAGAGTTTGCCCTTAACCGTAAAGTTACCCCGGTCAGCGAACGATGCCCGAGTGACCTGTTACCCACCATCACCGCATTCAATAAAATGCAGGTTGACCTGGCCGAGTATATCCAGGAAAGAACCCGTTTGTTGGCTGCGATCTCTCACGATCTTCGAACACCGTTAACCAGCCTGCGTCTCAGGCTGGAGTTTATTGAAGACAGCGAAGATAAGCAGCAGATGTTGAAATCGGTTGCGGTGATGGAGCAAATGTTGAAAGCGACCATGAGTTTTGCCAAGGATGACAGCTCGTTAGAAGCACGGCAGGCGACCAGTATCCACAGCCTCTTACAGACCATCGTGGATGAGTATGCTGATAAGGGCATTGCGGTCCAATATCAAGGTGATGGTGATCTGGTCGAAACTGTTCCGGCCATCGCCGTTCGCCGTATGCTGGAGAATTTAATCAATAACTCCGTCCAGTATGGTGGAGAGCAGTGCGATATCTCGCTCAGTGTTGCTAAATGCGATGGCTTTCTTGAATTCGCCGTTGCCGATACCGGCATCGGGATTGACGAGGCCAAATTGGACGAGGTGATAAAACCCTTCACCCGTTTGGATCAAGCCAGAGATACCGCTGGCTCCAATGTTGGATTAGGGCTGTCTATCACTAAGGCATTAGCCAACAACTATGGTGGCACATTAACGCTGAAAAAGAACAGCCCTTCCGGATTGGTTTGTCAGTTCACCATTGCCTTGGTTTAAACGTTGGCGGGCAATTGAACCCTATAGTTTTGATTGGCTAACGAAAATTAAGATGGGACGCTATTTAAACAAAGTTTTCAACCTGATGCTTATTTTTATTATTAGCGTGAGTACTACCGAGCAGCGATAACACAGTCGCGAGTAACATAATAATAACGATTGGCCACAAAGAGTCATTACTTAAAATAGCGGCAAGTGCGCTGATCCCCGCGCCCAGGAAGTATTGGCTGGCACCAACTGCCGCAGATGCCATACCGGCATTCCTACCGAAATGTTTTAAAAAGCTGACATTTGCATTGGCCATGATGCCGCCGATTGCAGCAGTCGTGACAATAAAGCCGGTTGCCGCGAACAGCAGGTTAGTCGGTAACAGCAACTGTGAGCTCACCAATATTAGCACGCCTGCCAACTGCAGCTTAATGAATGCTGACAATAGCAGTTCGGGATCATAGCGATTAAGCAACAGAGAGTTGAGGCGGTTGATTACCACCACTCCAAGCACATTGGCCAGAAACAGGCCAGACAACATTTCGGCAGATACCTGATAGTGAACCATGTATGCAAACGGGGCATTGGTGATGAATGTCATGAGTACCGTGTAGCTAAAAGACTGGGAGATTAAGTAACCGAGCGCCTGCTTGTTTTTGAATACGGCGAAAAAACTGATCGAGTCTTTTGCCGTGGTCACCTGGCCTTTTGGCATAGTTGGAATTGCATAGATCGCTACGATGAAAGCGAGTAATGCAGACAGGCGGAAGATCCATTGCCAGCCCAGGGAGTTCATAATTAGCGTACCTACAGTTGGCGCTATCGAAGGGGCGATCATCATAATTAACGCGATAAGCGAAAATAGCTTAGCGGCATCCCTTCCTGTCGCGTTATCGCGAATCGTTGCGGGTACCACAACCACCGCGATGCCACCACCGAGCGACTGAATCGCCCGCCAAAACCAAAACCAGCTGATGTCGTCTACCGATGCCAGAAACAAACTGCCAATAGCAAAAAGGCTTAATCCGCCGACCAAGACTTTTAGCCTGCCCAGCTTATCTGAAAGTGGCCCGCCGATAAGTTGGCCGATAGCCAGGCCGAAAACGTACAGGCTGACAGTAATCGATACCATGGCGGTGTCGACCTTGAGATCCCTGGCGATGGATGTGATTGACGGTAGGTAACTGTCGATGGCAAACGGCGTCATTGCAAACACCGCCGCCAGCAGCAATACCACTTTGTTGGATAATGTTTTGTTCATTTATACCTCATTTATCTTTCCGGGAAGATATTAGTTGCCATTTACCTTTCTGGCAAGATATATTTGCGCCATGTCACAGAACAAGTAGTGGAAAGACGTTATGCCCAATCAGAAATCCGTGGAAAATATGTTCAGTTCTGGCCTGCAACATTGGCCGCAGGCGTACAAAAACGTATCACCGGCCATACTCAGGCTGCATAGAGTTCATAAATATCTCACTGATGAGTTTGAGGCTTTGGTCTCGCAACACCAGTTGCAAAGGGCCGATTTCGGCATTCTGTCGGCATTACGTCGCTCTGCGCCGCCGTATTGCCTGTCACCGACTGACCTGTATCACTCAATGCTATTCAGTTCCGGCGGCCTGACTAAAGTGCTTAATCGGGTCACCGACGCGGGCCTAGTCGAAAGGGTGGAAAACCCTGAAGATGGCCGCAGTAAGCTAGTCAGGCTTACAGATGCCGGTAAGGATCTGATTGAAAAGGCAATGAGCGAAGTCCATGACTTAGAAAAAGAGCAATTATCGGTACTTTCGCCACAAGAGCTAGACTCATTAGAACAGCTGCTGCACAAGCTAATTTGCCGTTGGGAATAGCTTGGCTAATTGGAATCCCAACGCATTAAACTTTTTTGCCGTTAACGGTAGATTGCCTGTTTTTTATCAAGGAGATTTAATGTCGTCAGCTAAACCTTCGTCGACATCCGCGCTGTGGGCTCATATTCGCCCATTTCTGGAACTGAGTGATCGCAAACGTCCGTGGGGATTTTTGGTTACGGTGGCACTGTCTGCCGGATTACCGGTGGTTATCGCAACCTGGTTGGGCCAATTTACCGTTGGCGTTGCAGCAAGCTGTGGGGGTTTAGCCAGTCTTTATCTTAGGCAGACTCCTCTGTCACACCGGCTGGTTACGATGGCGTTGACGACGTTTGGATTTTGTTCCAGCTTTCTGTTGTGCCTACTGGCTGGTTTCAGCCCGGTGTCGATCTCTGTCGCGCTTGGATTCGTCGCTTTTTGGGCGACGTTTATCTGCCGCTATTTTGCAGTGCCTGCTCCCGGCAGCTTTTTCTTTATCCTGGTCGGCTGTATTGCCAGTGCCATGCCATTCGATCTCTCTTTGGCGGCAGAGCGTACCGGTATCCTGTTTTTCGGCTGTGTGGGAGCATGTGTCATGACACTCACGTACAGTCTTATCCAGTTGTTAAGGGGGTTCAGAGCGGGCATTCATCCGGCAGAAGCACCAGAACGCCGAGTGGTCGCAATTGTGTTGGAAGCGACAACCATAGCGACGTTTATCGCGGCCAGCTATCTGTTGGCCCTGTGGCTGGGCTTCGACAAACCTTACTGGGCGCCAATCTCTTGCGCAGCAATCTTACAGGGCGCAACCTTCCGTATGGTCTGGCATCGTAAGGTGCACCGTATTGTTGGCACCATAATTGGTATGGGCTTAGCCTGGCTGATATTTTCATTTAATCCAGGGCCTTGGATCCTGGTAACTTTGATTATCTGCCTTACCTTTGTGATAGAAATATTAGTCACACGCAACTATGGCCTTGCGGTGATATTTATCACCCCCTTAACCATCATTCTTGCGGAAGGGGGAAGTGCATCATTTGAAATTAACTCAGTGATCTTGCTTCGACTTATTGATGTAATTGCTGGTAGTTCAGTAGGTTATCTTGGCGGTTGGCTGCTTCATCAGCGTGATCTCTATGACCGCCTGGAGCAACGATTATTGCGTTTGCGAGTGAAGTGATCACAGCCGCGTTTTGCAGAGTTGTCGCATTAAGAGGTTGGTCAATTAATGTGCAGCTGGATTTTAGTTATTTACTTGTTCTGAACGAAAGTAACACTATTTGTCTGTTTTTAAATAAATAAATCAATAGAGGTGTAATCTGCAATTGACCTGTATGGAGAATTTATACGATTTTTGGAAAAGCATTATGCAATTAAGTGGGTATGGGAAATTATTTACATATAAATCAACTAAGTAAAATTGCCGATAAAATAAATTGTTTAGAAATGTGATTTACTAAAAATCGGCTTATTTACTAATCAGTTTTGAATGTTAAGATTGCTTGCCCTTAACCCAAATTGCCACAATTTTAAGCTCAAATACCAATGAATATAGCACTCTCAACCAAATATTTTAGTAGTCAATTTAAACAAGCTACGCATAATAAAAAAATAGGCATCGCACACTCAAAAGCGAAGAAAGTGATCGTGCTGAATGCAAAGGGCGGGGTCGGAAAATCAACGGTAACAGCCGGGCTTGTGAGCAAGTTGATTCAGGACGGTTATCAAACGGAGCTGGTAGACTTCGACCGGCAAAAATCCACTTACAATTGGGCAAACTTGGTTGGCAGCCTGCCGTGCCAGGCCTTTAATCCGGCCATGCGCAGTTTCACTGATATCAGTATGTCGCTGAAAGTGGATCCGCAATCAGAGTTTATCGTTATCGACTCCCCTTCCAACATGTCGGAGGCGGAATTAGCTCGTTACATTCGGTTTGTCGACCATATCATCATTCCTATTCAGCCATCACCGGTTGATTTGAAAGCGTCACTACCGTTTATCGAAATGCTGATCAGCCGCCATCTATACCGGGATGTGATGCAGAAAGTGAAACTTGGTTTTGTCATTAACCGAACCCAAAATGCGAATGACGAAAAACTGCGTAAGGTAATGCACCTGTTAAGCATGTTTAGCCAGCATTCCACGCTCGGCATGATGAGCGAATCAGACCACTATCAGGAAGCGTTTCTGAACGATAGTTTCGTGGAAAAGGGCGAGGTAGATGATACTCTGTGGAAAAATATTCTTCTTTGGCTAAATGGCAACAAATCGCTGACTAATTAATAAGAAGAGTCTGAGACGGTCTCTGCGAAGGCGTTTATCGAAGCTTAGCCACCAGAAATGCGATCCCTGCTGGAATGGGGGATTGCGCTATTAACTTGGCATAGCCACGACTTGATATCGCTGCAGTGATAGCAACTTTGCCGTATAGCCTATAGCTATCTGATTTTACAGTACATATAACAAAGCTCATCTGCTGATGGGCTTTTTTGGTTTTATAAATAAAAATATTTTTTATTGTTATATTGATCAAAGAAATATTTTTTTATTGATCAATAATGAGCGTGAAATTCAACAATCAGGATGGTTGCTGACCATCAAGCCAGTGATCAATGTCACGCGGTACGGCTCAGTACTTAACAAGGAAAAAATAATGAACATAAAAAATCACTTAATTTGTACCCCTTTGCTTGCTGCCTCTCTGGCGTTCAGTGTCAGCGCGAATGCTGATAACCAATGGCCTGATCTCCCGTTTGGTCTTAAAGATGGCATCAGTGCTCAGGTGGGAAATAAAGTGTTTGTTGGTCTGGGTTCTGCGGGGCAACAGTTTTATATGCTCGATCTGAACGATGTGGCGAAGGGTTGGCAAAAACAGGCTGCCTTTATTGGCGCATCACGTAGCGGGGCTACCGCTTCGGTGGTCGGCAGCGAAGTGTATGTATTTGGTGGTTCCGGCAAAGTTAATCAGTCAGATGCTTCGCCGATACTATTTGACACCGTTTACCGCTATGACGTGAAGGCAAACTCATGGGCGCAAGTGAATACCGCTTCGCCGGTCGGTCTGTTGGGCGCGGCTTCGTATTCTCCGGACAATAAACAAATCATACTGTTTGGTGGTTATAACAAACAGTATTTCGATAGTTACCTGCATGACGTCATGACAACAGATAAGCAGGCTGAGCCGGAGGCCTGGCAGAAAATCGTTGACGACTACATGGGAATGAAACCGTCTGATTATCAATGGAACCAGCAGGTGCTGAGTTTCAAACCAGAAACGCAACAGTGGAGCGTAGTCGGAACCTCTCCTTATTTTGCCAACTGTGGTAGTGCGCTGGTCACCGACGGGCCTGTCGCGACTTTGATCAGTGGTGAAATTAAACCCGGCTTGAGAACGGCCGAAGTCAAACAGTTTCAATTTGGTAAGAGTCAGCCTTGGAACAGTATGCATGCTTTACCTGCACCAGAGCCGGGAGCGGTACAAGAAGGCGTGGCGGGAGCGTTTGCAGGTAAGAGCAACGGCGTAACAATTGTTGCCGGTGGTGCCAACTTCCATGGCGCTAAAGCGGCATTTGAAAGTGGCAATCTGTTCGCCCATGCCGGACTGGGCAAGGCGTTTAATCCTGAAATCTACATAGAACAAGACGGTCTGTGGTCCAGAGCAAACGAGCTGCCTGAAGGGCTGGCTTATGGTGCCTCTTTTACCACTCAAGACGGCGTCTTAATCGCCGGCGGTGAAAAGAGTGATCGTAGCCAGAGCAACAAAGTTTATATGTTGGCCTGGGATGGCTCAAAAGTGGTTGTGACAGACTGATTTACGAGGAACTTTATGTCGTTAGTGATCGACTCAATTCCTGATCTGCCGATCGGAATTAAACACGGTGTCGGCGGTGTGCTTGGCGGTAAGATTTATGCCGGGCTGGGCAGTGCAGGCAAGCAGCTATTCTTCTTCGATTTAGAGCAGCCTCAACTCGGTTGGCAATCCGCAGCCGATTTCCCGGGCTGCGCCCGTGATGATGCCGCATTTGCTGTGAGCGGGCACAAGCTCTATGTGTTTTCAGGCGCAGGTGTTGAACCGGGCAACAGCCATCCCACGGTATTACTGGATGGCTATCAGTTTGATAGCCTGGAGAATCGCTGGACGCAACTGGAAGGGGGATTGCCCATCGGGTTATTAGGGGCGTCCTGCTGCTGTTTGACTTCAGGGGAGCTGGTGTTTTTTGGCGGTTACCGCAAAGAAACATTCGATGATTTTGTCGCGGAGTTGTCAGCCATTGATGCCCAATCGGAACCTGAAAAACACCAACAACTGCTAACCCATTTTATGTCGCAACAAGTCGATGCTTACGGCTGGAATCAGGACTTTTGGACATTTACCCCGGCGGACAATCGCTGGTCCATTGTAGGAAGAAATGCCTTCCCCGCAAACTGCGGGGCAGGCGTTGCTCAAGATGGCGACCGAATTACGCTCATTGAAGGAGAAATCAAACCGGGGCTAAGAAGCTTGCAAACCAAGCAATTTGAGCTGGCTGGTTCTGTGGTAACGAAAGGTGTGCTGTGTCCGTCTATCGTCGACGTTGATAGTGAACATGAAGGGCTGGCAGGCCATTTTGTCGCCACATTTCAAAATCAAGTTTACGTTGTGGGTGGTGCCTATTTCATTGGCAGTCAAAAAAACTTTAGAAATGGCAGGTTGTACAGTCATCAAGGTTTGACCAAGCACTATAGCAACAAGGTATGGAAATATGATGGTTCTGGCTGGACCTTCGCCGGCGTGTTCGGGGAAGCGCTTGCTTATGGGTTATCGGTATCCTTAGAGCAGCGCATGTACATCATTGGTGGCGAAAATTGCTCCGGTGAAGCACAAACGCGCTGCTTCTCCCTGTATTGATATTAAATACTAATTTAGTAGCCTCAAACAGACAGATTTGTTTGAGGTTATTTTTTATCAAATTATCAATGCCACGCCTGAATCTGCACACTTTCAATGGATATGATCTTTTATGAAAAATATCTCGTTTAAAAATAAAATAGTAGCACTTATCGTTGCTATTATTTTCGTTACTATCTCTGTCTCTTATTTTAGTGTTAACTATTTCATTAACGATTACATTTATCAAACCGATACCAAGAATATTCAGCACAATATAGACCTGGTGGAAGATAAGATTAATAGTGAACTTCAAGCCAAAATTTCGATGGCGGAAAACCTGAAAATAGGTGTTATCGACATCAAGAAAGTACAGCAAAGCTCCGGTTTTCAAAGGATCACCAAGATTGTAGAAGGGTTCGCGTTTGATAACTCAGGAACATTATCAGACCAACAGGCCGCTCAATTTGTTAAGATCGCCGAAGCACAGAGCAAACCTTTGGTCATAACCCCGGTTAGGCTGCAAGACAACCAGCCGGTAATGACAATAATTTCTAAGCAACGCGATGGTTCAACAACATTCTTTGAATTAAATTTAACTTACTTAGCGGATGTTATAAAAAAATATCAGCGCGATGGCAGTTACTTGGAGATTGTATCGGGAAATAACATTCCGATTTTTTCAAATAAACAAGGAACAGAACTGGTTCCGATCGAGCATAAAATAGAATTTGATGATAATAGCTGGCTGTTAACCGGTTACATTGATTTAACTAATATTCAAGCCAATACCAACAGCTTGAATAGTATGATCACGCTTGCGCTTACTGTCAGTGCGGTAATTATCATCATACTCTCTGTGGGGCTGTTAAGTTACGCGTTTAAGCCGCTGATTCGTTTGCAGAGTCTGGTCGCTGACCTGTCTCAGGGCAATGGTGATTTGACACAAAAACTAGAAGTGAAGTCAGGTGATGAGATCGGCAAAATATCGGACTCCATAAACCGCTTTATTGGCCAGCTAAGAGAGCTGTTTGTTGAAATTTCGGATTCATCTCATCAGATAGATGATGCCGTGGTGCAGATGATGAAGCAGTCAGCGACTCATAGTGAGATGCTAAAAGCACATATGTCGGAAACTGAGCAGGTTATTGCGGCGATAGAGCAACTGAGAGTCACCGCCGGCGCTATTGCCCAAAGCACGTCCAATGCCGCTAATCTGACTGAAAAAACCAATGACTTTGCCAACCTATCGAAAGCTGCCGTTAATGAAGCTGAGGATAGCATTGCCAAGCTGGAATCAGATATCGCAAACATGGCCAATACGATCGGTGAGATGAGCCATGAAACGGCAGAAATCGGCGCGGTACTGCAAATTATTGGTGATATTGCCGAGCAGACCAACTTACTGGCACTGAACGCGGCCATTGAAGCTGCCAGAGCGGGCGAACAAGGGCGTGGCTTCGCGGTTGTCGCCGATGAGGTCAGGGGGCTGGCGGCAAGAACGCAGCAAAGTACGGCGTTAATCAATGAAATGCTCGGAAAATTGCATCGGGCCAGCGAAAATGCGGTCAGTCAAATGGATTCAACCCGTATTAGCTGCCAAACCACATCAGACAATACCCATAGGGTAATGGAATCGCTGCATACGGTGACGTCTTCTGTGAGTGAAATTAACGATTTGAATACCCTAATGGCGACCTCCGCCGAAGAGCAGAGTCAGGTAACGGATGAAATCGGTCGCAACATGGGGGCTATCCAGCAGTTGATTGAACAGTTAAATCATGACGCGTCTGAGGCCGATGCACTCAGTCAGCGGTTGGACAATACCTCCTCAGGACTATCTCAGGTTGTCGGCCAGTTTAAGATCCATTAGCAACGCTCAGTTAGTGGCTCCAGAGGGACACTTAAATGAGTGTCCCTAGGACCATTAACTGGATCGATCACATCAGTTACCTTTAACTCAATCACATTTTTCAACCATGGCTTTGGCTGGCAGTAGGTGCTCATTCAATTACTCTGCCAGTGCTGTGGGAGCTTCATTGTTGGCCCCGATTCGTCTGTATAATCGCTGTTTAGAGAGGGACTTACCAGCTAAGTTAGATTTTTATTCAGTTCGTTGTCCCCTAGTTATATTCTCCATAATTCGCTTTCTAACCGCGAAAATTCCGTTTTTCATTTGATCTCCGAAACGTGATCTGATTCTTAGATGTTACGCAATGTTACCGATAACATCTTAAATGTTCCCGGTAACATTGCGTGTGTTATGGGTAACATCGAACGAGATACTATAAAGCAAAGGACTATTAGATGAAATTCTTAACCAAAACCCTAACATCGGCTGTCGCCGTCGCGTTAATGTCAACTTCAGCGCTTGCAGCTGAATTTAATTTCAAATTCCAATCAAGCGATCCATCTGGGGACAAAAACTATCAGGTGCAGAAAGAGTGGACCAAACGCGTTGAAGAGATGTCTGGTGGCCGGATTGAAATCGACTTACTACCGGTTGGTGCGGTGGTGAAACACACCGAAACACTGGATGCGATCAAAATGGGTGTTATTGATGGCCACATTACCGCGACCGGTTATTTCTCTGGTAAAGATCCTGCGTTTGGCCTGATTGGTAACATGGTCGGTGCCTGGTCTGATACCCGCGAACTGCTGCAATACATTAACTACGGCGGCGGCTTTGAACTGATGACTGAGCTGTATGCCCCTTATGGTGTTCAGTACATTGGCGGCTCCACTACCGGCGTTGAATCTTTCGTATCCAAAGTGCCGCTGAATGGCGTTGACGATTTGAAAGGGCTGAAACTGCGTGCGCCTGAAGGCCTGGTTCAGCAAGTGTTTGCGGCAGCGGGTGCGACTCCGGTTAACCTGCCAGGTTCTGAAGTCTTTACCGGCCTGAGCAAAGGCGTTATCGACGCGGCCGACTACACAGTATTTTCTACCAACCACAAAGCGGGTATGAACGATATCGCGACCCACCCGGTTCAGCCAGGTTTCCACTCGCTGCCAACCATCGATATCTCAATGAGCAAGAAAAAATGGGACAAACTGCCAGCCGATCTGCAGCAAATCCTCAAGGTATCAGTACGTGACTTTGCTGAAGATATCACTACTCAGCTGCGTATTGCCGACCAGGAAGCAGTACGTGCAGCGCAGGCTAACCCGGATATTACTATCCACGACTGGTCAGCCGAAGAGCGTAAGAAGTTCCGTCAGATCGCGATGGGTGAATGGGAAAAATATGCTCAACGCTCTCCAAACGCGAAAAAAGTCTACGACTCTATTACGACTTACCTGAAAAATTCAGGCCTTCTATAAGTTGTTATATATAGGGAGGTTTTCTCGCCTCCCTACTTTTTGGAAATACCATTATGAAAAACTCACACACTGAAATTGTGGCTGAAATGCCCAAGAACACCCTGGATAAAGTGATCGCCAAATTAAGCGAGATACTGAGCTTATTATTTGTCTTCACTGTGATTATTTCTTTTTACGAAGTTGCCAGCCGTTATCTGTTTAATGCTCCAACCATCTGGGTACACGAATCCGCATCATTTATTGGCGGAGCGCTTTTCGTACTGGGTGGTGCATACGCGCTGGCGACGGATAAGCACGTACGCGTGGTACTGATCTACGACGCGGTATCCGAGAAAACCAAACACTACCTGAACATATTCCACCATCTGGCAGGGCTTTTGTTCAGTGGTCTGCTGACTTACGCCGCCTGGCAGATGGTCACCAACTCATGGTTGACCCCTTGGGGAGAAGTCAGGCTGGAAACCTCCGGTACTGCCTGGAACCCGCCTTTTCCTGCGCTGCTGAAAGGCTTAATCCTGGTCACTGTGGTGCTGATGTTCATTCAGTTCACGCTGCACCTGATCAATGAAATT
This sequence comes from Vibrio sp., assembly GCF_050299255.1. Lineage (GTDB taxonomy): Bacteria > Pseudomonadota > Gammaproteobacteria > Enterobacterales > Vibrionaceae > Vibrio. The sequence goes on from NZ_JBNKVP010000026.1 coordinate 38,840, forward strand.
CAAGAACTAAAGGAAGACGACAATGCTTAATTCATCTTCTATTAGCCAGGATGCTGGCAGCCGCAAACCCATTGCGTTGATAGCGGGCCTCGTTACTTTGACTGCCGCATTAGGTTGGGTGGGTTTCCAGGCATTCACAGCTAATCTCTCTTCAATCGGTATTGCTTACGGCAGTCTGTTGATGCTGGTTTTGATGATTGGCCTGCTTTTAACCGGGATGCAGCTGGCATTCGTGACCGGCCTGGTGGCACTGATTTTCACCTTGGGTTGGTTTGGCGTAGATGCGCTGCCACTGGTGACCAGCCGTATATTCAGTTTTGTTAACGGTTATGTCTTCCTGGCCGTGCCCATGTTTGTACTGATGGCCGCGTTGCTCGACCGCTCTGGTATCGCCCGGGATCTGTTTGACGCGATGAAGAGTGTTGGCCGTAAGATTCGTGGTGGCGTTGCGGTACAAACCCTGATTGTCGCGGTGATCCTGGCGTCTATGTCTGGCGTAATTGGTGGCGAAACGGTGCTGCTGGGTATCCTGGCCCTACCGCAAATGCTGCGCCTGGGTTATGACCGTAAGCTGGCAATCGGGACCACCTGTGCCGGCGGCGCACTCGGAACCATGCTGCCACCAAGTATCGTACTGATTATCTACGGCCTGTCGGCATCGGTTTCGATTGGCGATCTGTTTAAAGCGTCGTTTCTGCCGGCATTTATCCTGGCTGCTTTCTATATGATCTACGTGCTAGTGCGCTGCAAACTCAATCCGTCACTTGCACCGCTGCCGTCAGAGGAAGACCTGGCCAAAGATTCAGAACATACCCCAAGCTACTTTAAGGCGCTGTTCTTCCCGCTGCTGTCTGTTGCAACCGTGCTGGGCAGTATCTACACCGGTATTGCGTCGGTGACGGAAGCCTCTGCACTGGGTGTGGTGGGTATTGCGATCAGTGCGGCGATTCGTAAAGAGCTGAACTGGGCAATGGTAAAAGATTCGGCTGTCGCGACCATGCGTACCTGCGGCATGATCATGTGGATCGGTATCGGTGCTTCGGCTCTGGTGGGCGTGTACAACCTGATGGGTGGTATCGATTTCGTTGAGCAGACCATTATGGCGCTGAGTGGCGGTAATGCCATGACCACCTTGCTGATCATGATGGCAATCCTGTTCGTGCTGGGCATGTTCCTCGACTGGGTTGGTGTTGCGCTGCTGACCATGCCGATATTCGTGCCGATCATTACCAGCCTTGGTATGGACCCTATCTGGTTTGGTGTGGTGTTCTGCCTGAACATGCAAGTGGCCTTCCTGTCACCACCATTTGGCCCGGCCGCTTTCTATCTGAAATCGGTGGCGCCGAAAGACATCACTCTGGGTGAAATCTTCACTGCATTACTACCGTTTATCGCCCTGCAAGTTGCAGTGCTTGCATTGGTCATTATGTTCCCTGAACTGGCTTTATGGTGGCGATAAGCCTGTCCGTTAACCCTAAATTAGAGTCAACACTATGAACAAAAAATATGTCGTTATGGGGGTTTCTGGCTGTGGGAAATCGTCGATTGGTCACTCACTGGCAACTACGCTGAACATTCCTTTTTTCGATGGTGATGATTTTCACCCGGAAGAAAATATTCAGAAGATGCGCAGCGGGATTCCCCTGACTGATGAAGACCGGAAGACCTGGCTACAGAGCCTTAGCCAGCTTATCCAGCGCGAGGACCAGTTAGTAGTCGCCTGCTCGGCTCTGAAACCGGAATACCGGGAGATTCTGCGCAGTGGCGGCAACACGCTGACATTCTGTTACCTGAAAGGAGATTTTGACACCATTTGGTCTCGGCATAAGGCGAGGGAAGGGCACTATTTTCAAGGCTCGGCGATGCTCGAAAGCCAGTTTGAAACCCTGATAGAACCCTCCGAACAGGAAGCGATTCATATCGACATCAAGCAGGCTCCAGACCAGATAGTGGATGAAATCCTCGCCAGAATTTGATTTTTGCACGGCTGACTTTGCAGCCCTTTGGTAAGTAAGATGAATTTACGGGCCACTTTGCTGGCCCTTAGGTAAGACAAGATGACAATGAACGCAGTAGTTGTTGAAGTGGCAAACACTATCGTTAAACGAAGTGCACAAAGCCGCAAAAGCTATTTGGATAACCTAGAGAGACAAGCCAGTAAGGGAAAACTGCGTGCTGGTTTGGCTTGTGGCAACCTGGCCCACACGGTGGCGGCCTCCACTACAGAGGAAAAAGCCTCAATTCTGGATTTTACCAAGGTGAATTTGGCGATAGTCACCGCCTACAATGATATGGTGAGTGCTCACCAACCCTATCTGTATTATCCGGACGTGATCAAGCGGGCACTATTACCACTGGGCAACACCGCCCAGGTCGCCGGTGGTGTACCGGCAATGTGTGATGGCATCACCCAGGGCAATGATGGCATGGAGCTGTCACTGTTTTCCCGGGATCTGATCGCCCAGTCCACCGCTATGTCGCTGAGCCACAATACCTTCGACGGGACTTTGCTGATGGGGGTGTGCGATAAAATCGCCCCGGGGCAGCTGATGGGGGCGCTGGCGTTTGGTCACCTGCCCAGCGCGTTTGTGCCATCGGGCCCGATGGCCACCGGTCTGAGTAATGACGAAAAAGTCTCGACCCGGCAAAAATATGTTGCAGGTGAAGTGGACAAATCGGCGCTGCTGGCGATGGAGTGTAAAGCCTATCACTCTGCCGGTACCTGCACCTTCTTTGGCACCGCCAATACCAATCAACTGGTACTGGAAGCCATGGGCTTGATGCTGCCGGGTTCGGCATTTGTTTCGCCCACTGATCCGCTAAGGGAAAAACTGACCGAGAAAATCGCTCAGCATATCGCGTCGCTGAGCGGTTATCATCGCAGCCCGAAAGCGCTGGGTCATGTGGT
>NZ_JBNKVP010000027.1:0-40630 GCF_050299255.1 Vibrio sp.
GCGTTAGTGCCATCTGGGTTGTCTGCACTAGTAAAGCTCCCTGCTTTTGCAAAGATATGAAGCACCCCATCTTTAACAAAGGAGTTCACTCTACGCTTGGTGTAACGCAACTGTTCATTGTTACCACCACCGCAACAGTTTTCTAGCGGCGTTTCTGTTGGATCAAACAACTCTTCAGCCGTAAAGTTACGAGACTCGAAAGTCGAAGCACAACCAATTAACATCATCGCAATCACAGAAGACAGGCCAAGCGACGTCAATTTATCCATTATCATTTTTTCCCTTGAATTAAATTGCTAGCAAAACATAACTTCTCGAAACACCACCTGTTTAGAACGACATCAATCCCAACAATATGAAGACAAAAAAGTGAACAGAACAAAGCATTAAAACCACAAAAAGAAACCGGTTCCTTTTTGATGCCAAAAAAAATGCAACCTGTACATCTCTGTTAAAAACTAGACTAACCAATCAGGATTACATCATTTACGATTATCAATCTAAACACATTCATGTGGTTAATTCCTGAACAAACTGAAAGAATATGACTATGATCACGACGAATCTCACCAGAGAAATACATAGCTCACATTAAAATGCAATGAAATATTGGAAGGCTGCATGAACAAAGTTATTGCGTTGACAATGACGATTACTAATCCAATGTAAAACCTTGAACGGAATTTCGGCTATTCCCATTTATAAATCTGGTTTAACCAACAAACTTTGGAACCGGGTTCTTTTAATCTTGTGAACAGCCGCTCACTTAGTAGGAGTTAAGTAACTAAACATAATATCCACTAGTTTGATGGATGCTAGACTTGAAACTAATTGTCGCAAAAACCACTGATTCATCAATACTTGCATACTCTTGCCTACCACAACAATGATGATTGAGCCGATCAACACAGGCGTGATTAAAAATGCCCATCCCTGCCCGGATAACATAATCAGCATCGGGTTGGCCCCGGCAGGTGGATGAGTGGTTTTGGTGAGGAGCATGGCGCTAACGGCAATCCCAGTGGCCAGCGCCAGGGTTAGCGTCGACACACCGATATATTGGGTAAAAACCACCCCGACAAACGCCGTTAACAGATGGCCAAAAATAACATTTTTGGGCTGTGCCAGAGGGCTATCCGGTACACCAAACACTAGTACTGCCGTTGCGCCAAATGGTGCCATCAGCAGCGCAACATCAGTTAACGTCGAATCAAAAAACGAAAGCAACCCTATCGCCAAGAAGGCACCAACCCCGGCCAAGATAGACAAAATCTTATTATTCATATCATCTCCCTTTAAGTAGACCGATCTGTCTACAAATCCAAGGTAGACAATTTGGTCTACCTTTGTCAAGATAGATTTAGAGGAGAAAACTGATGAGCCCAAAACGCCAGTTACTGATCGATACCGCCCTGGACCTGTTTTACCAAAACGGTATTAACTCAATTGGAATCAATGAAATACTTAGCGTATCAGGCGTAGCAAAACGTACGCTCTATACCCATTTTCAAAGCAAAGACGCGCTGGTTATCGCCGCGCTCCAGCAACGGCACGACGTTTTTATTCAGTGGCTGGAACAGAAGCTGTCTGATACACAATCCGATAATGAGACCATCCATCGCCTATTTACAGCTTTAGAAAGCTGGTTTAGCGACAATGAGCCACAACTGGGTCACTTTAGAGGATGTTTTTTTATTAATACTTCGGCCGAATTCAGTGACTTGAACAGCGAAATTTTCCGTTATTGCAACTACCACAAAGATCAAGTCAGGCAAGTGATCGCCAGCCACCTGAGCAATACCGATGGCTCACTGCTCGATGCCATCTGTATTATGAAGGAAGGGGCGATTGTCACAGCACATTTGAGCGGAAACAGCCGTGAAGTGACGGTCAAATGCATTGAGTTACTAGACACCTTTGAGTTACAGAGCCGCTGATACAAGGGTGACTGCTAAGCATTAGCCAAGCTACTCTCCGAACAGAGTACACAGGTCACGCTACCCCAATTACCACAAAAAACCTATCAACATGAAAGATTTAGCCAATGAGTGCGGTCTACTACCATTCTTTAAGCGATCAACTGCGACAATTCTTTACCCGCGACTATGATTGATTAAAGACTAGGTATGGTAATGCTATGAATTTTTTATCAATTCTTACTAAAGAGAGCATGTTCAGTTACTATTTATATGCAGGAAAAGTTATATGCAGCGAAAGATGTCGAAGAACTTGATTTGGCGATTTTTCTGCTTGTTGTTCTCCATTCATATAGCAAACACGGATCGATTATGAAAAAGCTATTAAGCACGTTAGGAATTTTGGCTTCTGTGGTCACCACCCCAACCTTCGCCGACGACTGGCAAGCCATCGAAAAGGAAGCCAACGGCGAAACGGTTTACTTCCACGCCTGGGGTGGCAGCCAGGAGATCAACCGCTATATCCAGTGGGCGGGCCAGCAACTGCAATCACGCTATAACGTGACACTGAAACACGTCAAAGTCACCGATATCGCAGAAACCACCACTCGTCTTATCGCGGAAAAAGCCGCCGGTAAAAACAGTGGCGGTAGCGTTGATATGGTTTGGATCAACGGCGAAAACTTCAAATCAATGAAAGACAATGAGCTGCTGTTTGGTCCGTTTGTAGATAAGTTGCCAAGCTGGCAATACGTTGATAAATCGCTGCCTGTGGACGTGGATTTCTCAGTACCCACAGAGGGGCTTGAAGCGCCTTGGGGTGTCGGACAACTGGTGTTTATTCACGACAGCAAATCTCTGAACAATCCTCCAAACTCTTTCATGGAGATGTTGAACTACGCCAAAGCCTATCCTAACCGATTGAGTTACCCTCGCCCGCCGGAATTTCATGGCACCAGCTTCCTGAAATCGCTGCTAATCGAACTGACGGACAATGATCCGGCACTGGCCAAACCGGTTGATGACGCCAATTTTCAGGCTGTCACCCAACCGCTGTGGAACTACCTGAATGAATTTCATGCCGTTGCATGGCGCGGTGGTAAACAGTTCCCGGCCGGTACCGCAGAGTCTATCCAGCTGCTGGACGACGGTCAGATTGATTTGGCGGTGACGTTTAACCCTAACGCCGTCTATTCAGCGCAGGTCAGTGGTAATCTGGCGGATAGCACATCAGCATATGCGCTGAACCAGGGTGCGCTGTCGAACATTCACTTCCTGGCGATCCCCTGGAATGCCAGTGCCAGTGCAGGTGCCCAGGTGGCGATCAACTTCCTGCTAAGTCCGGAAGCGCAATCCCGCAAAGGCGACATTAACGTCTGGGGCGATCCTTCGGTGTTAAGCAGCAAATACTTAACCGGCAGCGCCAAAAATACCAAGCAGTTTAAATCGATTGCTGAGCCACATCCAAGCTGGCAAGCTGCTCTTGAGAAAGAGTGGTTAAAACGTTACGGAAACTAGAAGCTCTAAATGTTACGCGCGCTATATTTGCTGATTATTGTCGTCTGTATCTTACCTACCGTCCCGGGGCTGCTCGGGGTGGTGGCGTCGGCATTCGGTTATGTTCCACCGATTGGCTTGTCTGAAGTATCCCTCTCTGGCTTTCAGGCCGTATTTGCATGGGAGGGGGTGTGGCAGTCGATCGGATTAACGCTCTACTCTGCAGTGCTGAGCAGTTATCTGGCTTGTTTGATGACCTTTGCGATTTTACAGGCAAGCTGGCAGCGTAAATTCTGGCGCAGAATTGAACTGACATTATCTCCACTGCTGGCGATGCCCCACGTCGCATTCGCGATCGGTTTTGCGTTTCTGTTCGCCCCCACCGGAATGGCAGCCCGCGCGCTGTATCAACTATTTGGCTACGATCCCAATGCACAAACGGTCAACGACCTCGCTCTGCTGATTAAAGACCCGTATGCACTAGGGTTGATCATCATGCTGGCGCTAAAAGAAGTGCCCTTTCTGCTGCTGATGAGTATCCCCATATTACAGCAACTTAAAGTCGACCAGATTGAAAAAGTGAGTCATTCACTGGGATACAATTCCGCCCAGGCCTGGTGGAAAGCCATTTTCCCACAGTGGCTGGCGAAACTGCGTTTCCCGATGCTGGCCGTTATCGCGTATAGCCTGTCGGTTGTCGATGTCGCCTTAATTATTGGCCCGACCAATCCGCCTACCTTTGCGGTACTGGTGTGGCAGTGGTTTAACGACCCGGATCTGTCCCTTCTGCCAAGAGCCGCCGCAGGTGCGGTGATATTGTTTGCGCTGGCGAGCCTGTTGATCGCCTTCGCCCGCTTGGTGGAATGGGGCGTGACCAAAGGTTACAGACGCTGGCAATACGCCGGCCGTTCTGGCATCGCTCTGCCGGGCAGAAGCCTGTTCTCGCTTATCGCTATTCTGGCGGCGCTGATGATACCGCTGATGATCGTATGGAGCGTAGCACAGCGCTGGCGGTTCCCGGATCTGCTGCCAAGCCAGTACAGCGCGCGCTTTTGGCAATATGAATGGCACAGCATTCTGGGGACACTAGCCCAGAGCATTGTCATTGCCGTCATCTGCGCATCTATTGCGTTGGTCCTCGCGCTGATCGCCCATGAGTACCGCTTACGCTACCGCCTCCAGGTGCCGGGTTATATCATCGCGATTCCGATGCTCATCCCACAGCTTTCGGTGTTGTTTGGTATGCAGGTGGCGACGTTATACATCAATAGCAACGCCTATCTGTTTTGGGTCTGCTGGGCGCACGTGTTCTTTGCCTTCCCTTATGTGTATCTGTCGCTGGATGGTCCCTGGCGCAGTTTTGATAACGGTCTGACCAGGGTTGCGCTCAGCCTGGGTAAATCTCCGTTGCAGGTCTGGCTGAAGATCAAACTGCCGATCCTGTTGCCTGCGGTCACCTTTGCCTGGGCAGTCGGCATCAGCGTGAGTCTGGCCCAGTACCTGCCGACGCTGATGCTCGGCGCCGGCCGGATCAGCACCATCACCACAGAGGCGGTTGCGCTTTCCAGCGGTTTCGATCGCCGTGTCACCGCCATTTACGCCATCTGGCAGGCGCTGCTGCCGTTGCTGTTCTTCTCGCTTGCGATTTTGCTTAGTCGCCTGCACGGCAGAAATCGCCGGATATCCATTAAAGGTCTGTTGCCTAATGAGTCTTTGTCTCGAAAACCTCACCATCCATAAAACCGATGGCGAGGCTCTGTTTAACGCTTTTAGTCTCACTGTAGAAAAAGGCGAAATCGTCACCCTGATGGGGCCAAGTGGTTGCGGCAAATCCACCCTGCTGGATGCAATAGCCGGTCACCTGTCTGCCGAATTTCGCTATTCGGGCACAATTACCCTCGATGGCCAACCGCTGGATGACATGCCAGCCCATCGCCGCCAGGTAGGGATCCTGTTTCAGGATGACTTACTATTTCCTCACCTTACGGTGTGGGAAAACCTTGCCTTTGCGCTGCCAGAAACGGTAAAAGGCGCCGAGCGAAAACAGCAGGCGATGAACGCACTGAAACACATTTCACTGACTAAGCTGGCCGAATCTTTCCCCGACCAGATTTCCGGAGGTCAGCGGGCTCGTATCGCCCTAACCCGCATGCTGCTCGCCAAACCGAAACTGGCATTGCTGGACGAACCCTACAGCAAGCTGGACAAAGACTTGCGCGCTCAGTTTCGCAGCTGGGTGGTAGAGCAACTGAAAAACGCCAACATTCCCGCCCTGATGGTCACCCATGATGAAGCGGATATTCCAGCGGGCAGCCGCTGCATTTCCTGGCCATGGGAGAATCATCATGCTGGATAGCTTAAGTATCAAAGTGATTCGCTGGCCGGTCAGCCAGGCGGCCAGACTGCTGAATAAGACCGGCATTAGCGCTAATCAGACCACCTTATTTGGCTTTGCCATCGGTTGTTTGGCTCTGCCGGCGCTTAGCTTTCAGCAATATGACTGGGCGCTGCTGCTGATCATAATTAACCGAATCTGCGATGGCCTGGACGGAGCGCTGGCCCGAATTCAGGGCATTACCGATGCGGGCGGCTTTTTGGACATCAGTCTGGATTTTCTGTTTTACTCACTGGTCCCGTTTGGCTTTGTGCTGGCCAACCCGGAAGCCAACGCCGTCGCCGGCGCGTTTCTGATTTTCGCATTTATCGGTACTGGCTCGAGCTTTCTGGCCTTTGCGGTAATGGCCAGCAAACAGGGGATTGAAAACCCGGTTTATCGAAATAAGTCGCTGTATTACATGGGGGGATTAACAGAAGGCACAGAGACCATTCTCTGCTTTATCGCGATTTGCCTGTTGCCAAACCACTTTGCGCTGATCGCTTACCTGTTTGGCGCGGCATGCTGGATTACCACCCTGACGCGGATTTACTCGGGTTTCCAGACGTTAAAGTAACGCTCAGCGAATGTTCCCGGTCAGGTCCGCATCCGCTTGATCATCGGAGTTCAGTAACACCGCGCCTTGATGATTGCGGCCATGGATATCTTGCGGGTTGCGCAAACTGCAGTGCTCCAGCGAGAGGCAGCCACAGCCAATACAGTCGCCCAGGCTGGTCTGCAGTTGGCGTAACTGTTGGATCCGCTCCTCCAGCAGCTGATGCCACTGGCTGGCCATATGTTCCCACTCTTGTTTAGTAGGCGCATGATTCATCGGCAGGTGCGCCAGTGCTGTGGTGATCTCGTCTAAGCTCAAGCCTACCTGCTGCGCCGCTTTGATCACCGCAATACGGCGTAACACGCTTCGGTCATAGCGACGCTGATTACCAGCATTGCGCCAACTGGTGATTAGCCCCTTCTGCTCATAAAAATGCAACGCAGATACTGCCACGCCGGCCCGTTTGGCGACTTCACCCACTGTCATTTCCATTTCCCGCACTCCAAAATAATGGCAAAAAAGCGCTTTACCTAAAGTTAACTTGAGGTATTAGAGTATAAGCCAATAAAGTAAACGTCACGGAAAATAACAATGAAAAACAAAACACTGCCTTACTTATCCGGAAGATTTTTCGACGGTATCAGCTCTGGCTTATTTATGATGGCGCTGCCCTGGATCATGCTGAAAGAAGCTGACATGGGCACCTTCGTCGCGCTGACGGCGCTAACCTGCACGGCCGTGTCGTTTTTGCTAACGCCCTTTTTCTCCACCCTTATCGACCGGCATTCTCGCAAAACCATGCTGATACTCTGCCAGGTGGTTCAGTCCGCCACTGCCGCTCTGGTCTTAATCGCGTATCAGCTTGAGCTTGGCTCACACTGGTTACTGGCACTGTCTCAATTAATATTTTGGGTATCGAGCAACATAGCCTGGACCTCCAACCTAGCGTTCACTCAAGAAAACTACCAAAAGCACGAGTACGCCAAGATTTCCGGCTATCAGGAAGTAGTGATGCAGGGCACCACCTTGGGCGCAGGCGCACTGGGCATCATCCTGCTGGAACACTGGGGTATGACTGAATTTGCCTTGTTTGCAGCCGTGGCCTCCGCCCTTGCCGCCATCAGCTATGTTTTGACCCCTTATAGCCAAAGACTTCGTAATTCAGTCGAGAGCCCATTCTGGCAACAGCTCAGTGAAATCAGGGCAATATTCAGTCGCCAACCGGTATTCTATGCCTTTCTGTTGGTCTCCTGCCTGTCATACCCAGTGCTGACCTACCTTGGCAAACTGGTACCGATCTGGTTTGCAGAGCAGAATATCTCCGGCGATTGGGTCGCCTGGTACAACATTGCCTTTGGCCTGGGCTCACTGCTGTCCGGCTTGCTGGTCGCGAGAATCTTACAAATCGCTTCGGCTCAGCTGATTATGCAGGGGGCGATGTTGATACTCGCAGCCATTCTGCTCAGCATGAGTGGCCTGCTTACTCCACTGGCCATTGTCGGGCTGACACTGGTGATGGGCTTTTTCAATGCCCTGAACCGTATTGCCCGAACCAACTGGATGCACCATACCATTGCCGTTTCTCAGCGCGGCCGGGTTGATGGTTTACTGGTGATGTTTTCCACCCTGGTACAAAGTTTAAGCTATGTGTTGATTGCAGCACTGTCGCACTATCAGATGACCGCTTACGGGTTTGTGATTGTCGGTGTGGTGGTGCTACTGGCCAGCCTGTTGATGCTGTCACTGGGAACCAGGCTTAACAGCCACCCGGATGTTGTCGTGGAGGAACCTGCCTAATCATAGTGTTGGACTTTAACTGCAACCGATTCAGCCTCGTCGGTTCCGCCACCACTTGTGGATTTCTTCCACCACCAGCAGGCTAAGTGCAATGAGCAGAAGCTGGGTCCACTGGCCGAACGATATCGGCTGAATTTGCAGAATATCGCTCAGGCCTGGGGTGTACATCGCCGCGATATGCACCAATTGCGCCACTGGCACGGCGCACATCAGGAACAGGTTGGTTTTGACTGACTGAGCGAACAGCGAGCGTGTTTCTGAGCGGCTGTTCAGCGCGTGGATATTGCCGAAAAGTACCATCAGCATCAGGGTAAGATTTCTGACCTGTTCAACGCTTTCACCGGACTGCAGCGCCAAGTAGTAGTTAAGAAATGCCAGACCGCCCATGACGGTGCCGGAGATCAATACATGTTCAATCAGCCGTTTATCAAATACCGGTTCACTGGGATTACGCGGCTTATAAGTCAGCTCATTACCCTCCTTGGGTTCAAAGGCGAGCGCCACGTCCTGCAGGCCATTGGCCACCAGGTTGAGCCACAGCAACTGAACCGCAATCATCGGCATCGGCAGGCCGGCTACCACGGTGAGGAAAAATAGCAAAATGGCAGAAAAGCCAGTCGCAATCAGCAGCGCGATCACTTTGCGGATATTGTTGTACACCACCCGCCCCTGCTCGATACCGGAAACAATCGAGGCAAAATTATCGTCGGTAATGATCAGGTCGGCGGTCTCCTTGGCGACGTCTGTACCCCGTTTACCCATCGCGACGCCAATATTGGCCCGCCGCATCGCCGGGGCATCATTGACACCATCACCGGTAACCGCAACAAAGTGGTTCTGGCGCATGAAGCTGTCTACGATCAGCTCTTTCTGCTGCGGCTCTATGCGGGCAAATACCCGTACCGGACGGATAAGTTCATCAAACGTGCTCTGCCCTTTCACTATCGCCTGGCTGATCATACTGCCGGTCACTACCTGGGCGCCTTGCCCACATAGCCCAAGTTCAATGGCGATCGATTTGGCCGTCGCCGGGTGATCGCCGGTAACCATTGCTACTTCAATCCCCGCGCTGCGGCAGTGCTCCAGGGCCGCCACCGCTTCCTTGCGCACCGGGTCAATCATCGCCACCATACCGAGAAAACACATCTGCTCCAGCTTGTGATTGCCATGTTCGACGATCTCCCGCTTCGCCAACGCGATTAGCCGGTATCCCTGAGTCGCCAGGCCTTCAAACTGCGCTTCAAGCAGGTTGCGATCAATCTCTACCGGCCCATGCTCAGTTTCCATCTGGTCGCACATGGCGAGCATTTTTTCCGGGCTGCCTTTGGCGTACAGCCAGGCGGTATCGCCGTCAAAATTGACGCTGCCGGAGTAGGCTTTTTCCGGTTCATAAGGGATCAGTTCCAGCTGAGTTTGCTGACGGCGCAAATCTTTGATCGACATACCCAGTTTCTTCGCCAGCACCAGAAACGCAATATCCACGATGTCGCCGTCTGACACCCATTCCCCTCCGGCGTAATCGAGATGGCTTTCATTGGCCAGCACACCGGCGATGCAAAGTTGACGCAAATGCTGTTTATCCGTATCACCGCAGATCTCGCCACCCGGCGAGACACCTTCTCCGGTCACCGAGTAGGTTTTATCATCGGGCAGCACCACCTGGTGGATAGTCAGTTCATTCACCGTCAAAGTGCCGGTTTTGTCAGAGCAGATAAAGGTGCAGGACCCCAGTCCTTCAACAGCTACCAGTTTACGTATGATCACATTGGCCTGGGCCATGCGGCGCATCCCGATAGCGAGAGCGACCGTCAGGGCCGCAGGCAAGCCTTCCGGAATCACCGAAACCGCTAAACCTATCGTCATCAGAATAATCGCTTCCCTGTCATAGCCGCCTTTCATCAGCATCATCAGCGTTAGGGCTAAGATGGCGATGAATATGCCGCCGGCGACCTGATAGGTAAAGCTACGGATACGGATCATCAGTGGCGGTTCGGAGACCCGCTCCTGGGTGACGTGGCTGGCGATTTTGCCAATTTCCGTATCTGTTGCCGTGGAGAGAACAACGGCCTGAGCGCGACCATGGGTGATAATGCTGCTGGCAAAACACTGGTCGAACCGCTCTGACAATGGCGCATCATCCGCCACTTCTGCCTGAGCATTTTTGCTCACCGCAAGAGATTCACCGGTCAGCATTGATTCATCCACCGCAAGGTTCTGGCTGGATAACAGCTGCACATCTGCTGGCACCTTATCACCGGAGGAAAGTATCACCAGGTCGCCTGGCACCACTTCCTCGACATTGATCGTCCGTCCAATGCCATCACGAATCACATGGGTTTCTCCCTTGACCATATTGCGAAGCGCAGCCGCGGATCGTTGGGCAGAATATTCCTGTATGGTGCCAATAATGGCATTGAGGAAAAGCACCACCAGAATAAAGGTGCCGCTGGGGTTCTGGCCGAGTACAAAAGACACCACGGCAGCGATCACCAGAATATAGATAAACGGACTGAGAAACTGGCGCAGGAATATCAACAGTGGCCCCGCCATTGGTCGAACCGGTAAGCGATTAGGCCCGAACTGTTGCAGTTTCTGTTCGGCGGCTTGCTGGGTTAAACCGGTTAACGGCTCCGGTTGGTTGCCATCGACCAGATCGGATTGGTGGGTTGCGATTTTGCCGGACTGAGATGCCATTTTTTGCTCCCGTCACACGACAGCTTGTTATGCACTTTTATTAATAATAGATAGCCGACACAAAAATGGGCGGGGAAATAGCAGCAGCAAAAAGTGAGCGGGTGTGATCGCTGGCGCAGCCTGTCAATTTCTCAGCCTACAAACATTAGCATTATCTTAACTATGCGATGGACAAACCCCACCCATAAACCATACTTCTAGCATGGTTATCGATTTCATATGCACACGCGTTTGTACCGTGCAAGGCGCCAACTATGGTCAAAACTATTTTTCATCAATCGCTGGCCGATAATGCCAATCTCAATGCGGCCTCCCCTCCCGCCATCACCGGGTTAGTTGGTGGTGGGATCAATATCGGATACGAAGCTCTCGACGGCCACCTCAATCATTCCCTGCGAGATAAACTGGCACTGCGTTGGATCGGCAAAGATGACACTATCGTCGATTTCAGCTATCTAGAACTAAGCCAGCAGACCAGCCGCTTTGCAGATCTGCTTTCACAGCTGGATCTTCCTAGCGGCAGCCGGGTGTTTAGCCTGTCAGGTAGACGGCCTGAACTTTACGTGGCAGCACTCGGCACTTTAAAAGCGGGGGGCGTGTTTACCCCGCTTTTTTCCGCTTTTGGCCCCGAGCCAATCCGCTCGCGAATGGAGATCGGCAGCGCGAATCTGGTGATCACCACTCGCAGCCTATACCGCAAGAAACTGAAAAACTGGTGGCGCGAGCTACCGCACCTGAAAGCGGTTGTGCTGATCGATGGTAACCCGGACGATGAACCCGGCTGCTACGATTACGCGACCTTAATGGCAAACGCCAGCCCTGAGCACCCGTGCGCCGAAACTCAAGCTGAAGATATGGCGCTGCTGCACTTTACCAGCGGAACGACAGGTAAACCCAAGGGGGTTATCCATGTTCATGATGCGGTCAAACATCACATCCGTTCCGCTTACTATGCGCTGGACCTGAAACCCGATGACATCTATTGGTGTACCGCCGACCCCGGCTGGGTAACCGGCACCACTTACGGCATTATTGCGCCGCTTTGTCTGGGCGTGACTACGATTGTCGATGAAGCCGAATTTGATGCTGAGCGCTGGTATCGAATTTTGCAAGATCAGCAAGTGAGCGTGTGGTACACCGCCCCGACCGCGATCCGAATGCTGATGAAAAATGGCGACGCGTTGCCAAAACAGTATGATCTTTCCCGCCTGCGCTATATGGCCAGTGTTGGTGAACCGCTCAACCCGGAAGCGGTGGAATGGAGTGAAAAGGTACTGGGTATGCCATTTCATGACAACTGGTGGCAAACCGAAACCGGCGGCATCATGATTGCCAATGTCCCCAGCTTACCGATCAAACCCGGCTCGATGGGTAAACCCCTGCCGGGTATTGTGGCCAATATTATCACCGCCACCAGCGACGGCGAATTTGAGATTGAAAGCGAGCCGATGCAAGTGGGGGAACTGGCGCTTCAAATCGGTTGGCCCTCGATGTTTCGCGGTTATCTGAATCAACCGGAGAAATACCAGTCCTGTTTTGCCGGCGAATGGTATCTCAGTGGCGATCTGGCAATGAAAGATGAAGACGGCTATTTCTGGTTCGTCGGTCGCAAAGACGACCTGATCAAATCGTCCGGCCATTTGATCGGCCCGTTCGAAGTCGAAAGCGTACTGATGGAACACCCCGCAGTGAGCGAAGTCGGCGTTATCGGCGTGCCTGACCCGGTCGCCGGGCAGATAGTCAAAGCCTATGTGGCCCTGAAACCTAATTTTTCAGCCGATGAAACGCTGCAACAGGACTTGCTTGCCTTAGCGCGCAAACGCCTGGGCGCAGCGGTGGCACCAAAAGAAATCGCCTTTCGTCAGAACCTGCCCAAAACCCGCAGTGGCAAAATTATGCGCCGCTTACTGAAAGCAAGAGAACTGGGCCTGCCGGAAGGCGACATTTCGACCTTGGAGAGCGATGAACAATGAACCCTAGACTCCATATCAACCGACAACACTTACTCGGCCAGCTCGAGCAGATGCTGCGTATCCGCCGTTTTGAAGAGAAATGCGCAGAGCTGTATACGATGGAAAAAATCCGTGGCTTTCTTCACCTCTACATCGGTGAGGAGGCGATTGCAACCGGAGTGATGGCGGCGTTAAGTGAACAGGATCAGGTCGTAGCGACTTATCGGGAGCACGGCCATGCATTGGCCCGCGGTATGAGCATGGGCAGCGTACTGGCTGAAATGTTTGGCCGCAGTAATGGCTGCAGCCGCGGCCGCGGCGGCTCTATGCACCTGTTCGATAAAAACCTCAATTTTTTCGGTGGTAACGCCATTGTCGGTGGTGGCTTACCGCTGGCCACCGGACTGGCGATGGCCAACAAGAAAATGCAGCGCGACGCCATTGCCGTCTGCTTCTTTGGTGAAGGCGCGGTAGCTGAAGGTGAGTTTCATGAAAGCCTGAACTTAGCCGCGCTGTGGCAACTGCCGGTGCTGTTCGTCTGTGAAAACAACCGCTATGCGATGGGCACCGCCCTGGCGCTGTCGGAATCAGAAACCAATATTGCCAACAAAGCCCGTAGCTACGGCATCGAAAGCGCCCAGGTCGATGGCATGAATGTGGTCGATGTCGAAGCCGCTGCCTGCAATGCAGTCGATTACATACGCGAACATCAGCGGCCATTCTTTATTGAATGCCAGACCTACCGTTTCCGCGGTCACTCCAGTTTCGACCCTCAGCTTTATCGTGACAAAGAAGAAATTGCCCAGTGGGAAGAGAAAGGTCCGGTCAAGCTGCTGATCCAGTGGCTGCAGAAAAACAGCCACTTCCAGGATCAGGAACTCTCCGCCATTGAAGCCAAAGTGGCCCAGGAAATTGCCGATGCCGAGGCCTTTGCCGAAGCGGGAGAATGGGAACCGGTCGAACAGCTGACCCGGTTTGTCTACAGCCCGGGCACAGAGCCGCCGCCAGCGACTGTCCCTACCAGCCAGACACCGGCCACGCTCACTTACCGCGCGGCACTGCGAGAAGGGCTGCGGGATGCGCTGCAAAGCGATTCACGTATATTCCTGATGGGTGAAGATGTCGGCCACTACGGCGGCTGTTACGCCGTTAGCAAAGGCTTGCTGGATGAGTTTGGCAAACAGCAAATCATCGATACCCCGCTGTGCGAATCTGGCTTTGTCGGCGTCGGCATTGGCGCAGCTCTTGGTGGTATGCGGCCAATTATCGAAGTGATGACGGTCAACTTCAGCCTGCTCGCGATGGATCAAATCGTCAATAGCGCCGCGACCCTGCTGCATATGTCCGGCGGCCAGTTTAACGTACCGGTGGTGATCCGGATGGCCTGCGGCGCCGGCAAACAGCTCGCCGCCCAGCACTCGCACAGCTGGGAGAACTTGTACGCCCACGTACCCGGGCTAAAAGTGCTCAGCCCGGCAACCCATAACGATGCCCGATATATGCTTAGCCAGGCATTAGCCGATCCGGATCCGGTGCTGATCTTTGAACACGTGATGCTGCTTAATGAAGACGGCCCCGTTAGTGATACCCCTGACGCACCAATGGACAAAGCACTGGTTCGCCGCGCCGGCAATGACATCACCCTGATCACCTACGGCGGCAACCTGGCCAAAACCCTGCAAGCGGCCAAGCAGCTGGAAGTGAACGGCATCGATGCAGAAGTGATTGACCTTCGCTCGCTGAGACCACTCGATACCGAAACCATTGTCGCCAGCATCGCCAAAACCCACCGGGCGGTAGTGATTGATGAAGGCTGGTATAGCGGCAGCCTGGCCGGTGAAGTCAGCGCGGTCATTATGGAGCAAGCCTTCTGGCATCTGGATGCGCCGGTCGCCCGGGTTTGCAGCGAGGAAGTGCCTATTCCATACCCGCAGCACCTTGAGCAAGCCGCCATTCCTCAGAGTGACAAAATCGTCCGCGCCGCTAAGGCCACATTAATGACACCCGATTGGCAAAGCGAGGGAGGAAAATCGGCTCATGGCTAACAGTAATCGCACTCTCATCGATATCACCATGCCGTCACTCGGCGCGGATATGAGTGACGGTACACTGCTCGAGTGGCGGGTAAAACCCGGCGATCGGGTGGAAAAAGGCGATATTATTGCGGTGATCGAAACCAACAAAGGTGCGATAGAGATGGAATCTTTCCATCAGGGTGTGATCTCAGAATTGCTGGTTGAGCCTGAGATCAAACTGCCTGTCGGCAGCGTGTTGGCGCGAATGGAATCCGATAGCCCGGTTACTGCAACGCTGGATTCAACCGGATCCGTTACACCAATCCGGCAACCCACCCCTGAGTCTGCCGCGCCACCTCAGCCTAGCGCCGAGGTAGCAGCCAAAGAGGCAAGTCCGGTTATCACGCCAAGCCAGCAGACAACTTACACCGCACCACCAAAATCTGACCGGCAATGGGCCTCTCCGATGGCGCGCAAAAACGCTTACTTAGCCGGCATCGATCTCACTGCCCTGTCCGGCAGTGGACCACAGGGTGCAGTGTTACTGCGTGATTTGGACGGCAAAGTCAGTTCGCGCCCTAAAGAAGCGATTACTGAGGTGGACTCAGCCAAGCCGGGTATGTCACCAATGCGCCAGGCGATCAGCGATGCGATGAGTCGCTCAAAGCGGGAGATCCCCCATTACTATCTCTCATTGGAGATCAACCTGACCAAAGCTCAGCAATGGCTCAGCGAACAAAACCAGACGCGTGAGCCTGAGCAGCGTCTATTGCTGCCCGCCCTGCTGCTCCGCGCCATCGCAGATCAGCTAACCCGTTTTGCCGACCTGAACGGTTTTTACCATGACGGCCATTTCAGCCCTGCCGCTGAAGTCAATATCGGCAATACCATCAGCCTGCGCGAGGGCGGGCTGGTTATCCCGGCCATTCTTGATGCCGATCAGTTAACGCTGGACCAAATTATGGATGCCCTGCGCGACTTGGCCGAACGCGGCCGGCGCGGTCGACTGCGCAGCACCGAAGTCAGCGCCGGTACGATTACCGTCACCAGTATTGGCGAGCGCGGCGCAGACAGCATTACCGGCGTCATCTATCCGCCGCAAGTGGCCATCATCGGCTTAGGACGGCTGCGCCAGGTGCCGGTGGTTAACGACGGAGAAATTGCAATAGGCGAAGTGATGACAGTAACCCTGGCCGCCGACCACAGAGTCAGTGACGGTATTACCGGCGCGCGCTTTCTGCATGCTGTGGCCAAACAACTGCAACGTCCGGAGGATCTATGAACAACAATAATATTCCCGCCATTATCGCCGATGCGATCAAGCACATTGCCCCGGAAGTTGAGATGGACGAAATCGATCTGGACGAAGATCTGCGCGAAGAGTGCGACCTCGACTCGATGGACTTTTTAAACCTGCTCGCCTCGCTAAAAAAAACCACCGGCGTCAGCATCCCGGAAAGCGACTACCCCAAAGTGCGCAGCTACAACCAGCTGCAGGCTTATTTGCAACAGCATGGTCAGTAGTGTTTATCAGTAGCTGGTGACTAGTCACTTACCTTCTACTCAGCTGCGGAAAATCGCCGGCGAAATTCTACCGGTGTTAATCCCATCACTTTAACAAATACCTTACGACACGCGCTGGCATCCTGATAACCAACCTGTATCGCGATTTGCTCAAACGACTGGCGACTGGTCTCCAGCAACTCACACGCTTTCTGAATCCTTACCCGCTGAAGATAATGGTTGGGATTAAACCCGGTCGCTTTGATGAATCTGCGCTGCAACGTGCGCTCGGTGGTGTTCACTCTTTTCGCCAGCGCAGTTACCGAGATCGGCTGGGCGTACGATTGGTTAATCCACTGCTGGAGTTCAATGATGCCCTGATCGCCGTGCAGATAAGAGGGCTGAAACTGTTGATAATAACGCTGCTCGCGTGGCGCAGTATCAATCACCAGCATTTTGCCCAGTTGACGCATCACCGCAGCAGAGGTGTATCTGGCCACTAGCTCCAGGGCAAGATCCAGCCAGGACATCATGCCCCCCGCGCTTAACACGTCGCCATAGTCAATTAGTAGCTTATTGGTATCTAACGTTTGTACCGGGAAACGGCCTCGAAAGCTGTCTGCCAATCCCCAGTGCGTAGTCAATGTTCGTCCACCAGCAATACCTGAGGCGGCCAGAATAAACGCCCCGGCACACGCGGAAGCAATAACGCCACCTTGCTGATACTGCCGGCGTAACCCCTCCAGCGCTGTTGCATCAGGCGCAAGATAAAACCCGCTGTTGATCGCTGGCGGCAGCAACACCACTTTGAAGCAAGGTTGTGGCTCAGAGAAGTGCTCAAATATGGTCGGGACAAATTGCACTTCAACCGACAGTTCCATACAGACCCGGTTGGCCATCAGAAACAGCTCTTCCAGCCCATACACAGCAGACTTTAACGAATAAGGATAACGGTAGATTCCAATGGTGATGGAATGCATATTGAATGTCGGATTTAGACTGAATTATGTCATTTTAGACTCTGATATCAATTAGGCAAGCGGCGCATACTGGACACATCCAATCGCAATCCGGAGAAATAACATGAGCCACAAAGCACTACTTATCATCGATCTGCAAAACGACTACTTCCCCAACGGAAAATTTCCGCTCTGGAATACAGCCGTGACTCTCAACAACATTAAAGCGGCGATTAGTAACGCCAATGCCCAAGGCATCCCGGTGATCCACGTGCAGCACCTTGCCAATCCGGCGGCAGGTATCGCGCCATTTTTTAATCGGGGAACATCAGGGGCAGAGATTCACGCCGACATCATGGCCGCGGCGCCAAGCGGAGAAATAGTGGTGAAAACCTTTGCCGATGCATTTGAACAAACCAACCTGAACGAAGTACTGGAAAAACATGGTATTGACGAGTTACTCATCTGCGGCATGATGACCCAGAACTGCGTCACCCACACGGCGATTTCAAAAGCAGCCGAAAAATATCATGTGTCCGTCTTAACGGATTGCTGCACCACCGTAGACGAAATGATTCACAACATTGCGTTGAACGCCCTGGGCACTCGGGTTTCGCTGGTCAGTTCTGATCAAGCGCTTTAACCATAAAACTAAAGGCTTGCTGATATCAGCAAGCCTTGAGATTTCCATAGAAACAAATGAACTGTACTCCAAATTTGGAGAAATATTTCAATGCTGTTAATAATCGTAACTCACACTAAGTACATATATGGTTAGTATCAATTATTGGCATATTTGAATCAAAACATTCTACAAAGTAACTTACCTGTATATCAATGAAATTAAATGTGTCTTGATACGCATGGTAATTATTCGTTACTAATCATCCCTCTCAATTTTATATAAGCTTCCCAGCAATAGAATTTGGGTACTCGCAAAAACAAAGTACTTCATATCGAACTGTTCAATTAACAAAGTAGAATAAAGAAGCATTTCTGCATTCATATTGGTAAAAGAAACTTCGCCGTTCTAAAAATTATAAGCCCACTGAAAAACCGATCTCTCACATTACAATCTAAAAACTTCTATATTTAAGGAACACAATGAAAAATTTTACACTCCTCTTACTATTTTCGGCTATTACATTGATATCCAGTCATACTCGTGCAACAGAAAAATGGTCAAGCATCGAAGCTTACCGTTCTGGACATATTGTTGAATGGAATGGAAATACCTATATAGCATCACACTGGAGCCAGGGAACGGAACCTGAGCCCAATGATATCAATTGGGATGGATGGATTCTAATTGACGAAAATAATTTGCAAGAGTGGCTTCCTAATAAAACATATCAAGGTGGCACTATCGTTAACATCAATGAACAATATTTTTTAGCTAAGTGGTGGAACCAAAACCAATACCCGGAGAACTCGGACGCATGGCAACACCTAAATGATATACAGCTCTCTAATGAGGAAGATCCCGAACCACGTGAGAACGATACTGTTGCTGGAATTGATAAAAACAACAATGGGATTCGTGATGATTACGAGAGAAACATTTTTAAGAATTACGCCTCTCCTGAAATGCAACAAATTGCTATTTCAGCAGGACATGAATGGCAAAAGCTTATCGAGAGACCTACAGATAAAACTGAAGTAACCAAAGGTGAGGCTAGCCGCACTTTTAGTAACTTGATCTCATTGCGCCGTTGCTTCACTGAACTGCGAAGAAAAGATCCGACCTTTGAGACTCCAACACAATTTTACTTCAATACACTTGAGCGAGCAGCGGCAAAACGAAATGCTGAAGCATCACTCGCGCGCGTGTTAGGCGACGACTATTCCAAAATTGATTTTCCTGAAAAACCGTGTGGTACCTTAGCTACGAGGGCGCTGAAATGAAAAAGTTACTTGCCCTAGCATTAACATTTGGTGCTCCTTTTAATGCCAATGCTACACAGTGGTGTGAGCAAAACGTTGATAAATTGCAGCTGTTCTATGTAAACGGTATATACACCACAGCTAGCTCTTTTTTCGAAAACCTAAAATCATTAGAAAAGGTTCCAAGAAGGATATCTTAACTCGTATGTGAGCAACGGCGCTGTCAGAGGCTCTTTGAATACATTAGAATTTCCTACAGACCAACTTATTGAAGTCGCAAAGCATAAATATGAGGATATGGATAACTATGGCAAGGAATACCAGCTAATCACAAGTATTATTGGTGGGTATATCACGGAGCTTTCATCAGAACAGTACTCAGTTATCACACCAGTTTTACAAGATATTATTTCGATAATGCCAAACGAAGGAGTTGCTAGTGAACAAGATTATAAATTTGCTCGAGATCTTCTTGAATCTACATTAAGAAGTTGTGCTCGAACAATATTAGTCGGCCACTCTCAAGGCAACTTTTACGCAAATTCACTATTAAACGACGTCACTACCTCATTCAAATACTATGACGGTATATCTTTGAAAGACTTCCAAATGTTGGGTTACATGGGAATAGCAAGCCCATCAAGTTCGGTTGGTGGTCAGTTTGGCGATGAAAATCCCGAGTTGGTGGGTGTACTTACCAATGACAATGATGTCGTAATGGCAGCAGTAAGAAACCTCTTTGGAGCTTTACCTGCAAACTATTCAGCAATCGAAAACTATGTCGATTCATCGGGTCACAGATTAATCGATTCATATCTAGAGTCGCAAGGTCAAGCAAATGTAATAGCAAATGGCATGCTGGACATTGCTAAAAACCGAACACCAAGGCCTATGTTTGAACAGCACCCTTAGTCTTCATCAGCCATTTCTCACATTGGCTACTCAGCCGTAAGTAGGTTATTAGATATTCGTTTTGAAAACGGCGGAGGCTATCGTTATTCAGGAGTGAATAATTCAATATGGAATAGTTTCTACTACTCGACATCACATGGTACTTACTTCAACAAATACATTCGCGGGAAATACGCTTCCGCGAAGATTGAATATTAGATCACGGGTGATGATTCATACCACTTCACTAGATGAACTTTGGTATCATAAGCCCATTAAGGTTCGTTCTATGATAAAGTGCTATGTGAAAGCGGCGACTATTAAAGAATTAATACCACCCTCAACGGCATATTTATAGCACGACATTAAGTTTGTCTGATAACTCCCCCTTGTTATCAGACAAACGCATAAATTACCTAGGCGGATCGATTCTATTGTCTATTGAAGTATTCACCCGGAACCAGCCGGCTACTGAATATCTGTCTCTGGTTGCGGGTAATACCTCGTGGGGGAATTCTTCACTGAGAAACACCACTACGGTACCGTACAAAGGCACGACTTTGATACCTTCACGATCTTGGTCATCTTTATATAATACGATTTCACCACCATCACTGTTTCCCCAGGAAGGATTCAAATAGGTAACGACAGACAAAACCCGGTTTGCCTCACCCCGAAACGCATCATAATGCCTTTTGTAGTAAGCGCCTGGCGCATAGTGTGCAAAATGGCTTTCAAAAGAAAACAGCCCCAGAAAAAGCCTTTGGTTTAAAAAACGCTGCAATCTGGATGTCCAATCTATCCACTTGCTGCCGGCTTCCGATTCGCCCGTAATCCAACAGATTTCATCGGTTCTGACAAACTCGGTTTTCAGGAAGTCTTCACCACGTCCAATTCCGGCATCAGCGTATTTATTTGCATTTAAATTTTGCTGATGCGAATACAAGGAAAATGTTATGTCCTCTGGCAGCGCACAGGGCTGAATGCTATACCCTTGCTTTACTAAATCATCAGCGATTTTTCCAAATAGCGTTTCATCAACTGAATCTCCACCATTAGTTTTGAGATAACTTTTTATAGCCATCGACTATTGTTTTCAACCTTTTCAAATATAATGCAACGCAATAGAACTGCTTAACGCTGCATTAAGGTGCGAGCTATGCTACCACCATACCTAAACGAGTAAGCCTTATCCTCAAAAGCCAACCTTGATATCAGAGTGTCAGGGGTTGAAATTCACTTATAAGTGCTTTGTTGTGTTGAAACTATTTGTTTGTATTGACTAAATTCTAAAGCTGATGGAACTGCTTTTTTGTTCAATTCTCCCGTTAAAAAATGGTAATTGCACCAAATTGTAGTGGGGCAGAATTTACTCCTTAAGCATAACCCTGTCCATAAAAAGAAGCGCTATATTTTGTTCGTATCAAATCTGGCCCAAAGAATATCTTTATTATTAAATTTCAATATCTTAATAATATATAGGTGCAATAAGCATGCAAAGATCACCGAAAAATGCTGCACTATGCTTGAACCCCAAGGCAGAAGGTATTCTCTGTGCTGCCCATTATCGAAGCTCATCGTTAGGGAGAAGATTGGGGGATACCGCGAGCTAGTCTGGTAACGATTAGCTTGAGTCGAGTGTGTGGCCGTCTCTTCTCGGCACTACTGTTGCTAGTTAAACGCCGACTGCCACTGTACGGTATCGATAAACCAACGCTCTTCGTATATTTTGTTGCCTTTAAACTTGAACAGGATAGCCAGTTGTGAAGCATCAATCGTTGCTGACTTCCAATCGACCAACGAAACCACTTCATTTTGTCCTTCAAGTTGTCTGACTTGGGTGATTTCGAAACCCGGAGGCAACATCACTGCAAGATTATCTAGCACCGAACGGAATTCATGTCGCCCATTCAAAGCATCGTTTTGCCCGGGCATGATGAACACCATATCATCGGTAT
This sequence comes from Vibrio sp., assembly GCF_050299255.1. Taxonomy (GTDB): domain Bacteria; phylum Pseudomonadota; class Gammaproteobacteria; order Enterobacterales; family Vibrionaceae; genus Vibrio. The sequence continues at coordinate 21,997 of NZ_JBNKVP010000027.1, forward strand.
AATCTGATACCAAAGCATCAAAATCACCTCGGCCGAGGCTATCCCAACCGCGGCTTACTATCTCAGATAAGCTCATTGCTGTTACTCCAAAGTTTATTCATACCAATTAACTATAGGAGTGCAGGCAATAAACCGGTAACTATCAGGGTGAGCTCTTTTCGCTAGCGGTTTTCAAACCGGTTGTAATCCAACAGGCCGAACTCTATCGGCTGATCCTGTTGGTACCATTGATGCACTTTGTCGCTAAATGACCAAAAGTCAGGGGAGCTGCGGCGAACTGCGAACCGATCAAGGAGCTTAACGTAGGATTCCTCCCCATCTAGATTACTTAAGCGCTGGACCAGTTCTGGGATTTCCGACTCTTTAAGGCTCAGATAGGCTGCCGGGTAGCTTCCTAGCACCCCTCGTACGATGGTGAGCGTGTCTTTTTCAGGGACGCGATTTTGCTCTTCATCAAACAGGCTGTAGATATTTTTGTGGGCAGCGTTATGGATTAAGGTAAATAGCTGCGGCTGAACTGAATTAGATTCAATCATCAACATCATGATCTCGGGTATCGGCAGTATCCCAGCCCCCTGAATGGTATTGATGCTATTTAGTAGCTGTTCATTTTCACGGCTAAAACCGGTATCGACGATGTCGTAACGTGAACTGAGGATGGGCTTCACCCTCTCCCTGAGTTGATCGAACAGCTCCGATTTAGGATCATCGCTGCTGTACTCTACGTTGCTCGGCTCATCAAAAGGCTCAACGTTGCGCAGCAAAAATTCGGTGAAGTAGGCGGTCTGATCCTGATACCAGCTGGATAATTCCTGATGGCGCATATCCCGAGGTAATAATGCGACAAAGTTACTTTCTCCCTCCAAACGCAAGAAGTCCATAAACATACGGGTGACCAACTGATGACCAAAATTGCCATAAACATCGAAGCCCGCAACCAACAGATAGTGGATGCGTTCCAGCAGCGGGTAGTCGATAACCCAGGCCGTTTTCGGCTTATCGCCGACTAACCCCTGAGCCACCGATGCACTGTCAAAATGACGGAAGATCGTCAGGGCAGCATTAGGGTTTGTCCCCTCTCCCGACCAGATCAGATTGGTGGTCAGGTAATGGCCGTTTTTGAACTGACGTTGTACAAATTCAGACTTAGCCTGTAAATAATTGGCCTGATGGGACGCGTAGCTCACCCAAGTGGAAATTGGGCGTATGGTATCTTCCCGCTCGGCCGGCAGTTTTAAATTATCTGTCTGTGAGCGATAAAACTCATTCACCTCTGGCAGGTCACTTTCATCCGGGTCGAGGAAAAACACCCAGAAATGATCGTTGATCACATTCAGCGCCAACTGCCCGCGACATACCGGGCCTTTGATAAAGGCCATAATGGTATTTTGCGCGTTATCCAGCATGAACTTGTATCGGGCTTTTACCGGCAAATCAAAAAATGCGCTCATAGGGTTGGCAGCCACTTCAGGTTGGTAACTCGGCAACTGTTCAACCTGGTAATCGGCGTCAATAAACCAGGCTTTCCAGGACTTAAGACGGTTGTCATTCAGCGCATACGGCATATGGGTTTTATCGACAATCGTGGCTTGTTCGGGAATTAAACGATAGTAAACGCGGTCAACTTCTGGGTCATCATAAGGACGGCGGGTGCTGATACGTTGCACCGGCTGCCCCGGAGGAGTGGCGGACCGTACCAGAGTAAAAAACCTTGGTGTTTCATTCAGTTCAGAAAAGAAGAGATGGGCGAGAAACAGGTGCTCGTAAATGTAGCGCGCGGCCAACTGGTTCTTAAGGCTATTATGATTCAGCAGCGCTTCATATTTGTTGACCATCCGCTGCTGCACATAGCTCAGCGGAATGTGCTCATTCATCTTTGCGCCGCCTTCCAGCCAGGTCATCAGCGTGTTGTATTCGCGGCTGTTTAAGTTCGGCATACCAAATGGCATTCCCCAGTCGGGATACTTGGCTTCATACGCTTGATGCTCTTCAACCGTCGGGCACTGCTGATCCCGGTAGATTGAGAAATCAAATCCTTCCAGTTGAGTTTGATCTGGCAATGGATGGCGTTCTTTCTGCCTTAACAGTCTTGCAACCAAACCGGCGTCTAGATTGGCCAAATAGGTTTGATCGCGTTCGTTGAGCACCGGATGAAAGCCCAAATCACGCCACTGCTGAGTGGTCTGCGCATCTTCAAACAGACGAGTGGGCGTGGCGGCAGTGAGCCGGGTACCTTCATAAATTTTGTTTTTGCTTGCCCCGCGGTCGATGCCTTCAGCTGAGGATAATTTTAACTGACAGGGTGCATCATAGCAGGCATGGCAAACCACACAGCGGTTGTCGATAATTGGCCGGACTTTATCCATATAAAACTGGCTTTGCGGCAAATCCCGTGACACCTGACGTTCCTGCACCCGGGAGACGCCAAACAGTTGATCGTAGTTAAAACCAGCGTACACCGTGCAGCCTGAAACCACAGTGACCAGGCAAGCGAATATTAGCGTGCGCAGATTCATATTCATATTCATATAATTTTTAATGTGACCAGCTTTAATTAAAGTTGAAAGTTCAATAAGTTCAATGACAAGTTTGGCCATCTAAGCATGAGAAGAACGGCTTAATCAATACTAACAATCGGGTTACAGACTGGCTAATCTCGGACGTCTGCCAAAAAAATCACCTTGGTGTGGAATGCTATATCCAGCCGTTGGCCATCTGCAATACTATTGGTTTCAGTTTTCATTGTCCGTTTATAGCACCAGTTTATTGGGCATGATTTGAACAGTCGGTATGTCTCGGGAGAGAAAAGACTAACCTAGTGAGTGGTCAATTTAGTATCAGCGTTTACCCAGGAGGTGTAGCTGTCAGAATGGTAAAATACAGATAGTTACGCTTTCAGCATCAGCTATTGTCCTCCCCCTTACCGGTGAAAGTTCAAGAGCGCAATAGACATAGAAAAGAGAGGCTTCAGGAGTATAATTATCAGTCGATCTTCAACTAAGAAAATTGAAACTCTCTCTTAGAATCACACGATTTAGGCGACTTCAGCTACTTCAAGCAACTGATATTTCAATCGGTATTGAACCAAATCTGAAATCAATCCAAGCTTCAATTCGTGTTTCTTAGCAAACACTTCAAGGTCAGGACGCCTTGCCATTGTGCCGTCTTCATTCATGATCTCGACAATCACACTCGCCGGTTCGAAACCAGCTAAATACGCTAGGTCACAACCAGCTTCTGTGTGACCTTCGCGAACCAACACTCCACCATCACGGGCTTTCAAAGGGAAAATGTGCCCCGGGCGAGTTAGATCGGAAGGTTTGGCACCCTTACGAACTGCCGTTTGAACCGTATGGGCACGATCATGGGCAGAAATGCCGGTAGTTACACCCTCGGCAGCTTCAATGGTAATAGTGAAGCCTGTCCCTTGCGGATCGGTGCTGTTCTCGACCATCATAGGTAACTCTAGCTGCTCACAGCGCTCTGCCGTTAACGTTAAGCAGATCAAACCACAGGCATTACGAGCCATAAAGTTAATGTGTTCAGGTGTTACACACTCAGCTGCCATGACTAGATCGCCTTCGTTTTCCCGACCTTCATCATCCATCAGGATCACCATTTTACCCAGGCGGATATCTGCAATGATATCTTCGATGTTACTGATTGCCATTTTATGTCCTCGGTACCGTGAGATTATCTCTTTTTGTTTCAATTACTTAATTCAAGCAAGGATTAACATTGCCAAGTGGGTGAACCAGACCTTGCTCGTAAGACCCTATATACAGACCAAATTGACCATGATCCTCTTCATTTATATAGCGTGTCAGGATTTGGCCTATAGCTGGGTATGTTAACTGGTTCCATGGCAAATCTTCTTTATGTACGAATGACACTTCGGAAGTTTCATCACCAAATGGCTGTACAAAACTAACAAAACGAGCGCGGAAGATGATATAAACCTGATTCATATGGGGAACGCTAAATATCGAATATGGACCCAGCACTTCCACCGATGCTCCGGTTTCTTCTAACACTTCACGAACTGCGGCTTGTTCAGCCGTCTCGCCATTCTCCATAAATCCTGCAGGAAAACTCCACCTACCCAACATCGGCTCAATCGCTCGCTTACCCAGCAGAAACTTGCCTTCATTTTCGATAATACAACCAGCAATAACGGTCGGATTTTGATAGACGATATGCCCACACTTTTGACATACCGGCCTCTCATGGGTATCGCCAGAAGGAACCTGCATAAGGACCTCATTTCCCCCACATTGTGAGCAAAAGTGTATTTTTTTATGTAGCATACCTAACTCCTACCCAATTAACCGTACCTGGTCCTATCGATATTTTTGGTTAAACAGCCTGGCTTGAACGTTCGTACTCATCAATCACTTCCTTCGCAGTTCGGAAAGCATCAATAGCAGCAGGAACCCCACAATATATCGCCGTTTGCAGTAAAACTTCTCGGATCTCCTCCTTACTACAACCGTTATTCAGTGCTCCACGTACGTGAAGCTTCAGCTCATGTGGACGATTTAATGCGGTGATCATCGCAAGGTTAATAATACTGCGTGTTTTTAATGGCAATGTATCCCGACCCCATACCTCACCCCAACAGTACTTAGTGACCAACTCTTGCATCGGCATATTAAAGTCAGTGGCATTATTGATTGAAGCATCAACATAATCTGCACCTAATACCTGACGGCGAATAGCTAAACCTTGCTCAAACTTATCGCTCATAATTCTATCCTTACTAATTAAACTGTTTTCAGAGTCCAAGTATTCAATTTAACGATGTTCCATTTGGTAGACTTAAGCGACCTACAAGCCACCCATCATCACATATTTCGTTTCCAAATAATCGTCAATGCCCTGGCGTGCTCCTTCACGGCCTAAACCCGACTCCTTCACCCCGCCAAATGGGGCGACCTCGGTAGAAATCAGTCCTTCATTAATCCCAACCATGCCTGATTCTAATTCCTCGCTAACACGCCAAGCACGCTGTAAAGATCGAGTGTAAGCATAAGCGGCAAGCCCAGAATCGGTATCGTTAGCGCGGGCAATGACCTCTTCATCGGAACTGAAGCGGAATAGTGCGGCTAGAGGACCAAAAGTTTCCTCCGTTGCTACTCGCATCTCATCCGTCATTTCAGTAAGGATCTGTGGTGGAAAAAAGTTAGTGTCTAGCGTTCGCTCAGCGCCAAATATACGCTTCGCGCCTTTGGCTAAAGCGTCATCAACATGGCTTTGTACTTTGTCCACTGCAGCCTGATTAATCAGTGGGCCAATTGTCGCTCCTGGCTCAAAGCCGTCTGCCATTTTCAATTCTGCTACGCGAGCCACCAGCTTTTGAGCAAACTGATCATAAACAGCATCTTGGACATATAAGCGGTTGGCACACACACAGGTTTGTCCCGCGTTACGGAACTTGGCAATCATGACCCCTTCCACAGCGGCATCCAAATCAGCATCATCAAAGATAATGAATGGCGCGTTGCCCCCTAGCTCGAGTGACATCTTTTTCACCGAGGAAGAAGATTGCTCCATCAACAATTTGCCAATGTTAGTTGAGCCTGTGAAAGAGATTTTCTTTACGATCTTGCTACTGGTTAACGCACCACCAATTTCTACCGCATTACCCGTGATAACACTAAAGAGGCCAGCAGGTAAGCCCGCACGTTCAGCCAATTCTGCTAAAGCCAATGCCGTGAGAGGTGTCTCTGGTGCCGGCTTCAAAACCACAGCGCAGCCAGCAGCAAATGCCGGACCACACTTACGGGTGATCATCGCAGCGGGAAAGTTCCACGGGGTAATAGCACCGACAACTCCGATGGATTCCTTACTCACAACAAGCCGGGAGTTTGGTTTATGGCTAGGGATCACTTCACCATAGGTACGTTTAGCCTCTTCAGCGAACCATTCGATAAAGCTGGCAGCATAAACAATCTCACCTTTTGCTTCCGTAAACGGCTTGCCCTGTTCCGCAGTCAAGATCGTGGCCAGATCGTCTGTGTTTTCGATAATTAACTGATACCAGTTTCGCAATATGGTTGATCGTTCTTTCGCTGTCGTTTTCTTCCAACACTTATGTGCTTTTTCAGCAGCTTCAATGGCAGCGAGCGTGGCTTCCTTTCCCAAGTCAGGCACTGTTGCGATCACATCGCGAGTTGATGGGTTGATAACCGGCACTGTTGCGCCATTTTCGTGATTAACCCATTGGCCTGCGATGTAACATGACTGCTTTAGTAAACTCGAATCCATTAATTTCACGAGTGCTTCCTTATCAAGTTATATTTGACTGTGCCAAGCTACTGCATATCACCCACTGATCTGCCCGCTTAACATGCTTAGTTGTGATGGAGATTATCCCATCTCTGGCAAGCAACCCATCTTGCTTCGGCAGTAAAGAAGTGGGTGTTGTAAGTCAGTATTAGCCAGCTGAGCATTAACCACCTCACCCACTAATATCGCATGGTCACCACCAGGGTAATCATTCCATAACTCGCATTCCAAAACCGCCAGTGCACCTTCAATCACAGGGAGACCGTATTCGCTTTTATTAACCAACAAACCTTCTGCTTTATCGATACCTTTCTTAGCAAACTGATAAGCAACAGCCTGCTGATCGTCAGCCAAAATATGGATAGCAAATTTCTTAGTATCGCGGATTACTGGGTATGAATCCGAGCTAAGGCTTGGGCAGACCAATACCAAAGCAGGATCCATTGACAATGCACTAAACGCGCTGGCGGTAAAACCAACGACATCACCCAAATCGTTGAAGGCCGTAATCACTGTCACGCCTGTCGGGAACTGTCCCATGATGTTTTTGTAGAGGTCAGGTGAGACTGCATTTTTCACTTGTTGTGTAGTCATGATGTTCCCTTATTAACGCATGATAAATGGGTCGGCCATCGGCTCAGATGACGTATTGATCCAAACTGTTTTCAATTGGGTAAATTCATTAATGGCATCGCTGCCACATTCGCGGCCATAACCACTTTGACCATAACCACCAATCGGAGCAGAGGCTGATACCGCTCGGTAGGTATTCACCCATACGATGCCCGAACGTATGCCTTTGATCATGCGGTGTGCCTTGGCTAAATTTTGGGTCCAGATTCCAGCGGCAAGGCCATACTTACTATCGTTTGCCAAAGACAACGCTTCTGCTTCATCAAAAAACGGAATTACCGTCGCGACAGGGCCAAATATTTCTTCCTGAACCACAGTAGCGCTGTGATCATTGCACTCGAGAATAGTTGGTGTGTAATACCATCCCGATTCGATATCTGCGCGTTTACCGCCGGTACGTAACTTTGCTCCCTCTTTTAGAGCGATGTCTACGAAACGCTCAACGGTCTCAAGTTGGGCTTGTGTGGCCATCGGGCCCATTTCTGTCTCTGGGTGTGAGGGATCACCAATAACGATTTTCTCGGCACGAGCTGTTAACTTCCTAACGAACTCCTCGTAAATGTCATGCTGAACCAATAGGCGAGATCCTGAAACACAACTTTGGCCTGCAGCCGCAAAAATCCCAGCCACGGCACCATTTACTGCACTGTCAATATCCGCATCATTGAAAATGATATTGGGAGACTTACCACCCAGTTCTAATGATAATTTTGCATAGTTTTCAGCCGAGTTGCGGATAACATGCTTAGAACTTTCACTACCACCAGTAAAAGCAATCTTACGTACTAGTGGATGACGGGTTAGCGCTGCGCCGCATGGAAGGCCATAACCAGTAATAACGTTTACTGCACCTGAAGGGAAGCCCGCTTCAAGCACCAAACGCCCTAATTCCAGTAGAGTCGCAGAGGCGTGCTCAGATGGTTTGAGTACTACGGTATTGCCCGCAGCCAGTGCTGGAGCTATTTTGATTGCCGTTAAGTAAAGCGGTGAGTTCCAAGGGATAATACCGGCTATTACCCCGAGAGGTTCCCGTACGGTGTAACCGAACATATCTTGCTTATCAAGCGCAAGAGTCTCACCTTCCACTTTGTCAGCCAAACCTGCAAAGTAATAGAAAAACTCAGGTAGATACCCAACCTGGCCACGAGTCTCACGGATTAACTTACCATTGTCCCGACTTTCAAGTTGAGCTAATTGCTCTTTGTTTTCAGCAATCAGATCTCCCAGGCGACGTAGCAACTTGCCACGTTGTGCTGGAGTGGTTGTCGACCATTCTGTTGAAAGGAATGTACTGTGTGCTGACTGAACTGCCCTCTCAACATCTTCTTCATCGGCGTAAGGAAAAATTGCCCATGCTAACTCTGTCGCAGGGTTCAAACTTTCAAACGTTTTTCCGCTTGCAGATTCTACCCACTCACCGTGAATGAGCATCTTAAATTGTTCAAGTGCCATTGACGACCTCCTGTAGTTTCGGTTGACCTTGCTGAGCCTTCTTTGATTTTTCTTGCTGTGGCTGATCTTGAATGAACGCCAACAGCATTTCATTTACTAAATGTGGGGCTTCAACTGGCATCATGTGACGTTGCTGTTCCAATACCACAACCTGTGAATTAGGCAGATACTGAGCTAGCCTATAGGCCATTTCGGGCGTAGACCCTACGTCAAGCTCACCTGTCGCCAGCAACACCGGTAAGTGCAATCTGTTCAATTGCTGCTTACCATAATTGTCATTCTCACCAAACAGTTGATAGGTTTGTAAATAACCCTGTTTGCTGTTAGTGACAATACGTTCTTTAAACGCACTGATTTGAGCAGGACTTGCACCGCGATACTCTTTACTGAACCAACGCTCAATTGCCGCTTCCACATTGGCTCCAGGGCCAAGTTTTTTTACTTCCTGACAGCGAGACAGTACATTATTGCGCTGATCTTCAGTACGGTTAAAAACGCTGTTTAAAATCACTAATCGATCAATACGATGCGTATATTTCAAAGCAAAAGCACGTGCAACCAAGCCACCCATCGAGAAACCCACTACGGTAATCGGCTTTGCCAGATTTAGCTCAGAGATCAAACTTTCCAACTGATCAGCATATGCTTCAATCGTGGAATCTTCTTGAGGGTCAGGACTTTCACCGTGCCCCAGCATGTCATACCCAATAATGTGGAAGTGTTGCTGAAGACCGGCTACTTGACCTCCCCACATGGATTTATCCAAACCTACGCCATGAATGAAGATGACGGTTTCGCCATCTCCACATGAAAAGTAGCTGGTTCCATCAACTAATTTCATGCTCTCCATACAATTCCTTATTGTTGCTGACCGGCTTTCTCTTTCGCTATTTCTTCAAGATCAATATAGCGATTACCAATACGAGGATGTACTCGACCGCCGTCGGATGCACCTAACACCACAACAATTTCATTGGCTGCTGGCGCATCTTCAATTTTCATTTCCAATGTGATGTAGTGCGAACGAAGTCCTTCATCGTCCTTGTGCATCATTGGTACTTGAATGGATGTACCGCCTGATCCACGCTTATTGGTAAAACTTAAGTAACTTTTCGCATCGACGGCTTCACGGTAGTGGTTGCCAAAACGCAGGGTATGAATCACTGCTGAAGCATGTTCAATTTCACCTTCCATGCCAACAACAGCCGCTTTTCCATAAGCCTCAATGTTTTCCGCACCACCCATTACACCTGTAAGCTTATCTACGATTAATGCACCCAAGTCTGAACAATGCTCCGTAATCTCAGGACGCAGGTTTTCAACAAACCCTCTACCGTGCCAAGGGTTTTCAATGACAGCGGCAACTGCAGCCATAGTGACAGGACTGTCACCTTCTTTACCGCCTTCAATACGAGTTTCTTCGATATAGGTACAGATCTTACGAATATTAAAAGCCATTTCGTTTTCCTTTCATATGCACTTTTTGGCAATAACATCTTTGCCATTCTCCATTTGGTATTATGGTATACCAAACAAACAAAAATGGAAGTAGATGATTTATTAGCCACTCACAAGTCAACATTAAAACAAACACTTCAATATCAGTAAGTTAAAATTATTTTCGGATATTTCATGGAAAATAAATTTTTCAATAAATCACATATTGATCACATTTTGTTAATTTAATTAACTTTGTACACAGTATTGAAAACAAGGTTGGCTTTTATATTAATCAAATTAAAACAATAAGTTATATCTACAAGATGGTTAGCTTGTTGTTAAAATCGCATCTTGATACGCCAATTTTTGGTGTTATGGTATACCAAGAAACACCATACAATATCAGCTCAACATGTGCTGATAACATAAAAAGGGGTGTCTATGGATGAAGTAAGTATAAAGACTTCGATTGTTCAGCCAAAGACACGATCATACAGTGTATAAAGGAGCAATCCTGCTATGATTTCCAATAACAACATGGTTAACAAACAAGGGATTTTTCAAGGGGTTAACCAAACTATGACCATCGCCTCATTGGTGATGGTTTCAGCATTTGTTCTCTTTTCAGTTCTTCAAATTGACTTGGCAAATACTGTCTATAAAGGCATCAAACAATGGATCACCAGCAATTTGGGGTGGTATTACATTGCAGCCGTAGCCGTCATATTTGTCTTTTCAGTTTGGGTAACATTCAGTAAATTCGGCAGTATTCGACTCGGTAAAGACAGTGACCGTCCTGAGTTTAATAACTTTACTTGGTTTGCAATGCTATTCAGTGCAGCCGTTGGTACAGGTCTAATGTTTTGGAGCATCGCCGAACCGCTCACCTATATTCAGGGCAACCCATTTGCTGACATGGCGCACATTCAGCCTAACACAGCCGAAGCTGCACAGATCGGCATGCGTATTACAATCTTCCACTGGGGTATGAACGCCTGGAGCGTATACGTGTTAGTCGGGTTGATTCTCGCTTACTTTGCTTATAGAAAAGGCTTGCCGCTTACAATCCGTTCTGCTTTATACCCCGTTCTTGGTGAGCGTATCTATGGTCCTATTGGCCATGCTGTCGACCTGCTGGCGATTTTCAGTACTCTTTTCGGTACTGCAACTACGCTGGGGCTTGGTGTTTCTCAAATGAATGCTGGTCTCAACTATCTATTTGATATTGAGATAAATTCAGTCAACCAGTTAATCCTTATTGTTGTTGTAGGTTCAATCGCAACATTTTCAGCAGTTTCAGGACTGCAAAAGGGTATTAAATTATTAAGCCAATGGAACGTCCGTATCAGTTCGATTCTCTTTGCTTTTTTCCTGATCGCAGGTCCAACCGCGTACCTGTTTGGTAGTTTTTTCACCAATATCGGGGATTATCTCAACAATTTTGTCGCTATGTCATTGTGGGTGGAATCTAACCCAACGAGCCAGTGGCAGGGTTGGTGGACAATTTTCTATTGGGCATGGTGGCTAAGTTGGGGTCCATACGTAGGTATCTTCATCGCACGGATTTCAAAAGGCCGTACCATTCGCGAATTGATGTTAGGCGGTATTTTAAGCAGTACCCTAGGCGCGTTTACCTGGATCACCATTATGGGTGGCACTGCAAACTACATTGAGCTTTACGGCGCAGGTGGTCTAACGGAAGTAGTAAATGAGAATCTAACCATGGTGCTGTACAGCACGATCGAGGCACTGAATGTGAACTGGCTAACCTGGCCAATGGCCGCACTTGCCACTTTAATGATCATTTCTTGGTTTGTGACCTCAGCGGACTCTGCCACGCTGGTTATCTGCACCATTCTTTCTATGGGCGGAAATCACCCACCAATCAGCATGCGCATTGTTTGGGGGGCAGGTTTAGGTTTAGTGGCAGGTATTTTACTGATGGCAGGTGGCCTACAAGGGCTGCAAGCCGCCTCTATCGCCGCTGCTTTACCGTTCTCGATGGTGCTAATTGTCATGGGTTACTGTTTTATGAAAGACCTACACAGAAACACAAAATATCAAGAATCACCGCAACCTTTAATTAAGCCCAAAAAACAAACGTTAAAGCCTGCGTCAGCTTTGTCTAAATAAGAAAACATTGAGGCTGGCCACCAGCCTCAACATTATAGAAAGGATACTGATATGAAGTTCTCTCTTTTCCTACATATGGAACGTTACGATGATAACAAAACCCACCAAGAGTCATTAGCTGAGCTGACTGAATTGGTCCAAATTGCTGAGCGAGGTGGGTTTGAGATGGCGTGGGTTGGCGAACACCATTCAATGGAATTCACCATTGCGCCAAACCCAATTAACTATATTACTTACCTTGCCAATAAAACCAGCTCTATTCGCTTAGGCGCGGGGACTTTTATCGCACCTTTCTGGCATCCGGTAAAATTAGCAGGAGAAGCCGCACTTGCAGATATCATGTGTGATGGCCGCTTGGAATTCGGCATTGCTCGCGGTGCTTACCAAGCCGAATTTGACCGTTTGATGAACGGTATGCCAGCGGCTGACGGTGGAAAATACCTGCGTGAAATGGTCCCGGCTTTGCAGAAACTCTGGACAGGCGACTACGCGCACGAAGGTGAACTATTCCAGTTCCCCACCACCACAAGTGTACCGAAACCCTTGCAGTACCCGCACCCGCCAATGTGGATTGCAGCACGCGATCCTGACTCTCACAACTTTGCGATCAGTAACGGTTGCAATGTCATGGTGACTCCACTGCAAAAAAATGACGAAGAAGTTCAAGATTTGATGAACAAGTTTAACGATGCCTGCGCAAATAACCCACAGGTTGCTCGACCAGAGCTCATGTTACTTCGTCATACCTTTGTAGGTGAAACAGAACAAGAACTAACAGCTGGTACTGAGGCCCTACAACACTGGTATTCAATGTTCATGGCGTGGGCTCGTAACAACCAAACGCCGGAAAACGGTTTCGTCAACCGCCTCAGTAGCGAAGACCTTGGTGAAAGTTTCAGTAAGGAAGAGTTGCGTAACAACCTAGCAGTAGGCACACCAGAAGAAATTGTTAAACGCTTAAAATATTATGAAACACTGGGTGTTAGCCAGTACAGCTACTGGGCTGATAATAGCCTAAGCTTCGAAGAGAAAAAGAAATCACTACAGTTGTTCATTGACCGGGTAATACCGGCATTTCAATAAGCATAAGATTCTATAGATTTATAATTATCTCTTTTCCCTACCTTGCCCCATTCACGTGGGGCTCTTTTTCTTAGTCCACATAATAACTTAAACCGAACATAGGAGAATATAATGAAAGGATACTGGCTCGCACATGTTACAGTTCATGATACAAAACAATACTCGAAATACACAGATCTAGCACCTCAGGCGTTTGAAGCATTCAACGGCAAGTTTCTCGCCCGTGGCGGACGTTGCCAACAACTGGAAGGTGATGATCGTCAGCGTCATGTTGTCATTGAATTTGCTTCATTTGATGATGCCCTTGCTTGCTACCACTCAGAGGCTTACCAACAAGCTGCGACAGAGCGTAAAGGAGTCGCGACAGCGGAAATTGTACTCGTAGAAGGCGTATAACATTCTTTGAATAGCCATTCGCCTATGCAAAGAACAAAAGAAAAATAAAACAACAATTGAATTAACAATTGCTTATAATTGCCTGCGTAAGACAACAGATGATCAAAAAGATACACAAAAAGGGGCATAACGCTTAGAGCACTCCATTGGCTTGCCAATAAATGCTCACCCGAAGTCGAAGTGAGAATACAGCATGATGAGACAACCTTCCCAGATTACTAAGATAGACAACAGCCGCATCCCTTTGCGTGAAAAAGTTTTAGCAACCCTCAGGTCTGCTATCATCAATTTTCAGCTCATGCCCGGAGATCGTCTGGTGGAGCGTGATTTATGCGACATGCTGGGAGTCAGTCGTACATCCGTTCGAGAAGCTTTGCGCCACCTTGAGTCAGAAGGTCTAGTTGACTATTTGGAGAACAAAGGACCAATTGTGACTCGCCTAACTCTTGAAACTGCGCGAGAAATCTATGAGCTACGTGCCAGCTTAGAAAGCCTGATTGTCCAGCTCTATACCGTCAATGCTACTGACAAGCAATTACAGATGCTAGAGACCAGTTTGGATCTGCTTACCCGCCGACTGACCCAAGGTAATGTTGCGAATATTCTTGAAAGCGTCAATGATTTCTACGAACTACTTTATGAAGGATGTGGTAACCAAACCGCCGCTAAGCTACTTCGCCAACAACAAGCAAGAGTCAACCTGCTTCGGGCTACCTCCATTTCCCAAGAGAACCGCTATATGCAGAGCATAGAGGAAATGAGAGCCATTGTAGAAGCCATCAAGAAACGTGATTGCACCGCGGCGCACTATGCCTGCGTCGAACATGTAAGACGTGCCTCTGAAGTGGCCCTTTCCGCGTTAGCCGAAAAGGAACAAGTAACGGATATACCAGTTATATTTGTCTCAGACCAATCACTTATTTAGATGACTCAGTACGTTAATTTCAATGTGCATAGTGATTAGGCATCATAAGCTCTGGGGTATGTGTATTTAATTAGCCTGTAATGTGACTAACCGTTGCAAAGTATGTGGTCAGGTGAGGACGAGATTCGCTTTATGAGTTAGAGACCTACTATTCACGCTTGATTTCTACCCCGATAAGATATTTTTAAACTTCTTGGACTACTTTATTTTGTCCAAATTCGCCGTTAAACGGCGCTACACATAATTCACTACTTGTTTATAAAACCAGGGGAAACTACATGCGTTAAATACGCAATGACCTTGCGAACATTCTGCATTACCTTTACAGTCATTCGTTAATTCCTGCTAGAATGTTTTTCCTTCACCTTTAGATAGTTACATGCAAACAGTTACGTTCTGGTAGCTGATTTCAATCGTGATGGCATTTTGGTTTATTCAGCGCATTCATCACCTCTGCGCGCTGCTTTTCAACGGCATTTTTACGGACAATTAATGAGCAACGGAATTCGCTACAAAGTCATACTCCTCGCCTGCCTTATCATCAGTATCGGCCAACTCAGTATGGGGCTGGTTTTTCCCTCGTTACCCTGGATAGCCGCAGATTTCGACATTACTCTGGACCAGGCGCAGCTGCTGGTCAGTATCTATCTGCTCGGCTTTGGCCCTTCGCAGTTTTTGTACGGGCCGGTTTCAGATGCAGTAGGCAGGAAGAAAGTTCTGCTCAGCGGGCTAATCATCGCCTTGCTGGGGCTGGTGATGATCCTCACCCTGCAGAGTTCATTTGAAGGCATGGTCATGGGGCGGTTTCTGCAGGGTGTGGGCACAGGTTGCTGCGCGGTACTCGCCCGGGCTTCCACCAGAGACCAGTTCAGCGGTGCCGATCTGCCCGTTGCGCTCTCTTACATTGCGATGGCCGCATCCATTACGCCTGTGCTGGCTCCGGTACTGGGCGGGTTTATCAACTTCCACTTTGGCTGGAGTATGGTTTTTATCTCCCTGTTCAGCTATGTGGCCCTGGCCTGGGTAGTGCTCGCGATTCTGTTTAACGAAACCATCGCCGAGAAGTCGACGATACCTTCCCCGCGCCAGATGATGGCGCAATACTGGCAGCTGATTCGTTCCACTTACTTTATCAGCTTCGCCAGCATCAGCTGGCTCAACTTCAGCCTGATGATCACTACCGTGTCGGTGATGCCGTTTATCATGCAAAACCAAATCGGCATGAATTCCGATGAGTACGCCCTATGGGCGCTGATCCCGGCGCTGGGGATGATTTTGGGTACCACGATTTGCAACCGGGTCAGGCCCAAAATCGGCACCAAAAACATGCTATTGGTAACCCCTGCGCTGCACGCCATTTCAGCATTGTGGCTGTTCCTCTGCCCGCTGGAACCGTTGTATTTAATGCTTGGCCAGTGGCTGCTGATCATGGGCAATGGCATTGCCCTGCCGTGTTCTCAGGCGATGGTGATGCTGCCGTATCATAAACGTGCCGGCGCCGCGGCGGCGTTGTCCGGTGGGGGGCAGATGGTGGTGTCGTCTTTGGTTAGTATGTTTCTGGTGCAGTTAGGCCTTAGCCAGCCGTGGCACCTGGCGCTGGTCATCGCCGCTTTTGCTCTTATCACGCTCAGCAACATCATCCGTGGATTTAACTCACCAGAAGCGCAGGCTAGTAACGCTGAGCCCGTTCATCCTCAGTAGCCAATAACAGCAGCCACTACAGCGTTTCGCCGTAGAAGAATTTGGTTGCCAGACTGATGACCTTTTTGGTTGCGGTCAGTTCGGGGTTGTGAATCCGCTCCAGCAACTGCTCTGCGGCAATTTTACCGATCTCTTCCCTTGGGGTGATCACTGTCGCCAGAGTCGGACTGATTGCGGAATGGATATTCTGGCCATGAAAGCCAACAATGGAGAGTTGCTCCGGCACCTTAATACCTTGGCGCAAGCATTCATAGAGCGCCCCGATAGCGATGTCGTCGTTAGTGCAGCATACCGCATCCAAATCCGGGTATTGGTCGAAGGCACGTTTCATTAACTCCGCCCCCAAGGTGTAAGTGGAAGACTCCAGGGTAGTGATTACTCTCGGTGTCATTTGCGCCGCTACGGCAGCCAGTTCATAACCCTGAATTTTCTGCTTGGTGCGCTCGTCCATACGGGCGGCGAGATAGACGATCCGCGTGCGTCCTTTCGCCAGCAACACCTCGGTTGCCTCTTTACTTGCAGTGACATTATCAAACCCCACCGCCTGTTGCAGTGGCGTTGAAAGTGAATCCATGATTTCGACAATCGGAATGCCGGAGGCGGCCAGAATCCGTTTCGAACGTTCGGTATGGACACTTTCAGACAGGATAATGCCGTCGACGTGGTAGCCGAGGAATGACTCGATGCGTTTTTCTTCGGTATGCTTGCCGTAACCGTAGTGGGCCAGCATCGCCTGGTAACCCTGCGGTTCAATCACCCCTTCAATGCCTCTTAACACCTGGTCGAACACCTGGTTGGTCAGGGAGGGCAGTAGCACCCCGATAGAGTGACTCTTGGCTTTAGACAGGATATCGGGCACGCGGTTAGGCACATAGCCAAGCTCTTTGACCGCCTGCTCCACTTTTAGCCCAACGGACTGGGAAACCTTGGTCGGGTCCCTCAGATACCGGCTCACCGTCATTTTGGTCACACCGACCAGATCAGCGATGTCCTGTAATGTCGGTCGGTTCTTTTTTACTGCCATACAGCCACTCTAACTTGCTGTGCTAAATATTGTTGTGTTGAGGCTACGTCGACATGTCATCGGCTGCAGCCTCAACTGACTGGCTCAGTCCAGTCCGCCAAGCGCTTATTGTCCCTGGCTGGCCAGCGCGATCGCTTCCCGGGTCAGTTCGGTGATGCGCGACCAGTCTTTGGCTGCTATCGCATCGGCCGGAATCATCCAGGTGCCACCGACGGTTTTTACACAAGCCAGTGATTGGTATTCCGCCAGATTGGCAGCGTTGATCCCACCGGTCGGGCAAAAGCTTACCTGTGGCAGCGGCGCCGAGATCGCTTTCAGCGCTTTGGCACCACCGTTGGCTTCGGCCGGGAAGAACTTAAGATGATCATAGCCCAAGTCCATCGCCGTCATGATCTCGGTCGGCGTCGAGACGCCGGGAATCAAGGCGACAGACTGGCTTGCCGCGTGTTGCAGCAGGCGCGCTGGTGCTCCCGGTGAAATGATAAACTTCGCTCCGGCGGCCACGGCCGCATCATACTGCTCTGGTGTCAGTATCGTGCCGGCGCCAACCAGAGAGTCTGGCATTGCTTCGGCGATCAGTTCAATCGCGTCCAGCGCCGCTTCCGTGCGCAGGGTAATTTCAAATACGTTAATGCCACCTTCAGCAAGCGCTTTGGCCAGCGGGACAGCATCATCACGGTGTTGGATAACCATGACCGGAACTATCGGTGAAGCTGCAAAAATGTGTTGCGGTGAGTGTGTCCAATTCATTGTCTAGTCCTGATTAGATTGCTAGCGGGTTATAGGTTAAATAGTTGTTGAATACAGTATACTTGCGCCTTGTTCGGCGGTGGAAATCGATTGTCGGAAAACGTTGAACAGCTCTCGGCCACTGCCGATTAAACTGCACGCCAGATCCGGCTGGTGTAGTGCTCTGTCAGCCACACAAACCAGTACGTTGACCGTTCCTGAAATGCCATCCACTTCGATCATGTCGCCATCTTGCAGCTTGGCCAGCAGGCCACCGCGATTGGCTTCCGGAGTAATGTGGATCACCGCCGGAACTTTGCCTGATGCGCCAGATAGCCTGCCGTCTGTCACCAGTGCCACGTTGAGGCCAGATTTCATCAGGTTGCCCATAATCGGCATCAGTTTATGTAGCTCTGGCATACCGTTGGCAGATGGCCCGTTAAAGCGCACCACTATCACGGTATCCTGGGTAAACTGGCCGCGTTTGTAGGCTGCTTCCACATCGTGCTGGGAGTCAAACACTCTGGCCGGGGCAACCACTTTGCGGTGCTGCTCGGCGACCGCGCTGACTTTCATCACCCCGCGCCCCAGGTTGCCGGACAGCACTTTCAAGCCGCCACTGGTACTGAAACAGCCCTGGCTATCGGCTAATACGCTGGTATCTCTGCTTTCAGAAACGCGCTCAAAAATCAGATTCTGCTCATCGTCCAGGTATGGGGTGGTCAGATAGTCTTCCATTGAGCCATACACGGGGTTGGCATCCATAAAGATTAAGCCACGCTGGGCGAGGTTGGCCATTAAGACCGGCACGCCACCAGCGCGGTGGAAGG
>NZ_JBNKVP010000028.1:0-39250 GCF_050299255.1 Vibrio sp.
AGGTCCGCGCCGTGGTGGAAAAGATCCCCCACGTGGAGGATGTGCGCGACGACTTCGTGGGCAGCCTGCCCTCGGTGCGGGTGCGCATCGACCGCCAGAAAGCGGCCCTCTATGACCTGACCACCAACCAGATCGGTGCGGCCCTGAAAACCGCCTATAACGGTCTGGATGTCTCCACCTTTTACGAAGGAGACGAGGACTACGACATCGTGGTCACCCTGGCCGAGCAGGACCGCAAAGTCACCGATGTGCTCCGGAAGCTGATGATCCCCACCCCCGGCGGCACTCTTGTGCCCTTGACCACTCTGGCCGCCATCGACTATGCCGGTAGCGTGGGCGACATCGTGCGCATCAACCACGACCGGGTGGTAACCGTCAAGGCCGACGTGGAGGAGGCCAAAAAACCGGCGGCCCAGGCCCGACAGGAGGCCGAAGCCCTGCTGGCCGATTTTCCCCTGCCGGCCGGCTACCAGCTCAAGTTCACCGGTGAGAACGAGTTCCAGAAAGAGTCAGAGGCCTTCCTCGGCAAGGCCTTCGTGGTGGCTGTCCTGCTCATCTTCCTGATACTGGTCTCCCTGTTCAATTCGATCAGCCAGCCATTGATCATCCTGACCTCGGTGATCCTCTCCCTGGGGGGCGCCTTCGTGGGCCTGTTTGTGCTGCGCTCGCCCTTCGGTATCATCATGTCCGGTGTAGGCGTTTTTTCCCTGGCCGGTGTGGTGGTCAACAACGCCATCGTGCTCATCGACTACACCAACAAGCTGCGGGAACGCGGCATGGCCCTGGCCGAAGCCGTGGTGGCCGCCGGCGCCACGCGCCTGCGGCCGGTCATGCTGACGGCCATCACAACCATTCTGGGCCTGCTGCCCATGGTCACCGGCGTCTCCTACGATTTCCACAAGCTGGCGATTTCCTGGGCCAGCGAATCCACCCTGTGGTGGCGCTCCATGGCCTCGGTGGTGATTTTCGGCCTGCTGGTGGCCACCTTGCTGACCTTGGTGGTGGTGCCCACGCTATATGCGCTGATGGAAACCTCGAAGGAGAGATTGCCCCGAGCTTACAAACAGATCAAAACCTGGTACTGGAAACCGTTCAGGCAGCCCCGAAAGGCGGAACAGGGAACGGCAGAGTAATGGCCCATGGATCACGGCGACGATCATGAATTTGAGTTCATTTTGGAAACCCACAGTCCGGCCGACCGTGTGTTTCTCAGATCCCTCCTGGATGCCGAGGGCGTGACCTATTATCTCCAGGGGGAGCATGTGGCCCCTTACTTCTACCATGCCCTGGGCATGCGGCTCATGGTGCGCCGGGATCAGGCGGACCAGGTGCGTGAGCTGCTGAGCAATTTCATAAGCACCGGGTCCTTCAACGGTCTGAAATAGAGCCCATCCGGTCGCATCAAAAGGCGGAGCAGGTTGTACCTGGATGCTCCCCTTTTGCTTGGCCTGTTGACTTTCCCATCTAAGCCGAATAAGGTGCCTCCATCGTTGGGGGTGTCGTCCCAGGACGACTGAGAATCCGCGTTGACGGATACCCTTTGAACCTGATCAGGTTAGAACCTGCGAAGGGAACAAGAGAAGACAATCTCTGGCGATCTGTGGATCGTCACATCTACAGCTCCCAGATCTGTCTGATCCCCTCTTGTAGCATCTTTCCGCCAAGCATTTATCCCTAGAATCCTAACCAAGGAAAATGCTATGTCGAATCGCAAACAATCAAGGCTGGAAGCCAAACAGTTTATTGAAACTCTTTCTGTACAGCCGTATCCCAATTCAAAGAAAGCCTACATTACTGGCTCTAGAGACGATATTCGCGTGCCAATGCGTGAAATCTCACTGGCTGACAGCCTGATTGGTGGCACTAAAGAAGCGCCTGTCTATGAAGCTAATGAGCCGGTTTGTGTGTACGATACTTCCGGTGTATACACTGACCCCGACTACACGATAGATCTGTATCAGGGACTGCCTAAGCTACGTGAGCAGTGGGTGACTGAACGTGCTGATACGGAGATTCTCGGTGGCATGAGCTCCGAATACGCACGCGAGCGTCTGGCCGACCATACTCTGGACGACTTGCGCTATGGTAACCTGCCAGTGATTCGCCGAGCCAAAGCCGGTCGACGGGTGACTCAGCTGCATTATGCCCGCCAGGGCATTATTACTCCGGAAATGGAATACATTGCACTGCGTGAAAATATGGGGCGTCGCCGTTATCAGGATGAACAACTCAACCGCCAGCATCCTGGTCAGAACTTTGGTGCTAACCTGCCAAAAGACATCACGCCAGAGTTTGTCCGTCAGGAAGTGGCTGAAGGTCGGGCAATCATTCCGTGCAATATCAATCACCCGGAATCTGAGCCTATGATCATCGGCCGCAACTTTCTGGTTAAGGTCAATGCCAATATCGGCAACTCTTCGGTCAGTTCTTCGATTGAAGAAGAGGTCGAGAAACTGGTGTGGGCCACCCGTTGGGGCGGCGATACCGTGATGGACTTGTCGACCGGGCGCAACATACACGAAACGCGTGAGTGGATTCTGCGCAACAGCCCGGTGCCGATCGGAACCGTGCCTATGTATCAGGCGCTGGAAAAAGTGAATGGTATTGCGGAAAACCTCACTTGGGAAGTGATGCGCGATACCCTGTTAGAGCAGGCAGAGCAGGGAGTAGACTACTTTACCATTCATGCCGGTCTGCTGCTGCGCTACGTGCCGATGACGGCAAAACGGGTCACCGGTATTGTTTCGCGTGGTGGCTCTATCATCGCGAAATGGTGCCTGGCCCATCATCAGGAAAACTTCCTCTATAGCCACTTTCGTGAAATCTGTGAAATCTGCGCTAAGTACGATGTTGCGCTGTCGTTGGGCGATGGTTTGCGTCCGGGCTCGATTGCTGATGCCAACGACGAAGCCCAGTTCGCTGAACTGAGAACCTTGGGGGAACTGACCAAAGTGGCCTGGGAATATGACGTACAGGTGATGATTGAAGGTCCTGGGCATGTACCGATGCACATGATTAAAGCCAATATGGATGAGCAGCTAGAACATTGTCACGAAGCGCCATTTTATACCTTAGGCCCGCTGACCACAGATGTCGCGCCGGGCTACGATCACATTACCTCCGGTATTGGCGCGGCGATGATCGGCTGGTTTGGCTGTGCGATGCTCTGTTATGTCACGCCGAAAGAGCATCTGGGTCTGCCAAATAAAGAAGATGTCAAGACCGGGCTGATTACCTACAAGCTCGCGGCACATGCGGCGGATCTGGCAAAAGGTCATCCGGGGGCACAGATCCGCGATAACGCCTTGTCTAAAGCCCGCTTTGAATTCCGCTGGGAAGACCAGTTTAATCTGTCGCTCGACCCGGTGACGGCACGGGCATTTCACGATGAAACCCTGCCTCAGGAGTCGGGTAAAGTTGCCCACTTCTGTTCAATGTGCGGGCCAAAATTCTGCTCGATGAAAATATCGCAGGAAGTGCGTCGCACCTATGCCAATAGCGGAATGGCTGCTGAAGAGCAGGCCATTCAGGTCAAGATGCTGGACGATCCACTAGAGGGTATGCGGCAAAAATCGCAGGAGTTTCTGGACTCCGGCTCTGAGCTATATCACCCGGTAGTGGCCTCTGCTGAGACTGCCACTGAGGAGTAAATCGTGAAACTACTTATCCCATCTCAGTGTATTGAGCTGACGGGAGAAGTGCAGCGGGTGCTTTTACTCGCCGAGCAACAAGGTTTTGCGATAGGAGATATTGAGTTGGGCGTCAGCCCAACTCCTTTCCTGCAACTTGTTGGCGACACGACTCTCAGTTTGTCCAGTAACCTGTTTAACACCTTTGCGCCCGACGTCGACCGGGTGTTGCACTATGGATCTGCATCTAGCTGCGCTAACCAAGTACAGCCTGATGCCGGTTGGGTTTTCATTGGTGATCGGTTTGCCGGCAGCTTGATTGACTGTTGGCATCATGACAGTGAACCGCGTCGACTGCTGAATGTTACTGAGCTTGATAGTACGCAGTGTTGGCGTCATCTCGCTTGGGTGCTTTCGTCCCTATGCCTCGATTTTCCTCTCGAAGATGCGTTAGTGCTGAGCCGCGCTGCGCTGAATGTTTCACGTGAAACATGGCCCCATGACTATCAGTATTTTCCACAACCGCAAGCCCAGAGTGGTATCGCGCCGTTTGCGACCTTGACGCCAGACTCTCTGGGCGTCTATCCGGTAGTCGATGATGTGCGCTGGATAGCGCAACTGCTGCCGCTGGGCATTACCACTATTCAATTGCGCATTAAAGACCCGCTGCGAGCCGATCTAGAACAGCAGATCATTGAAGCAATACGCCTTGGCAAACAATATGGTGCCCAGGTTTTTATTAATGACTATTGGCAACTTGCGGTTCAGCACGGTGCGTATGGCGTGCATCTAGGTCAGGAGGATCTGCAGACGGCCAGTCTGAGTGCGCTGTTGCAGCATAACGTTAGGCTTGGTTTGTCTACCCACGGCTACTATGAACTGTTGCGCATTCACCAGTTGGCACCGAGCTATATTGCGCTCGGCCATATTTTTCCGACTACTACCAAACAAATGCCTTCCAAACCTCAAGGGCTGGTTCGCCTGGCACTCTATCAGCAACTGCTGGATTCAATGCCTTATGGAGAATCACATGGGGTTCCCAGTGTTGCGATCGGCGGTATCGACGCAACGAATGCAGCAGAAGTGCTGAAATGTGGCGTGACTAGTATTGCCGTCGTACGTGCCATTACTCAGGCCGATGATGTTGGCAGTGCAGTAAAGACATTGCAGCAAAACCTGCTGCAACATTCAGTGCAGGCAAAGCGCAATCAGCCGGAGGACTGCCATGCTGTCGGATAAGCAATTTCAGCGCTACCAACGTCAGGTTGCGCTCAAAGAGATCGGCGAACCTGGGCAGGCCACGTTACTCAACAGCCGGGTTCTGATTGTTGGCTGCGGTGGGTTAGGAGCCGCAGCGGCGCTGTATCTGGCGGCCGCCGGAACCGGGCGCCTTGTGGTAGCCGATGACGATAGGGTCGATTTGTCCAATTTGCATCGGCAGTTGGCGTACCGAACCAACCAGATCGCACAGCCTAAGGTGGCCGCGCTGGCGGAAACGCTGGCCGCAATCAATCCGGATTGCCGGGTACGCACGGTTCAGCGAAGGATGGATAAAACCTTACTGACGCTGGAAGTCGCGCAGGCGGATATCGTGCTCGACTGCAGTGACAATCTAACCACTCGTCACCAAGTCAATGAAGTCTGTTCGGCTGCGCGGATACCGCTGATCTCAGGTTCGGCAATCGGCTGGGAAGGGCAGTTAATGGCTTTTGACTTTAAGACTCATCAGCTGGGCTGTTATCGCTGCTTGGTGCCGGATGAGGTAACGCCAACCCCAGGCCGCTGCACTGACATGGGCGTGATGGGGCCTGTGGTCGGCACGATTGGCAATATGCAAGCCCTGATGGCGATGCAATGGTTGCTCGGGTTGTCGACCTTTCAGTCCCATCAGCTGATGCGTTTTAACGCATTGAACATGCAGTGGCAAAAGTGGCGAATACTGGCCGACCCGGAATGCCCGATCTGCTGCCACTCACTATCCAAAGCCGAGGAGGGGACTCTATGACCATTACGGTGTATATCAACGGCCAAGCGTATAGCACAAATACCGACAGTACTCTGGCTTTGGTCCAAACCCAGCTACAACTCCCTGTTCAAGGTTGTGTGTTTGCGATTAACGATCAGGTGATCCCACGTGGTCTATGGCAGCAAACCAAGCTTAGTGACGGCGACCATATTTCTCTTTTTCAGGCGATAGCAGGAGGCTGAGCACGATGTTGACAATAGCTGATAGAAATTTTAATTCCCGACTTTTGACCGGGACCGGAAAGTTTGCCAATCGACAGGTCATGGAAGCGGCGATTGGTAGTTGTGAATCTGAACTGGTGACCATGGCGCTGAAGCGGGTTGATTTGGCGGAACGTGATGATGATATTCTGGCCCCGCTGATCGCGGCAGGGATCCACTTACTGCCAAACACCTCTGGTGCCAAAACAGCTCGCGACGCGATATTCGCCGCCCATCTTGCCCGCGAAGCGCTGGGAACCACCTGGCTGAAATTAGAAATTCATCCAGATCCCAAGTATCTGATGCCGGATCCGATCGAAACCCTGAAAGCTGCTGAGCAGTTGGTTAAAGATGGCTTTACCGTCCTGCCGTATTGTCACGCCGATCCTGTGCTGTGTAAACGACTCGAAGATGTCGGTTGTGCGGCGGTGATGCCACTCGGTTCACCGATCGGGACCAACCAGGGACTCAGCTCGAAAACGTTTCTGGAAATCATCATAAATCAGTCCAACGTACCGGTGATTGTCGATGCCGGTATCGGCGCACCATCTGATGCGGCGTTAGCGATGGAAATAGGCGCGGACGCGGTGCTGGTTAATACTGCCATTGCCACCGCGCGCGACCCTGTCTCGATGGCGAAGGCATTTAAACTGGCGGTCGAAGCCGGGCGTATGGCCTATGTGTCCGGATTGGCAGATCGGCATCAACAGGCCGAAGCGTCGAGTCCGTTTACAGCATTTCTGGAAGGTTAGTCATGAGCTTTGTGTCACGATTCAACCAGTTGAACTGGGATGACATCAAGTTGTCGCTATATAGCAAAACGACACTTGATGTCGAACGCGCACTTGCCAAAAGCAAACGCGATCTGGAAGATTTTAAAGCGCTGATCTCTCCGGCGGC
Organism: Vibrio sp.; assembly: GCF_050299255.1. Lineage (GTDB taxonomy): Bacteria > Pseudomonadota > Gammaproteobacteria > Enterobacterales > Vibrionaceae > Vibrio. The sequence continues at coordinate 6,756 of NZ_JBNKVP010000028.1, forward strand.
AGAAGCGTATCTTGAACAGATGGCTCAGCTTTCTTATCAGGCTACTCGCCGTCGTTTTGGTAATACCATGTCGTTCTACATACCGCTTTATCTGTCAAATCTGTGCGCCAATGCCTGCACTTATTGCGGCTTTTCGATGGAGAATCGCATCAAGCGCAAGACACTGACTCAGCCAGAGGTAGAGCTGGAGATCGCCGCTATCAAGCAGATGAAATTTGATAACGTTCTGTTGGTGACCGGTGAGCATGAAACCAAAGTGGGCATGAACTATTTTCGCCAGATGCTGCCGCTTATCAAGCAGTCGTTTCACTACTTGGCGATGGAAGTACAACCGCTTAATCAGGACGAGTACGCAGAACTGAAAACACTCGGCCTGGATGCGGTGATGGTGTACCAGGAAACGTATCATCCTTCGACATATGCGCTGCACCACCTGCGTGGAAACAAAATGGATTTTGAGTTTCGCCTTGAAACACCTGACCGATTGGCAAAAGCGGGCATCGATAAAATCGGTCTGGGTGCCTTGATAGGTTTGGAAGACTGGCGTACAGACTGCTTTTATCTTGCCGCGCATCTGGACTATCTGGAAAAAACTTACTGGCAGTCTCGCTACTCGATATCGTTTCCACGCCTTAGACCGTGCGAGGGGGCACTACAACCGAAATCGGTAATGAGTGATAAGCAGCTGGTACAGCTGATTTGCGCATTCCGTCTGCTGAACTCAGAAGTTGAGCTGTCGCTGTCCACTCGCGAAACGCCCGAGTTTCGTGATAACGTGGCTATGCTAGGGATTACCAGTATGTCGGCGGCATCGAAAACCCAGCCTGGCGGTTATGCGGATCCGAAAGCCGAGTTAGAGCAATTCGCGATCAGCGATGAACGTCCTGCCTGGCAAGTGGAACAAGCCATTAAAGCCCGGGGGCTCGAAGCGGTTTGGCACGACTGGCATTCAGTATACTCCGGCTAAGCCGCGCTAATGTTTCACGTGAAACACAAATAGAAAGGCGACCTAAGGTCGCCTTTGTTATGTCATAAATCGCGCGCTTATGCCGCCTGTGATTGATGGTACTTACCCAGCAGCGCATGATAGAAATCGTGGTCGCTTAGAGTGCCAACCAAGCGATTATCTTCCATCAGCAGGATCGGATTACCAGTATGGTAGCGAATTTCAATCGCGTCTCGCATATCAATATCCGGACTGGCAATGACTAGCGACTGTTGGTCAAGTTGCTGGTAGCGCATACCGGCATGCCATTCCACCAATTTTAGTGCACTATCACCCGATACCCGCCACTGCTGTTCATGTTGCTCAACCCAGACATTGGCCTGTTGACAGATCTGCCAGCGGCCGTTGGCCTGGGTCAGGTCATCACAGCTGTTCATCAGCGAACGGCCTTTGAGAACATTGAGTGGGTTGGTGTGCGCAACGAAGTCCTGAACATACTGAGTTTTTGGTGTCAGGACGATGTCTTCGGCTTTGCCGTACTGGATCAGTTTACCCGATTCCATAATGGCGATGCGTGAGCCAATCTTTAGCGCTTCGTCCAGATCATGGCTGACGAAGATGATGGTTTTATTGAGCTGTTTTTGCAGGAGCAGCAGCTCATCCTGTAGCTGGTTGCGGATCAGTGGATCGAGCGCCGAAAACGGTTCGTCCATAAGTAAAATATCACTGTCCATAGCAAAAGCACGGGCAAGGCCAACGCGCTGCTGCATGCCACCGGATAACTCGTGAGGAAATTTGCTCTCCCATTCGGACAGACCGACCATGGCCAGTTTTTCGCGTGCCCGACGGCGGCGTTCCGTTTTGCCGATACCCTGCATTTCAAGACCGAACGCAACATTGTCCAGCACCGTCAGCCAGGGCATCAAGGCAAACTTCTGGAACACCATGGATACTTTGTTGGTGCGCAGGTGACGCAGAGTCGGCTCATCACATTGGGCTAAGTCGACACTCTGATCGCCATCTTGAATCTTCAATGAACCGCGACTGATCGGGTTGAGGCCGTTGACGGCGCGCAGCAGGCTGGATTTGCCGGACCCGGATAAGCCCATCAATACGCAGATTTCACCTTGTTTGACATCCAGGCTGACGTTATCGACGCCCACCACCAAGCCGGTCTGGTCAATAATCTGCTGACGACTCTGACCTTGATCCAGCAGTGCCAGTGCAGGGTCTGGATGGTTGCCAAATACCACATCCAGGTTTTCAATGCTGATCGCGTTCATTAGGACACCTCTTTGCTGTTGGGAGCTTTACACAGACGGTCGAGAATAATGGCGACCAACACTATAGCTAAACCGGCTTCAAATCCCTGCGAAATGTTAACCGTGTTCAGTGCGCGGATAACCGGTTTACCCAAACCGTCGGCACCGACCAGAGCGGCGATCACTACCATCGACAGTGATAACATAATGCACTGAGTGACACCGGCCATAATGCTCGGCAGGGCGGCGGGCAATTCCACTTTAAACAGTAGCTTCATCTTGCTGGCACCAAAGGCTTTACCGGCTTCTATCAGCTCTTCCGGAACCCGGGTGATACCCAGATAGGTGAGGCGGATCGGGGCGGCGATGGCAAAGATAATGGTGGAAATCAGACCCGGAACGATACCGAGACCAAACAGCACCAGCGTTGGGATCAGGTAGACAAAGGTCGGTACGGTTTGCATCAGGTCGAGGATCGGACGCATCACGGTATATAACCACGGCCGGTGTGCCGCCATGATACCCAGGGGGACGCCAATTAATACGGAAATCGTTGTCGCGGCAAAAACCAAAACAAAAGTTTCCAGCATTTCCTGCCAGTATCCTAGGTTGAGGATCAGCAGCAGTGCAGCGATGATAAAAATCACCAGCGACAGACTGCGGTGCAGCCACCAGGCGAGAGCGGCAGTGACGACAATGGGAACCGCGGGCGGAAACCATTTAAACAGATCGACTAGCAGCATAATGGTGCTTTCGAGCAACAATGAAATAGTGTCGAAAAAACCGGATGCATTCAGGGTCAGCCAGTCAACGCCGGTCTCCATCCAATGGCCCAACGGTATTTTGTGATCGCTAATCATAATGGGATGAGTTCCTTAAGTCGGGTGGAGCCGGGCTCCACCCTGTGCTGGTTAAACGTCTGAATTGAGGTAGTCTTTGATGGCTTGTTCGGCAGGCTGACCTTTCAGTGTTGTCACCTTGCTCAGCCATTTCGAAACGACTTCCGGGTGTTCACGCAGCCAGGTTTTGGCCGCTTGTGATGGTTGCTGACCCTGATTGAGGATCGCTTCCATCAGCGTGTTTTCCATTTCCAGGCTGAACGAGAGGTTGTTTAACAGCTGGCCGACATTTGGACACTGAGATACGTAATCCTGACGTACGTTGGTATAAACGTTGGCACCGCCATAGTTCGGACCAAAGTAGTCATCGCCGCCACTGAGGTATTCCATTGCTACGTTGCTGTTCATTGGGTGCGGAGCCCAGCCCAGGAAGGCTATCCACTGCTTGCGGCGCACGGCACGCTTGACCTGAGAAACCATACCGGCCTCGCTCGACTCGACCAGATTGAACGATTTCAGATCAAACGCGTTGTTATCGATCATGGTCTGAATCAGGCGATTACCATCGTTACCCGGTTCAATACCGTAGATACGGTTATTAAACTTGTCGGCAAATTTGGCCAGATCCGCGAACGATTTTACGCCAGCGTCATAAACGTACTTAGGTACGGCCAGGGTGTACTTAGCGCCTTCCAGATTGGCGCGCAGCGTTTCCACCGTACCGGCTTCGCGGTATTTGGCTATGTCGCCTTCCATGGTCGGCATCCAGTTACCGAGGAAAACATCGATGTCACCATTGGCCATTGAAGAATAGGTCACCGGTACCGACAACAGATCGGTTTTGGTCTGATAGCCCAGCCCCTGCAGTAGCTCACTGGCGACTGCGGTGGTTGCGGTGATGTCTGTCCAGCCGACATCGGCAAAACGGACGGTGTTACAGCTGTTGGCATAAGCGTTGAGTGACAGCAGCGTGGCTGCGGTGAAGGTAATGACTTTACGCATGGGTATTTCCTTATTTAGTTATCATTTCCACAGAGAGTTGAGTATCCAGCGCCCGTTGTGGCGTCGTTGCTCTTTGTTGGTCCTGCCACTGCGGAGCAATCCACACCGGCACCTGTTCAGGTGCTAGTGGTGCTCTATCGAGTAACAGATCTGCGGCGCGTTCAGCGACCATAATGGTCGGCGCGTTTAAGTTACCGTTTGGTATGGTGGGAAAGATGGATGAATCAACGACGCGAAGATTGTCAATGCCACGTACGCGACAAGCACTATCCAGCACGGCCATTGGATCGTCGTCAGCGCCCATTTTGCAGCTGCACGACGGGTGATAGGCACTCTCTACGTTCTGCTTTACCCAGGCATCAATCTCAGCATCGCTGCTGACCTGAATACCGGGTTGAATTTCAGCGCCGCGATAGTCGTCCAGTGCCGGTTGAGCCAGAATCTCCCGGGTCAGGCGAATACAGTCGCGCCAGTCCTGAATATCCTGCGGCTGTGAAAGGTAACGGAACAAAATCGCCGGTTTCTGTTTCGGATCACTGGAACGAATCCAGACGCGGCCGCGACTGAGGGGTTTGTTCGGCCCGACATGGACCTGGAAACCGTGCCCGTCGAATGCCGTCTGGCCATCATACCGCATGGCAGCTGGTAAGAAGTGATATTGAATGTTGGGCCATTTGAGGCCGGCACGGGAACGAATAAATCCACAGGATTCAAAATGGTTGGTCGCACCCAAGCCACGTTTGGTTAGTATCCATTCGGCACCGATCATGCCTTTACTGAGCAAACCCAGCTTACTGTTGAGGGTGATCGCCTGATTGCAGCGATACTGGAAATAAATCTCCAGGTGATCCTGCAGGTTTTCACCCACCCCGGGCAGTTCGTGTTGCAACTCGACCCCGGCGTTTTCCAGTACTTCGCGCGGGCCGATCCCAGACAGTTGCAGCAGTTGCGGTGAGCCGATTGAGCCGGCGCTGGAAACCACTTCGCGATTGGCAAACGCAACCTGAACCTGACCGTTGCGCTCAAACTCGACGCCAATAGCACGTTTGTCCTCCAGGACGACTTTGCGGGTCAGTACGCCTTTGAACAACGTCAGGTTGGAACGTTTTAGTGCGCGGCGCAGATAGGCGTTGGCAGTTGAAGCGCGTACCCCTTTATCTACCGTCATGTGCATGGGACCGAAGCCCTCCTGCTGGTAGCCGTTGTAGTCTTGGGTTGCCGGGTAGCCCGCCTGTTGTCCGGCATCAATAAAGGCCTGATAGAGCGGGTTGAGCCTCATATCGTTCCCGTTGCAGGTCGCCAGTGGCCCGTCACCGCCGCGGTACTGGTCAGCACCACCGCTCCAGCTTTCGGCGCGTTTGAAATAGGGCAGACAGGAAGCGTAATCCCAGCCGTGAGCGCCGTGCTGCTGCCACTCATCAAAATCACAGGCGTGGCCACGAACATAGACCATACCGTTAATCGATGAACTGCCGCCGAGCACTTTACCGCGCGGGCAGTGCAGGGCGCGGCCATCGAGGCCTGGTTCTGGCAGCGATTCAAACTGCCAGGCGTACTTGTCGCTGTTCATCGGATAAGAAAGCGCGGTAGGCATCTGAATGAAGATACTTTTATCACTGCCACCGGCTTCCAGCAGCAGCACCGAATGTTCACCGCTTTCGGTCAGGCGATCGGCCAGTACACAACCTGCCGAACCTGCGCCGATAATGATGTAGTCAAAGTGTTGTTTCATGCTGACTCCTTAGGCATAGGGACCGACAAAATCGTCCAGTTCCACCAGCACACTCTTGGTCTGGGTGTAATGGCTAAGCGTTTCGATGCCGTTTTCACGACCGACGCCGGAGAGTTTGTAACCGCCGACCGGCATCGGGGCCGGTGAGTCCCCCCAGGTGTTGATCCAGCAAATGCCTGCCTGTAGCTGGTGGATAACGCGGTGGGCACGGGACAAATTCTGGGTAAATACACCGGCAGCCAGGCCGTAGTGGGTGTTGTTGGCGCGTTCAATGACTTTCTGTTCATCGCTGAACTTAAGCACCGCCATCACCGGGCCGAAGATTTCCTGCTGAACAAAGCTCATCTCGTCGTGACAGTCGATAAACACGGTGGGCGCGACAAAGTTACCTTTATCCAGGCCGTTGTCAGTTACCTGATAACCACCGGTCAGCAGCGTAGCACCACTGGATTTAGCGCTGCTGATGGCGGCCAGTACCTTGTCCATATGGTCACGGGAAATCAGTGCGCCGATTTGGGTGCTTGGATCCTGCGGATCGCCGACGATCAGTTGTTCGCTGCGGGATTTAAGCTGATCAACGAAGTCATCGTAGAGACTTTCATGGACAAAGACGCGGGTACCGTTAGTACATACTTCGCCCTGAGTGTAGAAGTTGGCAGTCATTGCGGCTGAAACCGCCTGCTCGAGCTTGGCATCTTCAAACACCAGCAGCGGCGACTTGCCGCCCAGCTCCATGGTGACGGATTTCAGCGTCCGGGCGCTGTCGGCCATTACATTCTGGCCGGTTCCGGTTTCACCGGTAAAAGAAACCTTGGCAATGTCGGGGTGGGCGGTCAGCATCTGGCCGACGCGGCCATCACCCTGAACCACGTTGAATACACCGTCCGGCAGGCCAGCTTCGGTAAAGATCTCCGCCAGTTTAAGCGCTGTTAATGGCGTCTCTTCTGACGGTTTGAAGATCATTGCATTACCGGCTGCCAGTGCCGGTGCTGATTTCCACATCGCAATTTGAATCGGGTAGTTCCAGGCGCCGATACCGGCACAGACGCCAAGCGGCTCTTTGCGGGTGTAGAAGAACTGACTGGTGGACAGCGGTTGCTGTTCGCCCTGTAGGGCGGGCGCAAGACCGGCGAAATATTCGATTACGTCGGCACCGGTGGCGATATCGACACAGTTCGCTTCCTGAATCGGTTTGCCGGTATCGAGTACTTCAAGCTGTGCCAGTTCGTCGTTGCGTTCTCGCAGTATCGCCACCGCGTTAAGCAGGATCCGGCTACGTTCTACCGCAGACATCGACGACCAGATCGCAAAGCCGCGCTTGGCAGAATCTACCGCATCCTCGACATCCTGTGGGCTGGCCAGCCCTAAAATGGCAAGGGGTTCACCGGTTGCCGGATTATACGAGGTAAAGGTTTCCCCGGACGACGCGTGTTTCAACGCGCCATCGATATAAAGTGATGCATTTTCCATTTGAAGACCTAGCTGTTTGTCAGCGCCTGCTGCGCCAGTTGTAATTCTAAGTAGTCGTTGATTAATACTCTGGCTTGCTGTGCGTCAATCCCGTTCGGGTTGAGCGCGCCTCGCAGCCAGATACCATCGATCAGAGCGGCGATCCCGTTGGCCACCTGTTGAGCCTGGTGGCGGGGAAGAAGAGCATTAAGTTCAATTTTAAGGTGGGAGAGCAGGCGCTGTTCATTGACCCGCTGCAAACGGTGCAACTGGGGGTCGTGCATCGAATAAGTCCAGAACGCCAACCAGGTTTTTACCACCTGGCTTTCGGCCTGAAAGCCTTCAAAGTTGGCGTTAACGATGGCATTGATCCGGGCCTGATGCTGATGTTTTGGCAATTTGGTCAGTGCCTGTGTCACGGTGACCGAATGCTCACGCAGAATTGCGCGCATCGTTTCTTCCAGCAGGCCATGCTTACCACCAAAATAGTGGTTAATGATGCCGGTAGAAACGCCGGCTTCACGGCTGATCAGGGCGATACTGGCAGCGTGTAATCCTACTCGTTCGATAACGGCCATGGTGGCCTGAACCAGCTGCGGTTTGCGTATATCGGGCATTCCAACTTTCGGCATCAACACTCCCTATTATTTTTAATTGAACGATTAGTTAAATATAAGTTAGCCAAATAATCATTAGATCTCAAATTAATTTTTTGAACAATTAATGTTCATATAGGTCAGGTTTGTTAATTAAATCTATATTTAACAGGTGTTTAGTGTGTAATTGGAATGTAAATAAAAATTAAAACGTTAGAGTTGTATTTAAATGGCGGGATGAATGAGTGGATACAAAAAATCCCTTAACGGATTAACGCTAAGGGATTGAAGATATGTGGTTTTTTAATTAGGCGTGGCGGATGGCTTGAGTGGCCTGGCGCAGCCAGTCTTTCACCTCACCTTCCACCAGCGGACTCACCTCATCCCATACTTTTTGATGGTAGTCGTTCAGCCAGCTGAGTTCCGGTTTGGTCAGCATGTTGACATTAATGGCGCGAACATCGATCGGGCAGCGGGTCAGAGATTCAAAACCTAGCACATTGAAATCACCCTGAGTGGCAATTTCAGTGACCAGTTCCAGGTTTTCAATACGAATACCGAAGCTGTCAGCGCGGTAGTAACCCGGTTCGTTAGACAACACCATACCGGCCACCAGCGGGACATCGATCTGTCGCTTAGATATGCTTTGCGGACCTTCATGCACGCTTAGGAAATGGCCTACGCCGTGCCCGGTGCCGTGGTCATAATCATAACCTTCAGCCCATAAATGTTGTCTTGCCAGGGTATCAATCTGGTAACCGCGAGTGCCGGCAGGGAAGCGGGCGCGAGCGACGCCTATATGACCTTTGAGCGCCAGGGTGAACTGGTGAATCATCTCCTCGCTCGGCTGGCCGATGGCGATGGTGCGGGTGATGTCTGTGGTGCCGTCCAGGTACTGACCGCCGGAATCCACCAGATACAGACTGTTCTGGCTGAGTCTGCCAGGCTCAGCCTGGTTGAGGTGGTTGTAATGGCACATGGCCGCGTTGGAACCCGCTGCGGAAATCGTATCGAAACTGAGATCAACTAAGGTTGGGTCCAGTTCACGCAGGCTTTGCAGCTTGTCCGCCAGGGTGGCTTCGTCGTGCAGTTTGCCTTCTGCCACTTCGCTATCTAACCAGTGCAGAAACTTGACCATCGCCACACCATCCCGGACATGACACGCTTTCATGCCAGCGATCTCAACCGGGTTTTTGGCCGCCTTAGGCATCAGGCATGGATCGGCGCTATTGATCACTTTGGCACCGGAATTTTGCAATGTGAGGGTGAACCAGGCGTTGCTGTTGGCCGGGTCGATTAACACGCTCTGGCCGTTTAATCGCGCCAGGCTGGCTTCAAGCTGATCCGGGTGGGTGACTGAGACGCCCGGACCGGTATGCTGGTCGAAACCGGCCGGGATACGTTGTGGATCAATAAAATATTCAACGCTGCCATCACGATGCAAAATGGCGTGAGATAACGCCACCGGCAGGCGAGAAACATCGCTACCGCGAACGTTTAGCAGCCAGCAGATGGAATCTAGCGCCGTGAGTACCGCGCAATCGGCGCCCTGTTTTTCTATCAGTTGGCCGATCTGTTGGCGCTTGTCGCGACAGGACTGACCGACGCTGTCCACATCCATCAAGCGTAGCGGGGTGAATTCGGCCTCAGGACGATCCTGCCAGAGCTGATCAATCGGGTTTTCGCCTAGGATAACCAGCTGCACTTTCGCGGCCAGTTTTTCCTGAGCGCCGGTGAACCACGCTGCGCTGTGCATTTTAGGATCAACGGCGACTTTATCGCTGGCGGACAAATGGTCGACAATCCACTCTAGCGGCGGCTGTTCAATCAGGTGGCAATACTGGTAGCTGTCGCCCGGCACCTGTTTCGTCACCTGGACGGTGTAGCGGCCGTCGACAAATATCGCCGCCTGAGTTGCGGTGATCACTGCGGCACCGGCTGAGCCGGTAAAGCCGGTTAACCAGTGCAGGCGTTCGTTTTGCTCTGGAACGTATTCGCCCAGGTATTCGTCTTCATGGGGGACGATAAGTGCATCCAGCTCGTGCTGTTGTAGCCAGTGGCGAATTGCTTCAAGCCGGCTTTCAATCGTGGTCAGCATCTGTATTTCCTTTATCTTTATTCGGGTATCGGTAACCGTTCGTCTGTTCCGACGAATCAACAGTGGGATAAGCTACTCCTTTTACTGCTGGCCTGCAAACTATCTAAGATGGCTGGTTTTTTGTTCTATGATCTGTCGCAGCCAGCCAAGGGCCGGGTCGTTTGCTCTGTCACGGTGCCAAAACAGGGTATAGGCCATTTGCGGAAATTCCAGTGGCAGCGGCAATGGCACCAGGTCCAGTTGCCGGGCGATAAACTGGATAAAATGGCTCGGCGCGGTAAACACAAAATCAGTATAGCTGCATAAGCTGGCGGCACTGTTGAAATCCGGCACCGTGATGGCGATATCGCGCTGGTGGCCGAGATCGGCCAGGCGGTAGTCCAGCAGCCAGCGGTCACTGCCGTCGCAGCGCACTTGGACATGGCGCTGCTGCAGATAACGTTGCAAATCCCATGGCTGGTTTAGCACCGGGTGATGGCGTCTCACCAGACACATCTGGCTGTCGCGATAGATTTCCTGCTGGTTGATGTCTTCGGGTGGGAACATGGTCAGCTTGGCATCCTGAATATCGATATCACGGCCGGTGATGCCGAGATCGATTTCCCCCAGTTGTAAGCGTTTAAATGTCTGCTCATCCCAGGAGTGGGTGGCGATGGTCAGTTTCGGGCCCTGTTGAAAGATGGCAGGCAGAAAGTAGGGCATGATCAGCGGGTAAACGCTTTCTACCGCCGCAATATGGAAGCGGTACTCGCTGCTGGCGGGGTTGAACTGGTCGGGTTCGGTCAGTTGCTGCAGCTGGTGGACCAGGGCGGCCAGTTTCGGCTTGAGCTGCATGGCTTTTGGCGTGGCTCTTAAACCGTGTGAGCTGCGAATAAACAGCGGGTCATCAAACAACAGTCGCAGTTTGGCCAGCGACTTACTGACGCTGGATTGGCTCAGACACAATCGCTGTGCCGTGCGGGTGACGTTCAGCTCTTCAAGCAGGACGTTTAAGCAGACCAACAAATTCAGATCCAGCCGGGCGAGCTGTTCAATATTCATATGAATTTCCCAAGCAGAATATCAGCAATGAATATATGCCATTATTAATAATATCACCAGTCAATTAGACTAGCGCAATTGATCTTGATAGGAGAGTGGCGTGTCCCGTTCTGCAACCAATTTATCGTCACAACCGACCAGCCGGTATCAGCTGGTACTACTGACCTTGCTGGTATTATTCAGCCCTTTGGCGATTGATATTTATCTGCCGGCATTGCCGCTGATTTCTGAGCAGTTCCACGTGGAACATGCACTGGCACAAGATACGATTACCTGGTTTTTGTTCGCCATGGGGCTCGGGCAGCTATTTGCTGGCCCGCTGGCGGATAAACATGGACGGCGAATGGTGGCATTAGCCGGTGTGAGCTTGTATGGTCTGAGCGCTTTATTGGCGTGGGGTGCCCAGACTATCGACTGGATGTTGTTGGCGCGTCTGTTACAAGGCTTTGGTGCCTGCGCTACATCCGTCGCGGCTTTTGCCATCGTTCGCGATCTATTTGGCCCGGAAAAAAGTGGCAAGATGATCAGCTACCTCAATGGTGCCATCTGCCTGATCCCCGCTATGGCGCCGATTTTGGGCAGTTGGCTAACCCAGCAATTTGGCTGGCGGGCGAACTTCAGCTTTATGGCCGGTTTTGCCATTGTGGTCGGCCTGCTGCTGGTGATGAAACTGCGCGAGACCAATCCGGCACCATCTCAACAGCCGGTATTCCGGTTGCAACGTTACCAGCAAGTACTGACCAATCCGACTTTTCTGTTCCATGCGACGCTCTGCATGCTGGCGATGGCGGTTATTCTGGCATACGTGACGTCAGCCCCTGTGGTGTTGATGGAACAACTCGGACTGACCATGAACCAGTTTACTTTTTGGTTCAGCATCAACGCAGTGATTAATATTATTGCCTGTCTGACTGCGCCGAAATGCATGGACAAGCTGGGCACCCGTGCCACTTTGGTCATTGGTCTGGTGGCGATACTGCTCGCTGGTGTGTTGATGCTATTACTGGCAGATGTGGCCGCGCCGTGGGCATTTATGTTGCCTATCTTCCTGTCCTCGGTCGGTTTTGCCTGGATACTTGGCGCGGCAGCCGGTAAAGCGCTGGCTCCGTTTGGTGATAAAGCCGGTACCGCAGCGGCCTTGCTTGGCCTGTTCCAGATGAGTGGCTCTGGTGCACTGGTAGCGATTCTGCAACGTCTGCAGTGGCAACCACAAATGATGATTGCCTTGCAGATGCTGCTGGTGGCGCCGGCCTTGTTCATCCTGTTTAGCCGTGTTGGTAAGCAGTGGCATCAGCCGGTAGCTAACCAAAGCTAACTGACCGATAAATAATCTGTTTATCTACTGATGTATCAGGTGTATATTTAAGCTTTGACTAAATAAGCGGTGGATGATTGACGACAATGTCGATGACAACCTATGAAATGGCTCGCGTGCTGGAGCAGATGGAAGAAGCTCCGGAAAAATTGATGTTTGGTAAATTACTCAATGAACTGGGTAATCAGAGCGGCGAGCGAATTCGCAGTGCTGCTAAGCAAGTACCGTTACCTATGCTTAGAGACCTGGTGTTTCAATTTCAACAGGTGATCGAGTCCCGCAAAGATGAGCAGGTGCAAGATCTTGCCAAACAACTGGCTGCCCAGGGTATTAGTGCAGACCAGTTGGCGGAATACTTAAAGCGATAAGCAGATTCGCCAGTGACAAACAGTAAAAACGGCCGGTGATCGGCCTTTTTTATGGGTTCACATTGCGATTGATGGGGTTTTGCAACGAGATCAGGGTTTCGGTTGACTGTACTTCATCGATCGCCTGCAGTTTATCGATCAGTACGTGTTGCAGTTCTTCTATCGACCGGCACATCAGCTTAACGAAAATATTGTAAGCGCCAGTGGTGTAGTAGGCTTCTACCACTTCTTCCAGAGCGTTGAGCTTTTGTAGCGCTGAGTGATAATCGCGTGCGGCATTGAGGTTAATACCGATGAAGCAACAGACGTCGTAGCCGAGCTTTTTACTGTCGACCACCACTTCGGTGCCCTGGATAATTTCGGCAGATTTCATCTTTTCGATCCGGACGTGGATAGTCGCCGGACTGACATCAAACTGCTTGGCCATTTCTGCGTACGGCGTACGGGCATCTTCCATCAATTTTTTCAAAATCGACTTGTCGAGTGCATCCAATTTATTGCTGTGCATTGACCCTACCTGTGTTGGAATAGTAACCAGCCAAATTATATCCATACTCGTTCCCCTGATTCCAACAGTAAGCGCAATAAACTTTGCCACGGAAGCAGATAGATATTCCCCGTGGCGAAAATCGGCTACACTGAACGCCCGATCGAATTCAACTCCGGAGCCCTGGTGCAACTTCAACTGCTTTGCCAACACAGCCATTTAGAACCTCAACTTGTACAGCTCGCGCTGCGCTGGAACCTGACGCATTGTCCGGATAGCCAGTTTGCTTTGCTGCTTACTGAGCAGCGACTGGAGCTGAGAAAGCTGGATGAGCCCAAGCTGGGGGCGATTTATGTCGACTGGGTGGCTGGGGCATCCGCACACCGACGTAAGTTCGGCGGCGGTAAAGGGCAGGCGATTGCAAAAGCGGCCGGGCTGAACAAAGGCAGTACCCCCAGTGTGCTGGATGCGACCGCCGGTTTAGGCCGTGATGCGTTTGTGCTGGCGTCGCTGGGCTGCAAAGTGCAGATGATTGAGCGTAACCCGGTGGTGGCTGCTCTGCTGGAAGACGGCCTGAGTCGTGCCAAACAGGATCCGGAAATCGGCGGCTGGGTCAGTGAGCGGATGTCGCTGTTGCATGCGACCAGCCAGGATGCATTGCAACAACTTACTGCCGACCCGGACTATCAGCGACCAGAGGTGATCTATCTCGACCCCATGTATCCGCATCCGGAGAACAAAAAGAAAACCGCGCTGGTGAAAAAAGAGATGCGGGTATTTCAGTCCCTGGTTGGCGCGGATCAGGATGCCGACGCACTGCTCGCGCCAGCGATGGCCCTGGCAACCAAGCGGGTTGTGGTCAAACGGCCTGATTATGCGCCCTGGCTGGATGACGTACAACCGACCATGGCAATAGAGACCAAGAAGAATCGCTTTGATGTCTATGTTATTGCGGCGATGAAATAACTGCGCCAATAGCGCGATTATCTGCCTTAAAGCATTGCTAATTCTGCCAACTCGATATATATCTAAATAAGAATTATTGTTATTCGCGCTTTGGTGAATATTGGATACAAGGTAAGGCGGTTGTATGGCAAAACAGTTATGTAAATGGCGCCGGGCGGAAATTGTCAGCCAGTTGGCTGACATTGAACGTATCGTCGCAGCTCCGGCGTTTGTTTGCCGTTCCTGCGCGCGTGCCGCTGCGAGTAAGTCCCAGCTATGTAAGCCGGTATCACTCAGCCATCCAGCAGAGAAACCCAAACTAAGGTTGCACGCCAGCCCTGCAGTGACGGAGCAAGTAGCGTCTTCAACAGCCGTTCAGCTGGAAGCTCAACCGCACAGCAAAATGAGTAAAAAAGAGCGGAAGAAACAGCATAAGGTGAATAAGAAAATGGCCAAGCTGGTTCGAAAGCAGCAGAAGTTGGTCAAAAAACAGCGCAAGCTACAAAAGCAGTTCGCGGCATTGCAGCAGGTCAGTCTTGCTGGTCAGATGGAGCAAAACCTGACCGCCGCGCAGGTGCACTAGCGGTCAGGTATAACTTAGTACAGAAGTATTACACGGTCTGATACTGACGTTCGACCCGGCGTTTAACCCAGGTTTCATTAATCCATAGCGACAGCATGATGATCGCACCACCGATCGCCAGCCTGAGCAAATCCACATCTCGATTCCAGATCAGAATATTGACCAGCAGTCCGGCAGGCACCAGTGCGTTGTTCATTACCGCCAGCGCGCCGGCATTGACCTGGCAAGCCCCTTTGTTCCAGGCAAAATACCCCAGACCGGATGCAATCAAGCCAAGATAGACCAGAATCGACCATTGCAAACCACTGGTCGGCAACTTGTCACTGTTGCCAAGCAGCAAGAATGCCAGCGTTGCCACGACCAGAGCACCCAGGTAGAAGTAACCAAACACGCTATGTTGCGGTAAGTCTGCTTGTTGCTTCTCCATGATGAATTTGTAACCTACCTGACCGATGGCGAAGCAGAGGTTGGCACCTTGCACCACTAAAAATCCCAGTAGGAAGTTGTCGCTCACGCCGGCAAATTTGATCACCACCGCGCCTAAAACGGCGATAAACGCGGTGACCAGGTACCAGGGTGAGAAACGGCCTTTTAGCCAGTCGTAAATCAGGGTGACGTACAGGGGAGTAAAGACGGTAAACAGCAGCACTTCCGGCACCGACAGCAGCAGAAACGACTGATAGTAAAAGCAGTACATCAGTCCGAGCTGAAATCCGCCCACCACCATTAACTGGCCGATCAGACGCTTGCTGACGCCACGGAATTTTAGAAACGGCAAAAATACCAGGCTGGCCAATGCCACGCGCATCAGCACGGCGAACCAGGAATCAACCTGACCGGCGAGATAGACGCCGATCAGGCTAAAGGAAAATGCCCAAAGTAGGGTGACTGCAGACAGGTAAAACATAACACTTTTCCAACAAATTGAATCGCTGCAGTCTAGCCCAATTTAGCGCAAAGGTCAGTCTTTCAGTGGCACAACCAGCATATCGACCGGAGTGCAGTTAATCAGCTGACGAGTGGAAGAAAGCAGCTTGCTCCAGAAGTCCTGGTGATGGCCGCAAACCACCAGGTCGATATTGAACTCGCTGATGGTATCGCACAGCTCATTGCCCAGGTCGCCACTGCCGACCAGCGTGTGCTTAATCGGGAACTGGGCGTGATCAGCAAAGCTCTGCAGCTGTTTCTGCGACGCTTCCATCGCCTGGTGTTGGGTTTCTGCCAGATTAATATCAATCAGCCCGGTATAAAGTTCGGCGTAGTTGACATCAATATGAATAAAAGACACTTCCGCATCGAGCTTTTTGGCCAGCGATACGGCTTTTTCAACTAAGACTTTGCTGTCGTCGGAGAGATCGACGGCAACCAGGATGTGTTGATAACTCATAGTGCTATCTCCTTGCAGGTTCCTGATCAAAGAGTAGCACTTCACCGTCGACTGTTTTGCCAAAGTGATCTCATATCCACATCGATAGTAGAAAGTATAACGATGGTGAACGTGTTATAGTATTAACAGACAATTCAATCAGTTTAGGAGTATCAGATGCTAGCAAAAGCGATGGTTGATCAATTGAATGAGCAAATTAACCTCGAATTTTTTTCATCCAATCTATACTTACAAATGAGTGCTTGGTGTGAAGATAAAGGATTTGAAGGTGCAGCAATATTTTTGCGCGCTCATGCAGTAGAAGAAATGGAACATATGCAGCGTCTGTTTACTTATGTGAGTGAAACAGGTTCCATGCCGGTACTTGGAGCCATAGACGCACCAAAACATGAGTTTGCCAGTTTGGGCGAGGTTTTTCGTGAAACCTACCAACACGAACAGATGATTACGGAGAAAATCAATAAGCTGGCTCATGTTGCCTTTACCTCCCAGGATTACTCAACATTCAACTTCTTGCAGTGGTACGTTGCGGAGCAACATGAGGAAGAGAAGTTATTTAAAGGGATTTTAGATAAGCTAGAACTGGTGGGTGAAGATGGTAAAGCGTTGTTCTTTATCGACAAAGATCTAGCAGCGATGGCGAAAGAAGGTTCATCTTCCATTATGGACGCCCCGGCTGGTTAGTTTTCTGCCGAAAGACTTTCAGGTGTGAAGGTTTTTTCTCCCGGGCGAGATGGAAGATGTAGGGAGGAAAAGATGAACAGTGGCGATACGATTCTATTCACCTTGATGCTGATTACTGCGGTTAATATGGCCAGGTATCTGACCGCATTACGCTCGTTGATATACATAATGCGCGAAGCGCATCCATTGCTCTATCAGCAAGTCGACGGTCGGGGGTTCTTTACCACTCACGGTAATGTAACCAAGCAGGTGCGCCTTTATCACTACCTGAAAAGCAAAGAGTACCATCACCACCATGATCCGGTGTTTACCGGCAAATGCGATCGGGTACGAGAATTGTTTGTACTCTGCATGTCACTGTTGGCGGTGACGGTATTTGCGGCCATCATACTCTGAACGGTTATTTGGCAACCGGGTAAAGAGTCGCTAAAATAGCGGCCAAATTATTGCGAAGGATGTGCGTAAGGCACATCCTTTTTTGTTGTTCGGCAGTTTGGCCGGTTTGAGAGAAATTTAAGTGATTGAAAAGTTTGATGTTGTGATCATCGGCGCAGGAGCGGCGGGGTTGATGTGTGCTGCAGAAGCGGGGCGTCGTGGACGTCGGGTACTGCTGCTGGATCACGGCAAAAAACCGGGACGTAAAATTCTTATCTCTGGCGGCGGCCGCTGCAACTTTACCAATTATGATGTCAGCGCGCACAACTACCTGTGCCGCAATCCTCACTTTGTCAAATCAGCGTTGTCTCAGTACAGTAACTGGGATTTTATCGCTCTGGTCAGCAAGCATAATATTGAGTTTGAAGAACGCGAACACGGTCAGCTGTTTTGTCTCGACTCGGCCAAACAGATAGTGAGCATGTTGCTGGCGGAATGCGATCAACCGACCATCGAACAGCGCTATCAGCAAGATGTGCATCAGATAGAGCAAACCGAGCAGGGTTTCCGTCTGATGGCCAACACCGACAGTATTGAATGTCAGTCGCTGGTGGTGGCCACTGGCGGGCTGTCGATGCCAAAGCTAGGTGCAACACCGTTTGGCTATAAACTGGCCGAGCAATTTGGTCTGAACGTAGTGGCGACCACTGCCGGCCTAGTGCCATTTACCCTGCATGACCAGGATAAACAGCAACTGGCAGAACTGTCCGGTATTGCGCTACCCAGTGAAATCGAAGCGGAAAACGGTCAGCTGTTTAAAGAAGCGCTGCTGTTCACCCACCGAGGTTTGTCCGGCCCGGCAGTGCTGCAGATCTCCTCTTACTGGCGCCCGGGCCAGTCAGTAAATATCAACCTGGTTCCGAATGAGGATATCGACCAGCTATTGCAACGTTCGCAGCAAAAACACCCCAATCAAAGCCTGAAAAACACCCTGGCCAAAGTGCTGCCCAAACGCTTGGTGGAAGCGTTGATCGAGCGCGGCCAGCTACAAGATAAACCGCTGAAGCAATTCTCAGCCAAGCAGCTCAGCGAAATCGTCTCACTACTGGAAAACTGGCCCATTGCGCCGAATGGCACCGAAGGATATCGCACCGCAGAAGTTACGCTTGGCGGTGTGGATACCGATGAGTTGTCGTCGAAAACCATGCAGTGCAAATCGGTGCCCGGGCTGTACTTCATTGGTGAAGTGATGGACGTATCTGGCTGGCTGGGAGGTTACAACTTCCAGTGGGCCTGGAGCTCCGGTTACGTCGCCGGGCAGTGGGTTTAATCTGCGCGACCAAGAAAAAGCCGGCTAGCTGAACGCTCATTGAAATGCGTCACTGTCCAGTCGACAGTCAGTTAGCGGCAAAGAAATAGGCGCTGCCGAAGCAGCGCCTGGTTTCTCTGAAGCTGGTACAGGCCTACCAGCATTCACGTTTGTCGCTACAGATCGCGCATCAGAATTTCTAACTCTTCCGAAGCTTCTTCGATCAAGTGCTCCAGCTCATTGGCATCTTGCTCTGCTAAGGGCAGTTGCCACTCTACCGGTCGACCCCGGTAAACCTCTTTCCCCACCAGCTTGGTTGTATTGCCACTGCGATCGAAGTGCAACTGATCAAATTCAGACTGATGGTTTTGATGTTTTTCCAGTATCTCGACCGCTATCAAACCGGTCGGTATCACCTCGACATGAGCATGAAGCGGCTTAGCGTCTTGCAATAGGTAGTTCCGGTGTTTGGCTAACATGACTCAATTCCTGCGTTGCATTCCCGATCGCCACTTAAATTGTAGATAGCATTTAACCCGGTTGAGTATGAATATTGTGTGACCTGTACGGTAGTTCGCAGCAGGTTTGATATAGCGCAAATAACTGGCGGATAAATGGGCAAGCTTAGAACGACGCAGTGGTCACAGATAAAGTAAACCTAACCGTATTGGCAGCAATGCCTCGCTGGTGAATAGGTGTGCAACTGAATGCAAGATCCTGTTCTATAGTAATGGTATTTGCCAGTCAAAGGAGTGACGCCATGAGCCATGAAGCGCTGATTGCCCGGATCAATGAGCTGCCAAGAATAGAAAGCGTGTTGCAGGAACTGCTACAGATGGTGAATCGTGAAAACATCGATTTTGGCGAACTTGCCCGCAAAATGTCGATGGAGCAAGTACTGAGTGCCCGAGTGCTCAGAATGGCCAACTCATCGTACTTTGGCGGAGTAAAGGGTATTTCGACCATTAATGATGCCATTATCCGGGTCGGTACCGGGGCGATTCGCAGCCTGGTGTCATCGTCTATTCTCACCACCACTTTTGCCAATCTGGACACGCTGAATTTGAAAGATTACTGGGCCAACACCTTTGAGGTAGCGATGATTGCCAGTAGTCTGGCTCGTCCGGCCAAAGTCGATCCCAATCAGACCTTCACCACAGGTGTGCTGCATAACATTGGCGAATTAATGATCCATGCACTGGAGCCGGAAAAAGCATTGCAGATTAAACAGTGTATCGACCAGGGCCAGCAGCCTGTCCAAGCGCAGCGCGACATTCTGGCGACCGATGCGTCCAGTCTTGGGGCCGCCTTAGCCGAAGAGTGGCAATTTCCCGCAGATATGATAGATGCCATCGCCAATATCAATCATCCGGCTAAAGCCAGTGAATCTAAACGGCTCGCCTGTGTGCTTTATCTGGCGCGGGATATTCATGCCCGCTGGGATTCCATATTTGAAATCAAAGCCAAGCGAGATTATCTAGAACACCATCCGGCGGCCAGGGCGCTCAAGTTGTCCCCGGATTTGGCAGAGAGTATCGATCAGGTACGGGGACAGGGTAGTGCCATGGCTTATCAGTTGTTCTGAGACGATGGCTTAGCGAGCTTTTGTTTGCCAAGTTTAAGCTGCTGGATGATAAGACCGGCAATGATCAATACCAGGCCGATCAAAGTGGCGGGGTGGATCTGCTCACCTATAATGGTGGAAAGTAAAATCAACGAGATAAACGGTGAAGCGAAAATCAAATTACTGATCCGGGCGGTATTCTGTGTCGATTTCAGCGCCGACAACCAGAGTACAAAGGTAATGCCCATTTCAAACAGCCCCACATACACCACCGCAGCCCAGCCTTGCAGGGTGATCTGCTGCCAATCGGCATTTTCATACCAACTCAGCCCGACGGCAAAAGGGATCGCGACGGTAAATCCGAGCAATACGCCCACAATCGGATCGGCCTGATTTTTAGTATTCAGGATCCAGTAACCGGCCCATAACAGGGTCGACAGCAGCGCCAGCCCGACACCGAGCGGGCTGTCAAAGTTCAGCCCCAGCAGGTCGCCTTTAGTGGCGATAACGATGACACCAAAATAGCTCAGCAGACAGGCCAACCAATCCTGCTTACGAATCTTCTGGCCGAGAAACAGCGCTGCCATCAATGTCAGGGTGATAGCCCAGCTGTAGTTTATCGCCTGGGCTTGCGAGGCGGGTAGCAGGTCATAGGCTTTGAACAGAATCAGGTAGTAGAACAGCGGGTTGATTAAGCCTAATAGCAGGTAATACCAGGGATTGGAGGCAAAGGTGCTACCGATCAACGCTAACTTTTTCTGCCAGGCACAGATCAGCAGCAGTGCCAGGGCCGAGACCACACTGGCAACGGTCAGCATCTGGATCGGGGTGAATTCCGCCAGTGTCAGTTTAAAGGCGGTGGCGACGGTAGACCAGAGCAGCACAGCACACAGGGCCAGCACCATAGCGCGACGTTCGTTCATCAGTATTCCTTTTTTATTGTAATCGTTGGTTTGAATGGTGCCTTGCATGGGGGGGAATATCCCAGCGAGTTTGGCTAGTCTAACGGTCAACTACTGTGCCACAAACTGGACATTTATCCAGTAGTAAAATACCATGAACACTAGGTTCTTATTGAGTTAACTGTCTATTATGCAATGGATTCTAGATAATTCCGTTCTGTTGGTGTCGATCGCGATGAGCACGATCGCCAGCGGGGGGATCGCCGGCTGGTGGGTAAAGCAAAAAATGCAGGCTCAGCAACAGTTATTGCAGCAACAGCTGGAGACCAATCAGCACTGGTCCCAGACTCGTCAGCAGCAGCTTGAGAGGCAGCTGGAAGAGGCACAGCAAGAGCTGGAGCAGCTGGATGACGAACGGGACAAAGCGGCTCTGGAGCAGAAGCAGCTGCATGGGCAGTTGATGGCGGCGGCAGAAAAGCTGCGCTATTTCGAGGCGATCAAACAGGAGCGCCAGCAGTATGCCGAAGCGATCAGCCAGTTGCGCGAGCAGCGTTCTCAACTGGAGACGCAACTGCATGAGCAGCAGTTGCGTCATCAACAGCAACTGGACAACAGCCAGGAAAAACTGCAGTTGCTCGAACAGGCTGAACAGAGGCTAAAGCAACAGTTTGAGCACTTAGCCAATCAACTGTTTGAAAGCAAAACCGCGAAAGTGGATGAGCAGAACCGCCAGAGCCTGGCGGGATTGCTTAATCCGCTCAAAGAACAACTGGAAGGGTTCAAAAAGCAGGTTAATGACAGTTTTAATCTGGAAGCCAAAGAGCGCCATACCCTGGTACACGAGCTGAAAAACCTGCAGCGTCTCAACGAGCAGATGGCCCAGGAGGCGGTAAACCTGACCCAGGCGCTGAAAGGCGACAACAAACAGCAAGGCAACTGGGGTGAAGTGGTGCTGGCTCGGGTACTGGCGGAATCCGGGCTGCGCGAAGGGCATGAATATCATACCCAGGTCAGTTTGCAGAATCAGGCCGGTAAACGGTACCAACCGGATGTGGTGGTCTATCTGCCGGGCGACAAACAGGTGGTGATCGACTCCAAAATGGCGCTGGTTGCTTACGAACGTTATTTCCATGCCGACGATGACCAGCATCGGGCGCGGGCGCTCAGCGAGCACCTGCAGGCACTGAGAAATCATATCAAGGGTCTCAGCCAGAAAGATTACCAGCAGCTAAAAGGCATCCATAGCCTGGATTATGTGCTGATGTTTATTCCGGTCGAGCCGGCATTTCAAATCGCCATACAGGCAGACCCCAGCCTGGTGAAAGAGGCGCTGAACCACAATATCCTGCTGGTCAGTCCGACCACTTTGCTGGTGGCTTTGAGAACCATAGATAATTTATGGCGCAATGAACGGCAGAACCAGAATGCCCAGGTGATTGCCGAGCGGGCCGCCAAGCTATACGACAAGCTGCGCCTGTTTCTGACCGACATGGAAAGCCTGGGTGGGGCGCTGGATAAGGCCAACCAGAATTATCAGGGGGCGATGAACAAACTGGCCAGCGGCCGCGGCAATGTTATCCGCCAGGCTGAAAGCTTTAAACAGCTGGGCGTAGATGTGAAACGGTCGATTTCCGATGACTTGCTACAGATGGCGCAAACTGACGGTTTTTCTGAATTAGGTGAAAGACATCCAACCGAGGATAAAGTAAACTAATCCGCCGGTAACGCCTGTTGGGTTTAGGCGTCACTAAAGAGGACCATCATGACGGATATCAGCGTGCAATCAGACAATCAATCGCAAGAAACCACTCACTTTGGCTTTACCACGGTCGCCAAAGACGAAAAGGTGGCTAAAGTAGCCGAAGTATTTCATTCCGTTGCTGCTAAATACGACATCATGAACGATTTGATGTCGGGGGGCATCCACCGCTTGTGGAAGCGCTTCACCATTGATTGCAGCGGCGCCCGTCCTGGTCAACGTATTCTCGATCTCGGCGGTGGTACCGGCGACCTGACCGCGAAATTTTCCCGTATTGTCGGTGAAAAAGGCCACGTTATTCTGGCCGATATCAACAATTCCATGCTGAAAGTCGGTCGCGACAAACTGCGCGATATCGGTGTGGTCGGCAACGTGCATTATGTTCAGGCCAATGCCGAAGAGCTGCCGTTTCCGGATAACTATTTCGATGCCATCACCATCAGTTTCTGTCTGCGTAACGTGACCGATAAAGATAAAGCGCTGCGCTCCATGTACCGGGTATTAAAACCAGGCGGTCGCCTGCTGGTGCTGGAATTTTCCAAGCCGCTATTTGAGCCTTTGTCCAAAATATACGATGCCTACTCGTTCCACCTGCTGCCTAAGATGGGTCAGGTGATTGCCAACGACGCAGAGAGCTACCGTTATCTGGCGGAATCCATCCGTATGCACCCGGACCAGGAGACTCTGAAAGGGATGATGGAACAGGCCGGATTCGAAAACGCCAGCTTTTACAATCTGACCGGCGGCATCGTTGCATTGCACCGCGGCTACAAGTTTTAGGGAGCCGTTATGCCCTTGGAACCCGTTGTTACCGCGGTGATTGAAACCACCCTGAATGCGCTAATCAAAGACGACCCGGAGCTAACGCAACGGGTGGTCCGTTTGAAAGGGCAAGTGATTCAGATTCACCTGACGGAAGTGAACCAAACTCTGACTTTTATCTTTAGTCAGAAAATCGATGTGCTGGCTGAGTACGAAGGCCAGCCTGACTGCTACCTTTCTCTCACACTTGATACTTTGCCGGAGCTGAAAGAGCAGGCCAACATTACCCGTCTAATCAAACAAGATAAACTGCAGCTGGAAGGCGACATCCAGCTGGCGCAGAAGTTTGCCCAGTTGATGGTCGACTGCAAGCCGGATATTGAAGAGTGGCTGTCGCGCCTGACCGGCGATGTTGTGGCGCATACTCTGGTGCGTGGCGCGAAACAAGTGGGCCAGTGGTTATCACATGGCGCAGCAAGACAACAGCGCTATCTCGGGCAAGTGATTACTGAAGAGTGGCGTTTAGCGCCGGGGGCACTGGAGATCATGCATTACTGTGACCAGGTTGATGAGGTCACCAGCCAGGCGGCACGAATGGAAGCCCGGCTCAATCAGCTGTTGGAGCTTGCATGACGTTCACTGAGCTAAAGCGCCTGTATCGCATCACCAAAGTCCAGCTGGAATATGGCTTGGACGAACTGCTGCCGCAACAACACCAGTTAACCAAAGCGCCGCTTTTGGCGCGTAAGTCACTGTTTTGGCTAAAAAATAAACACCCTGACAAACCGGTTGGCGATCGTCTCCGCTTGGCGCTGCAGGAATTGGGTCCGGTCTGGATCAAGTTTGGCCAGATGATGTCGACCCGCCGGGACCTGTTTCCACCACATATCGCCGACCCTCTGGCACAGCTGCAGGACCGGGTATCTCCCTTTGACGGCAAGCTGGCTCGTCAGCAGATGGAGCAGGCTCTGGGAGGCAGTCTCGATAACTGGTTCACCGACTTTGATCTGGAGCCGCTGGCTTCGGCATCCATTGCCCAGGTGCACACCGCCCGGTTAAAAGAAAATGGCCGTGAAGTGGTACTGAAAGTCATTCGGCCAGATATTCGTCCGGTAATTGATGCCGATCTAAAACTGATGTATCGCATGGCCCGTATAATAGCCAAGGCGTTGCCGGAGGCCAGGCGCCTGAAACCGGTCGAAGTGGTGCGGGAATATGAAAAAACGTTGCTCGATGAACTGGATCTGCGCCGGGAAGCGGCCAATGCCATTCAGCTGCGGCGCAATTTCGACAACAGCCAGGAGCTGTATGTCCCTGAGGTCATTCCCGATTTAAGTAATAAAACTGTCATGGTTTCCGAGCGAATATACGGCATTCAGGTTTCGGATATCGAAGGGCTAAAAGCCAACGGCACCAATATGAAGCTGTTGGCGGAAAGGGGCGTGAGTGTATTTTTCACTCAGGTATTTCGCGACAGTTTTTTCCACGCTGATATGCATCCGGGCAATGTTTTCGTTAAATATGAACACCCTGAAGACCCGACTTGGATTGGGCTGGATTGTGGTATTGTCGGTACGTTGAACAGTGAAGATAAACGCTATCTGGCGGAAAACTTTCTGGCATTTTTCAATCGTGACTATCGCAAGGTGGCCGAACTGCACGTTGAATCGGGTTGGGTTCCACGTGAAACCAATATCGACGAGTTTGAATTTGCGATACGCATCGTCTGTGAACCGATTTTTGCCAAGCCTTTGTGTGAGATTTCGTTTGGCCATGTACTGCTGAACCTGTTCAATACCGCCCGTCGCTTCAATATGGAAGTCCAGCCACAGTTGGTGTTACTGCAAAAGACGCTGCTGTATATCGAAGGGCTCGGCAGGCAGTTGTATCCGCAGCTGGATCTCTGGCAAACCGCTAAACCATTCCTCGAAGAATGGATGATGAACCAGGTCGGACCTAAGGCTGTGATCAATGCAGTGAAAGATCGCGCACCTTTTTGGGCAGAGAAGCTGCCCGAATTGCCCGAGTTGCTTTATGATAGCCTAAAACAAGGTAAAGAGATGAACCAGCGAATGGAACTGCTTTACCAAGGCTATCGTCTAACTAAACGACAGCAGGCGACAGGCAGGTTTTTATTTGGTGTTGGCGCCACGTTAGTCGTATGTTCGGCAATATTGGTCAACAACGCTTATGAACAGCTGGCCATGGCCAGTGCTGGCAGTGGATTGTTGTTCTGGCTGTTCAGTTGGCGAACTTATCGTCAGTAACACGATAAGTTTTGAATGTATCCGTTTTTTGTGAAACAGACCCGAGGTAGAAATAAATGGGTGGTATCAGTATCTGGCAACTTTTAATTATTGCCGTAATCGTAATTTTGTTATTTGGAACCAAGAAGCTTCGTAACATCGGTGGCGATCTGGGTAGTGCCGTGAAAGGCTTTAAGAAAGCCATGAGCGACGATGATTCTGCCGCTAAGGGTAAAGACTCCGAAGCAGACGCGGATTTCGAGCCAAAAAACCTGGAACAGCAGAAAACGGACGCGACTGCTGAGACAAAAAAAGACAAAGAGCAGGCATAACTCGTGTTTGATATCGGTTTTTGGGAACTGGTATTAATCTCTGTCGTCGGATTGGTTGTACTAGGGCCTGAGCGTTTGCCTCACGCCATTCGCAGTGTGTCGAAATTCCTCAGCACTGCTAAAAGTATGGCCAATAACGTCAAGGATGAGCTCTCTCATGAGCTCAAGATGCAGGAACTGCAGGATAATTTGCGTAAAGCTGAGAAGATGGGAATGGAAGATCTCTCTCCAGACCTGAAATCGTCTATGGATGAGCTGAAACGTGCCGCTGAGGACGTTACCAGACCTTACGCAAGTAATTCCTCTACCAGCGACAAACAGACCAAGCCGGCTGAAGATAAGTCGCCGGCTGAACCTGCTGCCGCGCAGGATACGCAAGATAAGACGTCAGACACCAAGTCCTGATACTATAGCCACACAGGCACAGCCTGCGCTGTCCTGTGTGTTTTTTCTGTCACATGAGGTTAGACATGTCTTCTGTTGAGCAGACACAGCCGTTGATCAGTCATCTGCTGGAGCTGAGAAATCGGCTTTTGAGAGCACTGGCCGCTGTGCTGGTAGTGTTTGTTGGTCTGATCTATTTCTCCAACGATATTTACGAATTTGTCTCCGCACCGCTGGTTGAAAGACTGCCGGAAGGGGCGACGATGATCGCGACCGATGTCGCATCACCATTTTTCACGCCACTAAAGCTGACCTTAATCGCGTCGGTGTTTGTTGCGGTACCTTTTATCCTCTATCAGGTGTGGGCCTTTGTGGCGCCAGGGCTGTATAAACATGAGCGGCGACTGGTTATGCCACTGATGTTCTCCAGCTCGTTACTGTTTTATTGCGGCGTTGCATTTGCTTACTTTGTGGTATTCCCGCTGGTGTTTGGCTTTTTTACGGCCATTTCGCTGGGAGGGGTAGAATTCGCCACCGACATTGCCAGCTATCTGGATTTTGTCCTGGCGTTGTTCCTTGCGTTTGGCGTGGCATTTGAAGTGCCTGTCGCGATTATCCTGCTGTGCTGGACCGGTGCAACCGACGTGAAAAGTCTGGGGCAGAAACGGCCTTATATTGTGGTGGCGGCGTTTATCGTCGGCATGCTGTTGACGCCGCCGGATATGATTTCCCAGACGCTGCTGGCGATCCCAATGTGTCTGCTATTTGAGATTGGTCTGTTCTTTGCCCGTTTCTATACCAAGCGTGACCGGGAAGAAGAGACAGAGCAAGAGTAGCTCTCAGCAAGTTGAGACCAAAAAGCCGATGGGAACACCATCGGCTTTTTACTTTGCGTTCTTGATTGGACGTCAGCAATCAGTCTTGTACCTGACGGGCGAATTGATGCAGCGCCGGATAGGCCTGTTCGTCCAGCAGCTCAGCCAGCGCACACAGTTTACGTTGCAGTTCACCGCTGTAGTCGCCACAGACATTGATATGCCCCATTTTACGCCCGGGACGTTTTTCTTTGCCGTACCAGTGAACATGACAACCACCCATTGCCAGTACCTGTTCGGGAACACTGTCCTGACCGAGGATATTGATCATTGCGGTTTCACGCACCAGCTTAGTACTGCCGAGTGGTAATCCACACACCGCACGCAAATGGTTTTCAAACTGGCAGGTTTCTGCCCCTTGCTGGGTCCAGTGGCCAGAGTTGTGGACTCGCGGTGCTATCTCATTCACCAATAACTGGCCATCGAGGTCAAAAAACTCCAGCGCCAATACGCCGACATAACCCAGGCTGTTGGCCACAGCGGTAAACATCTGCTCGGCTTGCTGTTGCAGTTCCGGATCCGCGATAGCGGTGGATAAACTGAGTACGCCGTCGGTGTGCACATTCTCTGCCAGTGGGTAAACGACCACACTGCCGTCTTTACCGCGGGCACCGACCAGCGATACTTCACGGCGGAAAGGAATGAACTGCTCGGCGACAATGGCCTGATTCGGTGTCGCAGCGATGCAATCGGCCATTTCTGACCAGACCTGCTCAGCCTGCTGCCGCTGTTTTAAACGCCATTGACCTTTACCGTCGTAACCGCCAAGCGCGCTTTTCAGCACCATAGGCAAACCGACATAGTCGATGGCTGCATCCAGGTCAGCGCGGCTGCGGATCACTGCGTATTTGGCGTTACGGACTTGGGCTTGATCCAGCAGCGCTTTTTCCAGTCTGCGGTCTCCGCCGGCCTTAATTGCCGTCGTTGTCGGCAGGAATTTCCCGCTCTGGTCACATTCGTCCAGCACTGCATGGGGAATATGTTCGAATTCGGCCGTGATCACGTCTGCTTGCTCAATCGCGGTTTGCAGCCCTCTACCTAGTACCGCCTGAGTTAACGGATGTACGATAGTCTCACTGCCGACGTCATAGGCGG
The DNA here is from genome assembly GCF_050299255.1 of Vibrio sp. Lineage (GTDB taxonomy): Bacteria > Pseudomonadota > Gammaproteobacteria > Enterobacterales > Vibrionaceae > Vibrio. Next base: position 35,093 of record NZ_JBNKVP010000028.1, read on the forward strand.
AAATCGTGATGTTTAGCGGCGCGCCGGCCAGGGACATCATTCTTGCCAGTTGGCCTGCTCCGAGTACCAGTACGTGCATGAATTACTCCTCGGCAGGGTTTGGGTTAGCTAAAACGGTCTCAGTCTGTTCGGCGCGGAAGGCTTCGACTTTGGCCATGACCGCTTCATCGTGAGTGCCGATGATTTGCGCGGCAAGAATACCGGCATTCGCCGCACCGGCTTCGCCAATTGCCAGGGTGCCAACAGCAATACCTTTCGGCATCTGGACGATAGACAGCAGTGAATCCATTCCTTTCAGAGCACGAGACTGAACCGGCACACCGAGTACCGGCAGAGAAGTAAATGCGGCCGCCATGCCAGGTAAATGGGCAGCACCACCGGCGCCAGCGATGATCACTTTCAATCCACGTTCTTTGGCGCTGTTGGCGTAATCCGCCAGCAGTTGAGGAGTACGGTGGGCAGAAACCACTTTAGTTTCATAAGCGACACCAAATCGGTCAAGCATCTCAGCAGCTAGCTTCATGGTTGGCCAATCTGACTTAGAACCCATAATAATTCCGACTTTCATCTCTGACTCCTTCAAGCTACGTAATCGGGTAAGCGGACAATTTTGTGCGCATTATACGAGTATTTTGGTTGCAAGCAAACGTTTGCGCGGATGCGGCTGACACAGTGGAAAAAAATTGGCCAAAAGTTTTAGTAGTCAAGAATGATTATTAGTACACTGAGCGCCAAGCAAAAGTGATTAGAGGAACGCTTGCATTGGAAAACCTTGATCAAGCCGTCACGGCACTCCAGCGTGGCGACGTTATCGCTTATCCAACTGAAGGGGTGTTCGGCGTCGGGTGTGACCCGGATAACGTCCAGGCGATTGAAAAACTGCTGCAGCTTAAGCAGCGTCCGGTAGAAAAGGGGCTGATCTTAATCGCCGCTTCATATCAGCAGCTGTTACCCTATATTGATGAAGCCCAGCTCAGTCAGGAACAGCTACAGCGGGTCCAGTCCACCTGGCCAGGGCCAGTTACCTGGATTATGCCAGCCAGCGGGCAGGTCTCCGACTGGGTCAGCGGTCAGTTCGATACCATTGCCGTGCGCGTGACCGATCATCCGTTAGTCAAGGAGCTGTGTCTTCGTTATGGAAAGCCAATCACCTCGACCAGCGCTAACCTGACGGGTCAGCCGCCATGCATGACCACCGAACAAGTTGAAGCTCAGCTGGGAAACCGGTTAGTGACTATAGTGCGGGGTGAAACTAGTGGCCGCAATAAACCCAGTGAAATACGCGATGCCAAAACACTCAAGGTTCTGAGGCAGGGCTGAGGAAGATAAGGAAACCAGCATGCAAACCGTAGATAAAAACGCAGTAAAACAATTTCTGATGCAATTGCAAGATTCCATCTGTATGCAGTTGGAAGCTGCCGACGGCGAGGCCAAGTTTATTGAAGATGCCTGGCAGCGTGAACCGGGCGAACGGCTTGGCGGTGGTGGCCGCACCCGCGTGATGAACGCCGGAGCGGTGTTCGAGCAAGGCGGTGTTAACTTTTCTCATGTTGCGGGTCAGCAAATGCCAGCTTCAGCGACGGCGCACCGACCAGAACTGGCGGGTCGTCAGTTTGAAGCGATGGGCGTCTCTTTGGTTATGCATCCTAACAATCCTTACGTGCCCACTTCTCATGCCAATGTGCGTTTCTTTATCGCAGAGAAAGAGGGCGAAGAGCCGATCTGGTGGTTTGGCGGCGGTTTTGACTTAACGCCATGCTATCCGTTTGATCAGGACTGCCAGCAGTGGCATCAGGTAGCCAAGCAGTTATGTGAGCCTTTTGGTGAAAATGTCTATGCTGAACATAAAGCCTGGTGTGACCAATATTTCTATCTGCCACATCGCGAAGAAACCCGGGGTGTCGGCGGGCTGTTTTTTGACGATTTAAATCAGTGGGGATTTGAGCGCTGTTTTGCTTACATCAAAGCGGTTGGTGAAGGTTACTGCCAGGCCTACCTGCCGATAGTCGAGCGTCGTAAAGATACGCCATACAGCGAACAACAGCGTCAGTTCCAGCTGTATCGCCGTGGCCGCTATGTTGAGTTTAATCTGGTGTTTGACCGGGGAACCCTGTTTGGTCTGCAATCGGGGGGGCGCACGGAATCGATTCTGATGTCGATGCCGCCATTGGCTCGCTGGGAATACAACTACCAGCCGGCTGATGGCAGCGAGGAAGCGAAGTTGGCGCAATATTTAGTCGCGCGTGACTGGTGACAGATAATCTACTGAATGATAGGGTCGCAATAGCGACCTTATTTTTTTGATTTCAGGCAGGGATATGGCTTTTCAACAGGATCATTATGCGGTGTTTGGTAATCCTATCGGACACAGCAAATCGCCGTTTATTCACACTCTATTTGCTCGTCAGACTAATCAAGCGATGCATTACACTGCAGAACTGGCTCCTGTTGGGGGCTTCGTTACTGCGGTGAGCGAGTTTTTTGCCAGCGGCGGCAAGGGCTGTAATGTCACGGTACCTTTTAAAGAGGTGGCATGTGAATTTGCGACACGACTGACCGAACGTGCCAGGCTAGCCGGTGCCGTCAATACGCTGAAAAAACTCGATGACGGCGAAATCCTCGGTGATAACACCGATGGAGAAGGATTGGTACAAGATTTGTTGTTGCACCAGGTCGCGCTGCAGGGAGCGAGAATTCTGTTGATTGGCGCAGGTGGCGCGGCGCGAGGCGTGATCAAACCGCTACTGGACCAACAACCGGCCAGCATCACTATTACCAATCGTACCTTTAGCAAAGCCGAGCAATTAGCCCAGATTTTTTCCAAGCATGGTCCGGTCGACGCGCTACCAATGCAGAGCGTCTACGGGGGGTATGATGTGATAATTAACTCCACTTCCGCCAGCCTGGACGGAAAGCTGCCGGAAATCTCCAGCTCGATTTTCCGTGCTGGCGGTGTGGCCTATGACATGATGTATGGCAAAGGACAGACAGTGTTTAATCACTGGGCACTGGAAAACGGCTGTGCTCATGCCTACGACGGCTTAGGTATGCTGGTAGGTCAGGCTGCGGAAAGCTTTATGTTGTGGCGAGGTTTACGCCCCGGCACTAAGCAGATCTTGCGCGAGATGAGAAAAAACCTGGAAGGGCAACTATGAATCAGTCGATTTTATTCCCCGATATGCAAAGCTGGTCAGAAGAGAAACAAGCGGTGATCTTTCCCGCCCAGCAATCCGGGGCACTGATCGAATGCCTGGTCACTGTGGCTGAACTCACCAAGCTTAGTGGCCGTCCGATTGAGGGCAGCCAGCAGGCGCTGGCAGTGTTCGCGGAGCTAAGATTTGATCTGGAAGAGCTGGCTGAAGCTCTAATCGAGGATGAAGCTTTCAACCAGCGCGGGGAAATAGAAGTGGTTAGCTGATCACTTCTACCTGTTCGATATAGTCGTTTTTGTTCTGGACATAGTTCTGTGCCGATTTGAGCAAAAATTCGCGTTCGGCGTCAGTGAGAGGACGTGCCTGTTTAACCGGACTACCAACATACAGATAGCCGCTTTCCAGTCGTTTTCCAGGAGGGACCAGGCTGCCGGCTCCGATCATGACATCACTTTCAATGACGGCAGCATCCAGAACAATGGCCCCCATACCGACCAGTACCCGATCGTGAATGATGCATCCGTGTAGCATTACTTTATGGCCAACAGTAACATCCTCACCAATAATGAGTGGATAACCGTTCGGGTTCGCTTCATTTTTGTGGGTCACGTGAAGCACGCTGCCATCCTGAACATTAGAACGTGCACCTATTTCAATGTGGTTCACATCGCCCCGGGCAGCCACAAAAGGCCAGATGCTGGAATCGTCGCCCATTTTGATATCGCCAACCAGTACTGAACTACTATCAATATAGACTCGCTGTCCAAGCTGGGGTGCAATGCCTTTATAACGGCGTAATGGTGACATAATTTCTCCTTAATAAAGCTTGTGTAGCGAACTTAACTTAGCTGAAGAGTAGTAAAAACACGACTTTTGCACATAAAACACTCAAACGATAAAAAAATCGAAAAAAACTCGAAAAAGCACTTGCCAATGTGACCGCGATCTCTATAATGCCCCCTCGCTGACACGGCAAGGCGCAACAAGCTTCCTGGCTGAGTCAAGC
>NZ_JBNKVP010000029.1:0-38111 GCF_050299255.1 Vibrio sp.
CTTTGAAAATGGAGGTAGTGCATATCGACCGCTTCGCCAAGTTGCTCCACTTCTGTCTGTTGCCGGGCATAGAACAGGCCGATTCGGCCAGGGTATAAATCGGTTTCCACACTCAGGCCATAGTTCGCCTGAGGATCAAGCCGGTACTCTTTTCCTTGTGAATCTTCTACTTTACCACCCGCGGTCATACCCAGTATCGGAGTGAGGTATACCTGGGCATAAGTTGGATAACATATTGATGTTAAAAGAAGTAAACTGAATTTTGGGCTCAGGCTCGGCATCGTATTCTCCGCTTTAGGCAAACTGTCTGCTTTCTGTGATAGTAGCGTAAATAATCCGTTTCAAGTGGGCGCATATATTGAACAGTGTACAGTCAGGTGTTATTACTTTGATAACGACTAAGGAGATTATGATGGAATTCGAACTCAAATTTTCACTGCTTCTGACTGCGATCGTGTTTATGGTGTTGATTGGTTTTGGTTTGATTGCAATTTCTTAACGGCTGAGTGGTGATCGTATGGATAACAGTGGCATCATCACCGACAGTCACGCCAGTGCCGAGCTGGGTACTATGGCCCGATATGCTCAGGGAAAAAACGCGTTGGTCGCTCAGGGAGGAGGGCAGCGAGGCATTTTTACCGCCGGGGTGTTAGACGCATTTATTCTCTCTAATTTTGACCCGTTTGACGCTTTTTACGGCACCTCGGCCGGGGTGCTCAATCTGTGCGCTTTCCTCTGCCGTCAGAATGGCCTGGGACGGGCATTTATTATTGAACTGACCACTTCATCCGAATTCTTCAACCTGTTCAGTTACATACGTCATAAGCAGTTTCTGGGCTTAGACTGGGCAATGGAAAGAATTTGCGATTATCCTTACCGACTCGATGTCGATTTGGGACGGCGGGCGCTGGGCGATCGCACGGCGATGGCTGCAGTAACGGATAACCAATCACTCAAAGACCATTACCTGCCGATGTTGCAAGATGACTGGCTGGAGGTCGCCATCGCGTCCTGTGCGATTCCACGATTGTACAAAGGCCCGATCACCTTATCCGGCAAAGAGTACATCGATGGCGGGGTATCCGCTTCTATACCGGTGCAGGAGGCCTGGCGGGACAACGCCCGTTTCATCGCGGTGATTCGTACCGAAAGCCAGGGTGTCGGACCGGCTCCGTTAGAGCTGGATTTGGCAAATAAAAAGATGCAGCCGGATGTTCAGTCGGAACTAGACTGGTTCAATAGTACCTTCAACACACTCTCTACACAGTGGCAACTGCGCTTAGGTCGCTGGAAATCAGACTGGAATAATTTTATCTATCAACAAATTATGCGCTCAAAGGAGCAGAAGCACGATCATGACCACGTAGAAGAGATCAACGGTGGCCGCTGGTTGTTTGGGGCGCACGATATTTACCGCTTAAGCCACCTGGTGGGGGACAAATTTGACTCTCATCTGCTGGACATGCTGATGGTTCATTACCAGACCTATTCGCTGACCAGCGACTTTCTCGCCAGTCCGCCTGACGATTGTTTTGTGGCGCAAATTATGCCGGCTGAACCGCTCAAATCCAGCTCCTTGTTGAGCAGTAAAGAAGATTTACTGCACGATTACCAATTGGGGCTGGATGCCGGTTATCGTTTCATTGACACTTACAACCAGGCTCAGTCTACCTTAATAAAAACCGGCAGTTAATGTCTATTTGTTGTCAGCATATGGCGGGTGTTTTAGTAGGTCAGATAATTCGTGCTTCGAGTTATGCCGTGACGGTGGCGGTGATTTGTCGGCTGGATTTGATATATGACGCAAAGATATTGCTTTATACGTGATGCTGGTCACGGCGATTTATCAAATCACTTCACAATTACTTCGCAAAGTAAAAAAATTACCAGGTTGTTGATTTTCGGAGCTCCCAATGTACATGGCTCAACCAGGCCATATTGATCATATCAAGCAGGTCAATGCTGGTCGTGTATATAAACTGATCGATCAGTTCGGACCAATATCTCGGATCGAACTGTCCAAACAAAGCGAACTGGCACCCGCGAGTATCACCAAAATTACTCGCGAACTGATCGACGCTCACCTCATTCATGAAACTACCGTTCAGGAAGCCACCAGTCGTGGGCGACCGGCGGTGGGCCTGCAAGTCAATAATGAAGGCTGGCAATTTCTTTCGATGCGCTTGGGGCGGGGCTACCTGACGATTGCTCTGCACGAGCTGGGCGGCGATGTCCTCATTGATACTAAAATCGATATTCACGAGGTCGATCAGGATGACGTTCTGGCCAGGCTGCTGTACGAAATTGATGAATTTTTCCAGACTTATGCCGAACAGTTAGATCGGGTCACCAGTATTGCCATTACCTTACCCGGGCTGGTGAATTCAGAATCTGGTGTCGTGTTGCAGATGCCACACTACAATGTCGAAAATCTGGCCTTGGGACCTGAGATCTATAAAGCGACCGGTTTGCCGGTGTTCGTTGCCAATGATACCCGAGCCTGGGCACTGGCAGAGAAACTGTTTGGTCACTCCAAAGAAAACGACAATTCGGTGCTGATCTCCATTCACCACGGTCTTGGTGCCGGGATAGTTCTGGATGGCCGTGTACTGCAGGGGCGTCATGGCAATATCGGTGAGCTGGGTCATATTCAGATTGACCCAAACGGCAAGCTTTGTCACTGCGGTAACCGTGGTTGCCTGGAAACCGTCGCCAGTTCACAGGCGATTCGCTCTGAGGTAACGGAGCGCATTGCTGCCGGTGAGCCTTCCATACTGGCAGAGATTGAAGAGATTTCGGTCGAAGATATTTGTGAAGCGGCCGAAAATGGCGATCCGCTGGCACTGGATGTGATTAAGAAGCTGGGGCGGTATCTGGGGTCGGCGATTTCTATCGTGATCAACCTGTTTAACCCGGAAAAAATTCTTATCGGTGGGGTGATAAACCAGGCGAAAGCGGTGCTGTACCCAGAAATAGAGCACTGTATTAAAGAACAGAGCCTGCCGGTGTATCACCAGGATTTGGAGCTGGTGGAGTCGCGCTTTTACAAACAGGCGACCATGCCAGGGGCGGCGCTGATCAAACAGGCGCTGTATGATGGCCAGCTACTGATGAAAGTGGTTGAGGGTTAACATTTCTCACCTTCCAGTACAGTATTCCTTTTTACAAACAACCCATATAACTTTAAGGTTATATGGGTTTATTTTTTCTTCTCAGAAACTTACGTGCAACTGTCTGGCACATGAATATCGGATTTGTATATGACCGGAGTATTAAATAGCGTTGATCAGCGTACCAATTTGGTGGGGGAAAACCGTCTGGAATTGCTGTTGTTCAGTCTGAACAGCCGTCAGTTGTTTGCCATTAACGTATTTAAAGTACGTGAAGTGATCAAAGTGCCGCCTATGACTAAGATGCCAGGGTCGCACTATAATGTGACTGGGGTGGCGTCACTGCGAGGGGAGTCGGTGCCGGTTATCGACCTTAGGGCGGCCATCGGTTTCCCGCCGTCAAGAATGGAAAATCCTGAAGAGAATCTGATCATCACCGAGTACAACCGGACGGTACAAGCTTTTCTGGTCGGGCAGGTGCGTAATATCATCAATACCGCCTGGACTGAAATTCAGCCGCCGCCGGCATCGGCCGGCCGGTCTAGTTACCTGACCGCTATTACCCAGCTTAAAGAGGGGGACAGCAGCCAGATCGTTGAAATCATCGATGTGGAAAAAGTGCTGGCGGAAATCATCGATTACGATGTCTCTATCTCTGAGGGGATTCTGGATAATGATTTGGCCGCAGAGATGGTGGGCCGGAAGGTACTGATCGTCGACGACTCTTCCACGGCAAGAGGGCAGATAGACGGCACCTTATCCCAGCTTGGTCTGGAGATCATTGAGTGTCGTGATGGCCGTGAAGCTTTGTCGTTACTTAAGTCCTGGTGTGATCAGAGCAAAGATGTCGCCTCCGAGTTGCTGATGATGGTCACGGATGCGGAAATGCCCGAGATGGATGGCTACCGTCTCACCTATGAAATCCGCAATGATCCGAGAATGAAAGATCTCTATGTGACGCTGAACACCTCACTCAGTGGCAACTTTAATGAAGCCATGGTGAAAAAGGTCGGCTGCAATCGCTTTATTTCCAAATTCCAGCCCGACTTGCTGGTGCAGGTAGCCCAGGACAGGCTACGCGAGGTTTTGAGTTAGTACTGGTTTTCCGCCAACAGTCAGCGTAATGGCTGTTGGCGGTGATATCGCCTGGTTGCATTCGTTCGGCTCAATGGAAATCCCGTGAGCGGGTACTCAGCCCGGTTAACTTATCCGTCAGATCTATCAGCCGTCCGGCAATTACATGGGTCACTTCGCCTTCCCGTTCTAAAATCCCTTTAACCATCAGGATCTTCGCGGTCAGGTAAGCCTGTTTCTGAGCCCGGGCGGTCGCCTTCCAGACCACCACATTGATATTGCCGGTATCGTCTTCCAGGGTGAAAAATGTCACTCCGCCAGCGGTACCGGGCGACTGCTTGCCGGTCACCACACCAACCACGGTCACCAGCGTGCGGTCCGGCTGGTGGCGCAAATCGGTCATACGGGTAAAGCGGCCGAGCAGACCGGCTTTGTCGAGCAGGCTAATCGGGTGGTGCTGCAGCGAAACACCGGTGCTGGCGTAATCCTCGATCAGGGTTTCCAGTTCGTCGGGACGATAGCCGTAGTCAACGCGATCGGGCGGCTGGTGCTGAAACAGGGGCAGATCCGTGGCCGAGTCCATCATCGCCCAGCGGGTCTGATAACGGTTGTCGGCAAAAGCATGCATGGCATTGGCTGACGCCAGCAGCTCGATATCCCGCCGGGGGATACCCGCCTGCTTTAGCTGGCCAGGGTGGCAAAATCCGCTTTCGGGACGGGCATCAATCAGCCGTTCAGCGCTGGCAGGATTGAGCCCTTTGATCAATGACAGCCCCAGCCGTATTGCCCAGCCATCCTGGTGAGCCACCACCTGATGTTGATAAGCCGACTGGTTTACACAGACAGGCAATATCATGACCTGATGTCTTCTGGCGTCCTGGATCAGCTGGGAAGGGGAGTAGAACCCCATCGGCTGGCTGTTCAGCAGCGCGGTATAAAAGGCTTCGGGGTAATAGTGTTTTAACCAGGCGGAACAGTAGGCCAGTACCGCAAACGAGGCCGAGTGGCTTTCGGGGAAGCCGTATTCACCGAAACCACAGATCTGCTCAAACAACTGCTCGGCAAAGGCGGTCGGATAGCCGCGCCGCTGCATGCCGTCGATAAGTTTGCTGCGGAATTTGATTAAATCGCCATTCTTTTTCCAGGCGGCCATCGCCCGTCTGAGCTGGTCAGCTTCGCCGCCACTGAAACCGGCTGCGACCATCGCCAGTTTGATCACCTGCTCCTGAAAAATCGGTACGCCCATGGTACGTGACAGCACTTCCCGCACTTCTTCGGAAGGGAAGCTGACCGGTTCGATGCCATTACGCCGCTTGAGAAAGGGATGCACCATATCGCCCTGAATCGGGCCTGGGCGGACGATGGCGATCTGGATCACCAGGTCGTAATAGCAGGCTGGCCTGAGCCGTGGCAGCATGCTCATCTGAGCGCGGGATTCGATCTGAAATACCCCCACGGTATCGGCATGCTGAATCATCGCGTAAACCTCCGGGTCATCCTGACGGCGGGTAATCTCGGCGATGGACAACGGGCGCTGGTGGCGCTGCTCAATGATGGTGAAACATTTGCGGATGGCAGTCAGCATTCCCAGAGCCAGGACATCGACTTTCATCAGTGCCAGGCTTTCCAGATCGTCTTTGTCCCACTGGATGACGGTGCGATCCGCCATCGCGGCATTTTCAACCGGAACCAGTTCATACAGTGGGCCGGAAGAGATAACAAAGCCGCCGACATGCTGGGACAGATGACGTGGAAAACCGAGAATTTCGTTCACCAGCTCGATAAACTGCTGGCCTTTGAGCGAGTCCGGCTGTAGCCCCAGTTCCACAACCTGAGCCTGCCAGCCCTGATCCCGGTCCCGCCGGTTGACGTTCTTGATAAAGTAGTCGAGCTGAGTTTCCTCGATCCCCAGAGCCTTGCCAACGTCGCGCACGGCACTTTTAAAGCGGTAAGAGATCACGGTTGCCGCCAGAGCAGCCCGCTCCCGGCCATATTTTCCGTAGATATACTGAATTACTTCTTCGCGTCGTTCATGTTCAAAATCGACATCGATATCGGGTGGTTCATTGCGTTCTTTACTGATAAAACGCTCGAACAACACTGAGATCTGCCTTGGGTCAACGGCGGTGATTTCCAGGCAGTAGCAGACCACTGAATTGGCCGCCGATCCGCGTCCCTGATAGAGGATGCCCTGCCGTTTGGCGAACATGACGATGTCGTGAATGGTGAGAAAGTAAAACGGGTAATCCAGCTGCTTAATCAGTGCCAGCTCTTTTTCTATCGTGTCGGCGATGGTCTCTGGCACCCCGTCAGGAAAACGGCGGGCTTTACCCTGCTCAACCAGGCGGCGCAGATATGTCATCGGCGTTTCACCGTTAGGGATCAGTTCGCTGGGGTACTCATAGCGAAGCTGTGTCAGTTTGAACTGGCACAGTTTGGCAATGCGTTGGCTCTCTGCCAGCCATTCGGGACGGAACAGCTTGGCGAGTTTATCCTGGCTGCGCAGGCTGCGCTCGCTGTTGGTCAGCAGTTGGGCGCCCAGTTTATCCACACTCTGACCATGTTTGATGGCGGTTAACACATGTTGCAGCGGCAGGCGGGTAGCCGTGTGCATCAGTACGCCGCCACAGGCGGTAATCGGCAGGTGAAGCTCCTGGGCCAGAGACTGGCAGTGGGCCAGGTAGGCCTGATCGTCAGAGCCTAAATGACGCTGCAGGCCCAGCCAGAGCCGGGAGGAGTGCTGCTGCGCCAGCCAGCGTCCCCAGCGGACATCCTGAGGATGATGACCGGGTAGCCACAGGATCAGGCAGTGACGCAGCGACATGATATCCCACTCGCTCAGTTGATAACTGCCTTTTTCTGAGCGGCGACGGGCGTTACTGATCACCCGGCACAGCTCAGCGTAAGCGCTGCGATCAGGACAGATCAGCACCAGTTGGCAGTCCGGGTTGAGCCAGAACATGCTGCCGATGATCAGCTCAAGCTTCAGGTCGTGCTGGACGATGGCACGATGGGCTCTGACCACCGCCGCCACGGAACATTCGTCGGTGATCGCCAGCGCAGAGTAGCGCAGGAAATCGGCCTGTCTGACCAGCTCTTCCGCGTGGGAAGCGCCGCTGAGAAAGGAGAAGTTAGTCTGACAAAACAGCTCGGCGTATTTCATCGCGGTTAGCTGAACTGGCCGTGGAGAAACCAGCGTTTGTGCTGGTTGCGGAACACCCAAAGCCAGCGGCCGCTGTTGCTGCGGGCAATGAAATAGTCACGGGTGATGTCGTCACCGTCCCACCAACCGGTAACGATACGCTCCGGGCCCTGCAATAACTGTACTTTTTCCGTCAGCGGCTCGGGTACCGGCAGCATAATACTCGGGCGTAACTTTGCGGAAGTTAAGGTGAGGCGGCAGGCCTGCTCCGGCGGACAGAGCTGGGTGGAACGTTCCGGGCGCGGGTCATCGGTGAACATCAGCTTATTGACTTTGTTCTGGCCGAGCTTGGCCTGCAGCAGGGAGACCAGCTCCAGGCTGGTTTGCTGGCCGGTTTTACCGCTGAACAGATCCTGGCTGCTGGCTTGCTGTGGCCCGCTGCGAACAATGGCCAGCGTCAGGCTTTGCACCGGGGCCGCCAGAGTCAGAGACTCCAGCCTCAGCTGGCACAGACGCAGCCAGCGCTCGGACTGGTAGTCTCCGCTGGCAGAGGTAATGCTGATGCTGACATCCGGCTGGTCGCGCTGCTGCAGGATAAGCTCCAGTTCATAACCGACCAGATTACGTAGCAGCAGAAACTGCTGCAGTTTGGTCAGCAGGCGCAGCAGCGGTTTTTCCAGCCACTGGACCTGCTCAATATCAAACAGCAGCTCAAGGGTATGACGGAACTGTTCGGTCGGCAGATAAAAATCGAGCGGGTGTTTAAACTGTCCCATCAGCCGGCCAACATAATTGACCAGATCGACATCAAAGCGGCGGGCCAGATCCTGCATAGGCAGTGCCACCAGATCCTGTAGCTGCCCAATGCCGATACGCTGCAACTGGCCGATCACCGCCGGGGCCAGTTCGGTGGCTGTGACCGGGTAGCTGAGCAGGATATCGCGCAGACGCTGCTTGTTATCACAGAGTAAATCCCGACCGGATTGAGCCAGTAACATCGCGCTGTAAGGAGAAAAGCCGCAGGCATAGTGGTAACTGAGCGCCAGTTGGTCAAGGTGGCTTTTTAGCTGTTGCCAGTAGTTGTCCAGGCCGTCATACAGCGTGAGCATATTGGTGACTTTCAGCAAAATCCCCTGCGGAGGGAACAGCACGATATCGGAGGTGACCAGATATAGCCATTGGGCGATATCGGTTAAACTGCGCTGCTCTGCCCGGCGGTTATAGGGGTGAACCTGCAGTTCTGTGGTCAGCGCTGCCGCGCTGCCGAGCCCCATGCCAATGCGGATCCCGTGCTCTGCGGCGGCAGAGTTGAGCTGGACCACCTGGTGCTTTTTACCCTCGACAATGATCAGCGGAGCGGCTGATTGGCCGGCAAACAGGGCATCCAGTTGCAGGCGCGGGAAATGGAGATAGAGCCAGAGCTGCATAGCTTACCCTTGCTGCTGCAACTGGAAAGGCAACACTACAGGCTCAGGACGATTGAGAGTCAGGCCCGGCCATAGGTGGCTCATTTCAATCACGAAACGGCCGTGCGACCAGCCGCCTTTACGCTTGGTGATGGTGACTTCCAGCCCCTGAGCATGGGGCTGGAGAGTCAGGCTGAGGCTGACCGGCAGGGAGAAACTATTGGCCCGTTCAGATTTGAACAGAAACTGCAGGCAGTCCCCCTGTTCGCTGGCGACCTGTAACCGCCGGGCCTGATGCACTTCCAGCTCCGGATGCCACAGCAGCACATTGGCACAGGCACCGCTTTTCAGGCATTGCTCAGCGGCCCACAAGGCCTGCTTACTGTCGGTGGGGGTGATCATCAGCAGCTGCTCCAGATCCAGTCCGGAGGCGTGCAGCATTTCCGCCGACAAGCAACCCGGTGGCTGAATAAATACCGCAAGGCGCTGCTGGCTATGCGCTTTAATATGCGGCAACAGCAGCCGCAGTTCTCCGATACCGGACTGGGACTGAATTTCCACCACGCCCCGGGCAGGCAGGCCACCATCGAGTTTGCGGTCGAGCAGTTCAAAGCCGGTAGGAAAGCGGTTACTGCTGGTCGGGGTATCAGAACCCTGCCATAGCCACTGTTTCTGTTTTAGACGATCAATCAATTCATACATAACTAGTACCTGTATATTTGTACAGTATAGCTATTTCAATTTGCCCTGCAAGGGGATCGCAACGCGCAATCGCGCCGGCTGATTGATGGCTAAACGAAAAGCCAGCCACGACGGTGAGTTAGCGGGAAAAGAATTTTTATCTGAGCGGGAATCAGAGCTGCGGTGAGCAAAAGATGCGGCTTAAAATAAACCCGCCTTGCAAAAGCAAGGCGGGCTGAATGCGAACCAGCGTTGGCGGGTTATTTCGGCTGAGCGTCGATGCACTGACCGTGCAGATGCTGGCCTTCCGGTGCCATCAGGTACAGGTAGAGTGGCATCAGATCCTCGGGTGTTTTCAGCAATTCTGCGTCTTCTGCCGGGTAAGCCTTAGCGCGCATACCAGTGCGGGTCGCGCCAGGATTAATGGCGTTAATTCGCAGGTTAGAATCGCTGTACTCGTCGGCCAGAATCTGCATCATGCCTTCGGTGGCAAACTTCGACATGGCGTAAGTTCCCCAGAAAGCCCGGCCACTGTGGCCCACGGTTGAGCTGGTGAATACCAGTCGGCCATCGTCTGATTTCTTCAATAGTGGCAGTAGTGCCTGAGTCATCATGAACTGGGCTTTCACGTTCACCTGCATGACATCGTCGTAGGTGTCTTCACCAATCTGGTCAAACGGGCTGATCACCCCAAGCAGGCTGGCATTGTGTAACACACCGTCCAGTCGGCCGAACTGGCCTTCAATGGTATCAGCCATGTCCAGGTAGTTCTGTTTGGTCGCCCCTTTCATATCCAGCGGAATAATCGCAGGTTGGGGGTAGCCGGCGGCTTCTATTTCATCGTAAGTTTGTTCAAGTTTTTTCACTGTGCGGCCAAGCAAAATGACGGTCGCACCGTGCTGGGCATAGCTTAATGCCGCTTGTTTACCAATACCGGCACCGGCACCAGTAACCAGAATAACTCTGTTCTTCAGGGCATCAGAAGCAACTGAATATTCCACCTTAAGTGTCCTTATCGTTATGTTGTACTTTAAGTATCCGTGACAAGATGGTTACAATACACCAAATCGCACATTAGGGGATATTAGCATTGGACTTTTTGTTGGAATACGGACTGTTTTTGGCCAAGATTGCGACTTTTGTCGTCGCAGTGATCGCCATTTTAGTGGTGGCCAAAGCCCTCGCCAGTAAAGGCGGCGCCAGTAAAGGCGAACTGGAGATCATCAATCTGAGCGAGCAGCATAAGCTCACGGTGGAGCAGTTAGAGCACCATCTGCACGATGACGCCTTTATCAAGGCGCGCGACAAGGCAGAAAAGAAAGCGGAAAAAGAGAAAACCAAAGCCCGGGAAAAAGACGTTAAGCAAGCGGCTAAAGCAGGCCAGTTGGACAGCCAGCGCGAGCCACATCTGTTTGTGCTTGATTTCAAAGGCAGCATTGATGCCAAAGAAGTGACTTCGCTGCGTGAAGAAGTGACGGCGATTCTGGCTGTGGCGCGGGAAGGCGATGAAGTGCTGCTGAGACTGGAAACCGGCGGCGGTATGGTGCACGGCTATGGTCTGGCGTCCTCTCAGCTGGATCGCATCAAAGCGGCCGGGCTACCGTTGACGATCGCGGTGGACAAAGTTGCCGCCAGCGGTGGTTATATGATGGCGTGTATCGCTGATAAAATCGTCTCGGCGCCGTTTGCAATTGTCGGCTCTATCGGTGTAATCGCCCAACTGCCTAACTTTAATAAGCTGCTGAAAAAACACGATATTGAGTTTGAACAGCTGACCGCAGGCGAGTACAAACGTACTTTGACCATGTTTGGTGAAAATACCGAGAAGGCGCGGGAGAAGTTTAAGCAGGAGCTGGAAGAGACCCACGGCCTGTTTAAAGACTTTATCCGTCAGCACCGCCCGGGACTGGAGCTGGATAAAGTGTCAACCGGTGAACACTGGTTCGGCACTCAGGCGCTGGAGCTTGGCCTGGTGGATGAGATTAAAACCTCAGACGATCTGGTGGTTGAAGCCTGTAAAGATAAGACTGTCTTGGCGGTTCACTATGTGCAGAAGAAAAAGCTGGCAGACAAGCTGGCCGGCGCGGCCGCAGAAGCTGCCGACCAGACGCTGCTCAAGCTGATCAACCGAGGTCAGAAGCCGATTGTCTAGCTGTTGACCACATCAGCCTGCGGCTCTGTAGTATGAGAGAACGACGCCCATCATTGCGATGGGCGTTTTTTATGCAGCAAAAATTCCAGTAGTGCCATGCCAATTCCGGACAGAGCGCCCACCAGGTGAGCATCAATGGCGACACTGGCTTCGATCCACGTTTCAGTGCTGCTGGACGGACCGAACCACTGTTCCCAGCCGACTTTGAACAATAAGCCGACTACCAGTAACCAGCTGGATGTTCGGCCATGCAGCGCCTCACGGGTAGCAAAATAGCCAAACAGGCCGTGCAGGATGGCAGATAAGCCCACGTAGGTTTGTAAATCGGTGGCGAACAGGGCGATGCCGACGACCGAGCCCAGCAACAGCATCGGAGCCAGCAAACGCAGGGTATCTGGGCGGAAAATGGCCGCAATAATCCACAGACCGGCTAGGTTCATCGCCAGATGAATCCAGTTGGTATGGGTGAAGTTTCCTGATAGGATGCGCCACCACTGGCCGGCAAAAATATCCGATCTGTGCCAAATTAACCACGAATGGATGGGTTCCAGCTGAAACCCAATCGCCGCTATGGTTAACAGGGCCAAAAATAGGTACGGTTTCACTTATGTCTCGATATTGTTCTGAATGCGGAAAATCGCGAAAAGCCTGCATATGCAGTCACATACAAAGATTAACACCGAATGTGGAATTGGTCATCCTGCAGCACCCGACTGAGCAGCACAAAGCGATGGGTACCGCAAGAATCCTGTCTTTGTCACTGACTAACAGCCGATGTTTTGTCGGCGAGGATTTCAGCCTGCATAGCGAACTGAATGCCTTGCTGAATGAGCCGGATGTGGCACACTGGCTGCTGTATCCCGGCGAGCAGGCCCAGCCGCTTAGCTCGGTATTAACGCCGGGCAGACCGGAAAAAATTCGGGTGATCCTGATCGACGGTACCTGGAAAAAAGCCTACAAAATCTGGCAATTATCGACCAATCTACACAGCTTGCCGCAGTTGAAGCTGGCGGAAACGCTGACGGGAAACTATCGGATCCGCAAAGCGCCCAGCGATAACAGTCTGTCCACCGTCGAGGCGGGCTATCACCTGCTCAGTGAGCTGGAGCCGGAGCAGGATTTCTCGCCACTGATGAACGCGTTTGAACACATGATCCAGTTTCAGATAGACCAGATGCCGCTGGAGTTGTATCAGCGTCACTACGGCAGCCGATAGTTGCGCTGCCCTTATATTGAACAGCGATATATCTGCCCAATGTATAACGACTTAACCGCTGGAGAACATCTGCTGGTGCAGCCGCTTGGCGTGGCCGTCGGTCATGGAAGAAATGTAGTCGGCAATGACCCTGAGCCCTTTGTCCGGACACTGCTGGGCCAGCCAGCTCTGTTTGGTCAGATCGGGTAACAGCCGCTCTGGATCAGCGCTGAAGGCTTCAAACAGATCCATCAGAATTTGTTGACCTTTGTATTCGACGATCTGGACCTGAGGGACCTGAATCACAAACTGGCTGACGAAGCGTTTCAGCACTTTCAGTGCCCGGCTCATGCCCATCTCCAGTACCGCATTAAAGCGTAATAGCTCACTGTCAAAACTCGCCTCGACCGGCTTGATATGAACACTGGTCAACAGGGCATTGACTATGCCGCCAATGGCATCTTTGCGTTGATGGTGGTGGCCGGAAAACAGCATTTCAGTAATCGAGTCGATATGCTGTTCAAACCAGCTGTTACCACACTGGATCAGTTCACTGGCTGCCGCTTCCTGCCATTGGCTACGGGTAACCAGCCCGAGTACGATGGCATCTTCCAGGTCATGTACGCCGTAGGCGATATCATCAGCCAGCTCCATGATCGAACAGTCGAGTGATTTAAAACGGGTCTTGTGGTGCCGGTGCGGCTTGTCACTGAGTTGGCGCAGCTGGCTGAGCAACTGTTGGTCGTTTTCCGTCAGCGGCTGCAGCACCCAGGCAAAGCGGGCCTGATCACAATCGTAAACCCCTTTCGCCGGATTCCACTCCTTGGCGCGCAATTTACGCTGATGGGGGACAGGTTCCGGACGATAGGCCTGGGTATGGCTGATCAGCGCCGGATATTTCATCAAGCCAAGCAGAGTACGGCGCGCCAGGTTCATGCCGTAGTGTTCGGTGTAGGGCTCCAGGCGAGTGACAATCCGGAACGTCTGGGCGTTACCTTCGAAGCCGCCATGGTCACGCATCATATAGTTCAGCGCTACCTCACCACCATGACCAAAAGGCGGATGGCCGATGTCGTGTGCCAGGCAGAGGGCGTCAATCAGGCTGTCTTCGGGTAACAGGTCAGCAAATTCCGGTTGTTTGATTTTGAGCTGGGCAACGATGCCGGTGCCGAGCTGCGCCGCTTCCAGTGAGTGGGTTAACCGGGTGCGGTGAAAGTCATCCACACTGTTGCCGTGTACCTGAGTTTTGGCCTGCAGACGACGGAATGCAGCAGAGTGGAGAATCCGGGCCCGGTCACGCTGATAGGGCCCGCGGTGATCATCGCGGCGAATTTTATGTTCTTCTTGGTGGCGACATTGCCAGGCAGAATCGATCGTTATGTTCACCGTCTTGCTCCTTTAGCCAGGATGAGAGTATGGGTTCACTGGTCAGTTGATTTCATCCAGTGACAGTTCAAAACTGGGGGCGAAGGTATCGAGGAAATAGCCCATTTCTTCAGTCCAGCGCTCCTGCAGAGTGACTTCGAGGCGCTTTTTCGCCAGTGCGTATTCGTGATTGCCAGCGCTGAGCTCTTCCAGGCACTTCAGGTAGGCACAAATGCAATCCGCTTGTTTGACTATCGCCGCATCGTCGCTATGTGCTTGCTCGGAGATCAGGAACGGGGCGAAGTCAGCCTGGAACTCTTCAGGCAGCATCGACAACAGCTTCTGCTCGGCGGCGGCTTCGATTTTTTTGTACTCTTTGGCAATGTCCGGATTGTAATACTTCACCGGAGTCGGCAAATCGCCGGTCAGCACCTCGCTGGTATCATGGTACATCCCCAATATCGCAATGCGTTCCGGATTGAGTTGGCCGCCGAACTTTTTATTTTTAATCACTGCCAGGGCATGGGCGACAAAGGCAACCTGCAGACTGTGTTCGGAGATGTTTTCGCTGGAAATAGAACGCATCAGTGGCCAGCGTTGAATGAGCTTCATTCGGGCGAGATGAGCAAAGAAATGACTCTCTTTCATATCGGTAAACTTCCTTGCAAATAAAAACGGACCCATTTTCAGTGTAGAAAAGTGGGTCCGATTAGCATATCAGGATCTGCTATTGACTATAAGTCGATATAAATCGTTCAAAGCGGCCGATGGCCATTTCCAGATCTTCGACATGGGGCAGAGTGACGATGCGGAAATGGTCCGGCTTAGGCCAGTTAAAGCCGGTGCCCTGAACCAGCAACACTTTTTCCTGGATCAGGAAATCGAGCACCATTTTCTGGTCGTCGTGGATAGGGTATTTTTTCGGGTCCAGCTTTGGAAACAGGTACATGGCCCCTTTGGGCTTCACGCAGGAGATGCCGGGGATCTGGGTAATTAACTCATAAGCTTTGTCGCGCTGCTCAAGCAGGCGGCCACCGGGCAGGATCAGCTCATTGATGCTCTGATAGCCGCCGAGCGCGGTCTGAATCGCGTGCTGCATCGGTACGTTGGCACACAAACGCATCGAAGCCAGCATATCCAAACCGTTCACATACCCCTGTGCCAGGTGTTTTGGCCCGGTCAGGAACATCCAGCCGCCACGGAAACCACACACTCGGTATGCTTTCGACAAACCGTTAAAGGTGACCACTAATACATCGTCCGTTAAGGTTGCCACTGAGGTATGAGTGGCGCCATCGTAGAGCACTTTGTCGTAGATCTCGTCGGCGAAAATAATCAATTTGTGCTGCCGGGCGATTTCAATGATTTCCAGCAGGAAGTCACGGCTGTAGACGGCGCCGGTCGGGTTGTTGGGGTTAATCAACACCAGGCCGCGGGTTTTCGGCGTGATTTTGTTTTTGATATCGTCGATATCCGGGAACCAGTCGGCCTGCTCGTCGCACAGGTAGTGCACGGCCTTACCACCGGAAAGCGCCACTGCCGCTGTCCAGAGCGGGTAATCGGGCGCGGGTACCAGCATTTCATCGCCGTTATTGAGTAAGGCTTGCATCGCCATAACGATCAACTCAGATGCGCCATTGCCGACGTAGACATCTTCCACATCCAGGCTGCGAATGCCTTTGCGCTGGTAATGTTGAACCACGGCTTTACGGGCCGAGTAAATGCCTTTTGAATCGCAATAGCCTTGCGAAGTCGGCAGGTTCCGGATTACATCGACCAGAATTTCATCCGGAGCGTCGAAGCCAAACGGGGCAGGATTCCCGATGTTCAATTTCAGGATTTTATGCCCCTCTTCCTCCATTCTCTTAGCATGTTTAAGTACAGGCCCCCGAATGTCGTAGCAGACATTATCGAGTTTTGACGACATCCCGATATTTTGCATTGGATAATTCCTGAAAAGTGACTGAATTCTATATTAAGCTACAGCAAAAAACTGTTTTATAGAATAAAAATCTGTCAATTAGCGGTTTTTTGTTATGGGGTGGGTGGGTTAGAATTCACATCCTGAGGTAAAACATCTGCTGCTACCTTGATTTGAGTTAGCACTATAAATACAGTTAGCCTCTATAATTATTCGAAGATGGTCTGCGTACGAGGTTCAATTGTCAGATATATATCAAGCCGTGACTATTCTGATTGAACGGGTCAAATCAGCGCAACCAGGTGTCTCCCGATTAGTGCAAGCCTTCACCCAACCGCCTCAATTTGCACTGATAGACTGGCTCGATGCTCAGCCGGTGTTCCCTAAGTTTTATTGGCATTCGCGCAATACGCGCGAAGAAGTGGCTGTGCTCGGTCAGTTAGAGACTTTTTCCAGCCCAGCGCCGGCTTATGCGATCTTAGGCGAAGGCCAGCGGGTGTGGGGCGGCCGGTCGTTTGACGGCCACACCGACAAAAATCAGCGCTGCATGTCCTCGTTTTTCTTTTTACCCCAACTGGAGTTGATCCGGTTCGATGACAGTTGGTCACTGGCGGTCAACCTCAATAGTGACCCACACCGTATCCTGGCAACACTGCACAAACTGCGTTTGGAGGTGGCACCACTGCACGGGATCACCACTCATATCAAGTCGGTGACGCATACCCCGGAAATCGAGCAGTGGCAGCAGTTGGTACAACAGGTACTCACCGGCATAGAACAGCAACAGTTCAAAAAAGTGGTGCTGGCACGGCAAACCTGTATCGAACTCAGCGAACCGCTGAAGGCGGCGCAACTGCTTAAAGCCAGCTACAAGCAGAATCACCAGAGTTTCCATTTCATGCTGGCGCTGGATCAGCGCCATGCCTTTATCGGCTCAACGCCTGAGCGACTGTATCGCCGCCAGGGGCAGGAGCTGCATACCGAAGCACTGGCCGGCACGATTGGCCGAGGTCAGAACGCCAGCCAGGATTTACAACTGGCCAACTGGTTGTCACAGGACAGAAAAAACCTCAATGAAAACCAGTACGTGGTTGACGATATTATCGAGCGGTTAAACCCCCATACCACCCAGGTGGATGTGGAGGCCGAAGCCAGCCTGGTACGATTGCGCCAGGTACAGCACCTGAAACGCAGAATTCATGCCATTCTCAAGCCGGGGATCAACGGGGTGCAACTGTTGTCGGCGCTGCAGCCCACCGCTGCGGTGGCCGGTTTGCCGCGTGAAGAGGCGATGCAGTTTATCCTCGACAATGAAGCGTTTGCCCGCGGGTGGTATGCGGGTTCTGTGGGCTATGTCAGCCATGAGCAGGCGGAGTTTTGTGTCGCGATTCGCAGTGCCTTGGTGCTGGGAGAACAGCTGCAGCTGTTTGCCGGTGCCGGGATTGTTCCAGGCTCGGTGGCCGATCACGAGTGGCAGGAGCTGGATAAAAAAGTGTCTACCCTGCTGTCGTTGATCTCAGATCCGACACCGTTGGGAGTGGCCTCATGAGTGAACAGGCGTTGCTCAACCGGTTGTGGAGTGCAACCCTGCTGGAGGAACTGAGTCGCTACGGGGTGAAAGATGTCTGCATTGCGCCTGGCTCCCGTTCTACGCCGCTGACCCTGGCGGCCGATGCCAACCCGGCTTTTCGTCTGCACACCCATTTTGATGAACGCGGCCTGGGCTTTCTGGCCCTGGGCCTGGCCAAAGCCAGCCGTCAGCCGGTGGCGGTGATCGTCACCTCAGGTACCGCGGTGGCGAATCTATTACCCGCGGTAGCGGAAGCCGCACTGACTGGTGAACGGATAGTGCTGCTCACTGCAGACCGACCGGTAGAGTTGATTGACTGCGGGGCCAACCAGGCGATTGACCAGCTGGGTATTTTTTCCAGCCATGTTGCAGCCAGCTTACCGCTGCCAAGCCCATCCCGCGCAGTGTCACTCAACTGGCTGCTGACCTCATTAGATCAAACCCTGCAGCAACAGCAGCTTTCGGGTGGTGCGGTCCATATCAACTGTCCGTTTCCAGAGCCGTTATACGGCGCAGATAATCCAGAAATTTTAAACGACTATACCAGCTCAGTTGCGCACTGGCGCGCAGGGAATAGCTGCTATAGCCAACTGATTGATAGCCAGGTGACTATCACGCCGGACTGGCAGCAGCTGTGTCAGCGTAAAGGGCTGGTGGTGATCGGTAATTTGCCTGTGCCAGAGGCACAAACGGCCCGGCAATGGGCGGAGCAGCTCGGCTGGCCGGTATTGTGCGATCCTCAGTCTGGTATCAGCAGTGACTGGGCTCACTATGATATCTGGTTACAACACAGTGCCAGTCGACAAGTGCTGAGCGATTGTGAATCTGTGGTCCAGTTTGGTGGCCGCCTGGTTTCGAAACGACTTAATCAATGGTTAAAGCAGCATATCGGCCACAGCGGCTGTGACTATCTGCTGGTCACGCCGCAGCGCAAACGTCTTAACCAGGACCATTTGATGCAGCAACACTATTTGCTGACTGCACAGCAGTGGCTGGAGGCCTTTAACCGCGAATCTGAGCAGTGGGCAGCGCTCCAGTCAGGCTGGGCAGACAGGCTTGGTGAGATGGCGACCAGGGTAACTGAGCTGTGCAGTGAGCGGCTGAATCAGCGCGACATGCTCAGCGAGCTGTCGCTGGCTACCTCTCTGCCTCAGTTACATCAGGCCCGGCAGCTGTTTATCGGCAATAGCCTGTTCGTCCGGTTGGTGGATATGTTTGGCAAGCCGGATGAGCGGCCGGTATATACCAACCGGGGCGCGTCGGGCATTGATGGCCTGGTGGCCAGTTTTGCCGGCGTGAGCCGGGCAGAACCAAAGCCGGGGATATTGTTTATCGGTGATACCTCACTGCTTTACGATCTCAATTCGCTGGCCCTGCTGATGAACAGCGATGTGCCCTTAGTTGTGGTGGTGGTCAATAACGATGGCGGTGCGATTTTTAACTTGTTGCCGGTCCCTGAAGCGCAAAAACAGGCCCTGTACCAGATGCCCCACGGGCTGCAGTTCAAGCACGCCGCACAGCAATTTGGCCTGGGCTACGTCCATCCCGCCACGCTGGAAGAGTATCTGACCACCGTCAACCAGCATCTTGAGCACGGCAGTGGCACTTTGCTGGTGGAAGTAACCACGCCACCCGAGCAGGCCAGCCAGGATATTCAGCAGTTGGTGCAGCGTCTGAATGCTGTATAGCCAGGCCAGTTTTACCTCCCTGAGCAATCAGCGTCCGGTACTGGTGATGCTGCACGGCCTGCTGGGCAGTTGCGAAGACTGGCAGCCGTGTTTGCAATATTTGACCGAATGGCCGGTAATCGCTATCGACCTGCCCGGTCATGGCCACAGTGGCAATGTAGGGTGCCGCGGATTTCAAGACTGCTGTCAGTTGATCGTGCAAGCAGTGCAGCGACAGGTCAGCGCGGATCACCCTCTGGTGATGGTCGGTTATTCTCTTGGTGCCCGCATCGTGATGTCGGGCATGGCCAGTGGCGATTTTGACTCGCTTAATATCCGCTCGGTGATACTGGAAGGCGGCAATTTCGGCTTAACCGACGCCAATGCCCGCCAGCAGCGCCTGCTCAGCGACCAGCAGTGGGCGGAGCGGTTTCGCACTGAACCTATTGCACAGGTGTTGGCCGATTGGTACCGCCAACCGGTGTTTAGTTCACTAAACCATGAGCAAAGACAAACTTTAATCTTAAAACGAAGTGCTAATCTTGGGGAATCGATAGCAAATATGTTGTTATCTACCTCTTTAGCCAAACAGGCCTACCTGCTGGATAAGCTGCAGCAGTTGTCGGTGCCTGTGCATTATATTTGTGGTTCGAAGGACCGTAAGTTTGGCCAGATGGCCGAGCTGAGTGGACTGTCCTTCAGCCAGGTAGCGAATGCCGGTCATAATGTTCATCAGGAACAGCCGCAAGCGTTCGCCCAGGTGATCAAACAGCAGCTCACTGAATTGCAGTGAAGCGAAGAGAGATAAACGGAAACAACCATGGCAAAAACAGTAGGCATTACAGAGCAAGAACTTTATGCACCGGTCAACTGGACCGATTGCAGCAGCGAATATGAAGATATTCACTTTCATAAGTCAGACGATGGTATTGCGAAAATCACCATTGCGCGTCCTCAGGTGCACAATGCGTTTCGTCCTCAAACCGTAAAAGAGATGATCAAAGCACTGGCAGACGCCCGCTATGACGAAAAGATCGGCGTGATCATTCTGACCGGGCTGGGAGAAAAAGCGTTCTGTTCTGGTGGTGACCAGAGTATTCGTGGCGACTACGGCGGCTATAAAGACGAGTCGGGAACCCATCACCTGAACGTGCTGGATTTCCAGCGTCAGATCCGTACCTGCCCTAAACCTGTCATTGCCGCCGTTGCCGGTTGGGCTGTGGGCGGTGGTCACGTACTGCACATGATGTGTGACTTAACCATTGCCGCTGATAACGCTCAATTTGGCCAGACCGGACCGAAAGTGGGCTCATTCGACGGTGGTTGGGGCGCTTCTTATATGGCTCGTATTGTCGGCCAGAAGAAAGCGCGCGAAATCTGGTTCCTGTGCCGTTTTTATGATGCTCAGGAAGCACTCGATATGGGGCTGGTCAATACGGTAGTGCCGCTGGCAGAGCTGGAAAAAGAGACCGTACGCTGGTGCCGGGAAACGCTGCAACACAGTCCGATGGCACTACGCTGCCTGAAAGCGGCGCTGAATGCCGACTGTGATGGTCAGGCCGGTTTGCAAGAGCTGGCCGGTAACGCCACCATGATGTTCTACATGACCGAAGAGGGTCAGGAAGGCCGTAACGCGTTCAATGAGAAGCGTCGTCCTGACTTCCACAAATTCCCACGTAACCCTTAACACCTACAGGTGAGATTTTCGATGGTGACCGGCTGAATTAATTCGGGTCACCAACTGGTCTACTTTAGTAGTTTTCTACTGCGTTAGACCAGCTACATCGTGAACTGATAAGGAAACGTAACAATGATAATGAAAACAGCCAAACTGTTTCGTTACTCCCTGCCGATGGACAGTGGAGTAGTGCTGCGTGAGCGTAAACTCACTGAACGAGATGGATTGATTATTGAGCTGATCAGTAATGGCAAGGTCGGCCGTGGTGAAGTGGCGCCGCTACCCGGCTTCAGCACAGAATCACTGGACCAGGCACAATTGCAGGCTGAGCAACAGCTGCAGCGCTGGCAGTCTGGCCAGGAGATTGACTTTGACCAACTGTATCCGTCGGTGGCGTTTGGTCTGTCGATGGCCATTATGGAGTTGGATCAGCAATTACCTGCGGCAGGGAGTTATCAGGTAGCGCCGCTCTGCTCGGGAGACCCGGATGAATTACTGCCGCTGCTGAGCGCTCTGCCGGGGCAGAAAGTCGCCAAAATCAAAGTGGGGCTGTATGAGCCGGTGCGCGACGGTATGATCGTGACTCTAATGCTGGAATCCATTCCGGATCTGACCTTAAGGCTGGATGCCAACCGTGCCTGGAGCAAAGAGCAGGCACTGCAGTTCGCTAAATACGTCACTCCGTCACTGCGCCAACGGATCGCCTACATCGAAGAACCGTGCCAGCAGCCCGGAGAAAGCCTGTCATTTGCGATAGATACCGGCATTGCCATTGCCTGGGATGAAACGCTGCAAGAAGCGGTTCAGCAACCCGGTTTCAGGCTGGAAGAGCTGACCGGGGTAAAATCGATAATCATTAAGCCGACGCTGATTGGTTCGGTGAGCCGCTGCATGGCACTGATCGAAAAAGCCCAGGCTTTAGGCATTAAAGCGGTGATCAGCTCCAGCCTTGAATCCAGTCTGGGTTTAGACCAGTTGGCCCGGCTTTCCCTTGCGTTGTTGCCGGAAGAAGTACCCGGGTTGGATACCCTGCAGCTGTTTCAGGCCCAGCTAGAAGTGCCGTGGCCAAAATCTGAACTGCCGCTGATTCCGCTTGAGCAGCAAACGTTAGTCTGGCAGTCGTGATCACGACTGAACGGCCACTGTGGCAACATTGGGCCAGGGTTCGCCCTGACGCGGTGGCCCTGCGTTGTGAAGGCCAGCGGCTTACCTGGCAAGAGATCGAGCAACAGGTCAGCCGGTTGGCCGCGCAGCTTGCTGCTCAGGGCGTGACACAAGGCAGCGTAGTAGCATTGCTGGGTAAAAACCACCACGAGATGGTGTTACTTTATCTGGCCTCCGCACAGCTGGGCGCCTTAACCGCATTATTGATGCCACAGCCGCAAGCCGCCCTAGAGCAAAAACTGGCCACCTTAACCACGCCGGGTCAGCAGCACTTTATCTATTGGCGACAGCCGGATCACTCGTCGCCAGCCTTGCCTGCGGGGTGGCGGACGCTTGATATTTCGGGGCAATCCAACGCTGAAGTTCACCACACGGACGCGTTTAGCCCAGAGAACCTGGCTTCAGTGATCTTTACCTCCGGCAGCAGCGGCAATCCGAAAGCGGTCGTTCATCGCCACTGCCAGCACTATGCCTCGGCTGAAGGTTTGTTAGCGAGCTTTGGTTTCGACAGTCAGGACTGCTGGTTACTCAGCCTGCCGATTTACCACGTTTCAGGGCTGGCGATTGTTTATCGCTGGTTGATCGCCGGTGCCTGCCTGCAAGTCGGTAGTGGTGATTTAGCCAGCGATATTCAGGATGTCAGTCACGCATCACTGGTGGCGACGCAACTGAAAAAGCTGTTAGACAGTAAGCAGTCACTGTCGCTAACACATGTGCTGCTGGGCGGTGGCCACATTCCGATCTCACTGGCGAATCAAGCGGCTGAACAGGGAATCGCAACCTGGTTGGGGTATGGCTTAACCGAAGCTGCCTCGACTGTGACGGCCAAACCGGTCGACGAGCAACCCGGCGCCGGCCAGTTACTGGCGGGGCGAAAGCTGAAACTGATTGGTGACAGAATCTATATCGGCGGCGATACGCTTGCTGCGGGTTATTACCGGCAGGGCAAGGTAATACCCTTAAGCCTGGACGGTTGGTTTGACAGCAAAGATCTGGGGCGCTGGCATGGCGATGACCTGCAGATACTCGGCCGGGCGGATAATCAGTTTATCTCTGGTGGTGAGAACATTCACTGCGAGGAAATTGAAGCGGCACTGCTGCGTCATCCACGAGTGGATCAGGCGATGGTGATTGCGGTGGAAGATGACCAATATGGTGCCCGGCCGGTGGCATTGATCGCCAGCCAAGAGGGGATTAACAGTCACGAACTTAGCGAGTTTCTGCTCGATAAGCTGGAAAAATTCAAGCACCCGGATCACTATCTGGCGATGCCAGCATTGGCTGATAGCGGCGGCATCAAGCTCTCCCGCAGCCGACTAAAACAGTGGCTCAGCCGCCACAGCGACTTTACGGTTATTTAATAGTCCAAAACAGAATTTAGTCTCTATATAACTTTCACGCATAATAATCTTCACAGAGGATATGCTGGAGAATAAAGAGATGACATGGATACTGTTGGCTGCACTGTTGCTGCAGGTGGTCATTGCTTTTTCGGCCCAGGGGCTGGAACGGGCCTTAGCAGAGCTAAGCGCCTTCCTGCTGGTATTGGCGATCGGACTACTGAAATCGGCGTCTACCCGCAAAAATCTGGCCAGTTCTCGTTGAATACTTAGCCTCTCCCCGCGATGCCCCGGTCAGGTGAACAGCAGATAACAGAGTGAACTGACCGACACCAACAGCCACAAAGTCACCCCAAACAGCAGCGGTTTGATGCCGGCAGCTTTGAGCTTATCTACCGACAGACTGCAGCCGATCAAAAACAGACACACCACCAAAGCCTGCTTAGAAGCAGCAAATATCCATTGATAGATATCGTTAAATTGCGGCAGCCAGTCGCTGAACAGAATCGCGACAGCGTAAAACAGGATGAAGTAGGGGATCGCCAGCCGCTTGGACTGACTGCGGAACAGCAAGGCGCTCAATAATGCTATTGGTACAATCCATAACGCCCTTGCCAGTTTCAGCGTGGTAGCGGTCATCAGAGCCTGCTCACCATAGGCTGAGGCCGCCCCTACCACAGAAGAGGTGTCATGAATCGCCACCGCGGCCCATTGGCCAAAGGTGACCTGATCCATTTGCAGTGCATGACCTATTACCGGAAAAGCAAACAGTGCCAGTGAATTGAGTACAAATACCGTTGCCAGTGCGAGGGCTATCTGGTCGTCTTTGGCTTTAATCGCCGGTGCCACTGCCGCTATAGCACTACCACCACAGATGGCAGTGCCCGCCGAAATCAGGTAACCGGTTTTCGCCTCAATACCGGACCGCCTGGCGATCAACACACCGATAGCTAAGGTGGCGAAAATAGTCGTCACAATCAGGCCCAGACCATCAACCGTGACAGCCAGCGCTTGTGATGCCTGAATGCCGAAGCCCAGTCCGACGATAGAGTAGGCAAGTAAAGTCTTGGTCATTTTGGTAATGGCGTAATGGGCGGGAACCAAGCCAAAAGTGGCCAGTAGAAAGCCCAGTATCAGTGCCATAGGTGAGCTGATAAACGGCATCAGACAGACAAAGATAGCGAGCCAGAACGGCAGCAGAGACTTTACATTTTTCATGTGGTTAAGGCGCTGAGAACTAAGATGGAAAGATTGTAACGGAAAATAAATGGTCAGTAAGTCTTAATGTTTTGAACAAGCGTTCAGATAATCTGAACGCTTGTCGGTAGGATCACTGCCAGTCGCCTCTTAACTGCTGAATTTTTTCCTGCATCAGGGCATTACTGGCCTGACTACCGGGCACAGGCTGGCCTGCTTCGATTTCCAGCCGCGACCAGAAGCGCTTCGGCAGGCCTGTGCACGCTTTGCCTTTGTGGCGACTGAAATAGCTGCCCCATAATCCTTTCAATGCCATCGGGATCACCGGAACCGGACTGCGGCGTAATATGATGTCCATTCCGCGTAGAAAGGGGCCTATCTCGCCGTCTGGTGTCAGTTGACCCTCGGGAAAAATGCAGACGATATGCCCTTCGGCCAGTGCGGCTTCCACATCGGCAAACGCTTTACGAATGGAACAACGGTTATTCGCACTGATAGGTATCACCCCGACCCGGCGTAAAAAAGGCCTTAACGCGGACATCTGTGCGTACTCTTCTTCGATCACAAAGCGGATCAATCTGGGGCAGACAGCGCTAAGCAGCAGTCCATCCACAAAGGAAACATGGTTACAGACGATCAGTGCGCCACCCTGTTCTGGTAAATGGTGCAGGTTTTTGTGTTTGACCCGGTAGATGGTGTGGGTCAGCATCCAGACCAGAAAGCGCACCACAAAGATGGGAACCTGCAAAAACAGGTAGATGGCCACTAAGAGGTTCAGCAGCGCCAGCAGTAGAAACAGCTGCGGGATCGACAGCTCCAGTACGCTCAGGCAGACGATGCCGAGTACTGCGCTACCAACCATAAACAGCGAGTTATAAATGTTCAGTGCCGCAATGACCTGAGCCCTTTGGTTGGATTTCGCCCGTTGTTGCATCAAAGCGTACAGCGGTACAATAAACACCCCGCCGGATGCCCCTAACAGCAACAGGTAGATAAACAGCGGCCACAGTTGCTGATAGGTGACAAACTGGCTGAAATTGGTGAACTGGGGTAAATCGGCCGGGATGCTGGTGGCCATCAAGGCACCAAATATCGTGATGCCGATACTGCCAATCGGGACGATGCCGACTTCAATTCGGTGCCCGGAGAGCTTGTCACAAGCGAGAGAGCCGGTCGCAATGCCGATGGAAAACAGCGCCAGCAGGAACGAGACAGAGCTTTCAATGCCCATCAGGTGCAATTTGGTAAAATTGGGGAACTGAGTCAGGTACGCTGCGCCGAGGAACCAGAACCAGCTAATGGCCATCAGTGCCTGGAACGTCACCCGATCCGCCCGGGCGATGGCCAGGGTGGCTTTGGTCTGTTTGACCGGCTGCCAGCGGAATTTAAGCTCAGGAGCTCCGGCTGGAGCCTCGGGAATTGAGCGACTGGCTAGGTAGCCAAACAGCGCAAACAGCACCACGGCTCCGGCAGCCAGGTGCTTGGCGTTATCAGCAGAAGCGATCATGCCCGCACCTAAGGTCCCGAGTAATATGGCCAAAAAAGTGCCGGTTTCTACCAGGGCGTTACCCGGTACCAGTTCGTTCTGTTTTAGCTGCTGTGGCAACAGGGCGTATTTCACCGGTCCAAAAAAAGCCGATTGCGTGCCCATCAAAAACAACAGCAGTAGTAAGATTCCATAGCTTTCGGTAATAAAGCCAATGGCACCCAGGCACATGATGCCGATTTCTGCCAGTTTTACCCGGCGAATAAACCAGGACTTTTCATATTTGTCGGCCAGCACCCCTGCGGTGGCTGAGAATAAGAAAAACGGCAGGATGAATAATCCGGCCGCCAGGTTTATGAACAGATTGCTCGACACGGGTAAGGCGGAACTGCCAACAAATGCGACAAACAGTAACAAAACATTTTTAAAAATATTGTCGTTAAACGCGCCAAAAAACTGGGTAATAAAATAGGGTAAAAATCGGCGCTGGGTTAACAGTGATGCCTGGTTGTGGTGAGGCATGGCAATTCCTTTTGGCTTACCAGTTGCTAAGATAGTTGGACAGGAGATCCTCAATTAAGGCTTTTCCGTCGACAGGTTCTGAAGCGAAGAATTTGTCATCGACGCTGAGAAGGGTAATTCCGTGAACGCCTGACCACAATACCCGACTGGCTTTGAGCACTTCAGCATCGCTTCGTTGTGGGGCTAACTCCCGGAGCAGACCTTCCAACATGCCGGTCATGTTATTAATTCGGTTAGCTTGCCACTCAGGCAGCATCTCACCATTCATATTATGCTCAAAAATCAGCTGCCAGCGATATGGATGCTGAAGGGCAAAGTCGTGATAACAGTAAGCAAGCTGATAAAGAGCGGTTTTGGGCTCGGCAGCCTGACACACGACTTGCCTGGCTTCGTCGGCCAGTTCATCCAGTGTCTGCGCCACAGCATGTAGCAGCAGCAGGTTATAGTTTCCGAACACATTAACCAGTGTACTGGGTACGTAGCCGATCATAGTGGCGACTTTACGTAAGCTTAATTCATGGTAAGAATGTTCGCTGAGGAACTGTTTGACTGTGTCCAGCGTTAGGGCGATCAGTTCATCCCTAGTGTGATCGTTTCGACGTGCCATGGCTCTGTATTTAAAAGCTGCATAATTAAAATGAACATTGTTCAATATTCTAAATTTTGCTCTCTCTATACGTCAACCTAACAGTGAATTATTTGCAATATTCTGAAACATCTCTTCCATTGCCTTCAGTTTCTTTGCGCATAAGGACTCGGTATGATGGCCAAGCTTCCTCCAACGAGTTATCAAGGATTATTATGAAACGACTATTTTCTGTCATCGCACTGCTGATTGTTGCGGTTGCGGTGGCTCCGGTTGCCGAAGCGAAGCGACTAGGTGGGGGCAAGACTCTGGGTAAGAGTTTTAAAACGGCACCAGCACCGAAGCAGCAACAACCGGCAACCAATACGCTGAACCAACAAAATGGCACCACAGCGGCAAAAAGCCAGACCAAAAAAGGACTGATGGGTGGTTTATTGGGCGGATTGCTGGCCGGTGGCCTGCTGGCCGCCTTCTTTGGCGGTGCGTTTGAAGGTATTCAGTTTATGGATATCCTAATCCTGGGACTGATCGCCTACGTGATATTCCGTTTGATGCGCGGCATGTTGGGGGCTAAGCAGGGCAGTATGAACCAGTATCGCTCACAACCGGCGTATGGCGGTCATAACAACCCCAACCATCAGCAGCCCAACGTACACAACTTTGAGCAGCCGCAATCAAGCCCAGCCGGTGGTTTTGGCAGCCAGACTGATGTACCGCACAATTACCCGCCAGGCTTTAATCAGGTAGCTTTTATTGATGGCGCCCGCGAGCACTACCGTATTTTGCAAGGGGCCTGGAACCACAATCAGCTTGATACTATCGAAGAATATGTATCACCAAGTCTGTTTGGTGATTTGAAAGCGGAACGCGAAAAACTGGCGGGAGAGCAGCATACCGACGTGATGTACGTTGATGCGCAGATAGTCCGTGCCGATTACGACGCCACCAAAGCACAGCTAAGCTTGCAGTTTACCGGACGTTATCGTGATGTTGTTGAAGGTATTGAAGAAGATATTTGCGATATCTGGCATCTGGAGCGTGATTTAACGGCTGAGAATGCACCTTGGTTGATCGTCGGCATTCAAAGCTGAGCCCCCCAGCTGGAAAACGATGAGACTGAATATCACTGATTAACTAAACAAGCCCGGCGATTGCCGGGTTTTTTATTGTCTTTTCAACTGGTTTAATCATACTAACAAAAAAACAACAGAGGATAGTATCGTGGCCGATTTCAAATACAAACAACTCTCCCAGCAACAGCAAGACCAATTGGATGCAGCAGTATTCCGCCGTTTGCTGAAACATCTGGATGACAACAAAGATGTGCAAAATATTGATTTGATGATCCTTGCGGGTTTCTGCCGCAACTGTTTCAGTAAATGGTATACCGCAGAAGCTGAAGCTCAGGGCCTGGATCTGGATCTGGATGACGGTCGAGAGCGGGTGTATGGCATGACCTATGACGAGTGGAAACAGAATCACCAGCCAGCGGCGACTCCGGAACAATTGGCGGCATTCGAAGCGCGGCAGAAAGTCAACAACCAAAAATAACCGGTGATACTTTACCCTACCATAATTAAACAAAGCGCTGCTTCGCAGCGCTTTTTTAGTGGTGATTTGGTGGATGAAACCCGGTCGAAATTGCTTTCACTCAGGCCAGGTAGCCCGTTTGCTCAAACCGGTTAAGTTTGTTCAGGTAGGGGGTGAGATCGCCAATGTTTTCTGCCACCCAGTTAGCATCATAGTAAGTGTCCAGGTAGCGTTCACCGCTGTCACACAACAGCGTCACAATCGAGCCTTGCTCACCGGCACGTTTCATTTCACTGGCCAGCTGCAGCGCACCATACAAATTGGTGCCGGTGGAGGCACCGACTTTTCGGCCAAGAATTTTTTCCAGCCAGTGGGCTGTCGCAACACTGGCCGCATCGGCAATGGTACGCATTTCGTCGATGACGCCCGGTATAAAGCTTGGCTCCACTCTGGGACGTCCGATACCTTCTATTTTGCTGCCTGATGGCGAAGTGATCGCGGCATCGCCACTCTTGTAATAGGCGTGGAATACGGAGTTCTCCGGATCGACAACGCACAGTTTAGTGTCATGCTGCTGATAACGGATAAATCGACCAATGGTTGCGGAGGTGCCACCGGTACCGGGACTCATGACGATCCAGTTCGGGATAGCATGAAGCTCGCGCTCCATCTGGCTAAAAATCGAGTTGGCGATATTGTTGTTACCACGCCAGTCAGTGGCACGCTCTGCGTAAGTAAACTGGTCCATATAGTGGCCATTCAGCTCTTGTGCTAAACGGTGTGACTCAGCGTAGATTTGATCAGAGCGGTCAACAAGGTGCGCCTGACCGCCATAAAATTCGATCTGTTCAATTTTCTTCCGTGCGGTGCACTTTGGCATCACGGCGATAAATGGCAGTCCAAGCAGCCGGGCAAAATAAGCTTCAGACACCGCAGTGGAGCCGGACGAGGACTCAATAATAGGGGTATCGCGACCCACCCAGCCATTACACAGTGCATAAAGAAACAGTGAGCGGGCTAAACGGTGTTTCAACGACCCCGTTGGATGGGTGCTTTCGTCCTTCAGGTAGACGTCAATGCCTTCGACACTGGGCAACTCAAGTTTGATTAAATGGGTATCGGCAGAACGTTGATAATCTGCTTCAATTTTCTGAATCGCTTGGTTTATCCACTGATGGTCACAGCTCATAACTTGCTCCTTAGTCTGTTAAGAATAATTTAACTGCTAATCTGGAGAAAAACTTTGCTAATTTTGCTACTGTTTGGCTTATAAGTAGAAAATTTTTCTAAGTAAGTTATATCTATGGATAATATTGATCGAAAAATCCTCGCACTATTGCAAACTGATGCCACATTGTCGCTGAATGATCTGGCCGAAGCGGTGAACTTAACCTCCACGCCGTGCTGGAAACGGCTCAAAAAACTGGAAGAGCAGGGCGTGATCAGCCGGCGCGTGGCACTGCTGGACCCCGCTAAACTCGAGCTCTCTTTCACCGCCTTTGTCATGATAAAAACCAGCGACCATTCCCATAGCTGGTATCAGGAGTTTGTTAATGTGGTGGTGGATTTCCCGGAAGTGATGGAGTTTTATCGCATGGCTGGGGAGTACGACTACATGATGAAAGTGCTGGTTAAAGATATGGCTGCTTTTGATAAGTTTTACAAAAAGCTGGTTAACTCGGTGCGCGGGCTATCTGATGTGACCTCGACTTTTGCTATGGAACCGCTTAAATATACCACCGCATTGCCTTTGTGATTTTCTGACCAGCAGATTTGTGTGTGATTTGCCATCAGCGGCTTCGCAAGACAGACCTTGTCGAATAAACCATAACTGGCCCCTGTTCAGCAGAACGATACGGGCCAGATAGTATGCAATCAGACTGATTTGGGCGAAGAATAGGGCGCTTAGTTGGTTCGGCGCATTACCCCTTCTTGCACAGCCGTGGCCACTAGATGGCCTTCACGATTGTAAATTTCTCCTCGCACCAGTCCGCGGGTGTTACTCGCCGTCGGGCTCTCAATGACATAGAGCAACCATTCGTCCATCTTAAACGGGCGATGGAACCAGATAGAGTGGTCTATAGTGGCAACCTGGAAATTTGGCGTCATCAGTGATACCTGATGCGGCAGCAGCGCCGTAACCAAAAATCCCCAATCAGATGCATAGCCCAGCAGGTACTGGTGGATCAACTGGTTATCCGGTACCTCACCGTTGGCACGAATCCAAAGGTGTTGCTTAGGTTCTTCCTTGGTTGGTTTCAGCGGGTTAACCACAGTAACCGGACGAATTTCGATCGGTTTTTCACCGCAGAAAACCCGCCTGATATTGTCCGGTAATTTGTGTTCTATCTGTCTAGCAAGCTCAGATTCTGACAGGAAGTTCTCCGGGCCCGGAATATCTGGCATACGATTCTGGTGTTCAAACCCCGGCGCATCACCGTGATAAGAGGCGGTCAGGTAAAAAATAGGTTTACCATTTTGGATCGCTTTGACCCGACGGGTGCTGAAACTGCGGCCATCGCGCAGGTTTTCTACGTCGTAAATAATCGGTTTTTCCGGATCGCCGGGATAGAGAAAATAGCTATGAAATGAATGTACGGTGCGATCATCTTGCACGGTATAGCGGGCCGCAGACAGCGCCTGGCCAATCACTTGACCGCCGTATACCTGCGGCAAGCCCAAATGTTCACTTTGACCCCGAAACAGGCCTTCCTCGAGTTTTTCTAACTGCAACAAACTCAGCAGTTCGTCTAACGGCTTACTCATTCGCACATATCCTTAACAATTGATCTGGATAATATTACACAGATCTCACCATGTTATCGAACAATATGGCACGAAAACAACGCCGGCTAACCTTGAATATCGTGGCTTAGATAGCCGGTTAGGGTTGCCAGCGAAAGCGTTTTAAATTCACCTTGCCAGTATCAGTTACCTCTATCCCTTCTGCTTCAAGCTGCTGCTTTTGCCGTTCAAACGACGAACCACGTAGCGAGATCTCGCCACGACTGTTGATGACCCTAAACCAGGGTAATTGACTACCTTCAGGCAAGTTACCCAGTGCACGTCCTACGTGGCGGGCATAACCCGGATATCCCGCCATGCGAGCCACATCGCCATAGCTGGTGACTCTGCCCGGCGGAATTTGGTGAATTACTGCAAAGATTTGCGCTAAGAATTGGTCCATACTGAATCTGCCTAGTTCAATTTCCATGGAAGGGATAAGGAGAGGGCATGGTATTTTCTACTTTTCAATTTGTTATCACAACCGCTTTGGCTGCGATCAGTGTTACCGCCATTAATGCCAGTGGTGGTGAAGTTCCGGTATTAGCGCTGATTGTGCCCGGTTTGTGGTTTTTCCAGTCGATAAACTTGCGCGGCGTGCTGCTTATTCTGGCACTGGCCAGCTATGGCTTAACTCTGCCGCATCAGCCGGTTTCTCTCTCGGTAGCTGTTTGGACCTTACTGCCCCTGTTTATGGTGGTCTTTTCTCCGCGCAGCAGCATCGGCGTTATCCTGACCACGCTATTAATCGTGGTGACCTTAGAAGTGGGCATCATGTTAACCCAGTCTTCAGGCAAGCTTGGCGGCAGCGCCGAAGCCACATTGGTACAGACATTAACCATGGCGGTTATCTGGTGGAGTACTTTCCACTGGACGCCAGGCAATCGCAGTAACTGGTGGGCTTTGGCTCTATTGGTTCCGTTGTGGGCTGCCGGATATGGGGCTGCAGCGTTACTGGGCGTCAGCCTGGTTGGCATTATGACCTCAGTGGCCAGTTTGAGTCAGCGTAAAGAGCTCGAATGGAGCAAACTGTTGTGTTGGACGCTGCCGGCAGTGGCCTTTATGGCGTTAGCGGTAAACCCGTACAGTGAGGTGCCTAGTACGGTGTTCGTGGTTTGGATTTGCCTGCTTACCACAGCCTGGATGACAGATTATGTGTTGGCTTGCGCGAAAGAAAACCAAGAGATCAAATAGCCTTTGGTGATTAAAACGTAAGCTAGCGCAAAAAAATGACGGTTTTTTCATCAGCTGAATATGTGATTTTTTTGTTATCGGCTATTATTCTGTATCAGAAATAAGAAAATAATAACAATAAGATATAGATGACGTCATGTTGAAAGGATGCAAGATATGCCTATCTCTGCTGCTAGTGATGCTATGCAGCTCTGCGGTAGGTGGGCAACAAAGTTACCGGGTCGCTGCG
Organism: Vibrio sp.; assembly: GCF_050299255.1. GTDB lineage: Bacteria > Pseudomonadota > Gammaproteobacteria > Enterobacterales > Vibrionaceae > Vibrio. Next base: position 32,994 of record NZ_JBNKVP010000029.1, read on the forward strand.
GTTGAAAATGCCGTGACGACCAAATTTCTATTTGATCATGTGGCTTCCCAGACTGGGATAGCCATAGATTACCAATTTTATCCCAGTGTTTCGGATACCCTTAGCGCAGTGGAAATTGGCGAAGCTGATTTCAGTGCTAATATCGCCTATTCGCCGCAACGCGCCAACAAGGTCAAATTTACCGCGCCAATCCATAGTGACTACAGCCAAATTTACACCAAACCGACGATTGCGTTTAACGAGGCGACACGGATTGGCGTGCCCAAAGCCAGCGATTATGGCGCGATATTGAAAAGCATTTTTCCCTATACCAGGCTGATAGAATTTAGCGGCCAGGAAGAGGGGATTTCGCTACTAATTGATGATAGAGCCGATGCTGTAATCGATTCAGTGAGTATGCTGGAGCGATACCTCAGTGCCGGTTATCAGGCCACATTGGCGAGCAATGAACTGAACGTCAAAGCACTAGCCGTTGTTGCTCATCAAGATGTTCCTGGCCAGTTACTTAAACAGATCGAGCGGCTATTTTTGTCAGACAAGCAACAGGTTGCTTTCAGGCAAGCGATGGAAGGATACCAGTTTGCTGTGCGCCGGAAAGTGTTGCGGCATCAGGTCCGAGCAAGCGGAATATCGCTTAATCACCCTGTGAAAGTAAAATTGGAAAATGCTGGTCTATATGCAACTTATCAGCCCGATGGGCGCGTGCAGGGTGTTGCGGCAGATATTTTGTTCCAGGCGTGTGACATCCTCATGCTGCGCTGTGAAGTGACCAGTTCTGCCGATGAACCCTGGGAGCAGATGTATCAACAGGTGATCGATAAGGAAGTTGATCTGATTGCTCCCATCAATATTTCTCCGGCCCGCCAGCAGTTGTTCTATTTCAGTTCCTCTTTCTATCAGCCTAAAGCGGTGATGGTAAAGCGAGAAGGATACAAATCCGGAGTATACCGGCATGTTTCTGAGCTGCTGCCTGAAAGAATCGGCGTCATTGAGGGGGATTTTTATCAAGACTTACTCGGTGAAATGTTGCCACAGAAATCCCTCTACAGTTTTCCAAACCAGCGGGTACAGGTAGCGGCATTATTAAATGGCGCGGTGGATTATATTGTCTTAAGTGAAGCCAACTTTTACCAGGTTTTGGCTAATGCCAGCCAATTATTGCCAATTGAAATGGACTCCGGAATCGGAACATTTCATACCTCACGCATTGCGCTGGGATTTGCCAGAACGCCCTATGGCCAGGAGTTGGCCACCCTCTTTAGTCAGGCGATTGAAATTGTCGATATTCAAGCGGTGATAGCCCACTATACCCATAAGCCGGATTTAAGGGCGACTTTGCGCGCAGAGCAGAATCTTGCCCGCCATGTGCAGAACATGTTTGCTTTGTTATTGCTGGTATTGCTGGCGTTGTCTGTCTATTTATACCGTCAGGCTCGTACCGATAATCTGACACGGTTGCGTAATCGACGGGCGCTACACAGCCGTTACCGGCGTGGCATTGGCAGCGGGACGACACTCGTTTACTTAGACATCAATGATTTTAAGCCAATAAATGACAGCTACGGCCATGAAGTGGGAGATCAGGTGCTTAAAGACGTTGCTCATTACATTCGAACGCACTGGCCTGGCAGAGCGTATCGAATCGGCGGTGATGAGTTTATCCTGATTGGCAAAACCAGCCGCTCAGCGTTAAAGGTATTAACCGCAACCCTGTCTCGGTTTCACTTTCGTGACCATAGCAAGAACATTGACCTGAATGTTTCGATAGCAATGGGCGTTTCGCTACCGGATAGTAAAGGTAAAAGTTTGGCCAGAGCTCTGGATGAAGCCGACCAGGATATGTACCGGCTTAAAAGCCAGTCTGGACGCAAAATGACATCGCTGGCCAGAACAGAACAAGCCGAACTTGCTGATGGTGAGGTCAGTGTTACAACCTAACGGGTGATAAGCTGATATCCAGGTGCTTTGGTTGATTAATTGCTGCTCAGTCAGACCGGTAAATTGGTTTTGCCTGGCGATAGCACTTGCATTCGTCTAAGCGATGCTTAATAATCCCCTCACTCTTTGGCTAAGGCCATCGAAAACAAATCTATGGAGGCCCTGGTCCTCCCGCAACAATAGCTCGTGAACTCGGTCAGGTCCGGAAGGAAGCAGCCGCAGCGGGTGACTTGTGTGCCGGGATGTGGCTGGGGCTTCCACCCATCTGCACTGCGCCAGTGATGACTTTTCCAAATAAATCTCAAGTAGTTGTTCTTACACTGCGCCCAGCAACCAAGCCTGACGTATAAGTCCTTCTATCTGCAGCAACTGCCAGTGTATTGGGTGTAGCGCGAAGTTACTTAACTTAATGACGATTGAACTGTACGCTATTACTTTCAGTGAGTTAGCTTGTCTTTGATAGATATACGAGGCAGGCCGTCCAGGTAGGATTTTATTCCAGATGAGAATCAATCTTAAATAATAAAAAATTAAAGTTGAAAATAATTATCAACTGGCTGAATTACACTTAGTGAACTAATACCGTCTAGATCAGAGAGTAGCGCTGACACGGTTTTTGTAGATTTAATGATAAATATTAATAGTGGATTGGATTTTGAGTTCAATTAATCCAAAAATGTGTGTTTTAGTACAAAAGCTTTATTTACATATTGCTGTTTAAAACATTATTTCAATGAATGTAATTTGTTTAACTTTTAAGAATTAATTTAGTAGAGATAATTTTTAAGCTGCAGCCTCAATCTTGTTTTTGGAACAGTGTGAAATTCTGAATTGATCTAAATCAATATATTTGTCAGTTAAGGTAGTCGAACTCACGAAAGGCTGCCCGTAGAATTGATAAAATAAGAGTTATTTCCTATTTTGGTACGGTAAAATCAATAAAAGAAAAAGGCGCCAAATAGGCGCCTTTTAATCTTAATGTGACTAGTCTAAATAAAGTTGAGTTATTTACTCAGTTATTCTTCCACTTCTTCTTCAGGTTCTTCAGGAAGTTTATGAGCAATACCTGCGTGACAATCAATACAGGATTTACCTCTCTCTTCCATAGTTTGATGTCGGCGGGCTGCAGAGCGGCTTTGCTCTTCAAAGTCCATACGCTCAACATCATGGCAGTAGCGGCACTGTTTTGATTTGTTCTCGATAAACTGGTTAGTGATTTTTTCAGCCAGTCTTGGCCGGTGTTCTGACTCAAAGTTTTCCAGCGTAATTTTTCCGGTAAGCTTATGAAAGATATCGGCGGTTGCGCCAATCTTCAACGCCATTTTAGGGATAAACTCGCGCGGTACGTGGCAGTCACCACAGGTGGCGGCAATTACACCTTTGGAGTTGTTAAAGTGGATAGACTCCTGATATTCCTCAACAATGGTATCCATGCCGATATGACAGCCGTAACAGAACTCATTGCTGTTGGTATAACTCATACCCCAGTGAAAACCTCCCAGGGCAACCATACCGACGACAAACGCCAGAAAACCACCAATCGGGATGCCCAATAGCCACTTACTGCGTGGTTTGCTCCACAAACTCATATGTTACATTCCTTATTATTATTGGCCTTAAGCTTACTGGTAGCTGGCGTAGTATTCAGCAAGAGCTTTCAAATCATCTTCGCTTAACTCTTTGATTGCTTTGTCCATTTTTTTATCAGCTGAGCGCTCGCCTTTATTGAACTGCATCAAAGACGTCAGCAAGTAGCCTTTATGCTGACCCGCCAGGATTGAAGCTTCATCAAACGGATCGCTCCCGCCTTCTGCGTGGCAACTGTCACAGCTTTTATCGTGAATGGCTTTACCTTTTTTAGCCAGTGCCTCATCAAACGGTTGGTCAGCACGAACAAAGTCCATTTCACTGTAGTAAGCGGCCAGCTCTTCAATTTGCTCTTCTGACAGCGATTCTACGACAGTGGCCATATCGCCTGATTTACTGGTGTCTCCCTGAACATGGTTGACCGTTTTGGCCGGACGACCATCCAGGTAGCGCATCATTTGATCGCTGAGGTTATATGCCGGGATACCTGCGATGGTTGGAATATCAGTATTAGTGCTGACGCCATTGGTACCATGACATGCTTCACACTCTTTCTCTTTGATCAGATCAGCAGTGGCTGCGTGTACAGCACCGACAGAAGCGATACCCAAAGAAAGTGCGCACATAGCTTTTAATAGTTGGTTTTTATAAGCAGACATAAAATATAGTTTCCGTGATTACGTGTTATCTACAAGGGAATTTTATATTTAATATTAAAAAAAATACATGATCTAAATCGAGAATAATACAGATCTGAAAATCTACTCTAACAATTTAGAACCATATTCCCCACATTAGCCAATAGCTCAGTTATGTACTTGATTTAGTTACGCACTACCAAAGTTAACAACTATGCGAAACAAGCGATCTATAAGTTTAGTCAATGTTTGGCAATGTTGCTGCGTTTTTTGTGATTAGTATTAGAAATTTATCATCAAAAGTAATGTTTTTTCATTTTTAAATTTTCGGATTGGTTTTATTTACTTTGAGACAAAATAGTGGAATTAGATCAAAGAAAATCTTTGATAAGCATGCTCTTATATAGGGTGTTATAGCTGTATCTGGACTTAGTCAAAATCTTCTTGTGGTTATCTGGGTTAGATTTTGTGAGCAACGCCAAATCAGCTAAAGACAAAAGCAGCTAAAAATTAAAAAACTTAACCTAAACCTTAATTCGCCCACCATACGGAAGCACAATAGGGATAAAGGGATAATCATATGAGTATATTAAGAGCGATGTTGGCCTCCATGCTCAGCTTATTGCTGATAGCATGTGGACCAGACAGTGGTAATGACCAAAACACACCTCCACCTCAGGTGGAAGATACAGCGGTAACACTCAGCCAACCAGTGTTAAACAATGACGGAACCGTTTCGTTTAAGTTTAACGTGACCGATGGAGCAGGTAGACCTTATACGTTAACCGGCACACCAAGATTCCATCTATTGAAACTCGCATTGCGTTCAGATACACCCGAGAGGGAATCTCGCGATACGGCGTTAGAGAAAACATTTTGGAAGAGCTTTGTTTATTCCTCTCGAAATGGAGCATTGCGACCAGATGCTGAACGTGCGACCTCTGGTACGCTGACT
>NZ_JBNKVP010000030.1:0-37490 GCF_050299255.1 Vibrio sp.
GCTCTACCGACTGAGCTATCCGGGCAACGAGGTGTATTAAACGGGTTTTCCGCAGTTAGGTCAATATCAAAATAGAAAAAAAATATTGTTTGGTGCTTTTCTATACTTAATGGGCTGTTTTTATCCATTTTGCTCAAGAACAGTATTAAGGACAAGAGCACTAGCTGATGCTCATAAAGCAATTAGTCTGCTTTGAGCGATAAAAAAAGCACGCAAAGAGGCGTGCTTTTCCCTAGTCTAATGTTAATTACTGCTTAACGGTGAACTTAGTTACCCAGTTTTCGAGTTCATTGGCAAGCTGGGCGAGACTCTGGGTGCTGTGGTGACTTTCGGTTACCACACTACTTAGCTGGTTGCCGCTCTCTTCGATCAGGTTGATACGCTGCGAAATATCGTCACTTACCTGGGTCTGCTCGGCGGCTGCGGTGGCAATTTGATGACTCATCTGGGTGATCGACTCTAACGCGAGTACTATCTGCCTCAATGCCTCTGAGGCATTTTGCGATTCTTCTACCGTGCTTTCACTGGTTTCAGCACATATCTCCATCGTTTGGATGGCATTCCGCGAACCGGCCTGCAGATTGGTGATCATCTGTTGGATCTCCTTAGTACTGTCTTGAGTCCGGCCAGCCAGGTTACGCACCTCATCGGCCACTACGGCAAAACCACGCCCCTGCTCGCCGGCCCGGGCCGCTTCAATGGCGGCATTCAGCGCCAGTAGATTGGTCTGTTCGGCAATATCACCAATCACATCAAGCACTTTTACAATGCTGTTGACGTCATTATCAAGGTCAGCCACCGCCTGACTCGCAGCCCCGAGCTGATTTGCCAGCCCCTGGATGTTGTCAACCGTGTTGTGGATCAGCTGCTGCGTATGTTGACTCTGCTTATCGGCTTCATCGGTATTGCGCGCGGTGTCACTGGCAGAATCCGCCACGTTGTTCGCAGAAGAGGCCATTTCAGTCATGGCCGTTGCAATCATGGCGGTGGACTGCTGCTGTGAATCGGTCAATTGAGCGATACTCGCTGAGCGATCTTCAACGCTAGCCAGCTCACTGCGCAAGGCATGCATCGAGCCGTCGAGGTTTTTCACCAACTGTGCCAGCGACAGGCTCATTTGCTGGACAGCTTCATAGATACTGCCTTGCGGTGCCCGCTGCGTAAATGAAGTCTGGATTTTACCGTTGGCAACTTCCTGCACCGCCTGGCGTACCTGCTGAGGTTCGCCACCCAGTAGCGTCAGCATGCGACGAATTGAGAGAATCAGTGTTGCTAAAATGGCCGAGGCAATAATCAAACACAACAACAGTTGCCATTGGGCCGTGGCCCAAAAGCGTGCATTGACTTCATTAAAGCCGATACCCGTACCGACGACCCAGTTCCAGCGCGGGGTTTTCTGGGCAATAGAGAGTTTCTCTTCGATGCTGCCGTCTGGCTGTATCTGGGTCCAGGTGTACTCGACCACCTGACCCGTTTTGCGACCGAGTACTTCCAGAATCAACTGGCCGACGCTGTTGCCGTCGCCGTCCTTAAAGTCATGGAAACTGGTGCCGTGCAGTTGCGGATCAAGCGGAGTCGCGACAAAAGTCATTTTCTCATCGGCAACATATACGTACTCGTTGTCTTTATAAATATTGTTTCTCAGCAGGCGAGTGGCCAGGGCTTTGGCTTGTTGCTCCTCTAACGTGCCGTCAGCGGCCATTTTTTCAACTTCAGTCAAGATACTGTAGGCACTATTGAACAGCTCGGTCACACGGGCTTTGTTATCCAGGTTACTGGCTACCCGTAAGGTCCACAGGCCGGTAGCGCTTAACGCAAGCAGGGCGAATAAGATAATTCCAGATAATAAATAAGCTTGTGTCTTTAGTTTCATATAATTGCTCGCATTTAGTCCAAATTGTTCAATTCAGAGTTCTTTTCTGACTCCATTCATCATTTTGTCATCTTAGAGTAGAAGCAATGAAGCCAATAGCTACCAGGGTTTGTTTTATGACACGGATTAAATTTTAAGTGCGAAAAAAGTATTTCATTATGCAGTTGAGTGCTCATTTTTGCGGCTAAAATGCTGATAAATATGATAGTAAGGTGAAAGCAGGTGAGCGGATGACAGGCGCATCAGCGTTATTTGAGGCCGGCTCTCTTTCAGCATTGCTGGGTTGTGGATATGGGAGCCGGAACGGGGGCAACTTATGGCTAAACCCAAAAAGCCAAGTCTTGCGACGGGGCCGCCTAGCTATGGCTTTTCGAAAAGTGGCTCAACTCGCCGTCCGCCCTCAGCGGGACTCGAAACGGAGTTGAAACCAAACCAAAGCAAAAGCAGTAGATACGAAAAAGCCTCATCGGGTGATGAGGCTTTCTCTAATATGGCTCCCCCTGCGGGACTAGGACGGGGCCGCCTAGGTCTGCGACTTGTCGCTTGTGAGAGGGCGACAGTTATTGGGGGTGATAGAACGAAAAAAGCCAAGTCTAACGACGGGGGCGCCTAGCCCTGGCTTTTCGAAAAAGGGCTCAACTCGCCGTTCGCCCCCCTGCGAGATTCGAAACTGAGTTGAAACAAAACCAAAAGCAGTAGATACGAAAAAGCCTCATCGGGTGATGAGGCTTTCTCTAATGTGGCTCCCCCTGCGGGACTCGAACCTGCGACATACGGATTAACAGTCCGCCGTTCTACCAACTGAACTAAGGGGGAACAAATTTTAATATGGTGCCTCGAGGCGGAATCGAACCACCGACACGAGGATTTTCAATCCTCTGCTCTACCGACTGAGCTATCGAGGCAAATAAGTGGTGCCGACTACCGGAATCGAACTGGTGACCTACTGATTACAAGTCAGTTGCTCTACCTACTGAGCTAAGTCGGCGCACTTTATCTGCTGTCGGCAAGTTTGCACTCACTGACGAAATAGTGGTGCCCGGAGGCGGAATCGAACCACCGACACGAGGATTTTCAATCCTCTGCTCTACCGACTGAGCTATCCGGGCAACGGAGCGCTATTAAACGGATTTTCCGCCTGTCCGTCAACTGGTTTTTTGAATATTTTGCAAAAAAACGCTTAGTTGCTGCGTTTTTAGGCAATTTGCCGGTCAGGTTTTTCCGGCGTTAAATTGTTGTTTGTATTTAGTGACTTTCTCCAGATAACGCCGCGATTCTGAGTTCGGGTGTTTCTTGGTCAGCGCCCAGTAAACCTGGTTCGGTTGCAGCGAATTTAAGTCGCGCATCGCCCGCTTGCGATCCCGGCTGAACGTGTTCAGCACACCGCCGGTGCCACCGTTATAGGCAGAAATCATGCTGTATTGCAGTGAAGTGGGGTTACGCACCTCTTTCAGATAGCGGTTTTTCAGGATGTAAAAGTAGGCAGTGCCGGTATCAATATTCTGTTCCGGGTTGAACAGATATTCCGGTGAGGGTTGGCCGGAGCGGTTTTTCACCATCTTAAACACGTCGCGGCCGGCGGTTTTCGGTACCACCTGCATCAGCCCGTAGGCGTTGGCCCAACTCACCGCATAGGGGTTAAAGCTGCTCTCGGTTTTGATGATGGCATAGATCAAATCTTCCGGAATGTCATATTTTCGCGCGGCACGGCGCACGATATCGGCGTACTTGTAGCTGCGGATCTCCACCTGGTTTTCTACCATAGGAATTTCCACGTAATAGGCTTTCTTAAAATCGACATCCTTAACTTTCAGATGGTTAGCGATCAGATAGTCGGCATAGCGACTGGCGCGCCAGGTCCACTGGATCGGCTGACGCTCCTGATCGACCACCTGTTGATAGAGAAACGGCTGGCCTTTCAGTTCGATGCTTTTGGATGAAAACAGGTCGACGCTGGCCGGGTCGTCCGGTGTCAGCAAGGTGGTGATAATGGCGTTTTTCAGGTGCTTTTTCGGCTCGGTCGGCGAGATGGTCTCGACCGTGATTCTGCCGCTGGTAAAGTTGACTTCCGAACGGCTGAGATAGTTATCTATGTATTTGACGTAGTTGCTTTTGCCGGCGTATTTGATCTCTTTTTTACCCCAGCGCTTTTCAATATTACCGGAGAAACTGCTGATCAGGGCATCCAGCGCCACCGTGTCTTTTTCAAACTGGCCGGGTAACTGGGCCAGGTTGGTGGCAAAGCGGTTGGTGGGCTCATAATCGACCGAGTAGAAGCGTTCGACGAATTCCCGGCTACAGCCGGTGAGCAGCAGGGCAGCAAGACAGTAGAGCGTTGGTTTCTTCATCGGCAAAAAAAATGACATCAAAGATGGCTCTATGATGTCATTGAATGGCAAAAATATAAACCGCTATAGCGGCTTAGTTGCTCGGTGGCGTGTAACCTTCGATATGAACGTCTTTGCCTTCGAACAGGAAATTAACCATTTCAGTTTCGATCAATTTACGATGTTCCGGGTCCATCATATTGAGCTTTTTCTCGTTGATCAGCATGGTCTGCTTGTGCTGCCACTGGGCCCAGGCTTCTTTGGAAATATTGTCGAAAATACGTTTACCCAGTTCTCCCGGATAAAGTTGAAAATCGAGTCCTTCCGCATCTTTTTTTAGTCGAGCGCAAAATACTGTACGGCTCATAGTGACTCCTTACTAACGGTTTCGGTTTGAAGTTCAAACGGCAAGCTCTCCAGTAGCTGTTTCACCGGAGCAGCCAGACCAATGGCTTCTGGTTGAGATAAGTTATACCAAAGACCTTTGCCCGCTTCCATTACCATATCGGGTTGCTTTGACAGCTCCACCAAAATTGGCGTGATATCCAGATGGTAGTGGCTAAAGGTATGGCGAAATGCGATCAATGGCTGCTGACGGTGAATTGTGCTCTGGTTCAGGCCACGACTGGATAATTCGGTGCTGATGTCCGCCTGTGGCGCTTGCGGGAAACAGTACAGCCCGCCCCAAATTCCCGCTGGCGGGCGCTTTTCCAGCCAGATCTGGTTGTCGTGGTGCAGCATCACAAACCAGGTCTGTTTGACCGGTTTGTCTTTTTTCGGCTTTTTGCCCGGGTAGTCCAGAATCTTGTCCTGGCGCTTGGCCTGACACATCTCCGCGACCGGGCAGAGGGTACACTTAGGTTTACTGCGGGTGCAGACCATCGCGCCCATATCCATCATTGCCTGGTTGTACTTGTCTACGTCCTGCTCGGGGGTGTTCTGCTCAGCGTGCTGCCACAACTGGTTTTCTACCGCTTTTTGTCCTGGCCAGCCGGCGACGGCAAAACAGCGCGCCAGCGTGCGCTTCACATTGCCGTCCAGAATGGCGTGGGGCTGGCGGTAAACAGAAGAGAGAATCGCCGCCGCAGTGGAGCGGCCGATACCGGGCAGGGCGTTCAACCGGTCGATATCGGTCGGAAACTCACCCTGATAGTCACTGGCGACCAGTTGGGCGGCTTTGTGCAGGTTACGCGCCCGGGCGTAATAGCCCAGCCCGGTCCACAGATGCAGCACTTCGTCCAATTCCGCGTTGGCTAAATCGACCACGGTAGGAAAGCGTGCCAGGAAGCGCTGGTAGTATGGGATCACTGTGGTGACCTGGGTCTGTTGCAGCATGATTTCAGACAACCAGACGCTGTAGGCGCTTTTATTCTGCTGCCAGGGCAGCTCTTTGCGGCCGTAGGCGTCGTACCAGGTTAAGATTGCTTGAGCAAATGGAGTCACAGTGGCCCTTGTCAGTTTCATAATGGCAATTAAAGTGGCTAGATTGCATCACAGAAAGCGGCCAAAGTACAACCGGTAATAATTGTGGGTATATCCGGCCAATAACACTTGCACCGCGGGCAATTCTTTGGATAATCACAAGCCCTTTCCGGTGAGTGCAAAATTTAAACAGGCAAGATCAATGAGTGAAGTGACCACCAACGAATATACTGAAGACGGCAAACTGATCCGCAAAGTGCGCAGTTTTGTTCGACGTGAAGGACGATTGACCAAAGGCCAGGAAGCGGCGATGACTGAATGCTGGCCGAGCATGGGCATCGATTACCAGCCAGATCTGCTCAACTGGCAGCAGGTGTTTGGTAACGATAACCCGGTAGTGCTGGAGATCGGTTTCGGCATGGGTGCGTCACTGGTGGAAATGGCCAAGAATGCTCCAGAGAAAAACTTTATCGGTATCGAAGTGCACAGTCCGGGGGTCGGTGCCTGTCTGGCGGCCGCCAGAGAGCAGGGCGTGACCAACCTGCGGGTGATGTGTCACGACGCAGTCGAAGTGTTTGCCCATATGATCCCGGATAACAGCCTGCACACGCTGCAACTGTTCTTCCCGGACCCATGGCATAAAAAACGCCACCATAAACGCCGTATCGTCCAGCTGGAGTTTGCCGAAATGGTGCATCAGAAGCTGATTCCGAATGAGGGCATTTTCCATATGGCGACCGACTGGGAAAATTACGCCGAGCACATGGTCGAAGTGATGAATCAGGCGCCGGGTTACGATAATATCGCCGAGCAGGGGGATTACGTTCCCCGCCCTGAAGAGCGCCCGCTGACGAAGTTTGAAGCGCGCGGCCATCGCCTTGGCCACGGCGTCTGGGACATCAAATATCGCCGCATCAGTTAATTGACTGACCCTGAAAACGATTCACAAGCCAACATGTTACCGTGTTGGCTTTTTTGACCCTGCGATACGAAGTCGCTGTAGTGAAAGCGACGCTCCGAAGCAGACACTGCCTCACGGCACAGAATAATAATAAGCCAAACAATAAGGTGAAACGATGAAACTAACCGCTAAGCTGTTAAATGAGATTCTGGACGAGGTCCGACCCTGTATCGGTCAGGGCAAAGTGGCCGATTACATTCCGGCGCTGGCCAAAGTGCCGGCCGACAAACTCGGCATCGCGGTGTATACCAACCAGGGCGAGACGATCAAAGCCGGCGACGCTGAGCAGTCGTTCTCTATCCAGTCGATCTCAAAAGCACTCAGCCTGACGCTGGCGATGGGCTTGTACGAGCCGGACGAAATCTGGAGCCGGGTTGGCAAAGAGCCGTCCGGCCAGGCATTTAACTCAATGATCCAGTTGGAAATGGAGCACGGCATCCCGCGTAACCCGTTTATCAATGCCGGCGCTATTGTGGTGGCGGATCTGTTGCAGTCGCGTTTGTCTGCGCCGCGCCAGCGACTGCTGGAGTTTGTCCGCCGCCTGTCGGGCGACAGCCTGATCTGTTACGACAAGATCGTTGCCTCCTCGGAGATGCTGCACAGTGACCGCAACGCCGCTATCGCTTACCTGATGCGCTCGTTTGGTAATTTTAACAACGATGTGATTCCGGTGCTCAATACCTATTTTCATGCCTGCGCGCTGAAAATGAGCTGTATTGATCTGGCCAGAACGTTTAGCTACCTGGCCAATAAAGGCACCTCAGTGCATACCGGCAAGCAAGTGATCACGCCAACCCAGACCAAGCAGATTAACGCACTGCTGGCGACCTGTGGCCTGTATGACGGTGCCGGTGAATTTGCCTACCGGGTTGGCATGCCGGGCAAGTCCGGTGTCGGTGGCGGCATAGTGGCGATTGTACCGGGCGAGATGACCATCGCGGTCTGGTCGCCGGAGCTGGACGCATCGGGCAACTCGCTGGCCGGTACCCGGGCGCTGGAGCTATTGTCAGAAAGGATTGGCAGGTCAATTTTTTAACCGCTTGCGGTTGACGGCAGTTGCAAACAGGCAGCACTATCAATCACCATCGCCAGAGGAAATCCATATGTCAGTAGAAGTTCATCAGCAGTTACTCGAACAGTGCCAGGCGTTTCCGACTTTGTGCCGGATGCTCCGGCAAAACGGCGTGATGAGCTTAGCCGGACAGCCACCCGGGCAGTTGCTGGCTTATCTGTCCCGTGCGGTGGCAGGCCAACAGCTGTCGACCACCGCAGCCCGGACTATCTGGTCACGGGTGGAGCAGGCCAGCCAACCCTTCGGCGGCCTGGAGGCGTTCCTGCTCGAGCCCAATTACCAGTTGCTGCGCCAGTGCGGTTTGTCCAACGCCAAAGTCAAGACCCTGCTCGGCGTCAACCAGGCGCTGCAGACCGGCCTGATCTCCAGTGATATTTTCACCAGCGATGATATCGATTTTATCCGTCAGCAACTGGTGCAGCTCTGGGGTATCGGTCAGTGGACCGCAGAGATGGCGCTGATCTTTTTCTTCGCCAAACCGGATGTCTGGTCTGCCGGCGACGCGGCGCTCAGCCGGGGGCTGGCGCTGCTGGCGGAGACGGAATCGGCCAGCGGCGAACAGATCCTGGCGGCCGCTACGCCTTATCGCTCTTACCTTGCCCTGCATGTCTGGGCGATGCTGGACGCAGAGCTGCTCAGCCAGGCATAAACGCCAGCCGGTTACTCTTCCATAAACGCCGCCAGCAGATCGTTGAGAAACAGCTTGCCGCGGTCGGTAATCTGCCAGTGGCTGTCGGTTTCGCTCAGATACTGCTTTTCCAACGCCCAGTCGATCGGCTGGCGAATACTCTCCAGCCCCAAACCGGTGGTGGCAACAAAGTCCTGTTTCGGGCACGGCTCGATTAAGCGGAACCGGTTCATAAAGAACTCAAACGGCCGCTCTTGCATCGGAACGATCTGTTCACTGTCTAGATAGGATTTAACCATATTCTGATACGCCGCCAGATAGCCTTTCGGGTGCTTCACTTTGCTGGTACGGACGATGCGTCCGTCGGCAAAGCTGAGTTTACCGTGGGCGCCACAGCCGATGCCGAGGTAGTCGCCAAAGCGCCAGTAATTGAGGTTGTGCCGGCACTGGTAGCCCGGTTTGCTGTAACCGGATATCTCGTACTGGACATAACCGGCGGCGGTCAGTTTTTGATGGCCACGGTCAAAAATCTCCCAGAGTGCGTCGTCATCCGGCAGCTGTGGTGGCCTGGAGTAGAACAGGGTATTCGGTTCGATGGTTAACTGATACCAGGACAGGTGCGGTGGTGCCAGTGCGATCGCCTGGTCCAGGTCACTGAGTGCCTGCTCGATCGACTGGTCCGGCAGACCGTGCATCAGGTCGAGGTTGAAGCTGTCCAGGCCAATCTGGTGTGCCAGCTTTGCCGCGTGAATCGCTTCCTGCGGACCGTGGATCCTTCCAAGTCGCTCAAGTTTGTCTTCGGCAAAGCTCTGTACACCGATGGAAATCCGGTTGACGCCCACCTTACGGTATTCGGCAAAACGCTGCGCTTCGATAGTGCCCGGATTGGCTTCCATGGTGACTTCGATATCATCGGCAAAGCAGATACGCTGCGAGATGCCCGACAGCAAGCGGCCGATCGCTTCAGCTGACAGCAGGCTCGGGGTGCCGCCACCGATAAAGATCGACTGTAGCGGCCTTGAATCGCCGCGCAGCTGATAACGTTCGATATCCCGGTCCAGATCTTCCAGCAAAGCGCTGATGTAATCCTGTTCGGGAATATCGTTTTTCAGCGCGTGGGAGTTGAAGTCGCAATAAGGGCATTTTTGCACACACCAGGGGATGTGTGCGTACAGGCTGAGCGGGGGAGGGGTTAACATCTAATTATCAGCCCTGCTCGGCCAGGCGTGCCAACAGCTGCGCCAGCGCTTTACCCCGGTGTGACAGCTGCTTTTTCCGTTCAGGTGCCAGCTCTGCCGACGCACAATCGTCTTCCGGTACGTAGAAAATCGGGTCGTAGCCAAAGCCGTTGCTGCCGTGTGGCTCGGTCAGAATGCGGCCTTCCCACTGTCCGTGGCATACGATTGGCGTTGGGTCGTCGGCGTGGCGCATCATCACCAGCACACAGTGGAAACGGGCGCTGCGCTCGGCTTGCGGTACCCCTTCCATCGCCGCCAGCAGCTGCTGCACGTTATCTGCATCGCTGGCACCGGCGCCGGCATAGCGGGCCGAGTAAATACCGGGCGCACCGTTGAGGTGGTCGACTTCCAGACCCGAGTCATCGGCAATGGCGGGCAGGCCGGTCTGTTTCGCGGCGTGACGCGCTTTGATAATCGCGTTTTCAATAAATGTGGTGCCGGTCTCTGCTACGTCCGGCACGTTAAACTCGCTCTGCGCCAGCACTTCAAAGCCAAAATCAGCAATAAGGTCCGCCATTTCGCGGACCTTGCCCTGGTTACCTGTCGCTAATACAATTTTTTTCATTAAGGGTTATCTCTTACTGCGGCCTCGGGCTGCTTATTCATCGACATAAAACTTCTGGCTGAACGTCAGGGTGTCGGCGCCTTTGATACCGGCATCGACATCAACCTTGAAAGTGATGTTCTCTTCGTTGCTGATAGGGACTTCCGCCAGGTAGTAGATGGCATCACCCTCTTTGACTTCACGGAAGGTCAAATTGCGGCTGTTGCCAATCAGGTTGCGGGCGTAACCGCTCAGCTTGGCTTCAATCGACGGTTTACCCGGTTGCGAACGGTCCAACACGCTGATATTCAGGATGGCATTATAGCTGTTGCGCTTCAGTTGGTAACTGCGCGCGACCTGTGGCGTTAAAAAGGTGGAGTTGAACGCCGAATAGTGTACTTCGACGTCTTTGACGGTTTTAAACTGCTCCGCCCAACTGGTAGCAGACAGCAGACCGAGCAGGACGACAGTAATCCATTTGTTCATGTTAGACTCCTTGGGTGACCGAAAATTAAAAGCCATCATAAGATGGCTTGGATTTCCTGTGGAATTTGAATTGGCGATTGGATTCGGACTTGTTTGTGTCGTCCTAGTTCGCCTTTTTCAATCACCACCAAGCCTTTGGCCACCTTAAACTGTTTGGCGAGATATTTCGTCAAGTGTCCGTTGGCTTTACCATCGACTGGTGGGGCAGTGATAGCGATTTTCAGCTCATCGCCATGCAGGCCGACAATTTTATCCCGGCTTGCTTTGGGCTGAATATAGAGCCGTAAAACAACATCATCGCCATCTTTCCACGCCGTTACCGACATTATAGTTGATACCAGAGTGGACCAATCAGATCGCCAATCAGAAAGTTGGCAAATTGCAGACCGATAAACAGCACCAGCACACTCAGGTCAAAGCCGCCCATATCCGGCAGAATGCGACGAATCGGCACCAGCATCGGCTCGGTCAGTTGATGGAATACGTACTCGATCGGGCTGCGGCCCTGGCTAACCCAGCTCAGAATGGCCCGGATCAACAGTACCCAGAACAGCAGGCCACCGGCCGCTTTTACCAGCGACAGCAAGCCGAGCAACAGGTAATCGGTACTGAACAGCATGCCGCCTTTAGAGGCGATCATCAGCAGTACGGTGAATTTCAGCACGCACAGCACGTAGGCAAATAACAGTGTCGCCAGATCAAGGCTGCCGACTGAAGGGATCATTCTACGCAGCGGACCGACCACCGGCTGGGTCGCTTTGACAATAAATTGTGAGAAAGGATTATAGAAATCCGCCCGCACCACCTGAAGCCAGATACGCAGGATCACCACCATGATATAGAGATCAAACAGGGTGGAAATCAGAAAACTCGTTGCATTCATAGACAGCCCTTACTGCTGATAAGTTGCTAATAAAATTAAAATAGTTTTTCCATCTCTTCGGCGCGGATCACCGCGGCCTGCATCGCTTTCGCGACGATGTCTTGCAGATGGTGTTCATTAAAGGTGCGCAGCGCTTCAGCGGTGGTGCCGCCTTTGGAAGTGACCTGTTCGCGCAGGGTGCCGATTTCCGTCTGCGGATTGGCGATCACCATCTCCGCCGCCCCCAGAGCTGACTGCTGAACCAGCAAACGCGCGGTATCGGCGTCAAAGCCCTGGGCGATGGCTTCCGCCTGCATCGCTTCCATAAACAGGAAGAAGTACGCCGGTGCGCTACCGGCAGCGGCGATCACGTTGTTGATACCTGATTCCTGCTCAACCCAGCACACTTTGCCCACCGCGCCCATCAGTTCGGCGGCAAACTGGCGGTCCTGTTCGGAAACCTGCTCTGGAGCATACAGACCGCTCATGCCTTTGCCCACCAGTGCCGGTGTATTTGGCATGACACGAACCAGGTTCAGCTCGGCCCCAAGCATCTGATTCAGCCGCGCAGCATTAATGCCCGCAGCGATAGAGATCACCAGCTTAGTGGTGAAATCCACACCCTGCAGGCCCTGACCGACCAACTCCATCAGCTGCGGTTTTACCGCCAGTACGATGACACCGGCCTGATTTGCCGCGGCCTGGTTGTCAGCCTCAGTGTTGATGCCGTACTCATTAGCCAGAAAATCACGTTGCGATTGGTTCGGATCGGTGGCGGTGATCAGCTGCGCCGGATAGCCGCTGGCAATCAGTCCGGCAATGATAGAGCGCGCCATGTTACCTGCGCCGATAAAAGTGATTTTCTTCTGTTCCATGTTACTCGGTTCCTTTCGGTATCGTATTAGGTTGCTATCGTCGCTGCCGCGACTTTGTGACGGTATATCGGCCGGGCGTTAATTGGCCGAGCCGTAATCACGGGCGCCAAAGATGGCGGTGCCGATACGCACCATGGTGCTTCCCGCTTCAATCGCCGCCTGCATATCGCCACTCATCCCCATCGACAGGGTATCGACGTCTGGATAGCGCTCGGCAAGCTGCTGGTTGAGGCTGGCCAACTGGCTGAAAGTCGCCAACTGCTGCTGATAGTCGCTGACATTGGCCGGGATCGACATTAACCCTCTTAAAGTGAGGTTTGGCAGTGACGAAATCAACTCCGCCAAAGCAAAAATTTGCTCCTCGTTCACGCCAGATTTGGACTGTTCGTGACTGATGTTCACCTGGATCAGCACCTGCAGCGGCGCCAGCTGTGGCGGACGCTGTTCACTGAGGCGGCGGGCGATCTTTTCCCGGTCGACGGTATGCACCCAGTCAAACCGCTCGGCCACCGGCCGGCTCTTGTTGGACTGGATCGGGCCGATAAAGTGCCATTCCAATGCCAGATCGGGGTGATTCTGCCGGAAAAAATCGACTTTACTGACGCCTTCCTGCACATAGTTTTCGCCAAAGGCCCGTTGTCCGGCTTCGGCGGCGGCGAGAATTGCTTCCACCGGCTTAGTCTTACTCACGGCCAGCAGTTGCACCGAGCCTGGAGCTCGGCCACACTTTTGTTGTGTGGATTCAATCTGTGAGGTGATATGTTGAATATTTTGTTGAATACTACTCATAGCTAACTTTACTAAGGAAAATCAATGGATATCGCTGAGTTACTGGATTTTAGTGTAAAGCATAATGCCTCAGATCTACATCTTTCTGCGGGAGTTTCTCCAATGGTTCGCATAGATGGTGATGTGAGAAAGCTTGGCGTACCGGCTTTGGCGCACGGCGAGGTGCACCGATTAGTATTTGATATCATGAATGACAGCCAGCGGGCCGAGTTTGAAGAGCGACTGGAAGTGGATTTTTCGGTTGAGCTGCCCGGCGTCGGCCGCTTCAGGGTTAACGCGTTTAACCAATCGCGCGGCTGCTCGGCGGTCTTTCGTACCATTCCGACCGAGATTCCAACCCTGGCGCAGCTGGAAACGCCGCAGATTTTTGAACAGATTGCCAACCTGGAGAAAGGCCTGGTGCTGGTGACCGGGCCGACCGGTTCGGGTAAATCCACCACTCTGGCGGCGATGGTCGATTACATCAACCGTAACCACAACAAACATATCCTGACCATTGAAGACCCGATTGAGTTTGTCCACAACAACAACAAGTGTCTGATTAACCAGCGTGAAGTTCACCGTGATACCCATAGCTTCAGTAACGCGCTGCGCAGCGCGCTGCGGGAGGACCCGGATGTGATATTGGTGGGTGAACTGCGCGACCAGGAAACTATCAGCCTGGCGCTGACCGCGGCGGAAACCGGTCACCTGGTGTTTGGTACTTTGCACACCAGTTCAGCGGCCAAGACCATCGACCGTATCATCGATGTTTTTCCCGGTAACGATAAAGCCATGGTCCGTTCCATGCTCTCTGAGTCGTTACGTGCGGTGATCGCGCAGAAACTGCTGAAACGTCTCGGTGGCGGCCGGGTGGCCTGCCATGAAATTATGATGGCGACGCCGGCGATCCGTAACCTGATCCGTGAGGATAAGGTGGCGCAGATGTATTCTGTTATCCAGACCGGTGCAATACACGGCATGCAGACCATGGAACAGAATGCCAAGCAGTTAATGGCCCAGGGGCTGGTGGACAACGAAGAAGTGGCCAGAAAAGTCGAAATCGACTCGGCGCTGTTTTAGTTAAGGTGGCCGGAAAATGCATATGGATAATCTGTTACAGGGGATGGTCAGCCAGCAGGCTTCCGACCTCTACCTGACGGTGGGCGCACCGGTGATGTACCGCATCGACGGTGAAATGCAGCCGCTGGGAGATCCACTGGATCGCACCGAGGTCAGTCAACTGCTCGACAGCATCATGGAGCCGGAGCGGCGGCAAGAATACCAGCACAGCCGTGAAGCCAATTTTGCCGTGGTCACCCCGGCCGGGCGATTTCGTGTCAGCGCGTTTTTCCAGCGCGAAC
Organism: Vibrio sp.; assembly: GCF_050299255.1. Lineage (GTDB taxonomy): Bacteria > Pseudomonadota > Gammaproteobacteria > Enterobacterales > Vibrionaceae > Vibrio. The sequence goes on from NZ_JBNKVP010000030.1 coordinate 14,421, forward strand.
TGCCCGGCGCGGTGATCCGCCGCATTGAAACCCATATTCCGACTTTTGACGAGCTGGGTTTGCCGGAGGTGCTACAGAACCTCGCCATCGCCAAACGTGGCCTGGTGCTGGTGGTCGGAGCGACTGGCAGCGGTAAATCTACCACGCTGGCGGCGATGACCGGCTATCGCAACCAGCATCGCAGCGGCCATATTCTGACGGTAGAAGACCCGATCGAATTTGTGCACCCGCATCAGCGCTGTATTGTCACCCAGCGCGAAGTCGGCCTGGATACTGAAAGCTACGAAGTGGCGCTGAAAAATTCGCTGCGCCAGGCGCCGGATATGATCATGATCGGTGAGATCCGCAGCCGTGAAACCATGCAGTATGCGATGTCCTTCGCTGAAACCGGCCATCTCTGTATGGCGACGCTGCATGCCAATAACGCCAACCAGGCGCTGGAGCGGATCCTGCATCTGGTGCCGAAAGAGCAACAGCGGCAGTTTCTGTTTGACCTGTCGGTGAACCTGAAAGGGGTGATCGGCCAGCAGTTGCTGCGCGATAAACATGGCCGCGGTCGCCACGCGGTATTTGAAATCATGCTCAACAGCCCGCGCATCGCCGAGCTGATCCGTAAAGGAGAGCTGCACGAGCTGAAATCGGCGATGGCCCGTTCAAACGACATCGGCATGCAGACTTTCGACCAGGCGCTGTATCAACTGGTGATCGAGGATAAAATTAACCCGCAGGACGCGCTGCACAGTGCCGATTCCGCCAACGATTTACGTTTGATGCTGAAAACCCGCCGTGGTGACGCCGGGCCGGGTGACAAAGGCTCGCTGGCCAACGTGAAAATAGAGGAGTAAACGGCTATTGTCGCCGCTGAATTACCAGCGGCGCTGCGCAGGACTCATCAGCCCCACTGGGCTTCAAACCAGCTTTCCAGGATCACTACCGCAGACTGACAGTCGACATTGCCTTTGCTCAGCGCCTTGTACCCCCCCATTTCGAACAGCTCCGCCCGGGCTTCCCGGGTGGAGAGCCTTTCGTCATGCAGCTCGACCGGTAAGCCGAACCGGCCGTGTAACCGGTTGGCAAATTTACGTGCCCTTGGAGTGATGGTGTCCAGCTCTTTACCGTGCAAATCGGTCGGCAGGCCGACGATCAGCAGGTTAGGCTGCCACTCTTTGATCTGTTGTTCGATTTCGTCCCAGTTGGGAATGCCGTCGTTGGCTTTAAACGCTTTTAATGGCGAAGCGGTACCGGTGATTTCCTGGCCGATGGCACTGCCGATGCTTTTGGTGCCGTAGTCAAAGGCCATGATGGTTCTAGAGGACATAGTTCTCGATATGTGATTGACGGAGCCGTGTGGCTCCGCGAGTGATAAAACGGTGTAGATCAGGCGTGACCGGTCTCGGCCGACAACTGGGCCGCGTCGATACCAAGTTTCTCGACCGCTTTGCTCCAGCGCTCGTGAATCGGGGTATTGAACATCACTTCCGGATCCGCCTCTATGGTCAGCCAGGAGTTTTCCGCCAGCTCATTTTCCAGCTGACCGGCTTCCCAGCCCGAATAGCCCAGCGCGACCAGATAGTGGTTTGGCTCAGCGTCGGTACCGAGTACCGAGAGGATGTCTTTCGAAGTGGTGACTGAAATCTGATCGGTCATCTGGACGCTGGACTCATAATGATCCTTGGGCTGGTGGAGAATGAAGCCGCGATCCTCAGATACCGGGCCACCGTTCAGTACCGGCAGTTTCAGGCTGTCGGTATTCAGTTGCGGATGGACTGGCTGCACATCAACCTGTTTTAACATGCCGCCGACGGTAATATCGATCGGGGCGTTGATCATCAACCCCATCGCGCCCTGTTCGTTGTGCTCGCAGACATAGATCACGCTGTTTTTAAAATAGGGATCTTTCATGCCTGGCATAGCCACTAAGAAATGATTAGTAAGATTCATAGCAACTCCAACTCCATGTCCGTACGGGCCGAGATTCGGCCCGATCAGCCATTAACCGTTTACCCGACGCTCAATAGCGTCCATTAATTTGCCGGTTATTGAGATATCAAAGGCCGCCTCAATCTCGCGGATACAAGTTGGGCTGGTAACGTTGATCTCAGTCAGTTTGTCGCCAATAACGTCGAGGCCCACAAATATCAGGCCTTTTTCTTTTAAGGTCGGTGCCACAGCCAGGGCGATCTGTTTATCGGTTTCGCTCAGTGGTTGCGCCACTCCGGTACCGCCAGCGGCCAGGTTGCCCCGGGTTTCACCTTCGGCAGGGATTCGAGCCAGGCAGTAAGGCATCGGCTCACCATCCACCACCAGGATTCGCTTGTCGCCGTTGCTGATGTCCGGTACAAACGTCTGTGCCATCGCGTAGTACTGACCATTATTGGTCAGGGTTTCGATGATCACAGAAACGTTCGGATCATTCTGTTTCACCCGGAAAATTGATGCGCCACCCATGCCGTCCAGCGGCTTAAGGATCACATCGCCGTGTTGCTCGCGAAAGGCTTTAATTCTATCGGCCTTACGGGTCACTATGGTGGTCGGAGTCAGCTCCGGGAACCAGGCGGTAAACAGCTTCTCATTACAGTCGCGCAGGCTCTGTGGCTTGTTAACGATCAGGGTTCCCAGCTCTTCCGCACGCTCCAGTATATAGGTGGCGTAGATGTACTCGGTATCGAACGGAGGATCCTTACGCATCAAAACCACATCCAGTTCAGACAGTTGAATGGTTTGTTCGCTGCCAAATCGATACCAGTCGTTGGCGTCTTCTTTTACTTCAACTATCTTGGTGTCTGCCATCGCGACACCCTGATCTAAGTGTAGATCATCCATCTCCATATAGTGGATTTCATAGCCGCGGCGCTGGGCTTCCAGCAGCATGGCGAAACTAGAGTCCTTTTTGATGGTTATGGTGTCGATGGGATCCATTACGATGCCAAGTTTGATCATAGTTTTTCTCCGGTTAGCCCAGGTCGCCAAAGCGTACCTGCAGGGCGGTAATAGCGGTCAATGCGGCGGTTTCGGTTCTCAGCACCCTGGGGCCAAGTAAAGTTTCTTCAAATTGATACTGACGGGTCATGGCGATCTCCTGATCTGACAATCCGCCTTCAGGGCCAATCAACAGCCGGACTTGGTCGACAGGTGTCGGCAGGGTGTTGATTGAATATTGGGCGCGCGGGTGCAGGTTCAGTTTCAGCCCCTGGTAAGGCTCCTGGCACCACTGTTCCAGCGACATTATCGGCCGGATCTGCGGCACTATGTTGCGGCCGCACTGCTCACAGGCGCTGATGGCGATCTGCTGCCACTGATGCAGTTTTTTCTCGAAGCGCTTCTGATCCAGTTTGACCCCGCAGCGTTCAGAGATCAGCGGGGTAATGGTATTGACCCCCAGCTCGACCGATTTTTGGATGGTGAACTCCATTTTGTCACCGCGCGAGATAACCTGGCCAAGGTGGAGGTCCAGTGGCGATTCGCAGCTGCGCTGATGACGCTCGGTCAGTTCTACCTCGACATGCTTTTTGCTGACCTGGCTGATGGTGGCGCTAAATTCGGCCCCGCTGCCGTCGAACAGGATCAGCGCCTGACCGGCGTGCATTCTCAGTACGCGGCCGACGTGTCCGGCGGCCTCATCACTCAGCGCCATCTCGCCAAGCTGTTCAATCGGGGTAGGGTGATAAATTCGGGGAATACGCATCTTGCTAGGTCCGGCAGCCTAAGTTAAAACAGTCAGTCCCTAACATGGATGCTTTATCGAGAAAAAACAAGTGGCAAGCCGGTGCTTTTAGTCAACTGCACCGGCGAAGCTGTCTGTCAGGCAATGCTATTGGCGGCACGCCTGCTGCACGTAGGGATTGTGATTGCCCTGAATGGCGCTGATCCGTTCATCACGCCGGCACTCCCACGAATCCACCGGGTACTGCTTGTGCCAGACCAGCATCAAATTGCGCTGTGACTTGGACAGCTTAAAGCCGTACTGCTGGCTCATGTACAGGTAACTGCGCGCTATTGAGCCTCTGGCCCGGTCCGGCGGCATCACTTTACGCTGCTTAAAATCGACCTGCATATCACAGCGGCCGTAGCTGACGCCTTGCGGACCGTTCCACTGGGTGAAGTTGTAGTTGGAGCGATCGCCGTTTACCTCGCCGATAGCCGGAACCAGGTTGTGCAGGTCGGCTTCCATCAAGCGGAAAGTTGAATCCTGCCGGCTGCACAGCTTCCGGCCACCCTGCTGCCAACACTGGCGCTGGTGACCAAACTGCCAGGCGGGAACGATATGTTCCCACTCAATTCTTGACGCGCGCTTCTGTTGTTTACGGACCTGGTAGCCACAAGAGGTGAGGTCAGGAACGCCTTTTTTCCCCTGCCAGTGAATATCACAGCCACAGTAAAAGCTGCTGGGGTTGTCCTGGTAGATGTTAACCGCCAGCTTTTTGGCTTTGGAAAAAGAGGAGGGCGGCTCGGCCCAGACGGCGCTGCTCAGCGGCAGCAATAGCAGTAATAAAGCGGTGGTAATGCGCATATAAAGTCTGACAAAAGTATGATTTTGGCCAGTCTAGCACGCAGATTTAAAAAGGAAATGTTGCTTTGGGCTTGCAGTGATCTTCTGCCGACAATGCCAGCAGGCGGGTATGGTTGGTGCTGCAACAACAGGCGAGAGAACGGCTTTGCCTAAGTGCCGCTCTGCTGGGGAAACGGTTCAGGATCGATTAACTCAGTTGCCTGCCGCTGTACTGCAGCGTTTGGCTACAGCGCTGGCAACGGTAACTGGCCTGGTGGCGCACGACTTTGTTGTGGCGGCGGATGGTTAGCGGATAGCTGCCGCAGCCGCAATGGTATTCAAACGTTTTGCCCTGTACGGATTCGATAGCGAAGCTGTGGGTGGTCTGGGCCGGACGCTCAAACACCTCAGCCATAATCTGGCGCCACTCTTTGCCGTGTGGTCTCACCCGGCCGTAGACTTGGTAAGTGATCAGGTGAGCCACTTCATGCGGGATGACATCGTCGAGAAAAGCCTGGCGGTTTTCCCTAAACAGCACCGGATTGAGGCGAATCTGCCACAATTGCAGGTAAGCTTTTCCGGCGGCTTTACCGCGCAGGCGGTAGCTGAGCGATGGCAGGTTAAATTGGTGGCCAAAGTAGCGACCGGCATTGTCGATGCACTGCTTTAGCCGCCTTTGGGCCAGGTAGTTCAACTCCGTATCAGCCAAGGTTTCCTCGTCAATAAAAATGCCCCTCATCGAGGGGCTATGTTACCACTTTAAAGACCTGAGGGAAGGAGGTCTGGGTTAGTCATGTCTTTTCTTAATGGTTGCGTGGTAAGCGTGCCAGGTACCATAGCCGAGGATGGGCATGGTAACCAACATACCGATCCCATAAGTGGCGAAGCCGATCAGGATACCGCCGCAAATGATGGCGGCCCACACGATCATCGCCGGGATGTTGGATTTCACCGCGTTATAGCTGCTGAATACTGCGGTCATCATATCCACCCGACGCTCCATCATCAGGGGAATAGAGAAAGCTGAAATGGTAAACACCACGCTGGCCAGTACCAGTCCCACCAGCGAACCGATCACCAAGAATGGCAGGAATTCGGTGAGTGGCGCCCCTTGAACGGAAGGATAAAGAGCATGCAGCAGTGCGGCAATCCGCATCCAGAAAATCATTACCACGGCCAACAACACGGCAAATGCCCACTGCGAGGTGGAATTGCGGCCGATGGCTTTCATAGAATGCCACAGGCTGGCGTTATGGCCTTTTTCCCGTTCCCAGCTGGCATCGTACAAGCCGAGCGCCAGGAATGGCCCGATCAACATATAAACAACTAAACTTGGCAGCACCACCAGGTGGGTGCCTTGCCACTGGATTAACAGCACGATGCCGATGGCGGCAGCCATAAAACAGAGCCCGTAAAATGCGCTGATCAGCGGCATGCGGATTAAGTCATGCAGACCGAGAGCCAGCCAGTGGAACGGCGCCGATACGCTGACCGTGTTGCACGGCAGGGTTCTGGCATATTCTGAGTCAGAGTTAGGTTTGTGTTTCTGATGTAAATCTGACGGATTGACAGTACGAGGCATACGTCCTCCTTGATCGATTCTCGCGAGGCCTCAGCTAACTGAGACGGTGTTCGATGCCCGGCTTGGCGAATTGACCGCTTCGCAGTAAAGCACTGCATCTTATTCAGTGTGGTTATATGCAGCGCCAACTGCTTTTAACACTAATTTAACTATTGGCACAGAGTTGAGAAAATACAAATTTCTGTCGATTTATTTGAACAATAAAAAAGCCCCCGCACTGATGCGGGGGCTTGAAGATTGGTTAGCCGTTAAGTGGTTACTTCAGGCCGGCAAAATCACGCAGCAGCTCTGCTTTGTCGGTCGCTTCCCAAGGGAACTCTTCGCGACCAAAGTGGCCGTAAGCTGCGGTTTTCTTATAGATAGGTTGCAGCAGGTTGAGCATTTCCTGCAGGCCGTACGGGCGCAGGTCGAAGAACTGGCGTACCGCCGCGATGATCACGTCTTCAGAGACTTTTTCGGTACCGAACGTTTCCACCATGATCGACGTTGGATCGGCAACACCGATGGCGTAAGACAGCTGAATTTCACAGCGGTCGGCCAGACCTGCCGCCACGATGTTTTTCGCTACGTAGCGGGCCGCGTAGGCGGCAGAGCGGTCTACTTTCGATGGATCTTTACCAGAGAAAGCACCACCACCATGACGTGCTGCGCCACCGTAGGTATCTACGATGATCTTACGGCCAGTCAGGCCACAGTCACCCATAGGACCACCGATAACAAAGCGGCCGGTCGGGTTAATGAAGTACTTGGTATCAGCAGTCAGCCACTCTTCTGGCAGTACTGGTTTGATGATCTCTTCCATTACCGCTTCACGCAGATTCGGTGTGGAGATTGAGTCACAATGCTGAGTAGACAGAACTACCGCGTCGATACCGACGATTTTTCCCTGGTCGTACTGGAAAGTAACCTGAGATTTCGCGTCCGGGCGCAACCAAGGCAGCGTACCGTTTTTACGTACTTCAGCCTGGCGCTGTACCAGCAGGTGAGAATAAGTAATCGGTGCAGGCATCAGCACTTCGGTCTCGTTACAGGCATAACCGAACATGATGCCCTGGTCGCCGGCGCCCTGTTCTTTAGGGTCGGCTTTATCAACGCCCTGGTTGATGTCTGGCGACTGCTTACCAATGGTATTCAGCACGGCACAAGAATCGGCATCGAAACCCATGTCTGAGTGTACGTAACCAATTTCACGCACTGTTTGACGAGTCAGTTCTTCGATATCGACCCAAGCCGAGGTTGTCACTTCTCCCCCGACCATCACCATGCCTGTTTTAACGTAAGTTTCACAAGCAACGCGAGCTTTAGGATCTTGTTCAAGAATGGCGTCCAGAACTGCGTCAGAGATTTGGTCAGCGATTTTATCCGGATGACCTTCAGACACAGATTCAGAAGTAAACAGGTGCTTAGCCATTGTGTGCTCCAATTAACAAATGAAAGCGGCCCAGTAACCACTGACCCGCTGTATTAAATACTGCTTTTTTGTAGGTGTATCTACATCTAGACGTCTATTTTATTTATCAACCGGCGAATTACAAGTGCTTTTTCGGGTTGCCAGCAAGCCAAACGATTGCGCTGCATGGCGATGTGGGGAGGAAAATTGTTAGTTATTCAGCGTGAATGGGTTATTTTGCAGGCAAATTATTTGCACTGCCTGTGGGGGTCTGAGACAATACCGCACCTTAATTCCGACTCTTTTTTGATAAAGCTTAATGCACTCAGGAGCAGACATGTCCTCTCGTAAACATCTTGCTAATGCAATCCGCGCGCTGAGCATGGATGGTGTTCAACAGGCCAACTCCGGCCACCCAGGCGCCCCAATGGGGATGGCTGATATCGCCGAAGTTCTGTGGCGTGACCACTTAAACCATAACCCACAAAACCCACAGTGGGCAGACCGCGACCGTTTCGTGCTGTCTAACGGCCACGGCTCGATGCTGATTTACTCACTGCTGCACCTGACTGGCTATGAGCTGTCTATCGACGATCTGAAAAACTTCCGCCAGCTGCACTCGAAAACCCCGGGTCACCCGGAATACGGTTACGCACCGGGTATCGAAACCACCACCGGTCCGCTGGGCCAGGGCATCACCAATGCCGTCGGTATGGCGATCGCTGAGAAATCTCTGGCGGCGCAGTTTAACCAGGACGGTCACGACATCGTAGACCACTATACTTATGCATTCCTCGGCGACGGCTGTCTGATGGAAGGTATTTCTCACGAAGCATGTTCACTGGCCGGGACTCTGGGGCTGGGCAAACTGATCGCATTCTGGGATGACAACGGTATCTCTATCGACGGTCACGTAGAAGGCTGGTTCTCTGACGACACGCCAAAACGCTTTGAAGCTTACGGCTGGCACGTTATCCCAGCAGTGGATGGCCACGACTCTGACGCCATCAACGCCGCGATTGAAGCCGCCAAAGCGGACAGCTCTCGTCCGACGCTGATCTGTACCAAAACCATTATCGGTTTCGGTTCTCCAAACAAATCCGGTTCACACGACTGTCACGGCGCGCCGCTGGGTCAGGATGAAATCCAGGCTGCACGTGAATTCCTCGGCTGGAACTACGGTCCGTTCGAAGTACCGTCTGAAGTTTACGCTGAGTGGGATGCCAAAGAAGCCGGCGCTGCGAAAGAAGCGGCGTGGGATCAGAAATTTGCCGCTTACGCCGAAGCGTACCCAGAGCTGGCTGCGGAATACAAACGCCGCGTAACCGGTCAACTGCCGGCCAACTGGCAACAGGCGACCAGCGACATCATCGCGGAACTGCAAGCCAACCCTGCCAATATCGCGTCACGTAAAGCGTCACAAAACGCACTGGAAGCGTTCGGCAAACTGCTGCCAGAATTTATGGGCGGCTCGGCTGACCTGGCGCCGTCTAACCTGACCATGTGGTCTGGCTCTAAATCACTGACGGCGGAAGACGCGTCCGGTAACTACATCCACTACGGTGTGCGTGAATTCGGTATGACGGCGATCATCAACGGTATCGCCCTGCACGGCGGTTTCGTCCCTTACGGCGCAACTTTCCTGATGTTTATGGAATACGCCCGTAACGCGATGCGCATGGCTGCCCTGATGAAAGTACAGAACATCCAGGTTTACACTCACGACTCTATCGGTCTGGGCGAAGACGGCCCGACTCACCAGCCGGTTGAGCAGATGGCGTCACTGCGTCTGACACCGAACATGAGCACCTGGCGCCCATGTGACCAGGTTGAATCTGCCGTGGCGTGGAAACTGGCGATTGAACGTAAAGACGCGCCTACCGCGCTGATCTTCTCGCGTCAGAACCTGGCTCAGCAAGAGCGTACTGCCGCTCAAGTGGCCGACATTGCCAAAGGTGGCTACATCCTGAAAGACTGCGCAGGCAAGCCTGAGCTGATCCTGATCGCGACCGGTTCTGAAGTGGAGCTGGCGGTAGAAGCGGCAGCGCAGCTGAGCGCAGAAGGCAAACAGGTCCGCGTGGTGTCAATGCCATCAACCGATGCGTTCGACAAGCAGGATGCCGCTTACCGTGAAGCGGTACTGCCATCCGATGTGACCGCCCGTATTGCTATCGAAGCCGGCATCGCCGATTTCTGGTACAAGTACGTCGGTTTTGACGGCCGCATCATCGGCATGACCAGCTTTGGTGAATCTGCCCCGGCTGGCGAACTGTTCAAGCTGTTCGGCTTTACCACTGAAAACGTGGTCAATACGGCTAAAGAGCTGCTGGCATAATCTGCCTTAGTCAGACAACAAAAAGTTAACCATCAAACCGGGCCAGTTGGTCCGGTTTTTTTATGGCCCTTTTTGCATCCTTGTTTAACTAGCCTTACATATCTATCCGAAACCGATATAGTTTCTGGTTTGGCAGCGCTTAGCCGTGATGAAATGATCGCTCTTCGCGCCGCCACCTGTAGACAAGATATGAAAATCATCCCAAAGTTTGCCGCCATTGTTCGTGCCCCTTCACAACGTCAGCCTATTTATACGCTGCTAACCGCTATGCTGGTGCTGCTGTTTATACTGTTTATCAATCCGGCCAGCGCTGCTCCGCCAGAGAAAAATGATGCCGAAGCGCTGGTGGAAAAAGCCCAGCTAAGCCTGAATAATTTTCTGACCGAACAGCATTGGGCGGCGGTGCGGAACCTGTCCGGAGTCGCAAAAGCGGTGGTTATCTTCCCCCAAGGCGGTCAAGCCGGTCTGTTGCTGGGCTATCAATGGGGGCGGGGAATTATGTTGGTTCGCCATCAGCACGACTGGAGCGATCCTATCTTCATTAAGCTCAATAGCTTTCAGTTTGGCCTCAGTGTTGGCGGGCAAGGTTTTAGCGCTATCGGTGCGCTGTTGAGCAGGCCTGCGCTGGACAAAGCACTGCGCGGTGATTTTGCCGCTGGCGGATCGGCCGATTTGACCATCGGCCCTGGTCTGAGCGGCAGAGCCATCGGCGGCGTTAACGGTATCGAAACGTTGATGGTGTCGGTCAACCGCGGTCTGTATCTCGGTGGTAATATAGAAGCCATTCGACTCAAGCTGGATGAGCGCTACAACCAACTGGCTTACGGCGAGGATTTTGACCTTGACCAACTGCTGGCGAATTCGCGCGGTGGCGACTATCCACCAGCCAATTCGATACGCGCCAGTTTAAAATACCACGCTTACCAATCTGTCTACGGAACAGAGTGAGCATAATACCCCAACAAGGTATTTGCCCCGGCCTGTCAGCTTAGTTACCATGCAGCTCTGACTTTATTGGTTTGAGCATGGAAATGTTACGGGTAGCGATTAACGGATTTGGCCGGATAGGACGTAATGTTCTGCGGGCGGTATATGAAAGCGGCAAGCATCAGCAAATTAAAGTAGTAGCGGTCAACGAGCTGGCCCAGCCGGATGCGATGGCGCATCTGTTGCAGTATGACACCAGCCACGGCCGGTTTGGCAAGAAGATCAGTAACGATCAGGAACATATCTATATTCACCATGACAGCGGCGAATACGATTCGATCCGCATTCTCCATCTGGCCGAAATCGATTTATTACCCTGGCATGATCTGGAAGTGGATATTGTGCTTGATTGTACCGGCGTTTTCGGCTCACAAGCCGATGGCCAGCAGCATATTAAAGCAGGTGCCGGTAAGGTGCTGTTTTCCCACCCTGGCGCCGGTGACCTGGACAACACCATCATCTACGGCGTGAACCACGACACGCTGCAATCTCACCATAAGGTTGTTTCCAACGGTTCTTGCACCACCAACTGTATTGTGCCGATCATTAAAGTGCTCGACGAGCATTTCGGCATCGATTCCGGAACCATTACAACTATCCATTCGTCGATGAACGATCAGCAGGTTATCGATGCCTATCATAGCGACCTGCGCCGCACCCGAGCCGCCAGCCAGTCTATCATTCCGGTAGATACCAAATTGCACAAAGGTATTGAAAGAATATTCCCGAAATTTTCCAACAAATTTGAAGCTATTTCGGTCCGAGTACCGACTGTAAATGTGACCGCGATGGATTTGAGCGTCACTATTAATACAAAAGTGAAAGTTAATGACGTAAATCAAACCATAATTGATGCATCTCGGTGTACATTACAGGGCATAGTTGACTATACTGAAGCACCGCTCGTTTCCATCGATTTTAATCATGATCCCCACAGCGCGATCGTTGATGGTAGCCAGACCCGAGTCAGCAACGGGCAGTTAGTGAAAATGCTGGTTTGGTGCGACAACGAATGGGGCTTTGCCAACAGAATGTTGGACACAGCCCTGGCGATGCAGGCGTCTGATAAGCAGTAAGGCGCAGGAGATTAAATTTTAGGCTTGAAATAAATAGCCAAAGTCTCCATTGTTTATACCAGTTTGGTGAATTTATCCGCTTAGCAGGGTTGCTGAGCTGGCAGAATCTTTAATTATTGAACATTTTAGAGGACAAACCATGTCTGTAATCAAGATGATTGACCTGGACCTAGCAGGCAAACGCGTATTTATCCGTGCTGACCTTAACGTGCCAGTAAAAGACGGGAAAGTAACTTCAGACGCTCGTATCCTGGCTTCACTGCCTACGATTAAACACTGTCTGGAAGCGGGTGCGAAAGTAATGGTTACTTCTCACCTGGGCCGCCCAACTGAAGGTGAGTACGCGGAAGAGTTCTCTCTGCAACCAGTGGTGAACTACCTGAACGATGCACTGGACTGTGAAGTGAAACTGGCGAAAGACTACCTGGATGGTCTGGAACTGAACGCCGGTGAACTGGTTGTACTGGAAAACGTTCGCTTTAACAAAGGCGAAAAGAAAAACGAAGAAGAGCTGTCTAAGAAGTACGCGGCACTGTGTGACGTATTCGTGATGGATGCATTCGGTACTGCGCACCGCGCGCAAGCGTCTACTCACGGTGTGGGCATGTTTGCTCCTATCGCATGTGCAGGTCCTTTGCTGGCGAACGAACTGGACGCTCTGGGCAAAGCGATGGACAACCCAGCTCGTCCAATGGTCGCTATCGTTGGTGGTTCTAAAGTTTCTACCAAACTGACTGTGCTTGAGTCTCTGTCTAAAATCGCTGACCAACTGGTTGTTGGCGGTGGTATTGCTAACACTTTCATCGCGGCAGCTGGCCACAACGTAGGTAAATCTCTCTACGAAGCAGACCTGGTTGATACGGCGAAGAAGCTGATGGAAGAGTGTGCTATTCCGGTTGCAACTGACGTTGCCTGTGCCAAAGCGTTCGACGAAAACGCAGAAGCTGAAATCAAGAACGTTGCTGACGTTCAGGACGACGACATGATCTTCGACCTGGGCCCAGATTCAACGGCTGCTCTGGCTGAAATCCTGAAAGGCGCGAAAACCATTCTGTGGAACGGCCCGGTCGGCGTATTCGAATTCAAGAACTTCGAAGCGGGTACGAAAGGTATCTCTGAAGCGATCGCCGCATCTGAAGGCTTCTCTGTAGCCGGCGGTGGTGACACTCTGGCAGCCATCGACAAATTCGGTATCAAAGCGGATGTTTCTTACATCTCAACCGGTGGCGGCGCTTTCCTTGAGTTTGTAGAAGGTAAAGTACTGCCTGCAGTTGAAATGCTGGAAGCACGTGCTAAAGCTTAATTAACTATCCAGAGCGGGGGCGAGTCTCCCGCTCTGTTGTTTGCTGCACGCAGTAAGGTTCTTTGCTAGAATACTGGCAGTTGTGAGCAAACGTTTGCAAGAATTTAAACTTAATCAGTTTTATTTTAAAACGACAGATAAATAGGACTCTATCCATGTCTAAGATCTTTGATTTCGTAAAACCAGGTGTAATCGCTGGTGACGACGTTCAGAAAGTATTTGAAGTAGCGAAAGAAAATAACTTCGCTCTTCCAGCTGTTAACTGTGTAGGTACGGACTCTGTAAACGCAGTTCTAGAAGCCGCAGCGAATGTGAAAGCACCTGTTATCGTTCAGTTCTCTAACGGTGGCGCAGCATTCTTTGCTGGTAAAGGTCTGAAACTGGAAGGTCAGGAAGGCCAAATCCTGGGCGCGATTGCTGGTGCAAAATACGTACACGCAGTAGCGGAAGCTTACGGCGTGCCAGTAATCCTGCACACTGACCACGCAGCGAAAAAACTGCTGCCTTGGATCGACGGTCTGCTGGACGCAGGTGAAAAATTCTTCGCTGAAACTGGTAAGCCACTGTTCTCTTCTCACATGATCGACCTGTCTGAAGAGTCTCTGGAAGAGAACATCGAAATCTGTTCTAAGTACCTAGAGCGCATGGCTAAAATGAACATGACTCTGGAGATCGAACTGGGTTGTACCGGTGGTGAAGAAGACGGCGTAGACAACTCTGATATGGACCAGTCTGAGCTGTACACTTCTCCAGAAGACGTAGCGTACGCTTATGAAAAACTGAACGCTATCAGCCACCGTTTCACTATCGCAGCTTCTTTCGGTAACGTTCACGGTGTGTACAAACCAGGTAACGTGGTACTGACTCCAACGATCCTGCGCGACTCTCAAGCACACTGCTCTGAGAAATTCGGTCTGCCAGCAAACTCTCTGAACTTCGTATTCCACGGTGGTTCAGGTTCTTCTCTGGAAGAAATCCGCGAGTCTATCTCTTACGGTGTTATCAAAATGAACATCGATACTGATACTCAGTGGGCAACTTGGGATGGCGTTCGTCAGTACGAAGCTGAAAACCACGATTACCTGCAAGGTCAAATCGGTAACCCAACTGGTGAAGATGCACCGAACAAGAAATACTACGATCCACGCGTATGGCTGCGTGCTGGTCAAGCGGCTATGGTTAAGCGTCTGGAGCAAGCCTTCTCTGACCTTAACGCAGTAGACGTACTGTAATCTGTTACTGACAGTGTTCGAAGCCCGCTCAATGAGCGGGCTTTTTTTGTACCTGTTAGTCTCAAAGGTGCATAGCCAGGCAAAATAACTGGCGCGAGCGCAATTAATTGCGTAACCTTTAACAAGCTTTCAGAGACCAGCATAAAGTTGTTAGTTTTCAAGCATCCAACCAGCCATTCCCGCCGTTTTGACCGAATAAGGGGCTAGGCTGGAGTAATTAATGCCTGAAATTATCATCCGGTCGCCCTGAAGCCGCACAATAAACTAAATGTCGATTTCTCAAGAATAAGTGTTAAGGGGACGCATATGGCTGGTGAATCAAACGAGCTAGAAATACCAATTATGGACGGACTTGCCAAAGCCGAATCGTGGCTGACCAACAATTCCGATCTATTGATCCAGTACGGGGTCAATATTATTTCCGCCATCCTGATCCTGTTTATCGGTAACCTTTTCGTTAAAGCTATCGCCGGCAGTGTGGCGAAAGTGCTGGAAAAGAAAAACATGGACAAGGCGGTGGTGGAGTTTATCTACGGCCTGGTTCGTTACCTGTTGTTTGTTATCGTACTGATTGCCGCGTTGGGACGCGTGGGCGTGCAAACGGCGTCAGTGGTGGCGGTTATCGGTGCTGCCGGCTTAGCCGTTGGTCTGGCCCTGCAGGGTTCGCTGTCTAACTTTGCTGCCGGGGTATTGATCGTTGCATTTCGTCCGTTCAAATCAGGTGACTATGTCGAAGTGGGTGGTGTAGCAGGTTCAGTGGAATCGATTCAAATATTCCAGACCGTGCTAAAAACTCCGGATAACAAGATGGTGGTGGTGCCGAACTCTGGTGTTATCGGTAGTCCAATCACCAACTATTCCCGCCATGCGACCCGCCGGGTGGATCTGGTGATCGGTGTTTCTTACAAATCGGATCTCAAACTGACCAAAAAAGTGATCCGCGAAACGCTGGAACAAGACGAGCGGATCCTGAAAAATCCGGATATGACTATCGGGGTACTGGCACTGGCGGATTCCTCGGTCAACTTTGTGGTTC
This sequence comes from Vibrio sp., assembly GCF_050299255.1. Lineage (GTDB taxonomy): Bacteria > Pseudomonadota > Gammaproteobacteria > Enterobacterales > Vibrionaceae > Vibrio. The sequence goes on from NZ_JBNKVP010000030.1 coordinate 29,851, forward strand.
GCCCTTGGTGTAAAACCGCGGACTACTGGAACGTCTACTTTGATTCCATGCAGGCGATCAAAGAAGCACTGGATGCCAACGGTATCGAAATTCCATTCCCGCAGATGGATGTCCATCTCGAAAAGCTCGATTAAGCTTAAATACAGTAACGAAAACGGAGGCCCAGCCTCCGTTTTTTTATCCATGAGATAAGCGGCTGACGAAAGTCGCTCAGCCTTAACCTGCGGTTAATTCCACTGTAGATAAAGGCTTTTGGCCAGTAAAAACGCGATGATGAACATCATGGCGGCCACCGCCATATCAATAACCTGTTTCACCCGCGGCTTGGACAGTGTTGGCCCTAGTTTGGCGGCGCCGAGAGACAGGGCGTAAAACCAGGCAAAAGACGCCATCATAGTACCGAGCGCGAAAGACAGCCGCTCATGGCCTTCAAACTGGCCGCCAATGGAGCCGAGAATCACCACTGTATCCAGATAGAGATGAGGATTGAGCACCGTCACCGCCAGAGCTCCCAAGATCACTGCGCGTCGACCTCGCGCCGTCATCTGTGCGCCGGAATCTTCCTCTTGGCTAACTTGCAGTGCTGTTCGCAGTGACAGGTAGCCGTAAAAGGACAGAAACGCGATTCCGCCCAGAGTCACTAAGGTCAGCAAGGTATCGCTTTGCGACAGCAGTGCTCCACCGCCGAATATCCCCAGCGAAATAAACAGTACGTCCAGTAGGCTGCACACCGTCGCCGTGGTCAGATGATGGTTGCGCTTGATGCCTTGATTGAGTACATACGCATTTTGTGCCCCAATCGGGATAATCATCGTCGCGCCCAAACTAAACCCTTGTAACCACACCCACCAACTCACAATACACCTCTAAACAGAGCAAAAAGAAACAACTTGGGACGCAAGATACTCGGAGTTGCTGGATAAGTATAATTAATGATTTTAATATTATATTAGTATCTCTAATTTTCAGGAAAATGTATGCGTGGGCTGGATTACAAATGGATAGAAGCGCTCGACAGCGTGGTGCATCAGGGCAGTTTTGAACGTGCCGCGCAGCAGCTGTTTATCTCACAATCTGCCGTGTCACAGCGGATTAAGCAGCTGGAAAAGTTCCTCGCCAAACCGGTGTTAGTGCGCGAGCAACCGCCACGGCCAACGCCAGTAGGGGAAAAGCTGCTCGGCTTATACCGCCGGGTGCAGCTGCTGGAACAGGAACTGGTGCCTGAGCTGGCCGAAGAGCTGTCCGGGCCCAGCCAGATCGCCATTGCCACCAACGCCGACAGTTTGGCCACCTGGCTGCTGCCGGCGCTGCAACCTGTCATGAAGCGCCATCCGGTGGAAATCAATCTGGAAGTGCATGGTGAAACCCGTACGATAGAGAAACTGCGTAGCGGTGAGGTTGCCGGGGCCATCAGCTTAGAATCGAAAACCATCCCCGGCTGCCAGGCGCAGTTTCTCGGTCGGATGGACTATGTCTGTGTTGCCAGCCCGGAATTCTGTCAGCGATATTTTTCTTCCGGGGTCAACCGTGACAGTCTGCGCCGGGCTCCCGCCGTCTCATTCGACAAATATGATGAGCTACACAAACAGTTCCTGGCGCGTCATTTCGACCTGTCCCGTGACAGCATCATCAACCATAATGTCGGTAGTTCGGAAGCGTTTGTGAAACTGGCGCTGGCCGGCGTGGCCTACTGTTTGATCCCTAAATTGCAGATCAGCCAGGAGCTGGAGCAAGGCCTGCTACGTGATATTGTTCCGGGCTTGTTTGTCTCGCAGAAAATCCACTGGCACCACTGGCAGTTGGAGACCGGCCTGCTGCAGCAGGTGTCTGCCGCGATTTTGCAACACGCCAGGCGGGTATTACCGCAAAGCTGAAGCGTCAGGTTTGTGTCATATCGTTGTTTAGCGATTGGTATAATTCAACTGGATGCTTATTATTTACTGGATTGATTCATTAAGGTGAGATCTATGAAATTGTTTTCCATTGTTACCCTGTCGCTGGCAACCCTGTTTTCAACCGCCGGTTTTGCCGAGTCGTACAACTTTCCCCATATTGTCACCACAGGATTTGGTGAGGTTATCGCCAAGCCAGATCAGGCTAAATTTATCGTGCGGGCAGTGGAAACTGCCGACAGCAGTGAAGCGGTCAAACAGGCGGTGGATAAGTCTGTCAGCGGGTTTATTGATCAGCTCAAGCAGTCCGGTGTCAGTGCCGACGACATTACCGGCTCCAACCTGTTTCTTGCGCCTCAATACAAATACGAACGCGACCAGGCTCCGGAACTGGTTGGCTATCGGGCCAGCCGCACTGTGACCGTGATAGTCAATGACCTGGCGAAACTGAACCAGTATCTGGATATGGCGCTGGCCAAGGGCATCAACCAGGTTGATTCAGTGCAGTTGATGGTGAAAGATGAGCAAGCGTTTCAGAAGCAGGCGCGTCAGGCAGCGATTAAAGACGCTATGACCAAAGCGGCCGAGCTGGCTGAAGGATTTGGCAAGCAGCTCGATCAGGTATGGAGAATCGATTACAACACTCCGCTCGCCCAACCCGTGTTCGCCCGCAGCAGCATGATGGACGCCAAATCCCAATCGGAAAGCTACCAGGATTCAACCATGGTAATTAAGGATAGGGTCGACGTCGTTTATAAGCTCAGTAATTAATAGAGGTTTTACTGGCTGAAACCCGCATAAGCGCTTTAGTTGCGCGGACTTGATGCTATAATCTCCAGCTTAATTCAGGGAGATAGTGCTCAGTGAGATACACGAAAATTATCGCAACACTCTTGGCCACTTGCTCCCTGCTCGCTTTACTGGTAAGCGCTTACTACCTGGACAGATACCACGATTTAAAGCAATCCGTTGTCCAGACCACAGCCAGAGAGGCTATGCATCACCTCGGTTACAGTGAGCGTGAGTACCAGGGCCTAAAACAGCAGTTTGACTCTACCATCCGCCTGCTAGCGCAGACCCAAAGCCTGCACGACTACATTTACCTTTCTAATGGCTTCAATAAAAGCCGCCTCCAGAGTGACTGGGCCTTGATGGTGCGTAACCAGAAGTGGTATCTGGATATTCGCTACCTCACTGTTGAGGGGGACGAACTGGTTCGGGTTGGCTACATCGCCGAAGATGAACAGATAGAAATGTCCTCTGAGCAGGATAATGCGACAGCGCGGGAATTTTTCCAATTTGCCCAGACCCTGCAGGATGACCAGGTGGGCACACTGGGTATCCGCGAGGGTGACGAGCATTCTGCCGGCGACACCAAGCCGTCGCTGAAGATCATGACTCCGGTGCTGCACAGCGGCGTACGCAAAGGCTACCTGGTGTTGAATGTCGATGTCGGTTATCTGGCGTCCAAACTGATCTATTCACCCAACCGGGAATACAGCCCCGAGCTGGTCAGCAGTGACGGCAATTACCTGACGCATGAACTGAATAACCCACTGTTCAGTGAGCTGGCCAATCGAGGCCATCAGCTGACGCTGAAACAGGATCTGCCCCGGACCTGGGCGAAAATGAACAGTCAGCCTTCCGGCTATCTGGTCGAAAACGGGGAAATGACGGCGTTTAACCGCCTGAATATCTCCGTCGACAGCCGGTTATTTCTGATCATTCACCTGTCAGAGCAGGAGATCATGCAGCGCTATAGCCGTGATTTTAATGACCTGTATCAGGAAGCAATCTTCGTCCTGCTGATCCTGGTGATTTTCGCCCTGCCGATCAGCTCTGCGGCGATTTATTACCACAAGCGCAATATTGAGAGCCAGTTAGCCCGTGCTGCGCTGAACGGCATGTCGGCGATGATGATCTCCGATCGCCTCCATCGTACGGTGCTGGTTAATGGCGAGTTTTCCCGCCTGACCGGTTATCTGCCTAATCAGCTGGTTAATAAAAACGTGCTTAAGCTGCTGCTGGGGGAAGACAAACTGGATGATTTGCTGATGATTTTTGAAAAAGTGGCCAGCAAGCATCTTTGGGAAGGCGAAATCAATTTCCGCAGCGCGACTACAGGGTCTGAGGTTACCGCGATCATGCGCATTCAGGCGGTGATGTCGAAGCGAAACCGCAACAAAGTCAGCTACTACATCACCTCACTGGTGGATATTTCAGACCGCAAGCTGCTGGAGCAGCGGCTGCGTACTCTGAGTGAGAAGGACTCGCTAACCCAACTCTGGAACCGGCGCAAGTTCGAAGCCGAATTGCAGCGAATGGCCAAACTGACCAACCGTTACCCGCAGGTGCCCTGTTGTCTGGCGCTGGTGGATATCGACCACTTCAAACGTATCAATGATGAAAAAGGTCATGATGCCGGGGACAGGGTGATCAATCTGGTTGGTAACAGCATGGCGCGTCAGCTGCGCGAAACTGACTTTGTTGCCCGTATCGGTGGGGAAGAGTTTGCCGCCATCATGCCAAATACTTCGCTGCAAGAAGCAGGGCATGCCCTGGAGCGGCTGCGGCTGGCCATTGAACAGGATAGCCACCTCGGGGTCACCATCAGTATTGGCTATACCGACATGACGGAAGACAGCACCCGCAGCTATAAATGTGCCGACATCGCTCTGTACGAATCGAAAACCCTGGGTCGTAACCAGTTATCCCTGTGCAGCAGTACTGACGATCTGGCTTAATCACTCGGTTCACATCCAGCTAACCCGGCCGCTATGTTTCCTTTCTTTACCGAAGTAACCCAGTTTTCTCTGTTTACCGCTTACAGCCAAGAAAAAAGCCAGTCGCGTTAACGACTGGCTTGATGCAGTTTCTGAATCAGCGACCCAGGCCGCTGATAGTGTCACGATTACAGGACGTGAACAGATGCAGTGTTGGTCGTGCCGGAAGCAACCAGAGCGCCAGATACCATAACCACGATATCGCCTTTTTTACCGATACCAGTAGACAGAGCCAGCTCTTTACCGTTGCGGTAGAAGTCGTCAGTGCTTTCGATAGAATCAACCACGACAGGCAGTACACCTTTGGTCAGAACCAACTGAGCCGCGGTTTTAGCGTTAGTGGTCAGTGCCAGGATGTTTGCAGTAGGGAAGTACTTACGTACTGAACGGGCAGATTTACCACCTTCAGTTGCCACGACAATCAGAGGCGCAGCCAGTTTTTCTGCAGTGTCTACCGCACCTTTACATACCGCTTCGGTAATGCGCAGGCGTGGGCTGTCCAGGCGAGAGCCCAGTTCAGCTTTCAGGGCAGAGTCAGTACGGTTAGCGATTTGCGCCATGATGGTCACAGCTTCAACCGGGTACTTACCTTTAGCGGTTTCACCAGACAGCATAACTGCATCGGTACCGTCCATGATCGCATTCGCAACGTCACCCGCTTCGGCACGAGTCGGACGAGGGTTGTTGATCATAGAGTCCAGCATCTGAGTGGCAGTGATAACCATCTTACGGGCACGGTTACATTTCTCGATCATCATCTTCTGCGCGAAGATAACTTCTTCTGCCGGGATTTCTACACCCAGGTCGCCACGTGCAACCATGATACCGTCAGACAGCTCCAGGATGTCGTCGAAGTTGTCTACGCCTTCCTGGTTTTCGATCTTAGAAATGATGTGGATGTTCTGACCGCCGTTGGCTTCCAGTACTTCACGGATTTCTTTAACGTCAGAAGCCTTACGGATGAAAGAAGCGGCAACGAAGTCAACGCCTTGCTCACAACCGAATTTCAGGTCGTTCTTATCTTTTTCAGACAGGGCTGGCAAGTTGACAGAAACGCCTGGCAGGTTCACACCTTTGTTCTCACCCAGGGCACCGTTGTTCAGTACTTTACATTTAACTTCAGTGTCGGTGGTCGCCAGCACTTCCATTTCGATCAGGCCGTCGTCGACCAGGATAGTGTTGCCGACGTTCAGGTCGTTAGCAAAGCCAGCGTAAGTTACTGCTACTTTGTCTTTATTACCTACTACGCTGGTGTCAGTAGTGAAAGTGAATTCCTGGCCCGCAACCAGGTCAACGTCATCACCGTTTTCCAGTTTAATAGTACGGATTTCAGGGCCTTTGGTATCCAGCAGGATGGCCAGTTGTTTGCCGGTTTGCTCCATTACTTTGCGGAAGTTAGCAATGCGAGTTCCGTGTTCTTCGTAGTCACCGTGAGAGAAGTTCAGACGCATGACGTTCATGCCGGCGTTGACGAGTTCAGTCAGTTTCTCTACAGATTCAGTTTTCGGGCCAATCGTACATACGATTTTGGTCTTTTTCATGGAAGAGTCTCTCCGGTGAATATTATCAATTTGAAAGTTAATATATAGCTTAAGAATGGCCTCGATGGCGGCAAATTTATCTCTTCGTTACCACATTTCTCACTCGAGTACAGCTCACTCCAAAACTGAAAGTCTTACAACAGGTTTAGTCATTTTATGACTACCTATTGAGTGCGTATTACCATTTTAATGTGATCTAGGTCACCATGATTGGTGAGAATTACAAAAGTATCACACACCATTCTGTAATTTTTTTTCTTTAGGGTGCGAATTCTAACACCTAATCATTACAATATCACTGCTTAAGAATTGTCTTAGGACAAGGTTTTAGCCAGAAATATTAATTTTTTAGTTCGAAATAAATAGACATAAAAGTTTCGTTTTGAATATAATAACTTTCGTTTCGTAACTTGTTCTTGTGAATGTCATGTCAAAACGTAATACTCAGCTAAGAAGACACACAATTGTTAACTTAGTTAATCAATTGGGTGAAGTCAGTGTTGAAGAATTATCTACTCAGTTTGAAACTTCAGAAGTCACTATAAGAAAGGATTTAGCATCACTAGAGCAGAACGGCCAACTGCTGCGTCGTTATGGTGGTGCTATTGCTTTACCTAAAGAAGTAGTGAATGACGAGCTGAATTCAAAAGTTTCAGTTCGAAAGGAAGCGCTAGCAAAAGCTGCTGCCAAATTGATCAGAGACCATAACCGTATTGTTATCGATAGCGGAAGTACAACCGCGGCACTGATTAACCAGCTCAATGATAAGCACGGGTTAATTGTCATGACCAACTCTTTGAATGTCGCGAATGCATTAAATGAGCTAGAGAGTGAGCCTACACTGCTTATGACTGGCGGCACTTGGGATACCCACTCGGAGTCATTTCAAGGAAAAGTGGCGGAATCGGTTCTTCGTTCGTATGATTTTGATCAGTTGTTCATTGGTGCAGATGGCATCGACCTCGAACGTGGCACATCGACATTTAATGAGTTAGTCGGTTTAAGCAAGGTTATGGCTGAAGTGTCCAGAGAAGTCGTTGTCATGGTTGAATCGGACAAAGTGGGAAGAAAGATCCCAAATTTAGAACTGCCATGGAACGACATTGACGTTCTTATAACTGACAAAGGTTTGTCTGACGAACTGGTTGCAAAAATAGAATTTCATCAGGTTCGAGTGATTCGAGCTTAGACAGGGTCATTGAGACTCACAAAATTTAAATCCGCCTCTACCTTAAGGCTTTGCTTGCAGCCGTAGAGTGCACTAGATAAAAAAGAAATTGGAGTAATAACATGTGTGGAATTGTTGGCGCTGTTGCACAGCGTGATGTAGCTGAAATTCTGGTTGAAGGTTTACGTCGTCTAGAGTATCGCGGTTACGACTCAGCAGGTGTTGCTGTGGTTGATGCACAAAGCAACTTAACTCG
>NZ_JBNKVP010000031.1:0-37440 GCF_050299255.1 Vibrio sp.
CACTAACTTAACTGAACAAAAGTGTTATCAAACGTTTGAATCTCTTGCTAGCGAAACTGATGTCGCCAAATTGAAAGCTGGGTTTAATCAGTTTAAGTACGCAGCGCAAACCGTGCTGGATACGATAGATCCATTCACCAACGCCAGCGATCTTCTTACCAGCGACAAAGTGAATATCCCGTTCCTGATGTTTGAAGCCGATCAGGATGGTACGGTACCAAACATTGTAGCCAATACCTTTGCAGGTACCGAGCCTCTGGCAACGAAACTGGGTCTAACCACAGTTAACTCAGGAGCGGGTGTTAGTGATGCAACCGCCAGCCTGGTGCAGTTTAACAGCACCGCCAAGCACTCTAGCTTTGTTGCGCCACAAAACAGCGATATGTCTGACGCGGTACATTACGCCCAGATGCAAGCTAGCAATGCCGAATTTCTAGCAGATGAAACATTAACTAATGCTCCTAGCACTACGCTCCTTAAATAGCGTCGCTATTGGCATTGTTCAATTTTCAACAAAAAACAAAGAGGCCCCCAGGGGCCTCTTTTACATTTGATGCAATCGTGCAGGTCAGGCGTTGCGACGCGCGGTGACTGCATCAGCCAGTTGGCGCAGCACTTTTTCTGTATCCTGCCAGCCGATGCAGGCATCGGTAATAGACTGACCATAAGTCGGCGCCTGACCATCCACCAGGTCCTGACGTCCTTCCACCAGGTGGGATTCAATCATTACACCGAAAATCGCCTGTTCACCAGCAGCGAGCTGAGCAGAGACATCGTCTGCGACCACCATTTGGCGCTGGTACTGTTTTGAACTATTGGCATGGCTGAAATCAATCATTACCTTCTGTGGTAGATTAGACGCTTCTAGCTGCTGTTTGATGGTGCCCACGTGATCGGCACTGTAGTTCGGCTCTTTACCACCGCGAAGAATAATGTGGCAATCCGGATTACCGGCGGTTTCAATAATTGCCGAATGACCGAATTTCGTTACCGACAAAAAGTGGTGCGATGAACCCGCAGAGCGAATCGCATCAGAGGCGATCTTGATGTTCCCGTCAGTACCGTTTTTAAATCCGACCGGGCAGGACAAACCAGACGCCAGTTCACGGTGAACCTGAGATTCAGTAGTACGGGCGCCAATCGCACCCCAGCTGATAAGATCCGCAACGTACTGCGGGGTAATCATATCGAGAAATTCACTGGCGGTTGGCATGCCCATATCGGTCAGGTCCAACAGCAGCTTGCGGCCCATACGCAGCCCGTCATTGATCTTAAATGTGTCGTTCAGGTAGGGGTCGTTGATCAGACCTTTCCAGCCCACTGTGGTGCGCGGCTTTTCAAAATAGACCCGCATTACAACTTCCAGACGGTCACCCAGTTCATCACGTAATGTTTTCAGGCGACGGCCATACTCAATGGCAGCTTCAGGGTCATGGATAGAACAAGGGCCAACGATAACCAGCAGGCGATCGTCTTTACCTTTCAGGATATTGGAAATCGCCTGGCGTGACTCAAAAGTAGTCGATGACGCAGTTTCGGTTGCAGGAAACTTTTCTAATACGGCAACGGGGGGCAATAATTCTTTTACTCGGTTAATTCTTACATCATCGGTCTGAAACATCGTTCTCTACATCCTACTTTCTTGAGACTTATTCAAAGCAGTTGTGGTCCGTGCACAACTGTAAACGGGTTAAAAAATGTGATTCCCGTAACTTATCGGTTAAAAACCAGCTTCGCAAGCATTATTTAAATTGAATTGCAATATACGAACAATATTTACACTGAAATTGAAATGTACATTTAAATGTACGCCGACAAACCCAAGCCAGATCTCAGTAAATATTTATATATATCAATGTATTAATATTTGAAATGGCTGGATTATTTATGGAGAAGCAGTCCGGAACGACTAATATCGTTCCGAGTGGCAATAACTGCGCACACAGCTACCTAGGTGTGGCATTGAAAGATAAGGAGGTAAGAAAAGTCAATTTACAATGTAAACGGGTCCTTGCTGCTACCTTAAGCAGCAAGGTCATTGGTTCATGTTAACAATGTGATTTACAGCACCAGATAGCGATCCAGTAGCAGCGCCACAAACAGCAGCATCAAATGGATAATGGAGAATTTAAATGTCTTAATGGCCGATTTTGCCTCAGCCCGGAATTTCAGGTTCCAGGCATGGTAGATAAAACCAGCACTGAGAAAACTGGAGGCTATCAGGTACAGCACACCACTCATCCCAACCAGATAGGGCAAAATGCAGATCACCGCTAACAGGTAGGTATACAACAGGATGGAGGTCTTGGTGTATTCGATACCGTGAGTCACCGGTAACATAGGTACGTTAGCTTTGGCATAGTCGTCCCGACGGTGGATAGCCAGAGCCCAGAAATGCGGTGGCGTCCAGATAAAAATGATCATCACCAGCAGCCAGGCATAATCATCTAACTGGCCAGTCACTGACGTCCAGCCCAATAGCGGCGGCATCGCCCCGGCAATACCCGCTATCACTATGTTCTGCGGCGTAGCCCGTTTGAGATACAGTGTATAAACTACCGCGTAGCCAACCAGGCTGGACAGCGTCAGCCAGGCGGTCAACGCGTTAACGCCAATGTAGAGAATGGCAAACCCGATACTACCGATTGATGCCGCGAACAGCACAACCTGCCTGGTGCCCAGCTCCCCTGACGGCAGTGGCCGGCGGTAGGTGCGGGCCATTATCGCATCGATTCTTCTGTCAATCAGATGATTGAGTGCCGCAGCAGAGCCCGCCATTAAGCCGATACCGACTAACCCCAGGCTGGCAACCAGTTTAGGTACCTGGCCAGGTACCGCCAGACACATACCAACCAGGCTGGTGAGCAGCATCAACGCGACGACTTTGGGTTTGGTCAAAGTCAGATACAGTTTCCACTTAGAAGAGAGCAGTGACGCGGGATGAGTAACAACAGGTAATAATCTATTCATGAACGCGCTCCTTGTTCACTTGCGGAATCTCAACGCCTGACCAAAGCAGATAGTTGGTATAGAGTGTACTGACCAGTAAGAACGCCGCCCCGATATTATGGGCAACGGCAACCATCAGTGGCAGGCTAAACACCACATTGGTTATCCCCAATCCAAGCTGGATTACCAATGCCAGCATCATCCGGCGACCAGCTGAACGGAGAGTGCTGTCTTGCTGTGTAACACACAGTAAGGCGCTGATAAGTACTACGACAGCCGTGACAATGGCGCCAATTCGGTGCGTAACATGGATAGTCATTCTGGCTTCATAATCCAGTACGCCAAACTCGTAACTATCGTGACCGAAGTGGATCAGTTGAAAGGCATTGGCAAAATCAAGCGATTGCAACCAGTTTCCTTCACACAGTGGCAGACTGGTACACATCAAGGCAGCATAGTTCGACGATGTCCAGCCTCCCAGTGCAATCTGAATGATCACCACCGCCAGTGCCAGGGTTGCGAATCGCTTCACGCCTGGCGTAATCAGCGGTCCGTCAGGCTGATTTAAAGCTGCGATAGCATTGGGATTCAACCGAACCCGCCAGTAAAGCAGGCTAAGCAGGCAGAGTAGCGTGAAACCGCCTAACAGATGCCCCATCACCACCAGCGGCAATAATTTCATAGTGACGGTCCACATACCGAGCAAAGCCTGAAAGACGATCACCAGCGCCAGCGCGATGCCATGTCCGGTCGGCAAATGTCGGTTACGGATACAAAACACCGCAATAGCCAAAACAACTAACCCCAAAGTACCGGCAAAGTAACGATGTATCATCTCTGCCCAGGCTTTGTCCGCTTCCACCGTCAGATGCGGGAAGCGTTCGCTGGCAGCCGCCAGTTCATGATGCTCGTTGGGAACGGTTAAATGGCCATAACATCCTGGCCAGTCAGGACAACCTAAGCCTGCATCTGACAAACGGGTGTACGCGCCGAGCATAATCACCACCACAGTAAGCAACAGACTGGTCTTGATCAGAATTCGTAACGCCATAACTGCACCTTCCCTTAGCCGATCCGTGACAACTTAAGCAGCTTCCTGAAGTCAGCCAGCAAATCCTTACTTTGACTCATCATCGCCTGCTCTTCGACTTCGGGATAGCGCATGACCAATTGCCCTAGCGGGTCAACAATCAGATAGTCTGCCTCACTAAACGGCAGCTCCGCATCACCATTGAGACGAATCACCGCAAATTTGCTGGTGTCCACCATCTGGTCGCTGTCGGGCGTCATCATCAATACCGGTGTGACCCGCTGCTGGTATTTACCCAACGCCATGTGACTCTGACTCAGCAGATACAGTTGCCGCAGGCAGGACTGCTGACACTGTTTAGGGACCACATAAGCCAGTTGCCAGGATTTCTGTTGCAATGGATTACTGACATTGAGCTCTGCCAGTGAGATCTCCGGATTGAACAACTGGCCATGATTGGTCACACCGGACTGATACCAGTGCTTCTCCAATACAGTTTTGGCAACAATGACCGGCAGAACAAAAAATGCCACAATCAGTAACAGAATCATGCGGCCTCTCAATACAGGATTAGTCATCTCCCCTCCTCACAGTTCTGAACAACAACCAGCCACTCAAAAGCATTAACGCCAACGCCATCGCAAACCACTGCAACGCATAGCCATAATGTTTGCTTGAGCTCAGGGGTAACGGATTCCATGGCTGCGGGTAGGGCCAGTTATTTGCCCGTGGTTGCAAAACAAATGGCAATAACTCGAGATTAAGGTGTTCTGAAAGCTCGCCAATATTGAGATTCTGGATCCGGTGCGGCTGGGTTAATTCAATCATTAACGCATCGCTAAGCGGATTGGCCTGTTTGACATACACCCGCCCCTGCCACTCGCCCGGCTTCATGATCCAACTCACTTCCGGTAAGCGGTTTCGCGAGCCCTGCCAGCCGACAAAGCCTCTTTCTAACAAGAAATATTGTCCTGTCTCACTGCGCATGACCTGTAAGGCCAGATAGCCAACCTGCCCCTGATAGGTCTGGTTATCTAACAAAATATACTGCTCCGGAACTGGAGTGGCGGAGACAATCACCGGCGTACCATTTATCTCTTCCATTACCGGGGTCGATACAACATCCTTCAACTGAACCAATGCTACCGGCTCGCGATGTTGGTTGTCCCTAAGTAGCTGTTCCAATTTCGATTTTTCTTCGCCTCTTGCCAACTGCCAAAAACCCAGTTTGACCAACAACACAAATACAACCAGAGTTAACAGTACGGATATCCAAAAACGACCGGATTTAAACAGGTCACGAACGGGAGCCACCATGGTCTTTTTCTTCAAGCTACTACTCATCGTACTGCTGGTTTTTATCGTCATAAATCTCGGCCGTGCACTGTTTGAGATGGTTAGAGACCCGGAACAGGACCCAGATCAATCCCCGAAACCCATGAGCCACTATCTGGGCCGACGTGTCGTGCTATCGGCTCTGGCGGTCATCCTACTCATCGTTGCTCTGTTAAGCGGTTTTATCGAACCCAACGGGCGTCCCTACTAGCTTTCGCGTTTGATAATGAAGGCTATAAAACATAGACGAACACAAACAAACAGAGCCACACCACATCCACAAAATGCCAGTACCAACTGCCCGCCTGAAAGGCAAAATGGTCTTTCGGTGTAAAGTGATCTTTGGCAACCCGCCCCAACAACACCGACAGGAAAATCGTCCCTAAACAGACATGCATACCGTGGAAGCCGGTTAATAGAAAAAATGTATTGCCGTAAACTCCCGACTGCAGGGTTAAACCCAGTTCCTGATAGGCATGGATGTACTCAGTTGCCTGGTAATAGAGGAAAAATCCGGCCAGCACAATGGTGATTTCCAGCCACAGTGTCAGCGCCATACGACGGTTTTTCTCCAGACTGATATGCGCCATATGCAGGGTGACCGAAGACAACAGCAGAATCACGGTATTGCCAAGTGGGATCCCACGCCAGCTCATCGCCTCAGTGGTCTGCCCTTCCGGAGTGGTCGTGAGTGGCCAGAGAGCTTCAAACGCAGGCCACAGTACCTCGTGAGTCATGGCATTGTTGCCAGCGCCGCCCAACCAGGGAACCGACACCATACGCGCATAGAATAGAGCACCAAAAAAAGCACCGAAAAACATTACTTCGGAAAAGATAAACCAGCTCATGCCCTGGCGGAATGAACGGGCTATCTGGGCGGAATAGAGCCCCGACATCGATTCCGTAATCACACTGGTAAACCAGCCGGCAAACATGTACAGCAGCACCAGAAAACCCATGATAAGTATCGCCTTGCCGATCACCCCGCCAACACCGTCCTGGCCTATGTGCTGAACTGTTAATCCCGCTCCCGAGGCGACCATAAACAGCGCAACCGCGCCGACAATCGGCCAACTGCTCTGTGCGGGGACATAATACGACTGATGTTTAGAACTCATGGTCTTGCTCCTTGTTCTAATTCTGCCTGCTGCCCGGTGGGCAGCAGTGCTTTCGCGACCGTCACCTCAGCATTAGCTTTGTCGGTTATGTCGTACAGCGTATAAGAAAGCGTCAGGGTATGAATGGATTCAGGAATATCGGGCTCAATGTAAAAAATCAGTGCCATCTCTGCTTTTTGGCCACTTTTAAGCGGTTGCTGGTTAAAGCAGAAACACTCAATTTTATTGAAGTAACTCGCCCCCAACCCTGGAGTGACTGAAGGCACCGCCTGCCCCACGATATCCCGTGTCGATAGATTCTCCGCCAGATAGGCGGTTTGGATCACTTCACCCGGATGAACGGTAAGTACTGACTCCTTGGGGACAAATTTCCAAGGCATACCGGTACTCAAATGGCCGATAAACTCTACTTTGATCGAGCGAGACTGGTCCGGCACCATACCCTGCGGCTGCAACACCGATACATTGGCGGTTTTGCCGTTGATTCCCAGTGCGTCACACATAACGTCGTAGAGCGGCACCAGCGCAAAACCGAAACCAAACATCGCCACGACTGCCAGCAGCAGCTTTGCAGTCAGACGTTTATTTGCCGAATGTTGCGCATCCATAATTCACCCTAATCTTGTAGCTTAGGAGGCGTACTAAAGGTATGGTGTGGTGCCGGACTCGGTACCGTCCACTCCAGCCCTTCTGCTCTGTCCCAGGGCTTGGCATCCACTTTTTCGCCGCCACGGATACAGCCCACCACTACCCAGAGGAAGATCAGCTGTGATAAGCCAAAGGCAAAACCGCCAATGGAAACAATCTGGTTGATGTCTGCAAACTGAATAGCGTAATCCGGAATACGACGCGGCATACCGGCCAAACCTAAAAAGTGCATCGGGAAGAACAGCACGTTAACGGAGATCACCGAACACCAGAAATGCCACAGACTGAGGCGCTTGTTATACATATGCCCGGTCCACTTCGGCATCCAGTAATACGCTGCTGCCATAATGGAAAATACCGCGCCGGACACCAACACATAGTGGAAATGGGCAACCACAAAGTAGGTATCGTGGTACTGAAAATCCGCCGGTACAATGGCCAGCATCAGGCCCGAGAAGCCGCCGATGGTAAATAAGATGATAAACGCGATGGCAAACAGCATCGGTGTTTCAAAAGTCATGGCACCTCGCCACATGGTGGCGACCCAGTTAAACACCTTCACCCCGGTGGGAACCGCAATCAACATGGTGCAGTACATAAAAAACAGCTCGGCAAATACCGGCATACCGGTGGTGAACATATGGTGCGCCCACACCAGGAAGGAAAGTAGCGCGATACTACAGGTGGCGTAGACCATGGAATGGTAGCCAAACAGCTTTTTACCACTGAATGCAGGCACGATGGCGGAAATGATGCCGAACGACGGCAAGATCATGATGTACACTTCAGGGTGGCCAAAGAACCAGAATATATGCTGGAACATCACCGGATCCCCGCCCCCTGCCGCATCAAAAAAGCTGGTGCCAAAGTATTTATCTGTTAACACCATGGTGACGGCTCCGGCCAGGACCGGCATAACGGCAATCAACAAAAATGCCGTGATCAGCCAGGTCCAGACAAACATCGGCATCTTGAACCAAGTCATGCCCGGGGCGCGCAAATTCACAATCGTTACGATCACATTGATTGCGCCCATGATGGAGCTGATCCCCATGATATGGACGGAAAAGACAAACAGGGCGGTACTGTCCGGGCCGTAAGTGGTTGACAGGGGCGCATAGAAGGTCCAGCCAAAGTTTGGGCCTCCCGCCTGAGTAAATAACGACGAGAGCAAAATCAAGAACGCAAACGGGAGTATCCAGAAGCTAAGGTTGTTCATTCGCGGCAGAGCCATGTCCGGCGCACCGATCATCATCGGAATCATCCAGTTGGCTAAGCCGGTAAACGCCGGCATGACGGCACCAAACACCATGATTAAGCCATGCACTGTGGTCATCTGATTGAAAAATTCCGGCTCCACCAGCTGTAACCCAGGCTGAAACAGTTCGGCTCGAATCACCATAGCCATCGCGCCGCCGATCAGGAACATGGTAAAGCTGAACCACAGATACAAAGTACCGATGTCTTTATGGTTGGTAGAATAAAGCCAACGAGTAATACCTGAGGGCGTGTGATGCTCGTGATCATCCACCACTGCGGTGGTCTGAGCGCGAATCAATTCAGCATCTGCAGCTGGCGCAGATTTTATCTTCTCATCAGTGGACATTTTCATTGTCCCTCCTTGCTCGCTTGCTGCATTTTGACCGCATTAACATCAGAGGCCTGGACCAGATCACCGGTGTTATTTTCAAACGCATTCCGTTGGTATGTCGCGACCGCTGCGATTTCTTGTTCGCTGAGCTGGTTAGCAAACGCCTGCATCGCAGTACCAGGGCGACCATTTAGTATGACGTCTAAGTGGGCGGTAACATCGCCGGTAGCCACAGCGCTGCCTTTAATCGCCGGGAAGGCGCCAGGGATACCTAAGCCAGTAGCCTGGTGACAAACGGCACAGCGATCCAGGTAGACTTTCTCACCCATTGCCATCAGTTCATCCATAGAGAGGGAACTGGTTAACGCCGCCGCGGCTTCCTTCTCGGCTTTTGCCTGCTGAACTTTCTTGTCTGCCAGCCAGGTTTCGAAATCGTCTTCTGCCATCGCCTGAACGACAATAGGCATAAAGCCGTGGGCACGGCCACACAACTCGGCGCACTGACCACGGTAAACGCCCGGTTTATCAATTCGCGTCCACGCTTCGTTAATAAAACCGGGTATGGTGTCTTTTTTCACCGCGAAATCAGGCACCCACCATGAGTGGATCACATCGTCGGAAGTGAGCAGGAAACGGATCTTTCGATTGATGGGCAGAACCAGTGGGTTGTCTACCTCCAGCAGATAATGGGCCCCCTTCTCTTCGATGCCGTCTATCTGCTTCTGGCTGGTCGCCAGTAAGCTGTAAAACTCCACGCCCTGGTCGAAATAGCTATAGTGCCATTTCCACTGTGAGCCAGTGATTTGAATGGTGAGATCGGATTGGCTGGTATCTTCCATCGCCACCAGGGTTTTAGTGGCAGGAATCGCCATCGCAACCAGGATAATTATCGGCACGACCGTCCAGATAATTTCCACTTTGGTGCTTTCATGAAAATGCGCGGCGATGACGCCTTTGGATTTACGGTGGTGGATAATGGAATAGAACATAGCGCCAAATACCACCACAGCGATCGCGACACAGATGTAAAAAATCAGCATGTGCAGGTCATACACTTTCTCGCTGATTTCCGTTACCCCTTGTCGCATATTGATTGCTGAATCGGCAGCAATAGCCGGCGCGGCAAAACCTACAAACATCAAATCGGTCATAAGCCAAAGATTGGTCAGTAATCTTTTCAAAAGATCTCTCCTCTGCTAACGCCACCGTAGCCCGATGGCGGACCAACCTAAGTTGCACAGAACCCCCTGTCCTGTGGCTGGTCATTGTTTGGAAAAAGCCCCAATAAACAGCGAATTCGACACAATTTGTTATAGTTATGTTAAGTAACGTTAGTTAACGAAACTCGATAGCGCAAGAAAGTACCATCACAATTTAACTATGTTGATACCGCAGGTGTTTCATCAAGAGTTTGCCATCAATAGCGTCAGCCAAACGACCATAAAAACTGACGCTTTGTTGGCGGCTCAGCAAACAACTCGGGGGGAAGGGCTAGCATTATGACACAGACATATTCGGCATGGCTGGAGCGCGATCCAGATCCAAAAACTCGCTACGAACTGCAGCATCTGATCGACGAAGAGCAGTGGACTGAGCTGGAAGATAGGTTCAACACCCGGTTGGAATTTGGTACCGCTGGATTGCGCGGACTGGTCGGCTGTGGGCCCAATCGTATGAACCGGCTGGTGATACAGGAAACCGCCACCGGACTTGGCCACTACCTGATCGAAGAAGTCGAACATGCCTGCCAACGGGGTGTCGTGGTCGGCTATGATGGCCGACCTGATTCCGAGCAGTTTGCCAAAGATACCGCCTCGGTACTCGCGGCACTGGGGATCAAAGTTTACCTGACGAAAAAAGTGGCCCCCACGCCGGTTGTGGCGTTTGGCATTAAGCATTTTAATGCCGCCGCTGCCGTGGTGGTCACCGCCAGCCACAATCCGCCGAGCGACAATGCGGTGAAGGTCTATTGGGAGAATGGCGCTCAGATTATCCCCCCTCATGACGCCGGTATTGCAACTCAGATAACTGCAGCGGCGCAAAAACCGATCCCGCTCATGAGCCTGGATGATGCCCGCGCCCACGGTTTACTGGAGTGGTTAGGCATCGATTACTTCCAGAGTTATCGGCAGACCATTCGCCAGGACCCGCTGTTTCAGTACCATACCAACCCAGGCTGCGTCACCATTGCCTATACCGCAATGCATGGTGTTGGCGCCAATATGGCAGAAGCACTGCTGGAAGATGCCGGATTTACCAAAGTGTTCAGTGTTGCCGAACAGCGTGAACCGGATGGACGCTTTCCAACGGTGCGGTTTCCAAACCCTGAAGAACCCGGGGCAATGGATAAAGTGATCGCTTTGGCGCGCTCTGTCGGTGCACAACTGGCCTGCGCCAATGACCCGGATGCCGACCGCCTGGCGGTTGCGGTGCGCACTGACAGTGGTGATTATCAAATGCTTACCGGCGATCAGGTGGGCTGTCTGTTCGGCCATGCCCTGCTGCGCCGGCTGGGAGGCGAAGATAAGCTAGTGGGTAACACTATTGTCTCATCCACTATGTTAGAAAAAATCGCCGACTCATTCGGGGCCAGTTATTATCAGACTCTGACTGGCTTTAAGTGGCTGACCAATGTTGCAATGCAGCAGCAAACAGAAGACAAGCAGTTCCTTTTTGCCTATGAAGAAGCACTGGGTTACACCATTGGCCGTAATGTCTGGGATAAGGATGGCCTGTCTGCCCTGGTCGCATTCGCCCAGATTGCTGCAGAGCTATACAGCGAGGGGCTCTCAATATGGGACCGGCTTGAACATATCTATCGCCAATATGGCCTGTATCTGACCGCTCAGCGCAGCCTGGCGCTGTCACCGGATAGTCCTCCGGTTGGCGACAAACTGCGGGCCAATCCTCCGCACCAGATTGCTAACCGTAAAGTGACCATGATTGACGATTTTAAAACCTCACTCCGTTACCACGTTGGCGGCGCTACTGAAGCGATTGCATTACCCACCAGTGACGTGCTGATCTACCATCTGGACGATCAATCCCGGGTGGTGGTTCGCCCGTCAGGCACAGAGCCTAAACTGAAGTGCTATTACCAAGTCACTGAATCATTTTCCCCTGCCGATAAATACCCTCAGGTGCTGGAAAGAGCTCAGCAAGCGATGGACGAGCTAATCCAATTTCATCAACAGAGCTTGTAGTTAACTATATCCGTCCCAATGTTATTGGGACGGATGCATATCGATGCCAATATAACCAATTAGATTACAAGCAGATTAACATCGTGAATCAAACCCACACTTCCAAAGCGCAGCTATTTTGGCAGGGCACTGTCGCCATGCTGCCACTCAGCATTGCGGTACTGCCCTGGGGCCTGTTGGCCGGCTCTTACGCGGTAGAATCCGGCTTATCACCATTAGAAAGCCAGGCGCTGTCTGCGATATTGTTTGCCGGTTCTGCTCAGCTTGTCGCGACCGGAATGTTAAAAGCCGGCGCCGGGCTGGTGACCATGTTGCTGACCACATTTTTTATTACTTCACGCCATTTCCTGTATAGCGTGTCGATGAGAAAAAAAATCAGCCCGCTACCACTTCGCTGGCGACTTAGCCTGGGTTTTCTTCTGACCGATGAACTGTTTGCAATTTGTGGCCACCAATCGGAACAACAGTTCAAGCCCTGGTATGCGCTTGGCGCCGGGTTAAGCTTTTATCTTATCTGGAACCTGGCCACGCTGGCGGGCATTATCGCCGGTAGCTTTATCCCCAATATGGGCGAGTGGGGTCTGGAGTTCGCCGTGGCAGCCACGTTTATCGCCATTGTAATCCCCACCATCAAGTCACTTTCGGTACTGGTATCCGTGATTACAGCGCTGATTTTATCTGTCGGGTTAACCTGGCAGGGAGTTGAGGGAAGCCTGATGTTGGCCAGCCTGGGCGCCATGTTGGCGGGTTATATGACCGAAATGGTGGCGGGGAAAAGAATATGATTATGCTGTCGATTCTGGCGATGACGGTATTGGTGTTTGTCAGCCGCTATCTGTTTCTGGAGCCCAAATTGCCGCTGAAACTGAATTATCACGCACAAAAGTTACTCGGCTACGCCAGTCCAGCGGTACTCACGGCGATTTGGGCACCGATTGTGTTTGTACCGGAGCAGAAGTTATGGTTGTCCGCAGAGAACCCATACCTTGTCGCGGCAACACTGGCGGCGTTCATCGCCTGGCGCAGCAAAAA
Source organism: Vibrio sp. (assembly GCF_050299255.1). GTDB lineage: Bacteria > Pseudomonadota > Gammaproteobacteria > Enterobacterales > Vibrionaceae > Vibrio. The sequence goes on from NZ_JBNKVP010000031.1 coordinate 12,907, forward strand.
CGTGTTGTTGACCACCATCATCAGCATGGCGGTTTTCTTGGTGATAAAACTGCTATTAACCTGACCTAAATAGCGGGCCAGCCATTAATTAACTGGCCTGCCATTCAATTTCAAGCAGGGTCTTGTCATCACTCTTTAGTCTGGCTAAAAACAGGTCGCCTGCGTGTACTTCACCCACCCCTTGTGGAGTACCCGTCATAATAATATCGCCATCATACAAGCTGGTGAAATGGGTCAGTTCTTCCAAAATGGTGGCAGGAGGATACATCATCTGTTTAACGCCACCCGCTTGCACACGAACGCAGTTAATAAACAGTTCTATCTGTAGCGAGTTGATATCCAAATCGTTCAACGGCATAAAACGACTCAACATGGCCGAGCCGTCAAACGCTTTCGCTCGCTCCCAGGGTAAACCTTGCTTTTTCAGTTTTGACTGGAGCTGCCGTTTGGTGAGGTCCAGACCAACACCAACGGCATATAGCTGACCTGCTTTAACCATAAAGCAGATTTCCGCTTCATAATGCAGCGTTTCATCCAACCGGGAGCATAGTCTTTCACCAATCGCGCTGTTGGGTTTGTTGAATACCACCATCTGCTCTGGTACTGCGTTGTCCAGCTCTCGAATGTGCTCGATATAATTGCGTCCGACACAGACGATTTTAGAGGGCGTAATCTGCTGTTCACCCACCCTGACCGATTTCATGATGACTTCCTTGTTTGACGGTTGGCAAAAGCCAAATTCTAGCCGAACTATTACCGGACAACATGCATTTCCCTATTTTGACGCGGTAAAATCTGATCAATTACCCAAGTTTTTCAAAAGCTTCTCACAAAGCTGCTTCAATGCCACTAGATCGTCCAATGACATACCGGATTGACACTTCATTGCTTCGGGAATGTGCTTTGCCTGCTGCTGCAGTGCTTTGCCTTCGGAGGTCAGTTTAAGAATTCTGACTCGTTCATCTTCAGCACTTCTCAACCTTTCTACCAGGCCCTTGCCTTCAAGCCTTTTAAGCAGTGGTGTTAAGGTGCCCGAATCAAGATAGAGTTTATTACCCAGCTCCTTCACACTGATGCCATCGTGGCGCCAAAGCACCATCATGACCAGGTACTGCAGATAGGTCAGGTCCAGGGCATCAAGCAGTGGACGATAACCGCGAATCATCGCGTTGGCGGCACTGTAGAGCGGAAAACAGACTTGATTTTCCAGCAACAGTTCAGGGGTATCAGAGCCACATTCCACACTTTGACCTGTCATTTCACTTACCTCACAAATTAAATTGCACACAATATACTTGCATTCCATTTAGTTTACGATATAGAATTGTGGAAAATTAAATAGCACACAACTTAAATTAGGAGCAAACGCTATGACTACTCTGTACAGCACAACCGCAACTGCACTGGCTGGCCGCAACGGCAATGTAAAAACCAACGATGGACTGCTGGATCTAAACCTGGCTTACCCCAAAGAAATGGGCGGAACAGGCGCTGCGACCAATCCGGAACAACTGTTTGCAGCCGGTTATGCAGCCTGCTTTTCCAATGCCATCCTGCATGTAGCCAGAGAAGGAAAAATAAACCTGAAAGCCGCGCCGGTAAGCGCAGAAGTGGGTATTGGCCCGAATGGCAATGGCGGTTTCCAATTAAGCGTTGCCCTGTCAGTAGAACTTAGCATTGACGATCAGCAGGCATTGGCACTGGTACAAACCGCCCATCAGGTCTGCCCGTATTCCAATGCGGTGCGCAATAATATCGATGTGCAGCTAGTGGTTAACGGCCAACCGCTGTAACAGCAAATTGTCAGTCGCGTAAAAAGAAAAACGCCTATTCGATAATGAATAGGCGTCAACACAACTCAATGTGTTCAGGCAGTAGATTTGGTCTTATAGGAAATAACGCGCACCGACAATCCACTTATCGTCTTTTTCGCGGCCACCATCATCATTTAAGTCAAATTGATAACCGGCAAAGCCACGGAATTTAGGCGAGAAGTTATACTCAGCCTGTAGTGCAGATTCTTCGCGCATCATCATGTCAGCATCGTCGTCCTTCTCTGACTCGTAGTTGACGCTCAGATTGAGACCATTACCCAAGCCAAAGGCTATCAGCGCTTCTAACTGTTTTGATTTATCTACACCGCTGTAAATATGCTTGTTCATACCGTAAACCACTGCGGTATAAAGGCCGGAGCCATAGCTGCCATATTTCAGTGACACAATGTGAGACTGTGCGTTATTGGTCATGCCTCCGTCAGTAACATCACCACCGGTATAGGCGTAACCAACTCCAATGCCAACGATGTCCATCGATAATGCGACCTGGCCACGGGTATCGAAGGTAGTTGATGATGAAGTACGTGTAACTACATTTGTAATATCATCGACCTCATCTTCTGTCGAACTCACAACGCGTTTACCTTGCCAAGCTAAACCGAAGTTTAATGCCCCCATATCTCCTAGCGCGAAGCTATTACGATAACTGAGCATACGGTTAGCACGGGCCGTACCCAAGTTGTAGTCATAGAGGAAATCGTTAGCGAACGCGATAGGTAAATCCGCCACGCCGCCGACATCGTAATATGGTGACCATTGCGTACCGGCTACCAGTCGGCCAGCTTGATCATGACTTGCGCCAATGTATCCCAGACGGGTGGTCATTGAAGTGCCGCCACCGTTAAGCATATTCAGTGCCCATTCACCTTTGGCATCTACGGTTACGCCACCACCGATATCCTGCTTACCTTCTACATTGATCCGTGGAGAAACTTGGTCAACTCGCACATCATCAGAACTGTACTCACCGACTCCAACACTGACGTGACCGCCGATGGAAAGGGATGAACTGTCTCCGCTATAGACTTCTGCTGCGAAGGCGCTGGTACCACATGCTGCTGCCGCCACTGCCACGGCTAATAATTTCATATTCATGTTGTCACTTCCGTATTAGTTGTTTGTACTTTGTCCGTATTAATACTCAAGTACTAAAAACATCACGAACAAATAAAACGTAGCAGCTGGTTATACAAACGCAAAAGCAACACTATGAATAGATAAGAAAAGTTTCATTAAATATATAAAAACGCCTACTTGATCACATCAAATAGGCGTTTTAATTTGTTTATGCGAAATATGTCAGATAGGTATTACAGGTAGTAACGTACAGCCAGTTTCCACTGATCGTTCTTAGCAGATTGACCTTTCGCGCGGTCGTCATCGCTACGCAGATCAAATTCGTAACCTGCAGCACCAACCAGTGATGGTGAGAAGTGGTATTCTGCCTGTAGCGCAGAAGTACGCATAGTCGAGTAGTTCTCTGCGTCGTCTTTTACTTCTTCGTAGTTAACGCTCAGGTTCAGGCTGTTATCCAATGCATAAGCCAGCAAGCCTTCGTAAACTTTTGACTTCGAGATCAAGCCAGTAGAAGCATTGTTCATGTTTTCGTTGTCACCGTAAACGCCCGCAACATACAGACCATTACCGTAGCTGCCGTAGCTCAGGCTAGCCAGAGTCGACTTGGCGTCTTTGTTGTTTGCTTCACCGTTAGCGTGAATCTTACCGGTCGTGTGCGCCACACCCATTTTAACGCCCGCGATTGAGTAAACAGTCGCCAGTTGCGCTCGGTTACCCAGGCTATGCTCTGTACCAGCTAAAACGCTAGTTGTTGCACCCTGCCAACCTGCACCTACGTAAAGTGAACTGGTTTCACCAAATTCAAACGTGTTGCTGTAAGCTGCCATTTTTTCTGAACGAGCAGTACCCAATGCGTATTGGTTGTCGTACAGGAATTCATTAGCGAAAATGATTGGCGCATCAGCAACTTTTGCTACTACATAGAATGGCGACCACTGCGTACCTACTGCAATACGACCCAGTTGTTCATGAGTTGCACCGATGTAACCCAGACGAGTTTTAAAGGTCTCTTTACCGCCGTCCAGCATATTCATCTGCCACTCACCTTTGGCATCTACAGTAACAGCGTCGCTGATTTGCTGAGTCGCTTCAAAGTTGATACGAGGAGATATCGTTTGAACTTGGGTATTACCGTTATTGGTATTATCAGAAGCACCCACAGCAGCTGTTACGTGTCCGCCCATCGCGAAAGTCGAACCGTCCTGGTTGTAAAGTTCAACTGCAGAAACTTGTGTACCGAAGGCTGCCGCAGCAACTGCTACGGAAATAATAGTTTTTTTCATTGTTGCGTCCATATTACTTATTAAGGCTATGACCTTGGGGTTGGCCGAAGTAGCGTCCTGTAAATATTTACACCCGCTTAACAGGTGCTAAAGACTGTATCGCGACAAATTAAAAAGGTTTAAAAAAAACATATAAAATAAAGATAAATAAAAATAAAGACCTTTAATTCAGTAAGTTACAACAAACCTAAATTTAAAATCTCCTATTTTTTGACAATTTAAACTTTTACTATAATTTATCGTACTTATGCTTTCTTTTTATATATATTAACAAGATATAATACTGGTTTTTTATTGGTTAAATTTAATTGCTTAAAATAGAACTACTCATATGCTCATTGTTTAATGATTAGATGCTTATTTTTAGCCTGTCATTATAGTTAAACAAAATAGACACTTAAGTGTCATCAACCATCCACCAAACTGTCATCTAACTCCCCTACCTTACCTGCATCACGTTAATGAAGGGCAAGAAAGCCCGATTAAAAACAAATAAGGTAATTGAGATGAAAAAAGCAGCACTTTACAGCGCAGTATTGGCGGCACTGATGTCGGGTTCAACTTTGGCAGCAACCGTTTATAAAGCAGATGGTACAGAATTGAAACTTGGCGGTCGTGCTGAGTTCCGTGGTGATTTTAATGCTGCCGAAGACGGCCAAGAAATCGACGGCACCATGAAAAACAAAAGCCGAGTTCGCGTAAATGTGGGTGGTAACACTCAGATTACTGATGCACTGAGTGGTTTCGCTTTCTACGAAGCAGAACAATCGGTTAAATCCAGTGGCGACAACGATGCAAACACCAGCTTCAAGCAGCGTTACATGTACGCAGGCCTGGCCGGTGACTTCGGGGCTTTTTCTATGGGTAAGCAAGATACCGCTAACGTACAGCTTTCCCAAATGACAGATATCGCCACTTTTACCGGTAAGCAAAAAGAGTTTATCAATGCTGGTGACGAGCAGATCAACAACAACTTCTTCTACGCATACAATATGGATGCCCTGAGTCTGCAGGCTAACTATATCGCCGGCGAAGAAAAAGATACCGACGGATACGGCGTGTCAGGTATCTACACTCTGCCATTTGGCTTAGGTCTTGGCCTGGGTTATGCCGCCAACGACAACGGTGTAGGTAACGGCTCGGCTAATCAGTTTACCGCTGGTGCCAACTATGAACTGGATGCCTTGTACCTGGCAGCGACATACACCATGGGTGACATTGATGACAAAGCCAACACCGAATTCAACGGCCTTGAAGTCGCGGCGCAATACAAACTTACTTCAGCATTCCGCCTGATCGCAGCCTACTCTAAGCAAGAAGTAGAAAATAAAAATAGCAACACCAAAGCAGACATCCACGATTTCTTCGAGCTGACAGGCCGCTACGATTTCAACAAGTCTATCCGTGGTTACCTGTCTTACAAACTGAATCAGATGAAAGCTGAAGACACCGGCTATGGTAAAGATGCTGACGACACTATTCGTTTGGGTCTTCGCTACGACTTCTAATTCACTCAATCAGTACGTTTTTACATCATTTATCCGTTGATATATCCCAGTTGACCGAGCCAAGTGCTCGGTCTTTTTTATGGCAACTGTCGCCCTCGCCAAAGCCGTTATTTCCTAATCATATTTTTAAGGTGCCAACTGGCAGACATATTTGCTGTCAATCAGCATACACCTCCTTTACAGTAACTCGTATTTGGTGAAAGAATTTTGGCCTTTACAGGTTCTTTGTAGTTAATAATTCAATCCGGAGTGAGGATATGGCTACACCAATCAAAGTGACCCTTTATCGCTGGGCAGGAGCCTGGGGGCCATTTAAGATCAAGATACCCTGTGGTGAATGCACCCTGACTAAAGACATATTGCATGATACCTTTGCCAATGAACTGGCGGATATTCCTATTGAGCTGGAAGTCAAAGACTGGCTTAGCCACTGGTGGCAACCCTTGCCTAAAGGTGCTTGGCATGCGCCGATTGTAATGGTTGAAGATAAAGTAGTCAGCCAGGGGGAAGCGCTTAACCGAGGTGCGCTCATCCAGGCCATCATCACCCAGTGGGCCCGGCAGGACACCATGAGCGGCAACAAGATGTTCGGCAAACAAGGCTGCCCACACTGCGATAAAGCCAAGCAGCTCTTGGCGCAGGCTGGAATTGAATACCAGTACTTCGATGTGGTCAAAGACAGCGCAGCTCTATATCGTATGATTCCCGAAGTGAAAGCTATTATTGGCGACAAAACACCAGTTACAGTACCGCAGATCTGGCTTCAGGGCGAATATGTCGGCGGAGCGGACAAGCTAACGTTATGGCTGAAGCAGCAGGGGCTGGACACCGTACCCGACAACGTCGTTAACCTGGACAGCAGCGAGAGTGACTCACCGACCAAAGTAGCTGATCAGGCAGACAAAATTGTTGACTAGTTCAATGCCAGTAACCTTCCCGAAGGAAATTGACGACAACGACTATTTTCATGGAGTCAACAGGCGGCAACTGGAGTTACTATAGTAACAAAACCGGTTGCGGCCAGCCGATTTTGCCTGGTACATGGCGCTATCAGCGCAGCGCAGTAGTTCGATATGATCGGAGCCATCCTCTGGATATATGCTGATACCGATACTACAGCCAACCTTAAGCTCGAGATCGTCAAACACAACAACATGGCAGATGGATGATATCAGTTTGTTCGCTACCTTGGCTGCATCAGTGGGGTCTGTGATTTTTTGCAGGATGATTACAAACTCATCGCCACCCAGGCGTGCCACGATATCATCCTCACTGACACAATGTTTTAACCGGGATGCAATTACCTGAATCAATCTGTCACCGACCTCATGGCCATAGAGGTCATTAACGGGCTTAAACCGGTCCAAATCCAAAAATAATGTCGCAAAACGTTCACCGTCGCAGTTTGCTCGTGTGACCGTTTGCTTAATGAGTTCGTGAAGCAGGCTGCGGTTGGCCAAACCGGTGAGAAAATCGTAATGAGCCATATCGCGTAGCTTCTGTTCAGTGGCAACCCGTTCGCTGCTGTCTGTGAAGATCACCACATAATGGCTGATATTATTTTGACTGTCGTGGACAGTATTGATGCTCAAGTGCACGGGAAACTCACTTCCATCTTTACGACGGTTAATCAGATCGCCCTGCCAGCTGTTTTCGCAGCCTGCTGTATTCCAGATATCATCAAACCGTGGTTCACTGTTGGTTAAAGTAAGCAAGGTATCCCAATGTTTGCCTAGTACTTCTTGTTTGGCATAGAGGGTCATATCACACCAGGAACGGTTTACTGCAATCACCACTCTGTCAGCATCAGTGATCATAATTCCATTATTACTGGCTTCAAAGACCGTGGCTGAAAGTTGTGTTTCGGCTTGGGCACGCTTCTGCTCGGTGTGATCAATAAAAAAGCCGATCCCTTTTTCACTTTCACCACCAAGCAGCGCGGCACCCAGGTAGACTGAGACGCGCCTGCCATTCTTATGAATCAGTTCTTTTTCAAACGGAGTACAGTGGCCCTTGGTGGCAATCTCTGCAAGTGCCAGTTCATCTCTGTCTCTTGCAGACTCAGGGGTCATCTCACGCCAGTTTATTGAGCCCGGCTGGAAGTCTTCACGCGAATAGCCGAACATGTTGAGAAATGCATCATTTGCATCGATGATAGTGCCATCGCTGTTCCAGTCGATAATACCGATAATGTTACTGCTATACAGACTGCTGAAGCGGTTTTCACTGATATTGAGCTTAGCCTCGGTCTGTTCAATGCTTCGCAAAATGCGGCGATTTACATACATAACTACCGCCAACATGAGTACAAACAGCACCAGACTGGTCGACATCAACGTCCGTTTTACCCAGCGAGCTCCTTCACTCAGCACAAGAGAAAACTGGTATTCCAGACGTTCTAGCGCCAGGTTGATCTTTTGCAGCCGTGGCAGTAACGACTCAATCCTGGCCTCATCGCCGGAGGTTTTGGCCAAATAGACCTGCTCACCAATTGCTTTTAGCTGCAGGATGTAACGGTCTCCCTGGGTCCAAATCTCAATAGCATCACTCATATATGGAAAATGTTCGAATCGCTGGAAGAATACGATCAAGCCAGGGATATCCTGGGGGTCATTCTGTCCGGCCAGAAAGCCTTGAAAAGCCATCTGCAAATCCGGCTGTTCCGACTGTAACTGCAGCCTGGCCTGTCTGTCCCCCAGCGGGACTTCAAGTGATTTCAGGAATAGCTGGTAATCGTCCTCTTTACCAAGATAGATGAAGCGTTCTAGCTGAAGGGTGGCGTTCTTCTGTGCTTTGCCCCACAGACCTTCGCCCCTCACATAACCGCGGACTCCGTTCATGGCTTCAGATTGAATATAGGACAAGCTGAATAGTGCAAGATTGACCAAAATAAAAAGGGCGACAATAAGGTAGATTCGCTGTCGCATAGATAGTGACTGTTGCCAGTTGACTATTTTACTCCTCATTATTTTTCCTTCTGCATTATCCATAATACCTGGATAAAATTCTTATCCGACTGATTTACTGATAGATAATCCTCACTGACAGCCTGGAAAAGGATGCATCTAGTGTCTGTACATCTACTGGCTACTTAGTATTAACATGAGAAATTTCTAATATACCTTTACTGTATAGCAACCAGTATCACATAGGTCTAAAAATAGCCTGATTCTTTTGGCAAAAATAACGCCGTATTCAAGTTTTATCGTAAAGGTAGCAGGATCAAATACACTAATGGCAATGGGAGAATGTTGCAGAGGTTCGCTTGTGGTCAGGTTTAAGTCGCGAGTTTGTTTAAGCCGGTTTACTTGTCAGAAAAAACAAAGCCCCGACATTATGTCAGGGCTTTGTTTTCAGAATATTGCTTTGCTTATTTAGCCAGCTTCTTCCATAGGGTTTTACCCAGGGACTTGTTCTTTTTAGTTTTACCGTACATGGCTTTCTGCATCGCTTGCTCAGCAATCATTTGACCTAACAGTGCACTTCCTAGCTCGTGGCTCATAACTCTCTCCGGATTTAGATCACATTTCTAAAACGGATAGTATCACATTAACGAACCAAAACAAGATCTATGTCACACTTTATCTTTTGGGTTGTCGGTACGTCTTCCCTGCCATTTGGTAAATATCTTTTCTCTTCATACCAAATTGGCTATCAAAAAACCAAGCGACAAACCGGATAACCTCTTCACCTTCATTCATCACGTGTTCGACGTACTCTTTTTCTGAGCCATCGTCTTCCTGCTCGACAGTAACATGATAGATCCGTCGTTCACCATCAACTTCCGCCAATGCAAACTGGCCGGTCAATTCTTGGGCAGCACTTGCCACTTGCTCATCATCACAGGATTTAAGCATCTCTAACGCCGCCGGCAATGCATCTTGCTGGCAAAGAGTCTTCACCAGGTCTTCAAATTGTTTTTGTTCCATTAACTTCACCTCAATGACTAGCCTGCCATTGTAGCGACACAGGTGGCATGCAATCAACTAAGCTCAACGTGCCACAAAAAATTGAAATATAATGCAACGTGAACCATAGTGTCTATATGCATATTAAATGCTCGACAACGTGTTGGCTGGCTGAATTTATAAGTGGAGAGTAATGGTGAATCTTCCGTACGATCCCAATTCAATAACAATTACTCCGGAAGAATTGGAATCTATCCATCAAGCGCTACAGCTTGATGGTCCGGAGCTACTGGACAAAGTAACTCTGCATCTACACAGACGCTTTGAAAGCTTCTGTACCTGCATTGTAGAGGTAGATCGCCACAATTATCGTGCCCAGACATTATCCCATGCCTGTCACCATCAGTTGCAACGCGATACCTCCTTTCCATTAGAAGGTACCCCTTGCGAGTCCATCAGTCAGCACTACACCGAAGCTCTGTTTATTAAAGACGATATTGCACAACGTTTCCCCAACGATAGCCGGCTAACCGAACACAATATAAATGCCTATCTTGGGATCCCCCTGACCACCCGCAGCGGAGAAGTGCTGGGGATTTTATTCTCGACCTTTACTGACGCAATTAACGACTCTTCAGAACTGTTTTATTTTCATCAGGTGTTTGCAAATCTCGTGGTTCATAGTTTGAGAGCTAAGTGGCTGGCTGCCCGCTCTGAAAGCCTGGTAAACCAACTCAGCTATGAGGTCAGCCATGATAACCTGACCGGTCTGATGAATCGTAGCTACCTGTCCGATAAGCTGGAGCGTTTAACCGATGTAAACGACGATAATTTTACTTTGGCTTATTTGGATATCGATAGCTTTAAAACCGTCAACGATCTCTACGGCCACTATATTGGCGACCAGGTTATCAAATTTGTTGCCGAAACGATTACCAGTCAGGTCAGCGATGAGCATCTGGCATTTCGGATCGCGGGCGATGAGTTTGCATTTATCAGCTATTCTAACGATCCACTGCTGGTCTGCCATCGAATATTGGCACTGTTGGAAGACGGGTATAGCGATCCCTGCCATAGCATCAAAGTTTCTGCCCATATAGGAATTGCTCGCCGTTCAGACAGTGTCACCAGCGCTGATCAGCTGATACTGAACGCCAGTCTGGCACTTAAAAACTGCAAACAGTCCCGCAATGTCAAAGTTCAGTGTTATGACACCCACTTAAGCGACCAGTATTACCGGCGAGCCAGAATCATCGACGCGCTGCGCTGCGAACTGGACTCGCCGCTGTCATTCGATAGTGACATCTATGTTGTTGCCCAGCCGATAGTACGCCGTCACAGCAAGCACTGGAACTATTTTGAAATGCTCGCCAGGTGGGAAAACAAAGAGTTAGGAATAATTTCGCCGATTGAGTTTATAGAAGCTGCTGAACAATCCGGTCTGATTGTCGATTTAGGCGAGCGGATTATTGAACTGTCCTGCCAGGCGAAACAGAAACTGGAACAAGGTTTGGGCTATAAAGTCAGAACAGGCATCAACTGTTCTGCTTACGAGCTAAACGATCCTGAACGCTATCTTTCGCACTTGCGCTCGATGCTCACCAAGTATGATTTTCTGCCTTGTGAATTTACGATTGAACTAACGGAAACCGTGTTGCTGTCTGAAACAGAAGATGTGAAGTACCTGTTGGACCGGTTACGGGCGCTCGGTTTTACCATCGCACTGGATGACTTTGGCACTGGTTATTCCAGCCTTAACTACATTCACAGCTACCCGATCGACTGTATTAAGATTGATGCCAGCTTTATCAAAAACATGCTTAGCAGCACCACTTCGGAGCGGGTCGTGTGGCTGATCATCCAGTTAGCGACTCAGCTTGAACTTGACCTCATCGCCGAGGGTGTCGAAACCTCCCAGGCATTGGAAAAACTTTACTCTATGGGTTGTGAACAGATCCAGGGCTACTACTTTTCCAAACCGGAAGAGCCAGAGGTGATCATTGAACGTCACATTCAACAATACACCTCATTATCGGACGCTTTAAACAATGAAACCGCGAACTAGTTTTTAGCCATTAGAATCCGGCTTAACCACGTTGGCCAATTGTTCTTCTTCTGCTTTTAACATGGCATCCAGCTCATCCCTGCGGGCTTTAAACTGGGCTAACTGCTGCTTAGGTACTGAGGTCGCCATTGGAATATTGGCCTTCATCGCATTAACCGGACGGCCGTGCTCCAGCAATTCATAGTGGATATGCGGCCCGGTAACCCGTCCAGTTCGGCCAGACAAGCCTATTTTCTCGCCACGACTAACTTTTTGCCCCTTACGGACATAAATTTTGTTCAGGTGCAGATAACGGGTTTTGTATTTATTACCATGCTGAATAACCACGTAATTGCCGGCATATGGGTGAGAGCGCCTCACCATAACGACCACACCATCACCGGTTGAGACAATCGGCGTGTTCATTGGTGTTGCCCAGTCGGTACCGTTATGCGGGGTTACGCGTCCCGTTACCGGATGCTTACGACGAGGGTTAAACGAAGAACTCAAGCGGTATTTTCCGTTAACCGGACTGCGACGAAATGCGCGCTGTAAACTGTTGCCATCTTTGTCGTAGTACTGACCGTCTGAATGCAGATACGCCGTGATAACCCGACCACGGGTAAAGATTTTGGCAGCCAGGATTTCTCGGTTTCCCGTCAGTTTGTTGCCAACAAACTGCCTACTCTGCACCACTTCAAACTTGTCACCCATTCTCAGATCACGAGCAAAGTTGACTTTGTCACGCAGTAAAGACACCAGATTTTGGATCTCAGAGTTGCCGAGTCCCAGTGCATTCACGGATTTGGAGAATGAACCGCTGATTTCACCCACAATTGCATATTCTTTCCACGTGCCAGGCACTTTAACCGCCTGATAACTAAAACTGTCATCACTCTCGCGAAGATAGACTGCTTTATCCACCACACTAAATTCCAGCTCCATCTTATCGAGCTGCTGGGTACGCTCATCACGCCAGAAGCGCAGAGTATCGCCTGGCTGCAGTGTATCCAGTGCCAAATAGTTAAGGTCGGTTTCCATGACCTTCATTAGCTCCTGATAAGAGAAACCTAACTGAGTAAATATACCGCTGAGGTTATCGCCTTTTTGAATTTGGTATTCGTAATCCGGAATATCTATCACGGGGTGGGGCTGCTGGCTTTGTTGGGCGCTTTGGCTCGATTCCGGTAACTGAAGTTTAATGCTTTTACGCAAGTCAGATTGGTTCGCCGAAGGAAGAAAAACCACGGCTGCCATCACTGGCAGGCTCAATAACAGCAGTTTTCCCTGAGTTGAAATGTCACGCAAACGAATAGCGACAGATTTTGGGCGCACGATCTTACTCACTTATCAAATTTCTAAAGGCGTTAGATTACGAGTTTAGCGCAAAAATGTCACGACCCTGAAAGTTCGGATTAAGGTAAAAAAATGCAAAAAAAGGACACATTAGTGCCCCTTTCGCTAACATTTCTATACTTTTATGTTAAATAATTAAAGATATCAATAGCATCTACTCGAAGGTGCTGATCAGACTATTGTCTTCGCCATAACCATTAGGTCTGTATTGATCGGCATGGGGATCATTAAGCCACTTTTGATTATCCACCAAATACCGAAACTCAAACTCGCTGTCTTTAGCCAGCCGGGTTTTGAATTTAAATGAGTTAGATTTGGCGACTTTTTTCATCGTAGCTGGCTGCCAGTCTAAAAAATCAGCAACCAGTTGAGCCGACTCGTCAACCTGTTCAGCCGGCAACTCAAATGTCACTTCCACTTCATCTTTAGTTTTAAAAAAACGTTTGTTGATCATTGCTCACTCCTTTGAGTCTTTAAATTTCCTGCAAACTAGTTCTAGCATAAGCAACATTGTAACCATTCTCAATGTTGCTGTTGTTTTCATCGCAGCTGGTTGTCGGGTGCCACGCTATACTGAGCCGCTTCCATTAATTCAGGTTCCTCAGAGTAAGCCTGATCCGGTCCGTGTTTTTTATAGCGAATTTGGATCTGGTTGCCATCCGTGGTTAGCTGCTCTATCGCTATGCGATCGCCCAGCAGCTGGCTATCAGCCAGAACGATCCTTTTCACACTATCATCAAAACGAAACAGCGACAGATAATAAAACGCTCCACTGCCCTGGTTGGACACCACCATAATGGCCACACTGCGTTGCGGATCCAGTGGACGAATGGTATCGGTTAACACTGACACCGTTCCGCGTTCCACACCGTCATCGTAACTGCCGAAGACACGTTGATGTTCGGTGTCTGTCTCATCAATCAGCGCAAACGCTTTCGACTGTGGTACCTGAATCGTCCAGGGATTCGTTGTGCTGATACCAAACAGCTGCTTAACAATCGGGTCTGACGTTTGAGTGCTGGCCGGATATTTGGCCAGAATCTGCTCGTCGTCCAGACTAAACCGATAGACGGCCGTAACAACCACCAGTAGCAGCAATACAATAGGAATGAGCAGGATTAGCGGTACGGGTAAAAGACGTCGTTTCATCTCGTTTGAGCCTTATGCCTGAGGAATGCGCCAACATTAACAGCCCGCTTCTGAATACACAATAGATCGCATACGCCGCACACTCCCGACCCTTATCAGCACAAACTATAGGTCCTAACCAGCCACATTCAACAGTTGTCAAAAATGAAACATTTCTCTAACATATGAATCTGAAATAGGGATATGTATTGAATAATTAATCCCAAACATTGAATAGTGTTGCAAGAGACTTAATAAAAGGTTAATCTTGCGGCAATTGAGTTAATAAGGATGTTTAGTGAATAAATATGCCAAGGATCTGGCTATTATTGACTAGTAGTAACATGAGTAATCAAATGCAAACCAACACTCAAACGCTAGAAAAACCAAAAGGTAAAGGCCCTTTCTGGATGTTTCTTATCCCCTCGTTAATGGGGATCTTTCTTTTCATGGCGCCCATCAGTTATAACGGGGACCTCACCATACCTGTTGCCATACTGGCCAAATCACTGACCGGTCTGATTGGCGACTCAGCTTCGTCAATCATTACTCTGGTGATTGTCGCCATGGCCGCTGCTTCTCTGGTATGTAAAATTGCCCAGCCAGCATTTGTTACCAACCGTCCTTTTTTGAATAGCCTGCTCAATCCATCACCACTTTGGCTTGCTGTTCGGATCATCGGTGGTATCGCTGTTATCATGACCTTCTTCCAGGTTGGTCCTGAAGCGGTATGGGAAGAAAACACTGGCGGACTATTACTGGAAGGCCTGCTGCCAACACTTTTTTCTGTATTTATTTTTGCAGGCTTACTGCTCCCTCTGCTACTCAATTTCGGTTTACTGGAACTGTTCGGCACCTTGCTGAGCAAAATCATGCGTCCACTGTTTAATTTGCCAGGTCGTAGCGCAATTGACTGTATGGCATCCTGGTTGGGCGATGGCAGTGTTGGTATTTTGCTGACCAGTAAACAGTATGAAGACAAGTTCTACACTCAACGTGAGGCCGCGGTTGTTGGCACTACGTTCTCTGCAGTTTCGATTACTTTCAGCCTGGTTGTGATTGCTCAGGTTGAGCTGGAGCATCTGTTTCTGCCATTTTACGGCGCGATCTGTCTGGCCGGCCTGGTTGCCGCCATCATTATCCCGCGTCTGCCACCTTTGAGCTGGAAAAAAGATCTCTATGTGGATGGCAGTGCACCTAGCGATGACGCCAATGCCATTCCAGAAGGTCACACCAGCTTTAGCTGGGGGATGCAACAGGCCGTAACGAAAGCCAGTCAGGTAAACTCACTGAAAAACGTGTTTGCCGAAGGCCTGCGTAACGCTGCCGATATGGTGTTTGGCGTATTACCTGTTGTTATGGGTATCGGTACAGTCGCTCTGGTTATCGCTGAACACACTTCTGTTTTCAGTATCCTGGGCCAACCATTTATCCCGTTCCTTGAGCTACTGGGTATTCCAGAAGCTGTACAAGCGTCACAAACTATCGTGGTTGGGTTTGCGGATATGTTTATCCCGGCGATTCTGGCAGCGTCCATCGACAGTGAAATGACTCGGTTTGTCATTGCCGCTATGTCGGTAACGCAGCTAATCTACATGTCAGAAGTCGGCGCCCTGCTTCTGGGTAGCAAAATTCCGGTTAATATCGCAGAACTGTTTGTTATCTTTATTCTGCGTACTCTGATCACTCTTCCTGTGATTGCCGGTGTGGCTCACCTGATATTCTAATCATTGCAAAATGCAATTAATAAAAAGGCTTCCAATAGGAAGCCTTTTTTGCCTCTAACCTTCCGTAACGCTACTCCAATAGTCTTAACTGATGATAATTTGATTTAAAAAGTGCTTCTAGACGCATATAATTGCACAATAAATAACAACTAAAATATCACTAGTAGTATGGGTAAGATGACAAAATGGGGTCTGAGTTTAGCTGCGTTACTATTTAGCAGTTGGGGACAAAGCAGCGAATTATCCGTTGAACTTCCGGACGGAAAAGTGGAAACGCTCAGTATGCAGACCATAGAGCAAGCACTGCCGAAAGTCTCTTTCACCACTAGCTTACCTTGGTTTAAAGAAGCTAAAAAATATACCGGAGTCCCAGCCGAGCAGCTGCTAAAATATTACGATATCAATGACGCCTCGGCGATGTCCTTTATTGCTCTTAATGATTATGCGGCGACAACGGTAATAGAAGATATCGAAAATTATCATCCAGTTATCGTATACAAACTGGACGACCAGAAAATGCGGATTCGAGAGAAAGGTCCATTCTGGCTGGTATTTAACCTTGATAAATACCCACAACTGAATAACGAATTGTTCTACTCACAAATGGTATGGCAAATCGACAAAATTATAATTCATAGAGATAATGGCGAATAAACCAACCCCGTTACCATCGGTTTTACTGCGTGCGAAATCACTGCTGATAGTGCTTTCTGCGTTGCTGATCCTGGCGAACCTGTACCTGTTGTCCGCCACGCGCGAGTTGGCAAAGTCGTTTACCAACAGCCAGTATCAGGCAACCTGGTTTATGTTTCAGCTTAATAAAGAATTCAGTGAACTGGTTGCCATCACCCCTTACAGCGCCGACAACCCGGCAGAGAAAGAACAGACCTGGTTAAAGTTCGAGCTCACCTGGAGCCGGTTCGATGTCATGCTCAATAGCCAGGAATCGGCGGATTTTGTCGCCCTGGAAGGCACCCGAGAATTTTTGTCCACCCTATTTCGCCGTTTTAGTCAGTTAGAGCCCGAACTTCAGGCCGTCAATGATAGTCAATCAGCCGAGCAGCTCGCTAAAAAATTTGAACTGATTTATCAGGATATGGTGGCTTACGTAAATGAGAACTTTCGCAATTCCAGCCCGTTATACCTGGAACAACTAAGCCACGCCAAACGACTTACCCAAGCCCAGTATCTGTTTCTATTCATGCTGATCGCTAGCGTAGCTCTGGTCAGCTATATCCTGCATAAAGAATCACAATACCATTGTTCATTGGCCTTAACCGACCCGCTGACCAACGCCGCTAACCGCCTGGCGTTGATTAAACATCTAAAAGCGCAGGTCGACCGTCAAAAGCCATTTTCACTGTTGTTGATAGACCTTGATGGCTTTAAACACGTTAATGATAGTTACGGCCATATCATTGGCGACAGCGCGCTAAAAGAGATCAGTAAGCGTTTTAACGATACAGTTCAGAAGCACTTCCGCTGCAGCTTATACCGGATTGGTGGTGACGAATTTTCTGTCATCTGTCCCAGCGTAGAAAGCGCCCAGGTAGATCGGTTGATCAATGAGCTGTTCCGTTGCTTTGAGAAGCCGATAGAACTGACCAATGACAGCTCTGTCAACCTGTCGATGAGTGTGGGCGTCTCTCGCTTCCCAGAAGACAGTCTCGACTTTAATCAGTTAATCTCTATCGCTGACCATCAGATGTACGAAATGAAATTTCGGCATCGTGCCTGTGGGAAAAGCGGACTACGGGTTAATCAGTAACGTCCCCATTCACACAGCCAGTTGGCGGTAAGCGCATCTTATAGCACTAGCCAATCTCACGTTATTCAAAACAAAAAAAGCCCCTCTAAAAGAGGGGCAAAAATACCATCGCTTATTATTATAGTGATGAGGTTGAGTTACTCGAACCATTAACCAAAGTCGCCGTTTACATAACCTTTAGTACGGTCATCTTTGGGCTCACTGAATATGGTTTCTGTATTGTCGTGCTCCACCAGTTCTCCCATCAGGAAGAATGCGGTCCGGTCTGAGATACGACGAGCCTGTTGCATGGAGTGAGTCACGATTACGATGGTGTAATCCTTCTTCAGCTCTTCCATCAGCTCTTCAATTTTGTGGGTAGCAATCGGGTCCAGTGCTGAAGTCGGCTCATCCATCAGGATCACATCCGGCTCCATTGCGATAGTACGCGCGATGCACAAACGTTGTTGCTGACCACCAGACAAACCAAACGCGTGCGATTTCAGGCGATCTTTCACTTCGTCCCACAGTGCTGCGCCGCGCAGCGAACGCTCAACTACCTGGTCGATATACTTTTTGTCTTTGATGCCCTGTGCACGCAGGCCATAAGCAACGTTTTCGTAGATACTCATCGGGAACGGGTTCGGTTTCTGGAATACCATGCCGACTTTGATACGTAGATCCGCGACATCGATATTGCCGTAAATGTCTTCCCCGTCCATTTCCAGCCTACCGGTAATTTTGACCCCTTCAATCAGGTCATTCATGCGGTTCAGGCAACGCAATAAGGTTGACTTTCCGCAACCGGAAGGGCCGATTAACGCCGTCACCTGGCGCTGAGGAATCGGTAGGTTGATCGATTTTAGTGCCTGGTTTTCACCGTAGAATAGGTCCAGACCTTCAATATTAAATTTGTTCATGCTGTCATTCTCTAAATTCTGTTCGTCTGACGTGGCTTGGTGCCGCTCAATTAATAAGTTGCGGTATTGATCCGCTTAGCCAATAGTTTTGTGAGCATGTTGATCACCAACACCACCACGATAAGTACCGTTGCTGTGCCGTAAGCCTGGTTCCACTCCTCTACAGTAAAGAGCTCAGTGGTCAGCTTATACAAGTGCACCGTCAGGGTACGGCCCGAATCAAGCAGAGAATCCGGGATACGTGCCACCATACCGGCGGTCAGGAAAACCGGCGCCGATTCACCGATTACCCGGCCAATACTCAGGATGACTGAAGTCAGTATCCCAGGTATCGCGCTAGGCAGAATCAATCGCCAGATAGTATAAATTTTCGACGCACCCAGTCCGTATGAACCTTCTCGATAGGTCTGCGGAACCGCCATCAGGGCTTCTTCAGTAGTACGGATGATCACTGGCAAAATCAGTATGCTCAGTGTCAGCGCACCAGAGAGGATTGAAAATCCAAGTCCCAGGATAGCGACGAAGAACGTCATACCGAACAGACCGAAGATAATCGACGGAATACCCGCTAATGATTCAGTACAGAAGCGGATGACCTTCACCAGCTTGCTGCCAACTTTGGCATACTCGGTCAGATAGATAGCGGTCATGATACCCAGCGGAGCCGCTACGGCAATGGACGCCACTACCATATAGATGGTAGAGATGATCATCGGGAAAATACCGTGCTCATCGCCGGTACGAGTATAGTTATCCGTGATGAAGTTCCAGTCGACGTGTTGCAGACCATTGGACAAAATGTACCAGATGATCCAGAACAGGAAGCCGACAGTTAATGCGGCTGCGCCCCAGATAAAACCTGTGAGAATGGCATCTTTCAGGTCACGAGACTTTTTCAGTTTCACACGATCCATGGGTTACCTCGCTTTCTCACGGTTTAGATACAGCAGTGCTGCATTCAGTATCATGATGAACACCAACAAAACTACACCGGTCGCATACAGCGCGCTGGCGTGTACGCCACTGGCGTAGGACATTTCTATCGCGATATTCGCAGTCAGAGTCCGGGCCGAGTCTAAAATGCCCTGCGGCATCGCTGGTGCGTTACCCATCACCATGATAATGGCCATGGTTTCACCCAGTGCACGGCCGATACCGAGAATCACCCCGGTCATAATGCCCGAGCGTGCCGCCGGAACCAGCAATTTGAAGATAGTGAAAATGCGCGATGCACCCAGCGCCAGAGAACCCTCTTTATACGAACTCGGTACCGCACGAATCGAGGTTTCAGATACGGTGATAACCGTTGGCAGGATCATCACACCGAGCACAATAATACCGGCCAGTATGGTGTTGCCCGCCGGTACCTGAAAAATATTTTGAATCAGCGGAACGATGATAACCAGGCCAAAGAAGCCGTACACCACAGAAGGGATACCCGCCAGCAGCTCTACTGCCGGGCGAATGATATCAGCCAGGCGTTTTGGCGCGATTTCAGCAATAAATATCGCGGTCAGCACGCCGACAGGAACGCCTACCACCACAGCACCAAATGTAGATACCACCGAGGCAACGATCATAGTTGCCACGCCGTATAGGGCTGGCGGCAACCAGTCTTGGCCAAGTACGATGCCGCTGATTCCGGCTTCCTGGAAAGCTGGAATACTCTCTCTGAAAATGAAGTAGGCGATGATCGCCAACGACACAATACCGATAACGGCACTGGTCAGGAATAATCCGTGAAAGATACGCTCTTTCCAATCGACACGCTTTTTCGCGCGCAGACCTGGCGTATGGATAGGGGTCGCTTCTGAATCATTCATAAGCTTGTCACTATTGGTCGCGATGGTCATATTATAATCTCACTGTACGAACTTGTCGGACGTGAATAGAAAAGGCCCAGCCCAAAACCGGGCTGAGCAAACTTGTTTAATTTAGTACTTAGTTCACAGAGATGTAGTGGTGAGAAGCAACAATCTTCTGAGCTTCTTCAGTCAGCATCCAGTCCAGGAATTTCTGAGTTTCAGCTGAAGGTTTGCCTTTCTTGTACAGCACCAGGAAAGGACGGGCAACTTTGTAAGAACCGTTTTTCACGTTGTCTACGCTAGCATCAGCACCATCAATTGACAGAGCGTGAACAGAACCGTCTACAGTACCCAGAGAGATGTAGCCGATTGCGTATGGGTTTGAAGCAACCATAGTCTTCAGACCGCCGTTACCGTTAGCCACTTGAGCACGCTGAGAAATAGCAGACACTTTCTTGTCGCCGATTTTCTTTTTCAGGCTCATGATGTCTTCAAATGCACCGCGAGTACCAGAAGCAGTATCACGAGTGATCGCAACGATAGGCTTATCTTCACCACCTACCTGGTTCCAGTTAGTGATTTCGCCTTTGTAGATGCCGGACACTTGGTCAGCAGTCAGACCTTTAACTTTGTTGCTTGGGTGTACAACAACCGCGATACCGTCACGAGCGATAACTTCTTCAACCAGATTGTCTTCTTTTTCAGACGATTTCAGGTCGCGGGAGGACATACCAATATCCGCGCTGCCGTTTTTAGCCGCTTTAACACCCGCCGAAGAACCTGGGCCTTGGACTTCAATAAATACGTTCGAGTTTTTCTTCATGTATGTTTCAGAGAAAACTTCCATCAGTGGAGTGACACTGCTAGAACCTACCGCAGAAATAGTTTCTTTTGCAGAAGCTGGAGTTACTGCCAGTGCGCCTAGAAGAGCGATTGCACCGATTACTGTCTTTTTCATCACAATTTCCTTTAGTGGCTTTGTTGCCGTTGTGTTTCACTTGAACGAAGCTCACTTTAGGACGCAAATATGACAGTTGTGTTTCACTAACTTGAAAGCTGTATGACAAAGGCAGTTCAATTGGAATAAATTGGCGTCAATGCACTCTATGAACAGCTTGGAAATACTGATAAAAAAAGGGTTGCCTGTTGGCAACCCTTGTATTTACTCGTCATCACTGGAAGGTGGTGTTTTCTTTTTCGGGACAAACACCTGATCGCCCACGGCCACATTGGTGTAGAAGCCTTTATCCCGCTTAGCCGGTTGTTTGGCTGATTTAACGGCTTTCTTCGGCGCTTTTTTCTTACCAGACAATTTGCCTTTCAACGGTTGAGGCTTCTTCGGCTTCAAACCTTTGAACTTGCCTTTCAACCCTTCCATTTCAGAAAACTCAATATCCTGCTGCAAGTATGCTTCTATCCGTTTGAAACTGGCCCAGTCTTTTGGCCCTACCAGCGAAACCGCATCCCCCTTATTCCCGGCACGTCCGGTACGTCCGACCCGGTGGACATACTCTTCAGTATGCTTAGGCAAATCAAAGTTGATTACATGGGTTACGTTGGCGATGTCCAGCCCGCGAGAGGCGACATCTGTGGTCACCAGAATCTTATACACCGCTCGCTCAAAGCGGCTCATGATGGTGTTACGCTGGTTCTGGTTCAGGTTACCGCTCAAAGCGACCGCTTTTAGGTTCTCGGCATTGAGTCGCTCAGTCAGTCGCTCTGTGTCATCACGCGTGGCAGTGAAAATGATCATCTGCCGGTAATCGGCGTCCGAGATAATTTTGTCTAACAGCGCCTGCTTATGATCCAGGTGGTCACACAAGTAAAAGCGTTGCTGGATATCTTTGTGCTCTTCGTTTGACACACCAATGGCTATCCGCTTTGGTGCGTCCAGCATCTCGGCCGCAATATCATTCACTTCCGCGTGATCCAGAGTGGCGGAAAACATCAGAGTCTGACGGCGACGATGCTTGGCGGCATTATGTATCTGACGCAATTGTGGCGCGAAACCGAGATCCAGCATCCGATCCGCTTCATCCAGGATCAGCGTTTCTACGCCATCCAGATAAAGAGAACGATGGTTGAGGTGGTCCGCCAGTCGCCCTGGAGTTGCGACGATAAAACGTGGATAACGGCGCAGTGCTTTTACCTGGTCGTTAAAGTTTTCACCACCAACAATTAATGTGGCATCGTAAGAGAGGCCTGACAGCATAGAGCGTAGCTCACCATAAACTTGCTTTGCCAGTTCACGAGTGGGTGCCAAAATAATACCGCGTGGATCTTTGGCAGATAGTGCTTTGGTTTTTAACGCTTTGTGCAACATTGGCAGAACAAAAGCCAAGGTTTTACCTGAACCTGTTTTGGACGAAGCCAGCAGATCCTTTCCCGCAACCACAACCGGTATCGCGCGTTGCTGTATTTCGGTGGCCTGCTTGAAATCAAAATGTTGCAATGTCTTAAGTAAGCGATTATCTAAGCCCAACTCTTTAAAGTGCAAAGTATTCTCCAGTTGAAAGTTCAATTTGAGCCATCGGCTGACTATACAAACCCAGTCAAATCGGCTCTTGATAAATAACGGCCAATAATACCTTGAAAGCCGATTAAATAGATAGCGATCACAGAAAAAATCACACTGAAAAAGATTCACATCAGTGTCAAATTTCAGACATAAGCTGATAAATGCGTGTAATTAATATAGATATGCGAATAGCGCCAAAAAATAGTCATTAATGGCTTAGTAACAAGGGGTTAATGTGAGAGCACGGTCAATTTATCGCAGAATAATACTAACTTCTTGGATTTTTTTGACTTTTCTCCACTATGTGTTCTATATGATTAAGACTACACTTAACAAAGTCACTATATGCGTAACTATGTATAGGGCGACTTTTTGATACCTACAATAAATGCAAGGAGTTCTTCTATGAACAAAATGTTAATCGCAGCTGCGGCGTCTTCAGTACTGCTTTTGGCTGGTTGTGCTTCAGGTCCTGATGAAGCCACTACTGCAAAACTCGACGAACTAAGCAACCAAGTTGATCAACTAAGCCAAGATGTTGCGATGATGAAGTCTGAACTGTCTTCAGACATCAAAAAATCTAACGATGCTGCTATGGCTGCTCAAGAAGAAGCTGAGCGTGCTAACGAGCGTATCGACAACATCGCCCAGTCTTACACTAAGTAATTCTGTTGCCGTAGTGAGAAAATAGCCTGCTTAATGAGCAGGCTATTTTTTTAACTTAAATTTTCCTCAACACAGCCGGGCTATTTTATCTCTCCCGCAACCACTTCTACCGGCACACCATTTTGCGCCAGAATAACGGCTTTTGCTTTCGCTTCAGATATCTGAAACTCTTCCAGCCACCAGCTCAGTTCCAGCGGCAGTTCCAGCCTTTTTTTCGAACCATCACTTCTCGTCAAGGGTTCATGGGCTTCCACAAATACACTACGATCAGGCTCCAGGGATACTTTAACCGGTTCATTGATTACCCTCACTTTTAAACCCACATTCACCTGACCAAACAGCCATTCGATGTCTTTCGGCTCCATACGAATACAGCCGGAACTGACTCGCAGGCCGATGCCAAAATCTTTGTTGGTACCGTGGATCAAATACTCACCTGAGCCATAAGCCAGCCGCAGCGCGTAATCTCCAAGTGGGTTTTCAGGTCCTGCGGGCACCACTGCCGGGAGCTCTATGCCTTTCGCTAAATATTCGCGGCGGATTGACGCCGGCGGGGTCCAGGTCGGTGCCGGACGCTTCTGGCTGATTGAAGTGACCATTTCCGGCGTATCACGACCAATACGGCCAATGCCGACCGGGAAAATATGCACTTTATTACTGTTGGGCTCGAAATAGTAAAGCCGCAACTCGGCCAAATTGATCACCACCCCCTGATAATCTACCGGCGGCAAAATGATCTGGGTGGGAATCGTTAACACAAAATCTTCCTGAGGCAGGAACGGGTCTACCCCTTTATTCGCGGCCATCAGGGAAAGAAAGCCAACATCATACTGTTTGGCGATCTCTGCCAGTGTTTCACCCTGCTTAATACTGTGGTACTGAGTGCGACCGACAATGTTACTGCCACCGGTGGGCAGATCGTAGGTGGCAGCATACACACCGCCGCTTAATAACCAGCAGCAAGTGAGCAGAATTCGCAGCATATTAATTTTCCTTCGCATCTTTATACAGG
>NZ_JBNKVP010000032.1:0-37072 GCF_050299255.1 Vibrio sp.
GGTATAAAGTCGAATGAGTCAAGATAATGCCATTATACTTTCCTTGCTCAACTACTTTAGGTTCGCCCGTAATCTCATCAATCTCATCAGTAACAATTTTTGTTACTAATTTATCCCAACCTAAGACTTCTGTACTAGCATCCAGTACATCGTACGGCACACCCATTTCGTCCAACATATCGTCAATCGTGTCCAATCCCCGGGCGTAATTTGGATCAGTTTCATCCATGATTGTCGTTGGTGAAATAACCAAAACCTTCAACGCAACGTTGGGTAGCTCTTCTGAAAATGATGAAGCTGAAAATGACAACATAAAGCACAAGAGTAGTATCTGCTTAACGGATATCTTTTCAGCAATATTTCTCGATAACATAATTGCTTATCCTTAAGTAAGTGTCTGGCTTATATCTAAGCCGTTGTAACACCAGACCATCCGCTGTACAGCTGCATCAGAGCTTCTGATTTCTGACGACGCTGGCCCTATTACGCCAGCGCTCAATTGACTCGGTTATGCCTATGTCTGAAATGAGCGCTGTTTCATGCGTTCAAGTGTAGACAAGGTCACAGTTTGAGCAAATCTTACAAATGATACTATCAATAAATCTGACTTTTCTGTGTGTCACCGTGACAACGTGACAAATTACACTGGGTCGATTAGGTGGGCAGTGTTACGAGTCCTGCTACAACGCGGGTTTCAAGGGAAATAGCAGCATGTTAGTGAGCATAGAAAACCTATGCTATGCATCAAATTTCCTTCTAAAATCGAGGCCTATTTGAAGCCGAAGCACCATATATTCAATTAATTTTCACTAAGGTTTGACAAGATAAAATGAGCTCACTCAATTATTGAGGGTAATTGGCTAACGGTAGGTTGTACGGCCAAAGAGTTAAGAAATAATCAGGCTTACCTTTGACACGCTATACAAATCAAACAGATATTCATCTCTAACTTTTGCTAGCTAGTTTTACCCAATTTCCGGTCAGGTTTAAGTGCGATTATTTTGTCACTTTCTTGCCGGCAAAAGAGTTTAATTTTTTCTCACAGTCAAGAATTTATATTTAATAATGGGACGCGTGTTTATTTTTTTGCAATATCTCTAGATCGGATACACACTTTATGCACATCACATATGAAACAATGGTGCTTCATGCGATCTTCGATCATGATTTTGCTGTTAGTAGGAATTCTTAATGCTCCCGCTTTTGGGAGTATGCCCCCTTCTATTGCCTTCTACTACAATCAGATCGATTCAGTACGTGAGTTAATGAATTATGACCGGGTGGTAGTCAATCCTACGCTGATTACCCAGCAACAGATCACAACGCTTCAGTCGTCAGGAGTCTCAGTTTTTGCCTATCTCAGTGTCGGTGAATACAGTGGTCCGACGCTACCTGACTCGTTGAACAACGCCTCTCCACTCAAAAATGACAACTGGAATAGTCATGTGATGGATCTGGCTTCTTCCGCGTGGCAAAACTATTTACTAGGTCAAGCCGCCTCTCTAACCCACCAGCGCTTTGATGGACTGTTTCTCGACACCTTGGATAGTTACACACTGCTTAGCCAAAGCGGCTACGAACAGCCAGCACAGCAAAAAGCCCTGACCAAAATTCTAACCGCATTAAACAACTCTCCCAATAAGCCCAAACTGATTTTGAATCGTGGATTTGAATTGCTGGATACTCTTTCATTTAAACCCTATGCGGTGGTCGCTGAGTCTCTATATCACAAATATGATCCCATTAGCCGGGAGTACAGTGCAACGTCGGCCAATGATTCCAAGTGGCTCAACAACCAACTCGATCGGGTAAAAGCCAAAGGGATAGAAGCCATAGTCATTGACTATATACCTGCTTCACGAAGAGCGGATCAACAGCGTGCCGCTCAGCGCCTTATCGATGAAAACAACACGCCTTACATCAGTGACGGATTGCTGTATGAATTTGGCACCAGTAGTATCGTGCCGATTGCCCGGCGAGTACTTGGGCTCTATAAAAGCTCAGAGATTAATCCGGCCTCCTCTCAGTGCCATCGAAAATTGGCCATGCCGATTGAATACCTGGGCTATGTACCTGAGTGTGTTGATATTAAGTCTGTTTCCTTTAATGACTTAGACATCACCCGATATGCCGGCGTAGTCACCTGGTTAGATGAAAGCTCATTTCAACAGTTTCCGGCACTCCAAAACTGGTTAGATAGACTGATTGGTTCGGTTCCGGTGCTATTTATTAATGCCCTGCCCAGTGACCCCAAATTGCTCGCCAAACTCGGAATTCAAGCAGACGGAAAACTTGTCGGCAAAGCATATCAACAAACAGGTAAAGATTGGACTGCGGGACACTACCCGGTTTCATTCAGTGCGTTTGACTCTTTCCCTGCGTGGCGTTCTGACCATTCGAATGTCAAACCTTTGGTGACTTTCACTGATCAGTCTGGCAGAGACTCAACGCTCTTGTTTAGTGCGTCTTGGGGTGGTGCTGCTCTGAGTCCTATGCCCGTAATTAATCTTGCCAATGAGCAGCAGATCTGGGCGGTTGACCCTTTCCGCCTGATTGCAGCAACTCTGAATCTTCCTGCAATACCCGCAGCCGACATTACCACCGAATCGGGCCAACGAATTTTAACCAGCCATATTGATGGTGACGGTTTTGGCTCCAAAACCTGGCTGCCCGACACGCCCACTGCCGGAGAAGTTGTTTACCAACAAATCCTGCGCAATTACGACCTTCCTGTTACCGTATCTGTGGTTGCCGGAGACATAGCGGATCGCGACATATCGGGGGCGAAAAGAAACGCACTCAGCCAGACGGCTAAAAAGATATTCAGCCAGAACAATGTTGAAATTGCCTCACACTCCTTCAGCCATCCTGACTACTGGCAACCAAGAGCGGGTAATAAAAACGGCAAACAGCAACTGGCAGTTAACTTGCAGCATGAGATTGTCGCGAGCACAGGTTACATTAATTCCCAGCTTGCCCCTAAAGGCAAAAGTGCCAAATTGATTCTTTGGTCTGGTCACGCAGACCCTGACGAAAAGGCCTTAGCTGTCGCGAGTGAGGCCCACTTACTCAATGTTAATGGCGGTAACAGTTATGCCGTTAAAGGTAGTGATGATTGGTCACGAGTATCGCCAGCAATTCAATGGTACCCCAGCGGGGTACAAGTCTACGCCCCTGTCGCGAATGAGTTAAGTTATACCCGGCAATGGACCGCCAACTATGATGGTTATCGCCGGGTTATTGAGACGTTTGCCATCCTGGGCGAGCCGAGGCGGCTAAAACCCATCAGTATTTATTTCAACATGTATTCCGCAGAGTATCCTGCTTCGCTCAACGCACTGAAGTTCGTCTATGACTGGGCACTCGCTCAACCGACCACCCCACTGTTTCTAAGCGAGTACGCATCAAGAGCTAAAAGTCTGTACGAAACAGGAATCGCAAAAACTCTGGATGGCCGCTGGCAGATAAGCTCTTCAGGCATTAAGAGCATTCGACTACCCGATACACTTGGCTATCCGGTTGGGCGGGATATTGCAGGTTGGAACCAGGCGAAAGACGGTAAATTCCTGATTCTGAAACAGGCTCGTACTGTCTTTGCCACTCAGCCAAAAGACGTGAAAAACTTCCACCTGCAAAGTGCCAATGGTGTATTACTTAAATGGCAGCAAAACGGCAATACCATCGATTGGTCCATTCAGTCTCACCGGCCATTAGAACTGACAATTTACGGCGCTAAAAGTTGTCAGCCACTGACAGGAGAACCTCTCAGCAAGCGCGTTATTTCAAAAGATGCAATCCAGTTTCATTCATCGCGAAGCGGAATTCTTTCCGGGACCCTTCGCTGTATACCTCAGCAATAACTCAAATAAGAGGTGAGCAGGATGAAAGCACGAGACAACCAATTGGATCCATCATACATAGAGCAGAACAAACCTAAAACGAGGCTGATCAATAAGACTGCGTTGGTGCTTATCGCGGTCTTTTCGCTCAGCACGCTGTGGTTTGTGGCTCCAACCAAGCTGATGCTGATCCAGCTTATCGAACAGTCCGCCTCCCCGCAGGTATCCCTGGCATTTCTCAATCAGCTGTATGAGTTTGACCCCAAAAATCGCGATATCGTAAGGCAAATTGCCGACAAGTACATCCAACTTGGTCAACTGGACGATGCCCGTCGTCTGCTGGAATCGATGTTAATTGACAGCAATGGCGAGAGAGACTGGCAAGCGACCGATTCTTATTTAGCGGTTTTGCTCGCCCAGTACTACAACGCCGAGCCAGAGCAGGAGCAGCAAGCGACCGATAATCTCCTGGCGTTTTTTAATCAGATTGATGCCCTACCCGATGCCTATCTTGCCCGCCGTTTTGCCGATGCTGCCATCGGATTTAACCTGCCACTGAAAGGACTGCAGTACTTGTACCCGCACCTGGACAGTGGCATCACCGATTACGACGAGCTTATCTCCCTGGCATTACAAGGCGAAGACTACGATACCGCCTTATCGCTGCGTAAAGAGGCGTTCCAACAATCTGAAGATATGCCGCACGCGACTGCTCTGTTCGACCAGTTCACCGCCATAGATCAACCGCAACTGAGCAAAGAGTTTATCGAGCAGTATCAAGGCGCATTATCTAACGATCCTGATTTTCTGAAAGCCTCCATCGACCATTCAGAGCAAGTCGGTAACCTGGATGTCGCTCTCAAGCAACTCGATAAACTGGTTAAAGTCGAGCCAGAAGCGAGCCACTATCGCCACAGCGCTGAAATTGCCGTTGCTTTGGGTGAGCTATCGGTAGCAGCGTCCTCATTAGAAAAAGCGATCGAACTTGAAGGCGACACACAAGATTATCAGGCACTGCACCAAATCTACCGCTGGCAGGATGATATCAAAAAGGCTCAGGAGGTCAGTATTGCCCTGTTGCCGCTATCTCCAACAGAAGAGCAGCTTCGCAATGGCCTCGAAGATTCGCGGGCATTAAGTGACATCTACTATGAAGGGGTATTTCTGGATGCCCTGGCGAAACAGAATCTGATTCGCCCGGATGAATACAATCAGTGGTTAAATGCGATTGAAAAATCCCAGGGCACCGAAGCGGCGTTGCGGAGCGTTATTGAGCTCGCCCAAACACGGCCAAACGATTCGCAACTTATCAGCCATAAAATGCGACTTTATAGCTACCAGAACGATAGCCAGGCGGCGATTTCACAGTGGCGCGATCTCATTCGCCTTCGCTCACCAACTCAAAGTGAAGCCCTGATTGCCTCAGATATGTATTTAATGCAGCACCAGCCGCAACAGGCCCTGAATGCTTTAACCGCGCCTCAAAACTGGCTTAATGCAGATGACCCGTACCTGAACAGGGTGGCGGCGCTGGCATGGGAAACCAGTAACCGACCTGCGGCAGTCGCAAGCTTTAACCAACTCGCAGCGCGCCAGAGCGAACAACTCGACGTCTATCGTTATGTCAAAGTCCTTTCACCGCTTGATAGTGAAAGCAGAGAGATGCTGGTGACGCTATATAATCAGACCGACAACGACCAAATTCTGCTGATGCTAATCGCGGAAAGCCAGCTAAGTGGTGATAGTGACAGCCTCAGGGATCTTGTCCAACTGGCGGCGAATGACCCATCGCTCGCCCGCAATTTGGACGTGTTGAATCTTCGGGTTCAACTGGCGTTGCAAGAGGGCCAAACGGACCAGGCGACTGAACTGCTGCATACCATTTTGGATATTTCGCCCAATAACCCTTCAGCAGTCAACAGCTTAATGTGGATAGCGATTGATACCAACGATCAACAAGGCCTAAGTGAACTGTATGACCGCTATAAACTGGCTTTGGCGGACGATCCGAATCTATGGCTGGCTTTTGCTACCGCCAATCAACAGCTGGGCAACTTGGCCGAAGCCGATCTTTGGTACAAACAGTTGCTGCTCAACGGCGACAATCCCGACGTATCCATTCTGCTCAATTACGCAACTTTGCTGGAAAAGACCGGCCAATTAGATAAAGCGTATGAGCTGCGAAAATTCGTCCTCAATCAACGCAAGCAAGAGCTACTGGCCAGCCAGGGAGGCGATGCCAGCTACCGATCATTGATCGCCATGTTTACCAGCCCTGCTTTTGCCCAGTCGATGATTGAACTGGCCGCCACGACGGCACCGAGCGCGGAACACACCGCTGAACTGTACAGCCATTACCTGGCCAATAATCAAACCGATCGGCTGCTCTACTGGCATCAGAATACCGCGCTAGGCCAGTACCCCCTGCCGGATTGGCAAAAGCTTGCCCTGGCGATGAAGCAGAATGATAAAGACGCCATTGAACGCCTGCTCGCCAATTCAGTTAATTTGTCCGTGACTGACAAGTATGCCGCGCTGCAGAAAGTTGGTCAGCAACAAGCCGCATGGGATGAAGGCGAGAACTTGCTCGGCACCATGCAGGATGAAGCTTCTGAAGCGCAGTTACTTAAAATGCATGCGCAGCAGAATCCGGATAAAAACCGTAGTCTTCGTGGCCAGGTATTATCGATTAGTTCATGGGATATCACCCGTTACAGCCTGGATTTCTTTGCTCCGCATCCGTATGGTTTCTGGCGACTGGGCAGCGACTACCAACAGACAAGCGCAACGGACAATCTGCTGGGCAATGAGCTGGAGAGCGAACGTCGTTTAAGAGGCGTGTACCACCAGCAATTTGCCGATAGCAGTGCCGAAATCGGTTTTGATATCGCAGATGGTGTGGGTGATCAGCGACTCGGACTGAACGGACATTATCAGTTTGCCATCAACGAAGATTGGCAGGCTAAATTCAGCTTCGGCCTGAACTCGCAAATTGAAGCGAGCAAACTTTTAACCGTTGCCGGGCAGGACAATACTCTGGGCTTTAGCACCCATTATAAACTGACCAGCCGCGAGTCACTCTCTTTACGGCTCAACTATCACGATTTGAAAACTCGCTTTGATGACCCTATCGGCCAGGGCTGGGACATGAATCTGCGCGTGACTGAGCAACTGTTCTTTAACGATCCGGCCTGGCAGGCCTACGCTGATATTTCGACCCACAAGATCAAACACGATAGCTCACCTTTAACCGGATTCAACCAGTGGTATCAGGGCAGTGCGCCAATCACAAGCAGCGATTTCATAGCAGACAGATATCAGCGGCTATCCATTGGTCAACGTCTGTATCACGGCACACCTGGTCTGCCGGGCCCGACAGTCCCCTCACCCCGATATTGGCTTGATACTTCACTGGGCTACAACACGGTTACTTCAAAGGCGGATGTCACTCTCAGTGCCGGATTGGGTTGGGAAATCATCGGTAGCGATGAACTTTACTTAACAACTAGCTGGCAAAGCCAGGATCGCAATGGCACCGAGTCCCTGCGGTTTACTTTGGGCTACTACTACGGATTCTAATAAGGAAAGAATGATGAAGAATCTCCTACTAATAACAATGAGCATGGCACTGCTTTCATGCAGCAATTACCAAATACCCGATAGCCCCACTTTTAACTCAGCAAGTTCGTGGGCCATCATGCCAATGACCAATAATGCCAATACTCCGATGGCGGCGGAAAAAGCGGAACAATTGGTCGCCACACAGCTTTACGCAAAAGGAATCAGGACGATTAAGTACCCGGCGACGGTCACCAATGATCTCCGTAGCGTGCTTGATTCGAGCGTGAAGCAACAAAACGCCCAAGCCTGGTTAGCAAGCCAACCGGTAGATTATGTAATTACCGGCTCTATCGAAGAGTGGCACTATAAAAGCGGCTTAGATGGCGAGCCTGCGGTGGGTTTAACATTGGAGATTCAATCTGCCAAAACCGGTCAGGTGTACTGGCGTGCGTCAGGCAGCCGGGTCGGCTGGGGACGCGAGAGTATTACCGGCACCGGCCAGGTGGTGATTGAAAAATTGCTCGATGGCATAGTCATTACGCAGCCATAGTGGCCTGTTTTCAGTTCACAAGAAAAGCATTCGGACGCAATGGTGCTATATGAGTAAGCAGAACATCAGGCAGATGGTAAAAGGATATCAAAGCAATGGTGTGGCCTGGCTGGAGACATCAGTGGTCACTCTGATCGTTATTTATATCTGGACTCAATCGCAATTATTGGTACCGCCAATTGTAGAACAGAACTTTTTCTGGCCGTTGATCGGCCCGCTGCTGGTCGCTTTACGTTATGGATTAGCCAAGGGGTTAACCTGCGCAGTCGTCACTAATATTGCCATCGCCTATATCATGCAGCTGGACGGCAACCTTCAGTTTTTCCCTCTTTCACACGGGATCGGCATGGTCTTCACCGCCATGCTGGCGGGTGAGTTTCAAAATCACTGGAACAACACCAACCGTCGACTGTCGATAGAGCATCAGTATATGCGTGACAAGCTGGCCATATTCACTAAAAACTACCACTTGCTCAAAGTCTCTCATGATCAACTCGAGCAGCGCACGGCTGGCCAAAGTAGCAGTCTTCGGTCAAGTATCAAAGCCCTACGCAATATCGCCACCCGGCACACTGATCATCGTCAGGAATACTTGGCTGAGCCTATTCTCAACTTAATGGCAGAAATAGGCGGGATAGAGGTAGCCGGTTTCTATCAGGTTAACGGAGGCAATATTGCCCCAACCGCTGCCGTAGTGCGCGGTGAACAACACCTGTTAGACCGCACAGACCCCATGCTGCAAGAAATGATGGAGGAACAGCAGCTGCTTTCCGTTGCCAAGTTGTCAGAACAACAAGAACACAAGTCTCGCTACCAACTTTGTATTCCGCTGGTCAATACTCATGGCGAGACGCAGGCCGCCGTACTGGCGGAAAGCACCAAGTTTTTCATGCTTAACCCGACTAACATCGCGTTACTCTCTGTTATCGCCAATTATTCCGCCGACCTTCTGAGCGACGAAATCATCGCCCCAACCCTGCAGCAGAATCAGCGGTCGCTATTTATCGACTATCTGGGCCGGGCTAGAAACAACAACAAAAACTATGGTACCGACAGTTCTCTGATCGTCTGTATCGACATCAAAAACAAACACCAACGCGCACTTAATTCAGCGATTGAACGCCACCGCGGTGCCGATATCTACTGGTCATGTCAGACTGTAAACGGCCAGCCTGCACTTGCGGTACTGCTGCCCATGACAACGCTCTACGGTGCACAACAGTTTGCCAATCGCCTGACTGAAGTGATTCCGGTTGAAATACCGTCCGTTAACGCCAATTTCAAAATCATCGGCCCACTATCAGTAGAAAGAGATTGGGATAAAATTCAACAAGTTATGGTACAGCTAGGAGCCTTCTATGAAAATATGGCTGCTTCTTAGTGCCTTGCTGTTTGAGGGCATCAGTATCGATATGGTGCTGCATAACGTCGTTATTGAGGATTTTTGGCTGTACGCAACGGCTTACCATACTCTGGCCTGCGCCAGTTTAAGCGCGGCCTGTTGGCTGATGTTGCCAGATAGCTATCAGTACCCGTTAGAAAGCTCGATGGGTTTTCTTTTTATTATTAACTGGTTACTTCCTGTTATCGGCATCATGGGAACGCTCGGTTCACTGATGGTCGCCCTGCATACGCCGCGTAAATTGAGCAAAGTAACCTGGCGAGCTTTTGAAGAAAACCAATTGCCACAAAATCCAAAAAATACGCGTGTAGAGCACCTGGGTGTGGGTGCGCTGAGAGAAATTCTGCTGTACGACAGCGATCCGGAAAGGCATTTGCTCGCCATCACTGCAATTCGCAACCTGCCTAATAAATATGCCGTGCCCATGCTGCAACTGGCGATAAAAGACCTGTCCGATGATGTCAGGCTGCAGGCCTATGCCTCGCTAGAACGAATAGAAACGGAAATAAATGAATCGATAAGTCTTTTAAAAAAACAGTTTGAGCATAAAGCCACAGCGCAAAAAGCGTATGACATTGCCCAGCAATACTGGGAGCTCTGCTACCTAGGCATCGCTGAAGGGGTGCTGTTTCAGCTCTACCTGAAACAAGCTGAACAGTACCTGATTCAGGCTAATAAACTGAAGGAGTCGGCTTCATCTAACCTGCTGTTAGGCCGGGTTTTTCTAAGCCAGAAACGCCCTTTGGACGCCATTCTGGTGCTAAACAGAGCCAAAAACCAGGGGGCGATTACCAAGCAGGTTGCCCCCCACCTGGCAGAAGCGGCTTATATGATTGGCAATTACCACGATGTACGACAGTTCATTACTTACTTTCCAGACCAACAGGGCGAGTTACTCAGCCAGATAAGAGAGTATTGGAAATGAAATTCTTTAGACGCAGTCAGCCCAAGGAATCTGTTGATGTTTGCCTGCTACTCGAAGGCACTTACCCGTATGTGAGAGGAGGCGTTTCAAGTTGGGTTCACCAGATTATTCAGGGGCTGCCTGAATTTAAGTTTTATCTTATTTTTCTTGGCGGACACCCTGACCTGTACAAAGAGCCTGCCTACCAGTTGCCGGATAATGTTGTTGGGTTTGAAATTCATTTTCTGTTGTCAGATGCAAAAAAATACAAACCCAGACTCTGCTCTGGCAATGCAACACATTTTGCGACCTTACGTGATTTTTTGTCCTATTTTGACAACAGTTCGACGCCTATTCCCAGTGAGCTGTTGCTCAGTATTTCTAAGGTACTCGGCAAACGAGGACACCTGACACTGGAAGATTTTCTCTACAGCCGCGCTTCCTGGGACATGCTGACCTATCAGTATGCCGCAAATGCCGAAAGCGAATCTTTTGTCGACTACTTCTGGACCTATCGCAACATCTACCAACCGCTGTTCATTTTGTCGAAAATATCGCAAAACCTGCCGAACGCGAAAGTATTTCACAGTGTTTCAACCGGTTACGCTGGCTTTCTTGGCGCGCTGTGTCACCAAATCACCGATAAACCATTGCTGCTTACTGAACACGGCATCTATACCAAAGAACGCAAAATAGATCTGTCGCAGGCGGAATGGGCCAAAACGCACCACGCCACACTAGATGTCTCTATGTATAAAGGGATGGACCTGACACGCAAAACCTGGGTGCAGTTTTTCGAGCAGCTCGGCCTCACCGCCTATCATCAGGCCAACAAAATCATTGCCCTGTTTGAAGGTAACCGTCAGCGACAACACAAAGACGGCGCCCCGGATGACCGTACTCTGGTGATTGTAAACGGCATCAATGTGGAACGTTTTGAGAAAGCGTACCAACAAAGACCGCTGCACCCGCCTTTGGTCGTCGGCCTGGTGGGCCGTGTGGTGCCGATTAAAGACATCAAAACCTTTATTCGTACCATACGAATGACGGTTGAAGTACTGCCCGATCTGGAAGGCTGGATCATCGGCCCGACAGAAGAAGATCCGGACTATGTCTATGAATGCGATCTGCTGATCAAGAGCCTGGGCATGAGCAACAACATAAAAATGCTTGGCAGTCAGAACGTTGCTGAGATATTGCCGGAAATTGGCGTGATGATGCTGACATCTATCAGTGAAGCACAGCCATTGGTCCTGCTGGAAGCGATGGCAGCAGGTATCCCCTGCATAGCCACAGAAGTTGGGGCCTGCAGAGAAATAATAAAAGGCAGCGACGGCGAAGATGCTGAGCTTGGTTCTGCCGGTGAAGTGATTCCCATAGCCAGCCCGCTGGAGGGAGTGACAGCGATTACCCAAATCCTGTCAGATCCTGCGGCGTGGCGAAAAGCCGGTGATATTGGCAAAGAGCGGGTGGTCCGCTATTACAACGAAAGCCGAATGTATAACTCGTATCGGAAGCTCTATGAGGAGGCCATCGATGGCAGGGATAGGCTTTGAAATTAGGAAAATTCTGCAGAAAAATACCCTGCTATCGATCATAGAAGCTTACGGCCTGGCAGGGATTATCAGCTCCGGCCCCTGGATACTGACTATTCTCGCCATGCTGGTTATTGGCCTGGTTACGCTTGGCATGAGCTTTCCCACCGATATTGTTATCCAGTTTTTAGTTATCGTCACTTACCTGATGGCAGGTTCACTTATCATCAGCGGACTATTTCAGCTCTTGATGACCCGCTTTATTTCCGATCTCGTCTCTGTTGGACAAGATTATCGCATTTTGCCCAACCTGTTTGGCGCCATGCTGATCACCAGCGTAATAGCGGCGGTTATCGGTGCTGTGGTACTGAACCTAGCAGGCACTCTGGATCCCACTCTGAAAATTGTCATCTTTACCACCTTAATATTACTTAGCAATCAATGGCTTGCCATTATACTGTTGAGTGGAATGAAGAAGTACTATCGCATTTTGATAACGATGGCGGTCAGTTACGGATTGATGCTTGGCCTGAGTTTTTCTCTGCCTCCTTCTGGCTTGTTGGGCCTGATGCTGATCTTCTGTTTCTGTCAGGGCATCCTCACGTTTGCCTTTCTGTACGACATTATCCGAGAATTTCCCGCTGAGCGATTGATTTCGTTCGAGTTTCTCAATCCCCAAAAAGCGTTCTATTCACTCATATTCTGCGGCGTACTCTATAACCTTGGAGTGTGGTTAGATAAGTTTGTGTTCTGGTTCAACCCGGGAACCTCTCATCAAGTCATTGATGTATTCCGGGCATCCTTTATTTATGACCTGCCTATTTTCATTGCCTATTTAGCGGTGGTGCCGGGTATGGCGGTGTTTATGCTCCATATGGAAACGGAATTTGCAGACGCGTGTATCCGGTTTTATCATGCGGTGCGAAAAGGGGCGACGCTGACTAAAATTCACTCGTTGAAGAATAATATGGTCATGGCCTGCCAGAGGAGCCTGTATGAAATATTTAAAGTTCAGGGAATGACCCTAATACTGTTAATTCTTTGGGCTGAAGACATTCTGAACTTGTTAAATATTGACTTAACCTATTTACACCTTTTTTATATCGATTTGGTTGGTGTGAGCTTACAAGTATTATTTATGGCGATTCTCAATGTCATGTATTACCTGGACAAAAGAATGTCAGCACTGTGGCTGACATTATTAATGGCGCTTGGAAACTTAACCCTATCCAGTATCACCATCATGCTTGGACCGGTTTTCTATGGCTACGGCTTCGCCATCACTATGCTTATCGTTTCCGTTATTGGCATGATCACCTTAGACAAGCAATTTGAAGATCTTGAATATCAAACCTTTATGTTGCAACGGCCTTAAGCAATATCCATATACAAAAACAATACCCCTAAACAATGGCCACTAGCCGCGCCCTAGCGCATCGTTCTTCGCTCTAGGGCTAAACGGGTTCTTACATGGGTTCATTGCCAATGTTTATT
Organism: Vibrio sp.; assembly: GCF_050299255.1. Lineage (GTDB taxonomy): Bacteria > Pseudomonadota > Gammaproteobacteria > Enterobacterales > Vibrionaceae > Vibrio. The sequence goes on from NZ_JBNKVP010000032.1 coordinate 13,286, forward strand.
GATCACATGTTTTCACCCCTACTCCATCCAACTGATAAGTTGTTTTCCACAATGATGAAATCTTCACACTGATAAAATATGGGCAAGCTACATTCTTGTATGTCTCCAGATCGGTTTCACCACTTTTACCGCTGGTATAGTATTCCTGGTTAAATACCGCCTTATTATTGCTTAAGAAAGTATTTTCATAGGATTGGCATTCATTACTATAAGCATAACATTGCTCATTAATCGCGAAATCAAACGATGGTTCCAGATCATTTATTTGGCTGGTATCGTTTTTCAAAGCGATACTCAAATTTCTGGCATGCGCCTCTTGGGCAAGCCATCGATTATAGCTTAGTTGATGCTCTGGAGTAATCAGCCCGTGGGTTTCATCCGTATTATCGAATCCATCCACGTTATCTGGTTCCACCGCATCACAGCCATTATTCGCGGCCAAATCGAGCCGAGCCGCCATAATGGGCTTGATGTTATTGTTTAACGCCTGTTCATTGCCGATATTCAGCCAGGTTTCACCCGGCCAGTCTTGCATATCGCCGTCCGCGATGACGGAATCTGGCGCGAACTGGTCGGCATCGGGGCGCCATTTTTCCCGCGTTCCGGCGCTAAAGTAGCAAATGACCTTTTTACCGGCATTTTTGAGTTTCATGATTGCACTATTGGCATCGCCTGCTATGCCATCGAACAGATCGATGTCATAAATCTCAACGTTAGGGTCAATCGTCAAATTGCCATAATTTTGCAGTTGCCACATCCACTTAGCTCCAGGTGTGGGAACCCACATAGCAGGAGGCTCTACTGGCGGCGGTTCTGTGGGTGGCGGCGGCTCTGTTGGCGGAGGTGGTTCCGTAGGTGGAGGCGTAACTTCCGGTGGTGGCTCAACGACTGGTGGGCGCTCCGGACTTGGCGTCTCTGATTTATTTCCTGAATCACAAGCTGTTAATAAAGTCACACTGATGACAACAGCAAAAGTGACGGTTTTACTATACTGCTCGATTAGTTTCATTGCTTATCTCTGCTTATTATGAACAGCAAACATTCATCATCCATAATTTAATATTAGCCATGAGAAAACTGATGCATAATATATGCACTTATTACATAGGTATGAATAAAGAGTACTATTTCTCCCTCAATACTTCGTATTCATATCTGCCACTTGGCCAGAATGTAATAAGTGCTACAGATTAGAATATAGGTTACGCCAGCCACCGATATGTCATTTTTGGCGCTTGTCTCAATTGTTGGCTTTTAAGCTATGATGGCATTTTATCAGCCCTGACAGTGATGACTTTACCCGTTATCTGGACACGGTTTCACGACTAATCAGCTATCTAAATCATAGAAATGCTCAAACGATCGGCGAGTGAGCGACAGCCGCCCTTTCCTTAATAGCTCCGGCAGCGACTGAACGACATAACCTTTAAGATCGTCAAAATCCAGCTCCGTCAGCAGATAGCTGTCAAAGCTCATTTTAAATGTTGTGCCGTTGATGGTGAGCACGAGTAAGTGCTGAGTGTCGTGTTTAGCCATCTGATATTCCAGGTTGTAATTGATGTGTCCAACCATTCGGTTTAGCTCTTTTCTGACGGCTCTTTTCAGCGCAATCATTTTGTTTTCCATATCCATAAAACTGCTCCTGACACGCGAAGCTATCAAACGCCGGCAATTCCATACGGCTTGTTATCTCAAGAAGGTTCGCAGATCCGATTGGGGTCAACCCGGTGAACAAGACCGGCTGACCAAATTCCCTTCTTAATTAGAGAGTAGCAGCCAGAAGTTAAATTGTTGGCGATAGAGAAGCATCATTTATTGGTCGGTACTCTATATATCCACTAAACTATTAAGCGTCTGGAATGGGAACATATGAACCGCTTCAGGAGATACCTTCAGACATGTACAGGACACACCGCTATGCCACGCGCTACCTCTATCGAAATCACCACTAATGACCCGTTACTGACTCATACGGACAACCCTTCGGCACTGATTAGCTGGGAATTAGGAGAAGAGCTGACTCATCAGGAATATGAATCGGTATTAGCCAGAATCGAGGCACTAAAAGATTGTTCACCCCACAGTGCGGAAGGTAAAGAACGAGCGCGCTTGATTGAGCTGATCAATCAGCACGACTTTCGTTATACCCCGCACATTTAGCCGGCGATATACTCATACAACTGATTGATTTAACTATCGACTGCGTCATGCACCGGCTCCTTAAAAGTGGAAGCTGCGGAACAATTTACCTTGTCGGATACCCAGCGTTGTTATCCTCCTTGCGGGGGAGAGCCATCTTTAGCTGGCAACAATCTGACCCCTTGTAAATCACGACTGCTATAGTCACATTTTTGCTGGCGGTCCCAATCAAAAATTCTTGTCCTGTCGACAAAATAATATAGTTAGACTTACCCACCGATTTGCCCGATAAAGCGCGGGATATTTTCTCTATCAGGCGTGGTTCACCGTTCGTGAATCACCGGTTTCCGCTCTTCTTTATGAGATACTCTGTGGATCAAATTTCTAAACTGGACCGCATACGCGCCGACTACAACGTTCATTACTGGAGCCAGGGCTTTTACGGTATTAATGATCACGGTGAAGTGTATGTTTCACCGCGTAATGGCGACAACTCAAGCGTCGCTCTCAGTAGCATTGTCAACCAATTGGAACAGCGCGGACTCAATTTGCCGATACTGATCCGTTTTCCGCAAATATTACATCAACGGGTACACAACATCTGCGACGCGTTCAACCAGGCGATTGCTGAATCCAACTACCCGAAAGACTACCTGCTGGTCTACCCGATCAAAGTCAATCAGCAAAAAGAAGTGGTTGATGAAATTCTGGCCAGCCAGGCAGAGCTGGAAACCAAACAGCTGGGCCTGGAAGCCGGCAGCAAACCGGAGCTTCTGGCCGTACTGGCGATGGCTCAGCATGCCAGTTCCGTTATCGTGTGTAACGGCTACAAAGACCGCGAATACATTCGCCTGGCATTGATGGGTGAAAAGCTGGGCCACAAGGTGTTTATCGTACTGGAAAAGATGTCTGAGCTGGAAATGGTCCTGACCGAAGCCCGCAAACTGGATGTAGTCCCCCGGCTTGGTATCCGTATTCGTCTTGCCTCACAGGGCGCAGGCAAATGGCAGTCCAGTGGTGGCGAGAAGTCCAAATTTGGCTTATCAGCAGCGCAAGTGTTGACCGTGGTGTCACGACTGAAAAATGAGGGCCTGCTTGACTCGTTACAGTTGGTACATTTTCATCTGGGCTCACAGATGGCTAATATCCGTGATGTACGCAATGGTGTGGCCGAATCGGCGCGTTTCTACTGTGAACTGCGCGAATTAGGGGCCAACCTGGTCTATTTCGATGTCGGTGGCGGGCTGGCAGTGGACTATGACGGCACTCGCAGCCAATCGTCCAATTCGATGAATTACGGACTGCTTGAGTATGCCCGCAATATCGTCAACACGGTCAGTGACATGTGTAAGCTGTACCAACAACCCAAGCCGACCATTATCTCTGAATCCGGACGTTCGATTACTGCTCACCATGCGGTGCTGATCACCAATGTGATTGGTGCGGAAACCTATACCCCAGAGGAAATCAGCCCTCCGGAACAGGATGCGCCACAACTGATGCAAAACCTCTGGCACAGTTGGCAGCAACTAACCGAGAATACCGATGCTCGGGCGCTGATCGAACTCTATAACGACGTTCAGAGTGATTTGGCAGAAGCGCATAGCCAGTTTGCAACCGGGGTGATCTCTCTGGTGCAGCGCGCCTGGATGGAGCAACTGGTGCTAAGGATCTACTACGAACTTAACCAGCGCCTGAACAGCAAAAACCGCTTCCACCGGCCTATTCTGGATGAATTACAGGAGCGTCTGGCGGACAAGTTGTTCGTTAACTTTTCGCTGTTCCAATCCTTACCGGATGCCTGGGGTATCGGTCAGGTTTTTCCTGTGCTGCCACTTTCAGACCTGGCTCAGGTCGAAGATCGCCGGGCCGTGCTACTGGACATCACCTGTGACTCTGACGGCGCGGTTGATCAGTATGTCGACGGCCAGGGCATAGAGACAACGTTGCCGATCCCGCAATGGCACAAGGACAAACAATACCTGTTGGGATTCTTCCTGGTTGGCGCCTATCAGGAGATCCTTGGCGACATGCATAATCTGTTTGGAGATACCCACAGCGTAGTGGTCAATATCGGTGATGACGGTGAAGCGGAAATTGTCTCCATCAATGAAGGCGATACCGTCGAAGACATGATGCGTTATGTGCATATCGATGTGGAAGCGATTCGCAGCAACTATCGTCAGTTGGTTGCCGATAGAGTCGCGCCGTCTGAACAAGACACTTTATTGGCTGAGCTGGAGCAAGGCCTCAGCGGTTACACCTATTTGGAGGACCTGTAATGGACGATTTGTTTACCAAAACCGACTACTCATTGTACTCCAATGCGATGACGTTCCTGCGCCAGCCTTACCAACGCGATCCACTGGCAAGCAACGCTGACGTTGTGGTGCTGGGGGTTCCGCTCGACATGGCGACCTCGGGCCGACCGGGCGCTCGCCTGGGCCCGGATGCCATTCGTCGGGCATCGGTAAATCTCGCCTGGGAAGGGAAAAAATTCCCGTGGGATTTTAATCTGACCAAACGAGTCAGCATTATCGACAGTGGCGATCTGGTGTTTGACTGTGGCGATGCGGCAGACCTGACCCAACGCCTGGAAGCGGCAACCGATCAGATTCTTGCCAGCGGTAAAACCATGCTCGCGCTGGGTGGGGACCACTTCATCACCCTGCCGATCCTGCGTGGCTATGCCAAGCATTACGGCGAAATGGCGTTAATTCATTTCGACGCCCATACCGATACCTATGCCAACGGCAGTCAGTACGACCACGGCACCATGTTCTATCATGCGCCGCGCGAAGGGCTGATTTCCAAACAGCACTCGGTGCAGATCGGCATTCGAACTGAATATGCGCAACACGAGCACGGATTTAACGTCATCAACGCCATCGAAGCCAATGACATGTCTGTGGAACAGATTGTCGCGCAAATTCGGCAAACGGTTGGCGACAAACCGGTCTACCTGACATTTGATATCGACTGTCTGGATCCTGCATTTGCCCCAGGTACCGGTACTCCGGTTTGTGGCGGATTAACCAGCGACAAAGTATTGAAAATCATTCGTGGCTTGCAAGGCATCAACCTGGTCGGAATGGATGTGGTCGAGGTTTCACCGCCTTATGATCACAGTGACCTGACCTCGCTGGCAGCCGCTACTATAGCGTTAGAGCTACTGTATGTCTGGGCTTCAGGGAAAAACCTGGATTAAACCAAAACGCGCAGCCCAGGCTGCGCATTTCTCTCAGTCTTGGGAATACTTTTTCGTTCGGACCGGCGTCTACACCGTTTCCGCTTTAGGCACGTGACGGCTTGGCCAAACCACCTCTGGCCGATCTGGTTCAACTTCTGCCAGCGGCTCAACCAGTTTTAACTCGCTATGACTGCGGGCAGCCAAGCGTTGATACATCAGGGTGCCGTTTTCCTTCCAGCTTAATTCATCGTCCGTGACGTCCCGGATTCTTTTCGCCGGATTACCAAAAATCATGCTTCTTGCCGGGTAACTGCTTTTAGTTTTGACAAAACTGTTGGCACCGATTATCGACTCTTTGCCGATCCTGGCCAGGTCCATCACCACCGCGTTCATGCCGACTAAACAGTTTTCTTCTATGTAGCAGCCATGAATGATCGCCCCGTGACCCACGTGAACGTTTTGTTCCAGCACCGTCTCTTTGCCCGGAAAACCATGCATGACACAGTTGTCCTGAATATTGGAGCCTTTTTTAACGATCAGACGACCAAAATCGCCCCTCAGTACCTCCAGAGGACCAATGTAGACATTGGCTTCGATGATAACGTCACCGATAATCTCGGCGCTTGGGTGAACAAACGCCGATGGATGAACGACGGGGATAACATTTGCAAACTGGTAGATGGGCATTGAACTTTCCTTGTTACATCGCCACGCTAACTCAGGCCACCAAAACGTATGTAATAGTTGGGTGATGGCAACGGCAGTTTTCCGTTGGGAGTTTCGCTGTTTTCCATGACGTATTGCAGCGCTTTAGCGTGAACTTTTCGATAGATATTAATAGTGAGCTGCTCAGCTTCTTTTCTCGGCCAATCTTTTGGCAGCAGCTCGCTGGGTAAGTCAGGGTCTCTGACGATGATTCGGCGATAAAAATGGATCACCAGCAGGCGCATTTTGAATGCATCTTCGGCGCTAATTTCGTCTGCATCCATGGCTGCCAGTATCTGCCAGGCCGGTAAAAACAGTGCAGCAAACTGCTTGTACTCCGCTTCGATGCGTTCAATATCCCAGGACTGGCTGACCATATTGCGTACCAGATCCGAGTTGTCACTATACAGCTCCGCCTGCTGAAAAATCTTGGCGCTCGGGATCTTCTGCATGATCTCCTGCTTTAACTCTGCGGTGAGCTGTTGCAGGTCTGGCTGAACGAAAAAGTCTTTGTCGAACTGACCAAAGCCTTTATGTTGTAAGTATCTGACTTTATCTTTGCTACTGTGTGTTGGGCCTAAAGAGGTATGGATAATATTCCAGCGTTTATTCCATGCCGGAGCATCGGAATGGTAGATTTTCCTGTTGGCATTGAGCATTTCGTTGTATCTGGCCGGCTCCAGATAGTAGTAACTCTTCCGGCCGACTTTATTGATGGTCAGCCATTCATCTTTGTGCAAACGAAACACTGAAGAGCGCACTACCCGCTGGTTCAAACCAAGGGTTTCCATCGCTTGAATCAGGCAACCCAGCCAAATACCACCACCACAGGTCCACAGATAGTCTCCGAAATAAGAGATGATTAGCGATGTACCACTGATTGACTGATGCCCCTCGATATCTTTAAAAAAAGAATCTAATTCTTGGTTCAAAATAGCTCCATGTCCGGCTTTTAATTGTTAAAAACCGCTCTGTTATCCAACACATATCCTTATTATTCACAATTGACACAGTTATACCACTCTCGCGTATCACTTATTGCCGACCGCAAGAGTGGCATACCTCACAGCTAGATTTGCGGGCGGAGATCCCTTACGCGAACCGCTTTGCCTTCCGAGCGCGGAATACCATTCACCGGCAGCAGTTCGATGGCGGTCGAGATCCCAATCATCGATTTAATCTGATGCTGCAGACGCTTGGTTATGGCTTCACTTTGATCCAGATAGACGTTATCTTTGGCTTCCAGCAGCACCACTAAGTGATCGAGATTCCCTTTACGAACCACTTCCAGCTGATAGTGGGGGCTCAGTTGTTCGATTTGCAGGATCTGCTCTTCGATCTGCGATGGGAACACATTGACGCCACGGATAATCAACATGTCGTCGCTTCGACCGGTGATCTTATCCATACGGCGCATAGTACGTGCAGTGCCAGGCAACAACCGGGTAAGATCGCGGGTGCGGTAACGAATCACCGGCATCGCTTCTTTGGTCAGCGAGGTGAACACCAGTTCGCCGTGTTCCCCGTCGGGCATGACCTCACCGCTAACCGGGTCAATGATTTCCGGGTAGAAATGGTCTTCCCAGATAGTTGGACCGTCTTGGGTTTCGGCACACTCCATCGCCACACCCGGACCCATCACTTCTGACAGGCCATAGATATCCAGCGCTTTGATACCCAGCCGCTGTTCAATCTCCTTGCGCATCTCATGTGACCAGGGCTCGGCGCCAAAAATGCCGATTTTCAGCGAACAGCCAGACGCATCACCACCGTAATGCGCTTCCAGTTTATCCAGCAGGTTCAGGCAGTAGGAAGGGGTTACCATAATGATGGAAGGTTTGAAGTCTTCTATCAGCTGAACCTGTTTCTCGGTTTGGCCGCCAGACATTGGAACCACGGTGGCACCCAGCTTCTCGGCACCATAATGCGCACCTAAGCCGCCGGTAAACAGGCCGTAGCCGTAGGCAATGTGAATGATATCTTTGGCACTGCCACCCGCGGCACGGATAGAACGAGCCACTACGGTTGCCCAGGTATCGATATCGTTCTGGGTGTAGCCCACGACCGTTGGCTTACCTGTGGTACCGGAAGAGGCGTGCACGCGGGCGACATCTTCCATCGGCACGGCAAAAGTGCCGTAGGGGTAGTGCTCACGTAGATCCTGTTTGGTGGTGTAAGGGAACTTGTTAATGTCTTCCAGACATTTGAAATCTGACGGATGCACTCCTGCTTCATCAAACTTCTTGGTGTACATTGGCGAATTCTTGTAAGCATGTTCAAGCGTCCACTTCATGCGTCGGAACTGAAGTTCTCTCAGTTCTTCTACAGAAGCAGTTTCAATAGCCTCAAGCGTATTTGAGTACTTAATCATGTGTCTTTCTCCTCGAAAATCCTTTTGTTTCGTTTGCGACTGACCGCAGCGTCTGTTGTTTTTTTTGTTTAATATCAGACGTTCTCTATTATCATTGCTATTCCTTGCCCTACGCCGACACACATACAGCACAAAGCATATTTTCCTTTTCTTCGTTTCAGCTCATTACATGCAGCCATCACGATTCTGGCCCCACTCATTCCCAGTGGATGCCCCAATGCAATCGCCCCTCCATTTGGGTTTACATGCTCCGCATCATCTGCGACGCCTAGTTCACGCAACACAGCCAGAGCCTGTGATGCAAATGCTTCGTTGAGTTCAATGACATCCATATCATTAATGGATAATCCGGTCATTTCCAGTACTTTTTTCGCCGCTGGCGCCGGGCCGATGCCCATGATCGCCGGTTCAACGCCAACCGTAGCGGTGGCCAGGATTTTTGCCTTCGGCGTTAATCCATAGCGCTCAATCGACTGCTCACTGGCCACCAACACTGCAGCGGCGCCGTCATTAACACCAGAAGAGTTACCCGCAGTGACAGAGCCGTTTTCCGCAAATGGCGTATTCAATGCCGACAGTTGCGCTAAAGTCGTATTGGGACGAGGATGTTCATCTTCTGTCACCAGCACCGGCGCACCTTTTCGCTGAGGAATCGACACCGGTACAATCTCCTGCGCCAGTATGCCCTTTTCTCTTGCCGCCTCGGTTTTCTGCTGGCTTCGCAGCGCAAAAGCATCCTGATCGGCCCGGCTGATCTGAAAGCGATTGGCGACGTTTTCCGCCGTTTCTGGCATCGAGTCGGTTCCAAACTCACCGTGCAGCTGCTGGTTGATAAAGCGCCAGCCGATGGTGGTATCAAACATCTGGCCATTGCGATCAAACGCGATGTTGGGTTTATTGACCACATACGGGGCACGGGACATAGATTCCACCCCACCGGCAACCATCAGTTGCGCTTCACCTGCTTTAATGGTGCGCGCGGCGTGGCTGATGGCATCCATACCAGAGCCACACAACCGGTTGATGGTGGTGCCCGACACCTCCAGCGGCATGCCCGCCAACAGTAATGACATCCGCGCGACGTCTCGGTTGTCTTCACCCGCCTGGTTGGCACAACCCAGGATCACGTCATCAACCGCCGACCAGTCCAGGTCAGGATGACGTTCCATCAAGGCTTTGAGCGGGATGGCACCCAGGTCATCGGCCCGAACGGCTGACAGAGCACCAGCAAACCGTCCGATGGGGGTTCTGACCCCGTCACAAATATATGCATTAGTCACTTAACTGATCTCCTCTACTAGTTTTGTGCCAGTTCGGTGCGATTTCCCCCGAAACAGCGCGACCAATTTCTGATCCTGATTGACGATTTCGATATCGTAAGTCCCGGTTACTTTTCCTTGTGATTTCACCTTGGCGACCGCCATTAGGACATCGTTCTCAAACGCCGGGCGGATATATTCGATGCTGCAGCCAGACGCGACCGCTGCCAGATTTTCGCTGTTGCAGGCAACCGCAAACGCGCTGTCGGCCAAGGTGAACAACATGCCGCCATGACAGGTGGCGTGGCCGTTTAACATCATCTGCGTTACCTGCATCGACACTTTCGCCTCGCCTTTGGCCACATCAAACACTTCCATACCCATGGAGTGAGTGCAGTGGTCGTTTTCCAACATCGCGGTGGCAGCTTGCTCAGCAATACTGAATTCACGTTCTTTTTCAGACAGTGGTGTGGAGCTAGTGATTGTCATGCGTCACCTCGGTTAGCTTGAATGGCGAATCTACGCAGCAATGGCGAAGGCCGGTAACGCTCTTCACAGTAAAAAGCGTGTAAATTAGTCAAGGTATCCAGTACCCGCTGCCAGCCAAGCCGTTTACCCTGTTCTATCGGACCTAGCGGATAGTTGACGCCGCTTTTCATCGCTATGTCGACGTCCGCCAGTGAAGCGCCATTCTGATTGACCAGATCCAGCGCTTCGTTGACCAGCATCACCCAGCTGCGCCAGAGAATGAGCCCCGGGTAGTCTTCCAGCAACAGCACCTGTTTGCCTTTCGACTGGAAGTAAGCAATGACACTGTCGGTCTGCTGTTGTGAGTTTTGCAGTGCGGGGGCAATCGCAATAACGTCACTGGCCATGTAATCCTGGCAGTAGTCAACCAGCACCACCGGACGTTGTAACTGCCTTGACAATTGTGACGCTGTAACTCCAGGAGTGAGCGCAACATAGACCCCGTCCAGATCGAGATACGCTTCACCCGTATCATTTCCCGTGGTAGATAACTGAGTCAGCGCTTTAAAACTCGGTGCCATACGCCAGTCACCATGGAGAGACGCATTCAGTTGATCGGCGAGCTTGCACTCAGGGGCAAAATTGACCGCCGGTTTGGCGTACGGCTCTTCGTAACAGTAGAAACCCCGGCCGCTCTTGCGGCCCAAATAGCCTGCTTCCACCAACTCTTTCTGGGTCAACGATGGCTGAAAGCGTTTGTCCTGATAGTAGGCGTCATACACGCTTTTGGTCACGGCATAGTTCACATCATGGCCAATCAAGTCCATCAGTTCGAACGGCCCCATGTTGAACTGCCCGGCTTGGGTGATGATGTGGTCGATATCCTGGACTTCGGCGACGCCCTCTTCCAGCGCCCGCAGCCCTTCGGCATAAAAGGGCCTGGCAACCCGGTTGACAATAAAGCCCGGAATAGAGCGAGTGACAACCGCGTGCTTACCGCAAGATTCTGCCCAGGCTTTTGCCTGCTCTATCACAGCTTCTGATGTGGCAATGCCGCGCACCACTTCCACCAGTTTCATCAAAGGTGCCGGATTAAAAAAGTGCAGTCCGACAAAACGTTCTGGTTTAGTTAAACTGCTGGCGATTGAGGTCACCGAGATAGACGACGTATTGGTCGCCAGCAGACAGTCATCGCGACAGATCGCTTCTAAATCACGGAACAGACTCTGTTTAACCGCCAAATCTTCAATGATGGCTTCAATCACCAAATCGGCATCCGCCACGCTATGCAGCGCATCAGTGCTGGATATTGCATCCAGCAGCGCATCCCGTTGACTGGTTGTCCACTTGCCGCTGGCGACACGTTTATCCAACCGCTGCTTAATATCGGCTTTGGCCTGCTCTGCTTTGCCCGACTGCAAATCAAACAGGATGACCTGATAGCCCGACTGTGCCGCCACTTGAGCTATACCTGCTCCCATGGTGCCTGCGCCAATCACCGCAACGGTATTAATGCTATTTCCCATTGTTACTTCCCTTTGAACTGCGGTGCCCGTTTTTCGAAAAAGGCCTGGATTCCCTCGCGGTAGTCGTCGGTTCTGCCGGCGACACGCTGCAGGTCTTTTTCCAGATCCAACTGCTCTTCCAGGCTATGACTGCTGGAGTGATTCAATGCATGTTTGATCAGGCTAAGCCCTTTGGTGGGCTGGGTCGCCAACTGTTGCGCGACGGACATCGCTTCGGCATACAGAGCATCATCGTCAACACACTGCCAAATCATGCCCCACTCCTGGGCCTGGCTGGCCGGGATTTTGTCACCCAAAAGCATCAGCGCTTTGGCTCTGGCAGAGCCAATTAATCGCGGTAATACCCAAGTACCGCCGGAATCGGGCACTAAGCCGATTTTACAAAATGCCTGAATAAAACTGGCCGAACGGGCAGCAAACACGATATCGCAGGCCAACGCAATATTAGCGCCGGCACCGGCGGCCACGCCGTTTACCGCCGCAATGACTGGCTTAGGCATGTTGGCAATCTGCTTGATCAGCGGGTTGTAGTATTTCTCGATACTCTCACCCAGATCCGGCATTTCGCTGCCACTATTCACGTTGCGATCATTGAGATCCTGCCCGGCACAAAAGCCGCGTCCGGCACCAGTTAACAGGATCGCACGGACAGATTCATCGCTTTCTGCCTGTTTTAATGCCTGCTTAAGCGCTTTATGCATATCTGGGTTAAAACTGTTCAACTGGTTGGGGCGATTAAGGGTAATTATCGCCACGCTCGCTTCCACCTGAAATAAAATTGACTGTTCCATATTTACTTCCCTTCAAATGACGCTGTTCTTTTTTCCAGAAACGCCTGAATCCCTTCAGCTCTGTCCTGAGTGGCGGCCAGCAGGCTAAACAGTTGCCGTTCTGCCACCAGCCCCTGTTCCAGAGTGCCGTTAGCCACCGACTTCAATGACGCTTTCGCTGCGCGCACCGCCAGTGGTGCCCGCTGGGCGATGGTGGCCGCGATCTGCTCTGCTTTAAGCAGGGTGTTTTCAGTAAAAGTGACTTCGCTCACCAGCCCGGCGGCCAGTGCTTTTTGGGCAGAAATTGGCTGGCCGGTTAACACCATTTGATTCGCCAGCGACTTACCCACAGTACGAGCCAGCCGCTGCGTGCCCCCGGCACCCGGCATGAGGCCCAAGGTGATTTCTGGCAATCCAAACAGTGTGCCTTCTCCGGCTACCACCACATCACAAATTAACACCAGCTCCAGGCCGGCGCCCAATGCGTAACCGTTCACCGCCGCTATCAGCGGTTTGTCAAACTGGTCGATGCGTTGCCACAGCTTGGGTCTGGGGTTTAACCAGGTCTCGACTGCACCCTGACCCGCCAGCTCCTGCAGATCCGCGCCGGCAGCAAACATGGTTTCTCCGCCGTAAATGACCGCCGCTTTTACCGAGTTGTCTGCCGATGCCTGTTGCAGCACGTCAGCAATCTGGCTGAGCACTTGGTTACTTAGTGCGTTGCGTTTTTGCGGTCGATTCAGTGTCAGCGTCAATACGCCCTGCTCTGAGATGTCGCAGCGTAGATCCTGATAATCGGTTTGAAATGACATGGCGCCCTCTATACATCAAAGTCGATTTCAATTTCACTGGTAGTTGGCACCGCCTGACAGCTCAACACATAGCCGTTCTCAACTTGATCGGCTTCCAGGCTGTAGTTGGTGCCCATTTCCACCTGACCGGATTTCACTTTACAGATACAGGTCGCGCAAACGCCGCCTTTACAGGCGTATGGCAGATCCACGCCTTGACGCAGCGCCGCATCCAGCAGGCTGTCGTCCTGCGAGGTCATATCGATCTGCATAATTCGGCCATCTCGTTTCAGGGTGACTTGTGTGCTTTCAGACTGGTTCGCCGGCTTCTCTCTGGTCTTGGTTGCCGTGTTAAACCGCTCTACGTGATAGTTTTCTTCAGCTAAGCCACCTTCAACGAGCGCGGTGTAACAAGACTCCAGAATCTCTTCCGGCCCACACACATAACAGGCGTCAAAGTCGCTCCAGTTAAACAGCTCCTGACCCAGCTCTTTCAGTTTTGCGCCGTCCAGGCGACCGTTCCACAATGCCACTTCGTTGCTTTCGCGCGAAAAGAAATAGCTGACATGCAGCCGGTCCGGATAACGGTTTTTTAGCCCTAACAACTGGCTCTTGAACATCATGCTATTGGCGTTGCGGTTGCCATACAGCAGAGTGAATGTGCTGTTTGGTTCCTGCTCCAGTGCCGCTTTCAGCATAGACAGAATCGGCGTGATACCTGAGCCGACCGCAATACCAAGGTAGTTATTTTGTCGCTCGGCACTGGGCGTAAAGCCAAAGTGGCCCTGCGGCGTCATGATTTCCAGCTCGTCACCCGGCTTTAGCTGATTCACCGCGTAGTGAGAAAATCGCCCTTCCGGAATCGCTTTAATGCCAATTTGCAGTTTGTGTTCGTCGGGCGCAGAACAGATCGAATAGCAGCGTCTGAGTTCTTCGTTATTAATGGTTGATTTGATGGTCAGATGCTGACCGGGGTGGAAACTAAATTGACTTTCCAGCTCACCGGGTACTTCAAATTGCAGCACCACCGAATCGTCCGTCTCCTTTTCGACGCGGCCGACTTTTAATGTGTAAAAATCCGTCATAATAATCCCTTAATTTATATGCACTTGAAGTAATCAAACGGTTCCAGGCAGCTTTTACACTGGAAGTGCGCTTTGCAGGCGGTGGAACCAAATTCGCTCACCATTTTTGTCTCTGCGCTGCCACAATGAGGGCATTCAGGCTGGGCGTTAATCGCGCTCTGCATACACGCCTTTCTGTCTGGCGGTGCAATACCGTATTGCCGTAACTTCTGTTTGCTTGATTCTTCAATCCAGTCGGTGGTCCAGGCCGGGGAAAGCTGGACTTCAACTTCAACCTTTTCGTATCCTTCGCGCTCCAGCGTGTGTCGAATGTCACTCATCAACATTTCAGTAGCCGGACAGCCGGAATAAGTCGGGGTAAACTTCACCACCCAGGCCTGCCCCACTTTGGCAACGCCGCGAACCATGCCCAGCTCACCGATTGAAATCACCGGGATCTCCGGGTCAGGGATCGAGCTGACCAGTTGCCAAACGCGGTGTGTTTCCGGGTCTGAGAGCGTCTCGAAGGTTTGCTTAGTCATACGAAAGCCCTACCACTGTTGGTTTGGATATGTCCGTTGCATGTACTGCAGTTCCGCCAGGATAAAACCCAGATGTTCACTGTGTTTGCCGGATTTGCCGCCGGACAGGAAGTACTCCGACTCGGGTAGTGAAAGCGTTGCTTTTTGCAGTACCGCTTCAACATTGGTTAGCCACTGCTGTTTTAGTTGTGACACATCAACGATGATGCCTTGCTCAGCCAGCAGCGTTTCTTCTTCACTGGGCTGAAACATTTCATCGGTGTATCGCCACAGCTCGTTCAGTGCAGCCTGAATTTTGCTATGACTCAGCTCGGTACCATCACCTAAACGTTCTATCCAACCGGCGCTGTATCTCAGGTGATACGTCACTTCTTTGAGTGATTTTTTGGCGATGGCGGCCAACTGCTCATCCTGGCTGTTGGCCAGTTGCTGCAGCAGTAGCGAATGAAAATTGTCGTACAGAAACTGACGCACGATGGAGATATCAAAACCTTCATTCGGCCGTTCCACCAGCAGCAGGTTTTTGTATTCACGTTCTTCTCTGAGATAGGCGTAGTCATCTTCTGTTTTCTGATTGCCTTCCAGCTCTGCCGCGTACTGGTAGAGGTTGCGGGCCTCGCCCAGTAAATCCAGGCCGATATTGGCCAGCGCCATGTCTATTTCCAGCTCCGGCGCAATACCACACCATTCGGATAGTCGGTGGCTGAGCACCAGGTTAGTGTCGGCAAGCTGGAGCAGATAACTTACTTTTTGTTGCTGTTCAGTCATGACCTGCTCCTACATGTGCTTGATATCAGAAGGAATGCTGTAGTGACTGGCGTGGCGATACACTTTATCTTCAGCCGGGTCGAATAACGGGCCGGAATCACTTGGCTGTGAAGCGGTGATTTGATTTGATTGCACCACCCAGATTGAACAACCTTCGTTGCGTCGGGTGTATAAGTCGCGCGCTGCTTCAAGCGCCATTTGACCGTCGGCCGCGCGCACGCTGCCCACATGCTTGTGGTCTAAGCCTTGTTTGCTTCGTACAAAGACTTCGTAAAGCGGCCAGTTAAATGAACTCATCTTGATTCTCCTTAATCTATTTCACTTCAGTGCGCTTAAGCGGCGCTGTCGACCTGTTTTTGCGAGTGTGCTAGTGCAGCTTCGCGTACCCACTCACCGGCTTGCCACGCTTCTCGCTTGGCTTTCAACCGCTCATGGTTGCAAATGCCGTGGCCGTTAATGACCTGATAAAATTCCTGCCAGTTGATGGTGCCGAACTCAAAATGGCCTGTCTCTTCGTTCCATTTCAGGTCCGGATCCGGAATCGTCATCCCCAGGGCATGCACCTGGTGAACCGTGTTATCAACAAACTTCTGGCGCAGATCGTCGTTACTGACGCGCTTAATTTTCCAGCCCATGCTCTTGGCTGAGTTCGGCGAATCGTTATCGTTCGGACCAAACATCATCAATGCCGGCCACCACCAGCGATTGATCGAATCCTGCAGCATCGCTTTCTGGTCATCACTGCCGTCTGCCAGTGCGCGGCACGCTTCGTAGCCCTGGCGCTGATGAAAGCTCTCTTCCTTACAGATTCTCACCATGGCGCGCGCATATGGTCCGTAAGAGGTACGGCACAAGGCCACCTGGTTTACGATGGCAGCGCCGTCGACCAACCAACCCACCACACCGACATCTGCCCAGTTGAGTGTTGGGTAGTTAAAAATGGATGAATATTTCATCTCGCCGGACAGCATTTTTTCGTACAGGTCCTGACGCTCACCCCCCAAGGTTTCTGCCGCGCTGTACAGATACATGCCGTGACCCGCTTCATCCTGGATTTTGGCCAGCAGTACCGCTTTGCGGCGCAGCGAAGGCGCGCGGGTTAACCAGTTCGCTTCCGGCAACATGCCAACCACCTCGGAATGGGCGTGCTGGCCGATCTGGCGCACCAGGGTTTTTCGGTAGCCATCAGGCATCCAATCTTTAGGTTCGATAGCGATCTCTTGTTCGATCTTACGTTCGAATGACGTTTGCTCCGCAGACATCGTTTCTCCTTATTTGATACACTTTTATAATGTAAGTTAAATTTAATGTATCATGTAAAAACCATTAAGCAACACAATTTTTACATTTTCTCAATTTATTCACATTATAAATACGTAAGTCATTGATAAAAAAACAGGGCCGATTGGCCCTGTTGCTTGGAGTTGTTAATCAAATTGTTTTCGGCTCTTAAACCTGGCCGATCAGAAATCTCCATGCTGTCTGGCTACCAGGGTCAGAATGGTATACAGCGCCACGGGCTTACCATCCTGGTTTTGCACTTCCACATCCCAGGCGACCACGCCTTGGGCTTGCTCCTCGGCAGAACGCTGGCGTTTCTTGATCTTCTTCTTACAGGTCAGGTGGACCTGAATGGTGTCACCAATTTTCACCGGCTCGATAAACCGCAGTCCTTCCATGCCATAGTTGGCCAGTACAGGCCCTGGTGCCGCTTCCACAAACAGCCCCGCCGCCGCCGAGATAACGAAATAGCCATGGGCGACCCGTTCACCGAACATCGACTCTTTGGCCGCAATCTCATCCATATGGGCGTAAAAATGGTCGCCACTCAGGCAGGCAAAGTTGACGATATCCGCCTCAGTAATCGTCCGCCTGGCCGTCTTGAGGGTTTCGCCGAGTTCAATATCTTCGAAATGCTTTTTGAACGGATGGATTGGGTCGCTGAGGGTTTGCGCTCCACGTACCCATTCCCGGCCAACCTTGGCCAGCATGGTCGGCGAGCCTTGGATCGCCGTACGTTGCATATAGTGCTTCACGCCTCGCAGACCGCCCATTTCTTCGCCGCCACCGGCGCGCCCTGGTCCACCATGCACCAACATCGGCAGTGGCGAGCCATGCCCGGTCGACTCTTTGGACGACTCTTCATTTAGGATATGTAATCGGCCATGTGACGAACCAATGTCCAGCGCCAGCTGCGCCGCCACCTCACCAGAGGCAGTCACAATACTCCCCGCCAGGCTGCCTTGACCTTTTCTGGCCAGAGCGGTGGCATCGGCTAAATCTTTATATGGCATCAACACACAGACCGGGCCAAACGCTTCAACCGCATGAATTTCTTCCGCGTCGTGTGGCTGATCACAACGCAGCAGAGTCGGCGGATAAAAAGCCCCTTGCGATGAACCTTGTACCTTAAGCTCTGCCGCATTGCCGCCGGTGAGCACCTCGCAGCAATTGGACAGCGTGGTGACTTTTTCGGTTACGTCATCGAGTTGGCTTTTGCTAACCAGAGCACCCATTTTCACGCCTTCGATTGAAGGGTCACCGACGGTCACTTTCTCAAGCTTGGCGACCAGCTCTTGGGAGACGGCGTCGATTAAATGTTGCGGCACGATTGCCCGTCGAATCGCGGTACATTTCTGGCCTGCTTTAATGGTCATTTCGCGCATGACTTCGCGGACAAACAGCTTAAACTCGGCCATCTCGGGGGTAACATCTGGGCCTAAGATAGCGCAGTTGAGTGAGTCTGCTTCCATGGTGAATGGGATAGATTTTTGGATAACATTGGGATGGGAACGCAGCATCTGACCGGTTTGCGCTGAACCGGTGAATGTCACGACATCCTGGTAATCCAGATGCTCAAACATGTCGCCGACCGAACCGCAAACAACCTGGATAGCGCCATCAGGCAGCAGCCCGCTTTCTACCATGGCTTTAACCATCGCCTGCGTGAGATAAGCGGTTTCTGTTGCGGGCTTAACAATAGCCGCCACGCCAGCCAGCCAGGTAGGCGCCAGTTTTTCTAACATCCCCCAGCAGGGGAAATTATAGGCATTGATATGCAACGCGACCCCGGTTTTGCTGGTGAGAAAATGCCTGGCCGCGAACCCACCTTCTTTGGAGAGTGGGATCAGTTCATCTTCCGGCCAGATGGTGTCGTTTGGCAACTCGCGGTTTGCCATACCGGAGTAATTGAATAAGGTACTGATACCCCCTTCAATATCAATCCAGGAGTCTACTCGGGTCGCCCCGGTGTGATGCGACAGTGCGTAAAACTCTTCCTTACGAGCAAGCAGGTACTTAGCCAGTTCCTTGATCATATTGGCTCTTTCAAGAAAGGTCATTTGTGCCAAAGCTTTAGTGCCTCGTGCGCGGCCATATTCAAGGACCTTACCGGTATCCACGCCGTCGGCATTGACCTGGTATAACGGCTCGCCGTTGATTGCGCTGCATACCTGACGCGGTTTCCCTGAGCCAAAAACCCATTCTCCGGCTAAATAGCTGGTTAGTTGTTCCATCTCTATACCTCGTTAATCCATAGTGCAGTAGCAATCTGCTACCGAGAGTTGCCCATTGATGACAGGCCATGTTCGACACTGTCCAATGAATAAAAAATGTGGGTAATGAAACGCAGGTTACGCGATAAGCAGAAAACATAACCTGATTCACAAAATCACAATTCATTAACATTCATGATACACAATCATATTTTTAAATGATACGTTTTAAATATCAAGTGACATTTTAATGTGTCATTTGCGAGGGGATAAATTAACTTGAATGGGACTTACAAAGGAATCTGTTATGTTTAAATCAACCGTAGCTAAAAGCCTGGCAGGATTGCTCGCTTCCACTCTTCTGGTCAGCCAAAGTGTTCAAGCAGAAACACAAGAACTGAAGATCGCTACCTGGCTGAGCCCAATGCAAACCATGAATGCTGACGTGTTACCGACATGGGGCAAATGGATCGAAGAAGCGACTGAAGGTCGAGTCACCATTAAACTGGAGTACGATTTGGCCCACCCCAAAAGCCTGGTGGAACTGGTTGAAGATGGCGCTGTTGACGCAGCCTGGACGTTTCACGGTTATCTGCCTGGCCGCTTTCGCCTGCCACAGATCGCCGAGCTGCCCGGAAACAAAGCCACCGGCGAAGCCGCTTCTGTCGCTCACTGGCGGGTAAACGAGAAGTACTTCAAAAACTCATTTGAATATAACGGTGTCGAGCTGGCAGGTGTATTCGTGCACGGCCCGGGCCAGGTGCATATGCGAGAGCCAATCAATTCTTTAAAAGATCTCGAAGGCAAAAAGATGCGGGTCGGCGGCGGTATTTCCACTGAAATCGGCAAGCTTCTGGGCGTCTCGGGTGTCAGTGCCCCGGCAACCAAAGCCTACGAGATGCTGTCCCAGGGCGTCGCAGATGGTCTGTTTATGCAGATGGATATGATGAAAGCAGCCCGCTTTAAAGACGTTGCGCCATACAGCTATAAACTGCCAACCGGTTTGTACCTGGGTTCATTCGGCATCTTCATCAGCCCTCAGTTTATGGAGAAGCTGTCTGAGCAAGATCGCCAGGCCATCCGCAGTGTCTCTGGTGAAAAACTGTCTGCCCTGGCGGGCCGTTACTGGTCTAAAGCAGACGAAATTGGCGAAGCCGATATCATTGCCTCTGGCAGTAAAGTGGTCGATCTACCGGCTGAAGAGATCCAATACTTTGATAACCTGACCAAAGGGCTGGACGACGAATGGATCAAGTCAGTGAAATCGCGCAAAGTGGATGCACAGGCAGCACTCACCGAGTTCAGACAAATTGTCAGCGACTACCAACCGATGGAACTGTAAGGTCCGCAGATGAAAAGTTCATTGATTTGGATGACAAAAAGTTGGGAGTCTTCGGCCCAACTTTTGGATAAATTCCTCAAACTCTGCGCCTGCATCATTCTGTTCTCGATGATGTTGCTCACCTGCGTGGATGTGGTCGGGCGCTATCTGTTTGAGATGCCGGTGACCGGAAGCGTTGAGCTGACGGAGATCCTGCTCGGGGCGCTGGTGTTTTCAACCATGCCTCTGGTTACCTGGCGTAAAGAACACATTAGTGTTGACCTGACCGACAGCATTATCCCCACCAAGATTAAAAACATACGCAACATGGGTTTCGACGTCGTGGTTGCCGTCAGCCTCAGCGTGATCGGCTTTAAAGTCTGGGAGTTGGGCTCGCGCGCGCTGATGTACGGGGAAACGACAGAATACCTGGAAATTCCAACCCACTATTTTGTCTACTTCCTGGCGATTTCCTGTTGGCTCACTGCCGTGACTTCTATCGTCTTGGTCGTTACGCGGTTGTTTAATAAAGAGTATTTGAATCAGAGGGATTGATATGACTATTGCCTTAATTGGTTTCGCGGCACTGATGATATTAATCCTGCTGCGGATGCCGATTGCTTTTGCAATGGGTGTGGTGGGATTCATTGGCTACGCCGCGCTTGGCGACTGGAACTTTAATGGCGCACTGACTGTAAGTGCCAAACGGTTGATCGATACGGCGCAGGACTACGGTTTGTCCGTGATCCCGATGTTTATCCTGATGGGGAATCTGATCACCCGCGCGGGCATGTCGCAAGAGCTGTATCGCGCTTGTTACGCCTTTTTGGGCCACTACCGCGGCGGGTTAGCCATGGCGACCGTCGCCGCCTGTGGCGGATTTTCTGCCATTTCCGGCTCCAGCCTGGCCACTTCGGCAACGATGGCCAAGGTGGCCATGCCCTCAATGCGCAAATATGGTTACTCGGATGGATTGGCGGCCGCGTCGATTGCGGCTGGCGGTACGCTCGGGATTTTGATCCCGCCGAGCGTGATTCTGATTATCTATGGCGTACTGACAGAGCAGAGTATTCGAGACTTATTTGCCGCCGGTTTTATTCCGGGCCTGCTGGGCATCTTTATGTACCTTTTGGCCACTAAATACGTGGTCTGGCGCAACCCGGATGCCGGGCCAAAAGGCGAGAAAATGTCCAGGGAAGAAAAGCGGGCTGCACTTAGATCCGTTTCCGCCATTCTCGGTCTGTTTGCGCTGGTGATGGGTGGCATCTACCTTGGCGTATTTACTCCAACGGAAGCGGCTGGCATCGGCGCCGGTGGTGCTTTTGCTATCGCCCTATTCCGCCGTTCGCTGACCCTGGCGGTATTGAAAGATATTCTGGTTGAAACCGCCAGAACGTCCACCATGCTGTTTGGGGTTATTATCGGTGCGCTGATCTATTCCAACTTCGTTAACCGAACGGGTTTACCCATTGAATTGGTCAGCTGGATGGAGTCGTGAGGCACTGAGCCTGTGTATGTGATTCTGGTCATCATGGGAATCTACATCCTGCTTGGCACAGTGTTCGAAAGCCTGTCTATGCTGCTGCTCACTGTACCGGTGTTTTACCCGCTGGTCGCCAGCCTGGGCTTCGATTTGGTCTGGTTCGGCATTGTGGTAGTGGTCGTAACGGAGATAAGCCTGATCACCCCGCCGGTTGGGCTGAATATCTTTGTTCTGAGTAGCGTGGTGAAAGACATTAAAACCAGCACCATTTTTAAGGGCGTCACCCCCTACTGGTGCGCAGACATAGTGCGCCTGTTGTTACTGCTGCTGATACCGCCGTTGTCACTCTGGCTACCGAGTATGCTTTAGTGGACTGATAAGAAAATCCACCTGCTTGGCAGGTGGATTTGATCGCGATTAGCAACAAGGATAATTAATTTACTTTACCCAAACTAATCCAGAGCAAGGGTTACACCTGAGTAGGCGTGGTAGCCTTTAAGCATGACGTGATAGGTGGTGCCAGGCAATGCCGAGATAGAACATTGTTCGTTGTTACCATTCAGATATGGTCGGCAATCCCATGAACTGGCGGTAGGTTTGCTATCCGCTTTCACGTAAAGATCGGCATCTCCTGTGCCAGAGCTAATCGACACCACGACAGTAGAAGCAGTATCTACTTTGAAAGTAAAGAAAGCTTCAGAATCTGCATCACCTGACAAATCAGATACTGGCTGGCCTTTCACCAACTCGTTGGAAGGCTCTACAGAACAAGAGGCATTGACGCCAACAGTCATAAACGCATCTTCCACATCCTGGGTGTTATAGCCTAAATCGTGGGCAGCTTTGACCACACCGCATGCGCCTTCATCAAAGGTGGCGTTAGGCGTCCAGTACAACTGGTTTGCGACAGCGAAGATCTCAAAGCCTTTGCGGACATCCCATCCCTGTTTATTGGCCAACAAGTAAAACGCCCGGTTATACACGCCGCTAGAGTGGTGAACGTTAATGCCTTCATAATATTGTGACGCGTCGTCAATCGAGTTGCCATCACGTGACGGAGTGTCGAAATAGCGTAAGCCACCGGATGATTTAAAGATGTCACGGCCTACTACCCAGTCGACTTCACCTCGCATGAAGTATTCCGCCGCTTCACCGGCAATATCTGAGTATGCCTCGTTAATACCACCCGACATACCTTCATAAACCAGACCGGAGTTTTGTTCGGTAAAGCCGTGGCTGACTTCATGAGCACTTACGTTGATGTCGACCAGCGGGTAGAACCTGGACTCGCCATCACCAAATGTCATGGCTTTACCATCCCAGAATGCGTTTTCATAGTTCGTGCCGTAATGAACGCGCATGGTCAACTGAAAGGTCAGTGGTGATGTATTCAGCCAACCTTTGTACATATCGAAAACCACTTTGCCAAAATAATGGGCGTCATTGAGTGGCGAATATGCTCCATTTACTGCTTTGTAGTCGTTATAGTTGCCATCACTATCACAGCCGTAGCTATAAGCGGTGTTACCCGACTTTCTGTTTTTCAAGTCAACGGTCTTAACCGCAGAATTTAACATGGTACAAGTGGAGCCGGATTTATCGACGATAAACCCTGGGAAGTCAGAACCATACTGATACATCCCGGTTTTTTCGTTTCCTCCCGGCCCGCTGCCCGCGACTTCTATGTGTGTAAGCCCATTCCACTGCTTGATAATCTCGCCGCTGTTAGCGTCTATAAAGAAATATGGACGCTCAGGTGTTTCAGCCGGGACAAAGAAATTAACCAGATAAACCAGCTGCGCCTGTTGGTCTGCATCCAGGCGAACCATCAGCTCTGCGCGTTGGTTTTCCATCGGCAATTCCTCTGAAGCAAAGGTGGAATGTGCCGCTTTGAAG
>NZ_JBNKVP010000033.1:0-36548 GCF_050299255.1 Vibrio sp.
GGGGCGATATCGAGTATCCAGGCCGCCAGCAGGCCGCCCAGCATAGAGCTGGCAATAATCACTAGGGCTATGACCATACCGTGCTTGTTAACCAGTATCTGACGCAGGGTGAGACCGCTGTTGCGAAGCTGGATTCCGATAAAGAACAGCAACACGAACAGTATCCACTCACTGGCACTGTCGACCCAGCCAAGTGGCATTGGAAGCAGCAGCCCGGCGAGCAAGCCTGCGCCTACGACCAGGATCAGCCGCAGCGATTCCATCGCCATCGCTGAGAGGGGAAATGCGTGTTGTTTGTCATCGGTCTTCACCGGTAACCATTTGTCGACCAGCGGCAACACCGCCAGGTTACAACCGCCCAGACAGGTGAAAAATACCGCAACATATTTGATGATTGTCTGCAGGTTTTCACCTAAATTGTCCAGCGCTGCCAGACTCAGTCCCATCAGGCAGAGAATGACGTAAATAAGCTGGGAGGTGGTTCGGTTAATGCGATCCAACCAGGATTGATTGGCAATAGATATTAGATACCCCACGACCAGTGGGGCAAAGATAAAAATCATCCCTGAAAACATGACCTACCTTATTGGGCTGGTGACGAATGCCGCTTTACAGTCCGCTGGCAGTTATAACTTCGTCCAATTGAATTTGGAAGTCACTATCACTTAAATTAGTCAACTTGTACAGTACATCTGCGCCCGCTAAATTCAGTTCAACAAAATGTTCGTCTATCTCGCTGTCATGGCGACGGAACATTAGCAGATGGTGAGCGATACGGGCCACATCGAGATAAGTGACTTCATTTTCAGGCTCAGTGAGTGAACGGTTGGTCGCCACTTCGACGAAATCCTGATCAAACCCCCAACTCTCGAGTACTAGCTGGCTGGTATTGGCACACAACCGCTCAAAAAGCTGCAGCGCGATGGTGATATCGAGGTAGTTGCCCTGTTTCAGATAGTGATGATATTCACTAACGATACAGAACAGCCCGATGTCGGCCAGAAACCCTATCAGCATCGCCTTGTCTGTTTCCAGATACTGATATTGCGGATCATTATCTTTGAAAGCGCGTACTACCATCACCATAGTGGCGGCAAGTTCGCGGGAGTTGATCGCACTTTGCTTTAATACATGGTTACATTCGTGACCCATGTTGACCGAGTATTTCAGTTGTTCTACTGCCTGAGCGGTGACGATATCCCTTACCCTCAAAATGCCAAGGCGGGAAACTGCCGTGATCAGATCGGTGCAGGTAATGTTACGACGATTAAAAATCACCGAGTTTGCCACTCTTACCACAATAGCGGCTAAGCCTGGGTCTTCGAGTAAGCTATCGGCAATATCAACAATAGAGGTTGACTCCATTGTTGAGAGTTTCTGAATTCTGAGCACCACCTCAGAAATAGGGGGTAGACTGATTTTGCCTGTCGATACTGATTTCTCAACCAACTGAAAAAATTCTGTCTCAATCCCCTTTAAAAGTAGTTCGCGATTATCCGGCAACCAGTAAAAAGATAGATGATTCATAGATTGATAGGTTCTTATAAGTTTTCTCATCCGAGTGTAACTGCTCTAATGCGAAATAGGCAACAACGTTGAATTGGAAATCGGGCATCGGACAAAAGTGTTTATTTATTAGATAAAATAACCACGAATTGGTTATCAAAATTGTTATCTATATTCATGACTAATGCGATATGTGACGCACGTGTTATCAGTTTCATTTACAACGATGTGATCTGTGACCAGACTTATTTTGAATCGATAACTATCATTAGAGACATAAATCAAAGGTACGACAGCTCAATCATAACTATTACGTCGGCCACATCATTTGTTTTTTATATCGCTGTTTCTGCTGCTATCTGGTGATCACCAATAATCGGGGCTGATTAGAGGATCAATGGATATGACAGAACAAAAGTTCAAAACCTTCGTGGATAAGATTGACGCGTTTCAGTCTCGTTCAATGTTTGGCGGTACCGGTTTATTTAAAGATGAAGCCATGTTTGCCCTGATAAGTGGTGACAAGGTTTTTTGGCGTGGCGGTGGTGAGCTAGATCATTCATACGGTAAGTTGGGATGTGAAAAATATCGTCACGTGAAAAAGCAATCGACCGCAACAGTGAACTACTACGATGTGACCACTCTCTTTCTCAACCGCGATCCTCGCCTGATTAATCTGGTTAAACAGTCTATCCACTTTTCTGTGCATCAGCGCAATCATAAAAAATCTGTAACCCGTTTGCGTCTGCGCGACCTGCCTAACATGCAACTAACCCTGGAGCGTATGGTGAAAAAAGCAGGGATTGCCGATGTGGACACGTTCAAACGCTTAGGAGCCCCCGCGGTCTACCGTCGGGTACGCCAGACTTACGGCACTGATATTGATTTGAAAGTGCTGTGGAAATTTGCCGGAGCGATCGAAGGGATTCACTGGGAATTGATTCAGGAACCGAAGAAGCGCCAACTGCTGGAGCAGTGTCGCTAACGATATACGCGATTAATCTCGATACAAAATCAAATTAAAAAAGCCAAGTGACGACACTTGGCTTTCTTGTTATCGGTCGCTTAAAACTTGAAGCGAGTGGTCATCATCACCTGGTCACCGTAAAAATCATTAATACGGAATTCACCAGCGATTGAGAATAGTTCAGTTGAGTGGAAGCGCGCGTAAACGTTACCCAGCCAGTCTTTTTCTTCCTTGATGGATACATAACCTACTTTACCACCAACTTCCAACTGAGGACCTAACCATTGGCGCACACCCAGGTTCATTTCCAAACCAGTGTGGCTGCTTTTGGAGCGTTCTGATACGCCGCGGAACAGCATTTCACCGGTAAAATCAGCCCAGTTATTGACGGGAGCGTGGAAACCAAAACCGACCGCAGAGTCGTAATCACCTTCAAATTTTGAATCGATTCGGCCCACCAGGTGAGCATTAGGATGCACGGATTTACTCATTGCCGCACCGAATGTGGTTGGTCCCACACCGATACGTGCTTCAATGTAGTCGTAACTGAAGTTACTCATGACAGTCGGTGAGTTGGGATCAGTTGCCGCCAGTGAATGGCCGGATGCGATCAGCAAAGCTGCTGCAATGATTGTCTTACGCATATGCACGATAAACCTATTTCCTGTTATTTTCCTTGGTCTTAAGCCCGTGAAGGCCCTGACATCGAATGTCCCTATCTTAAAGCATCTCAATCTGGATTCATCAATATTTTGTCATTGTTTTGCTGTCTGCTCACATTTTGAGCAAGATGTGCCATGGGAATGATGGCAAAAGCGGCTATTCACCAAAAGTCATGCGTTTTTTTGCCATTGCGTCAAAAATAGCCTCTGTTTCTAACACTTGTGCCCAAGGCATCAGTTCTTCGTCATTGGCAATAACGTACTCAGTTAACTGATGTTTGATCACTTCTCTCAACTGGTCACCTTGCCACGGCTTGGCGACGTAAAAATCCAGGCTGGAGTGGTTGACCGCTTCAACGGTGTCTTCCAGGCCGGCCTGACCGGTTAACAATACCTTGCGTGCATTTTGTGTTTCCGGCTGTTGATTCAACTCAATCAAAAAGCTGATGCCGGTTTGGTCGGGCATAATGTGGTCGCACAGAATCAGCGCGAGAGAAGTGCCACTTTGCTGACAGTCGTCGATAATCTCTCTGGCTTCGGCAACCGACTCCGCCGCTTCCAACTGGAAGTGATCCTCAAAACAGTCAAGATCTTGAATAACGCTGTCAAGCACTTCGCGCTCATCATCGACACACAATATCAGGTATTTGTTCATGTTGGATTCCTTGTGGTTTTTTCACCGTTGTGATGGTTATGAATGGGAAGCCACACCTGCATTTCCGTGTATTCACCAGGTGTGGAGTTAACCTCTATAGTACCGCCGTGCTGAGTGACAATTTGCTGGCAAACGGACAACCCGATACCCAGGCCAAAATTGCCTTCTTTTTTGGTGGTAAAGTTTAGGGCAAAAATCTGATGCTTGAGGGCATCCGGCACCCCGCAACCGTTGTCTCTAACCTTAATGACCGCCCATGGCTGGCCGTTCCGATTGATTTGCTCTGTCGAGATAGTGATCTGGCCTTTGTCCTCGATGGCATCGAGCGCGTTGGAGATCAGGTTGGTCCATACCTGCTGCAGGGCAATGGGCTGGCACAAAATCTCAGGCAACTTGGCGTAAACTTTTTCAACCTGATGCATTTTGAGCCGGTTTTCAAAGATCACCAGCGTATCTTCTATGCCTTCATGTATATCGACCAGGTGGAGCTGTTCATCATCGGGACGGGAATAACCTTTCAGGCTCTTCACCATGTCAGCAATGCGTTGGGCACAGACTTTGATTGACCTTAAAGTCGACCCCGCCAGGTAGTAGTTGTCCAGATCGTCAATGGTCTGCTGCGCTTGTTGCGGATTGGTTCGGGCCAAATCGAGCAAGACGTTATCCTGCTCCAGCCCGAGCCGGACCAGTTTTTTGGCCAGCCTGCGTTCACTGACGGATTGCTCAACCTGTTTGGTCAGGCCGCGCTCTTCTGCGGTGGAGCGCGGATTGGACAGTAGCGCCCGATGGGTGATTTCAACGGCTTTGTCCGGATAAGGGCAGGGCTCTGGACGTTGGATCAGCGTATCTAACTTATTGGTCAGGGTTTCGCTGGCTCGCAATATCGCCGCGATCGGGTTATTGAGTTCGTGTGCTACGCCGGCCACCAGTTGTCCCAACATGGCCATCTTTTCCCGTTCGATCAGTTGTTGGTGGGCGGATTCCAGCGATTCCAACGTTTTTTGCAGCTGCATTTTCGTGACTATGCTGCGCTGCAGGCGCCGGTTGAAGTGACGTAACAGCAGGTTAGTAAATAGCGGAAGCAGTTCGGTATTGGAGTGCATCACTTTGGCAAACACGTTGCGATCCAATTTAATCACCTCGGTACGGGTGAGGGTGATCGCGGTAGAAAATGACCGCTCGCCGGTAACAAACGACATACCGCCGACGATATTCGCTTTGGCGTAGCGGACTACTTCTCGTTGTACTCCTAGCTCGTCTTTTTTATACAGCGCCACTTCACCGGAAGTAATAAACCAGAGGTAGCGGTTGTCTTCTCCCTCTTTGGTGAGCAGATGATCGGCTGAATAGGTACGGCAGGCACGGGTTTCATCCTCCTGGTCGAAAAACTTGTGCAGCGCATTGATGACTTTCTGCGCCAGTTCTTCATCCGTTAAAGTGTGGTGCTCGGTGATAAATCCTTCCCGATAGCTGCGCATTTTCTGCTCTATGTGGGCGCGCAACAGCCTGGGTTGATCGAGTACCGGGCTATATGAGAGCAAGTTGTCCCGCTCTTGTTCCAGGATAAAAGTGGTCAGCTCTTTTCTGGCTGTCTGGCTAATAAGCTGGTCCGGTACTGGTTTGGTCAGGCAGTGATCCAAGCGACCTTCATTCACTGCCGCCAGAATAGCCTGGATGTCCTGGCCGCAGCTGATCAGGATTTTACGAGCGCTTTTGGTATGCGGCGATTTATCCAGTTGGATCAGAAAGTCAGCACCGTTGAAGTTTTCATGGTGGCTGGCGATAACCAGTGCCACCGTCTGGTTGTTCTGTTCGCAAAACTCCAGCGTTGCGCTGGCGTCTTCCAGTGATTCGGCAGCATATAAGTCAAATTTAGTGGAAAACTGGCGCAGTTGAGCCGATAACTGCTCAATACCAATGGGGTTGTTATCTAAACAGAGTAATGCGTACTGGTTCACTATGACCTCTAACCCTCTAAGATTGCAAACAATGTAGCAACTAATACCAAGGGATGTTGAGAGCTGGGTTGAAGAATTATCCCAGGCTGGCAAGTAACCGTTATTGCACTGATTTAACTCAATGTTGCGACCGGTTTGATGTACACTGAGCAGACAACAGAAATTCATCAAAGTGAACGATATGCAACAACTAAAGAAAATTGGCGCCATTGGTGGTGTCATCTCGCTGGCACTGTGCTGGCCGCTGGCAGTAGGCCAGATCGGTGAGCGGGTGATTCATGATGCCATTGGGCAAATTTCCAGTGATTCGGTAAAAACCGAAGTCGTCAGTTATCAACGTGGTTATTTATCTTCTCAGGTGACCACTCGCTATATCGTCAATGACCCGGAACTTATCGAGCAGCTTGAACAAGATGGTTTACCGACGGAACTGACCGTTGTCAGTAACGTTAGCCACGGTTTGTTTGACCTTACCGCGGAGTCACACGTACGGGAGCTGGATGATATGCCGTTGACATTAAATACGGTTACGCAACTGAACGGCAATACCCGCTTTGATGTGCAGTTGGACTCCTGGAACTACGCTGACGCAGATGGCGTGACCGTATCAAATACACCGATTAGCCTGACAGGAGAGACAACCGTCCTGGGCGAAATCTCGTATCAGTTTGATATGCCTTCGCTGCACCTGGAGTTTGGTAATGGTGAGGCGATGCAAGTGTCCGGAATGACCGGCGTTGGAGAAGGTAAGCGTCTTAATAATTTCTGGCTCGGTGATCAGACGGTCACGTTGGAACAATTGACGGTTATCGATGAACAACTGGCCGAAAAAATGCGCATTAGTGGCGTAAAGTACCAGTTTGAGTCTAGCCAGAATGCAGCCAATCAGCGCCTGGACAGTCGTCATGTGCTTGATGTTGCTGAGTTCAATTCCGCACAGGGTCAGTTGACGGATATTAATTTTGATTTCAGCCTGGGAGATTTAGATGCTGAAGCTTTTTCCCAGCTCCTGAGTCTGTACCAAAACAGTGGCCAGCTGTCGGAAGCGGAAATACAGCAAGCGGTCCCGCTGCTTGAAAGCCTGTTTGCCAAAGGATTCTATGTGTCACTCAACAAGATGGCCCTGAAACTCGGGGAGGGTGTGTTCAGTTCCAATATCAACCTGAGAGTACCTGAAGGAACGGATAATGTCGCCCAGCAGCCGGAGAAAATTTTGCCAGCCTTAACCGGCTCGTTAGAGAGTTTTATTTCCCAGCAACTGGTCCAGCAGTATCCGTTTATCCAACAGGGCATTGATGAAGGGATTATTATGGAAATGATCCGTGAAACCGAACGGGGTTATCACATCAAGGCAGATGTGGAAAACGGCCATTTACGCTTTGAAAACGGGCCGAGAATCCCTATTGTCAGCCTGATGTTGCCGGTGGTGATGTAAACTTAACTTAGCTTTTAACCCGTTTGATAGATAATT
Source organism: Vibrio sp. (assembly GCF_050299255.1). GTDB lineage: Bacteria > Pseudomonadota > Gammaproteobacteria > Enterobacterales > Vibrionaceae > Vibrio. Next base: position 7,220 of record NZ_JBNKVP010000033.1, read on the forward strand.
GAGGTTAACCCGCCTCTTTTATCTATTTTTATTCTGACAAACGTGGTATTAATCACATTAATATCTCGATCACAGGAGCAAGGAAACTCATGTCGTCTAAGGCGGAAAAGATATACAACTTCAGTGCAGGTCCGGCAGCGCTACCGAAAGCGGTGATGGAAAAAGCGCAAGCAGAATTTGTCGACTGGAACCAATTGGGTACATCCGTGATGGAAATCAGCCATCGCAGCAAAGAATTTATCCAGGTTGCAGAACAGGCAGAGCAGGATCTGCGTGATCTGCTCAATATTCCTGATAACTACAAGGTGTTGTTTTGTCAGGGCGGTGCGCGGGCGCAATTTGCTGCGGTGCCACTGAACTTGTTGGGAAGTCACCAGACAGCCACCTATATCGATGCGGGTTACTGGGCGGAAAGTGCGATCGATGAAGCTAAAAAATATTGTCAGGTCGATGTGTTTAACGCCAAAGCGGAAAAAGACGGCAAAACTGCTGTAAAACCGGCGGCAGAGTGGCAAATCGCCCCAGATGCAGCTTATGTTCACTTTTGTCCTAATGAAACCATTGATGGTGTTGAAATCAGTGAGTTGCCGCAGACAGATAAACCGATCGTTGCCGACATGTCTTCCAACATCCTGTCACGTGAAATCGACGTATCTAAGTACGGCGTGATTTATGCCGGTGCGCAGAAGAACATCGGTCCGGCGGGCATCTGTATCGCCATCGTTCGAGACGACTTACTCGGATTGGCCAGCGATGTACTGCCAAGCTTCATTAATTACAAAGTGCTGGCAGAAAAAGACTCGATGTTTAATACGCCGCCTACGTTTGCCTGGTACCTGTCTGGTCTGGTGTTCCAGTGGCTGAAACAGCAGGGCGGAGTTGCGGCGATGGAGCAGGTGAACCGAGAGAAAGCGGCCATCCTGTATGATTACATCGATCAGTCGCCGTTTTACAAAAATGATATCCACCCGGACAACCGTTCCCGCATGAACGTGCCGTTTCAGTTGATTAAGCCTAAGCTGGATGGCCTTTTCCTTGAACAAGCGGCAGAGCGTGGTCTGGTTGCTTTGAAAGGACACCGTGCGGTTGGCGGTATGCGGGCATCTATCTACAACGCCATGCCAATTGAGGGTGTTAAAGCGTTGGTTGAATTCATGCGTGAGTTCGAACAGACGAATCGCTAAGCACCGTCAAGCAATGAAAAAAGCTCACCTTATGGTGAGCTTTTTAGTTTCTGTTGCTAAGCCGTTATTTAGCCGCTGTGGGCCGGTCAGCGTCTTGCATCACGACGCTTCGGGCTGCTGCGCTGCGCGGCAGGGGTATTTGAATGTCTGCGCGGCTTTTGACCTGGTTTCGACGGTCGGTCGCCCTGCGGTTCGGATTCACCCCGTTTGCCGCCCTGTTGCAATGGCTTATAGCCAGGTTGCGTCTTAGTGTGCTTGGTGGCGAAACGATTGGCGCCGTGACGGCCCGATTTACGTCGTTGAGCCGGAGTACGTGCATCGATGTCTTCCGCTGGTACCAGGCAGCTAGGCTTATCGCCGATTAAGTATTTTTTGCCCATATTGATCAAGGCTTCCCGAATTAATGGCCAGTTGTCCGGATCATGGTAACGTAATAATGCTTTGTGCAAACGACGTTGGCGGTCTCCTTTTGCTACCGGCACCACTTCCCGTTTTTTGTACTTAACCCTCTTCAGCGGGTTTGTCTCGGAGTAGTACATCGAGGTCGCATTACACATCGGAGATGGGTAGAAGTTTTGTACCTGATCGCACTCGAAATTGTTCTTTTTCAACCACAGCGCCAGGTTGAGCATATCTTCATCTTCGGTGCCCGGGTGCGCCGAGATAAAGTAAGGGATCAGATACTGCTTTTTACCTGCTTCTTTGCTGTATTTTTCGAACATTTCCTTGAAGGTGTCGTAGGTTCCCATGCCCGGTTTCATCATCAGATCCAGCGGTCCGGTTTCAGTGTGCTCCGGGGCAATTTTCAGGTAGCCGCCAACGTGGTGCGTTACCAGCTCCTTGACATATTCCGGCGATCGAATCGCCAGGTCATAACGAACGCCGGAGGCGATCATCACCTTCTTGATTCCATCGACTTTGCGCGCATCACGATACAGGTCGATGGTGTGTTTATGGTCGGTATTCAGCTTGTTACAGATACCGGGAAACACGCAGGATGGCCGACGACAGTTCACTTCGGCTTTTGGATCGCTACACCCCAACCGGTACATATTGGCCGTTGGGCCACCTAAATCTGAGATGGTTCCGGTAAAGCCGGGAACCTTGTCGCGGATCTCTTCCAGCTCATTAATAATCGACTCTTTTGAGCGGCTCTGGATGATGCGACCTTCGTGTTCGGTGATCGAGCAGAATGAACAGCCACCAAAACAGCCGCGCATGATATTGACCGAGGTTTTGATCATCTCATAGGCCGGGATCTTAGCTTTGCCGTACATAGGGTGGGGCACCCGGGCATAAGCCAGGCCAAACACGTAGTCCATCTCTTCGGTCGTCAGTGGAATCGGCGCCTGGTTTACCCAAAGTTCGCGGTCTCCGTGGCGCTGGATCAGCGCACGGCCCGAATAAGGGTTGGTCTCCAGGTGCAATACCCGGCTGGCGTGGGCATACAAGATGCGATCGTTACTTAGCTTTTCAAAAGGTGGCAGCCGCACAGCGGTGGTCGCCGCATCGTGACGAGAAGGTCTGATGGTAATCGGCTGGGCTTCGGCCTGTTCTGATTTTGTGTCGCACTGAGTCTCAGTCTGATACGGATTCGGCGCGACAAATGCCTGCTTACGCGGTTTCTCGATCCGTGACGAATCGATAATGGTGTAGTTTTCCGGCTCCTGAGGCAGGTTAACCGCGGTGCCACGAATGTTGGTCATGGCGGAGATTGGCTCGCCGTCTGCCAGTCGGTGTGCGACGTCCACTAGGGCACGTTCTGCGTTACCAAACAGCAGGATGTCGGCTTTGGCATCAAACAGGACCGAACGACGGACTTTGTCTGACCAGTAGTCATAATGCGCGACGCGGCGCAGGCTGGCTTCTATACCGCCAAGTACAATAGGTACATCTTTAAAGGCTTCACGGCAGCGTTGTGAATAGACTAGTACCGCGCGGTCCGGGCGCTTGCCGCCTTCGTTGTTTGGCGTGTAGGCGTCATCGTGACGCAGTTTACGATCGGCGGTATAGCGGTTAATCATGGAGTCCATGTTGCCGGCGGTAATGCCGAAAAACAGGTTAGGCTTACCCAGCTGCATGAAGGCATCTTTGTTGTGCCATTCTGGTTGGGCAATAATTCCAACCCTGAATCCCTGCGCTTCCAGCAAACGACCAATGATCGCCATGCCGAAACTCGGGTGATCGACATAGGCATCGCCGGTCACTATGATGATGTCACAGCTATCCCAACCTAATGCGTCCATTTCTTTGCGGCTGGTTGGCAGAAACGGCGCGGTTCCGAAACACTCGGCCCAATACTTTTTGTATTCGTAAATGGGGGTGATATCAGTGTACATAAATTAACCTCTATTTTAGCGAGCGCGAATTATACCGGCTTGCTCTGTGACTAGCCAGACCTATCTTACCGGTTAAAATACGGAGATTGTCGATAAATTTTAACTACTTCATAACAAAAGAGTATTTCGTCGCCTATAGTTGGGTTAATAAGACTTAAAACAATTGTCAATTGGTGTAGGAGTGAGAATGAACGAACTCTCGCTACAACAAACGCTGTTAACCGATATCGGCCAAGCTGTGCCTGAGCCGCCTTATCCCGTGCTGCAATGGCAATATCGGCTGTCGACCAAACAGTTCCAGCATGATTCCGACGCTTTCAGCCAACTTCTTGCGCCAGAAAAGCCACTCAATTCTTTGTACGATATCCTTCAGTATTTGACCAAAAAAGGCCAGCGCTCAGTCAAAGCGCTGATGATGGATGTGGTCAAAAACGGTGGTTTTCAACATGCGAATTGTAGTTTATTACCCAATCAGGACTTAATTGCTTACGCAGAACTGACGTTTGAAAAAATCGAACCGGACCTGATTCAGGGTACGCTGAGACCGCTAATTCTGATCCCGAATCAATTGGCGATCGCAAACGTGTTTGAAGCGATATTCGATAATCCACATCACGGCATCATATTAACGGATGACGAGACCCGTATCCTGGCGTGTAACCATTACTTTGAGCAGCAGTCAGGCTATCGATGTAATGAAATCATCGGTTTGAAAACCAGAATATTCAATGCTGATAAGCATTCTCCGGAATTTTACCAGGCGATGTGGCAAGATATCCGCCATAAGGGCTTTTGGTCTGGCGCACTGCTAAGCCGGACCGCCAGTGGCGCGGTGATTCCTCAGGAGCTGACTATTCAGCGATTACCCGTTGGCAAAAATAAATATGTCTACCTGGGGATGTCGGTCGATCTATCCAATAATCCAGGCCGAATCGCCGATAAAGACCATGGTGGCGTAGAGCTGTTAACGCAGTTGCCGACCAAGCAGAAATTTATGCAGTTGGCGAAACAATTGTGCGCAATCAGAGACCAGACCCAAAAGATATTCCTGGTGTTCAATTCCAATATCGAAGAGCAGAACCATGAGCTAAAACAGCGAGTTGCTGATGCTTTGACACAAAATCACAGCGCAAGTCTGGCCGGGTACTTTGCCAATAACCTGTTTGCAGTCTGTGTGGAGGCCTACCCGCAGAAAGAGGTGGGTAAAATCCGTGGCATTCAGCTGGCGATTCGAAAATTCTTCCAGGAAATTAAACGAGATAGCAGCGAGGAAGTACATCGTTGCTTAGTGTCTGGCCGTATCGGGGTCTCTGTCATCGGCTATGATGCTAACTCTGCAGAGGCTGCTGTCGTCCACGCGACTCAGGCGATGCTGGAGATGCACTCGGGGCAGGATAGCCATATCAGTTTTTTTCACCGTGAAATCCATGAATCCATCATGCACCGGCGCATATTGGAAAATGCAGTCGCCAATGCTATTAAGGAATATCAGCTGCAGGTCTACTATCAGCCGATCATCGACACCAGTGACTGGCTGATCACTAAATTTGAAGCCTTGTGCCGGTTCGTCGATGAACAGGGCGAACCTTATGATACTCAGCAGATGGTCAGTATTGCAGAAGATTTGGATCTGGTGGTCGAAATGGACAATACGGTGGCCGAGATGGCACTGGCCGGATTGGCGGAAATCCAGCACCGATACGGCGCACAGCTAGGTATCTCGATTAACCGTTCGTTGAATGCCAAAGTGAGTGCCACAGAACTGTTGACCAAAACACTGGATATCATCAACCAGAATGCTTCGAAGCCCGAAGATGTCACCATAGAACTGACAGAAAGTGCTTATTTTGATAGTGAGTCGACACAGTCGAGCGCTTTGCAACAGCTACGTGATATGGGGGTAAGCATCGCGATTGATGATTTTGGGACCGGCTATTCCTCCTTCAACTATCTCAGTGACTGTCATTTCGATATCCTGAAAATTGATCGCGACTTTGTCCATGGTATTCACCCGGAAAGCAATACCTACAACATCGTCAAAATGATTACGCAACTGTCGCATAAGCTGAATGTAAAAGTGGTTGCAGAAGGTGTTGAGACACTGGATGAAGTGAGAATTCTGAAATCACTTGGCATCGATTATATGCAGGGGTTCTTTTTTGCTAAACCCAAGCCCATTGAACGGCTGGATGAGGTACTTGGTTATCGGGATGAATTACCGCTGGAACTGTTTGATGTGCCTGCCGCTGCCGTTGAGGGAACGTTACAAAGCATCGCCCATCCCGGTGTACGCCGCCTGGACCCAGGTGAACCATTATCTCTGACTTTCGAATATATGAAAGCCCGGCCCAATTGTGCCCTGCCGGTAGTCACTGATGACATCTGTGTCGGGATCATCACCCAGGCAGACCTGAATTTGCATCTGACTCCAGCGATGGGCAGTGACCACGAAACAACCTATGAAGCCTCAGTATGGCGCAAACCGGCCAATAGGATCATGTCGACCGATGTCACTTCGGTCGCTTATGACACGCCTTTGGAGGCGCTGGGCGAACTGATAAAAGAGTTTCCGCAGTTTCCGTGGATACTGATTGATGAAGAGGGTTGCTATCGTGGTTTACTGGAGCAAAATGACGCACTGCTATTTCTGATCGGTGGCGTTGAAGCGTAAAGTTGTGACTGGTGCAGCGATGCGTGCAATTTGCTATTATCCGCTACCAATAACCTTTCCAACCTTACTGGTCAGTCATGATTCAAAATTTATTGCCGCTGCTGGCACCCATGTTACTCGGCGCTCAGTTACTGCTTACTCTGATTCTGGTAAAAGGCGACATTTGCCCCGGACAGAGAGGTCGAATTCACCGGGTACTTCCGGCTCTTGGGGTGCTCTGGTTGGCGGTGGCTTCGCTCAAAATTCAGGCCTTTCTGGTGGTCTTCGCCATATTCTATTTTTACTCGCAAGTGCAAACCAAAAAGACGCGCGACCAGGGGCCGCTTTGGGTTATGTATCTGGCAAACGGACTGGCACTGGCATATGTGGTGATTGAAGCTTTCGAACAGCCGCACTGGCCTGCGACTCTTAGTCTGCTGGTCGATGTGCTGCTACTCGGAGCCCTGTTCTCGCATCTGCTACTGACCATCGCCCGTACCCGCTTACAGGCCTTTCACCGCATTCTTCCTGTCAGTGGCGTCGTGGCCGCCATGCTGGCTTCGCTGGTGGTGCTGCTTCAGGCATACCAGTTAAATGAAGCCAGCCTGCAGCAGTCGATGGCAGTCATTGTGTTTGGTCTGTTACTGATGATTAGCGCCGTGGTTGTCTGGGGATGGCACATGTTCACTGCCAAACCGGTCAACAAATGGCAACTGACCATCAGTTTAATGATGTTACTACTGGGGCAGGGGGCGCTTATCCCAGTATTTGTGGTTTAGCTTAAGCTCTTTGAAACCGGTAGGCTGACCGCCATTGCGGCAAAGGCGACCTGTGGCTACGCTTAGTGTAGATGTTAAGCAAAGGAGCGTAGCCATGGATTTAAGCAATGTAACCGCATTGGATAGCAGTATATTGCTCGGCATTGTGAACGAGAAACTGCGCCTCGAGTGCGATAGTTTCGATGAGCTGGTCAGCACATACGAAATGGATATGGATACCGTGGTAGATAAACTCGATGCCTTGGGTTATCGCTACGATCCGTTAACCAACCAATTTAAATCTCACTGAACGACGCCGGATTACGGCGTCGAACCCAATTCAGTTTCTTGCCTTAGGCCATCTTGATTCCTTCAAGGTGGCTTTGGCATTGTTGGCGAGCGGTCGCAAAGAAGGTTTTCAGGTAGCGCTTGTTGCGATCCCCCTGTCTGATGGCGGCGAACAGACGGCGCCATAATCCATCACCCAGCGGTTTACTCACAACCAATCCCTGGCGGGAAAATTCATTGATAGCCCAGTTGGGCAGGGCGGCGACACCGAGTCCGGCTGAGACCATTTGCACCAGCATCAGGGTATTGTCTGCCTGTTTCCATTTCTGCGGTTCAACATTGGCCGGGTAGAGGAAATGTTTCACTACATCCAGGCGCTGTTTTTGCACCGGATAGGACAACATGGTCTGATCGGCCAGGTCTTGTGGCGTGATCACTGCTTTGTCGGCTAGTGGGTGGGTGGTGGCGGTGATCAGCCGCATCTCAAAATCAAACAGCGGTTCGTAGTGCACTTCGGAACGGGGCTGGATATCAGATGTGATGACCAGGTCTAATTCACCGCTCAACAATGCAGATAATGGTTCAAAGCCGAAGCCAGAGGAAAAATCGAGTGTAACGCTTGGCCAGGCAACCTGATATTCCTTCAGTGCGGGCATCAGCCACTGGAAGCAGGAGTGACACTCTATTGCCATATGTAATCGCCCGCTGACATCTTCCTTTAAGCTGGCCAGCTCGTTTTCCGCTTTGGCCATGCGGGGTAATATTTCATCGCCAAGTTTAAGCAGGATCTCACCTTCAGCAGTAAATTTCACCGGCCGGGTTTTACGCAAAAACAACTGACCACCAATGCGGCTCTCCAGCTCTTTGATTTGATGTGACAGCGCTGACTGGGTTAAATGCAAACTGGTCGCCGTGGCCGTCAGTGACCCGGTATCTCGCAATGACATCAATGTCCGTAAGTGTTTTAGCTCGATCATGAAGTCCTCTCATGCTAGCCGTTGTTCCATGAATAGATTCAACTTAACTGGTTTATACGGATATGTAAACGTCTAGACGTCCAAAGTGGTTAAAAAAGATTTTTATTGTCCTTAGTTTGCGTTGTTAACATCGGGCGTGAAGCTGAAGCTGAAGATGAATTTTATTAATAAACCAGTTGAATAAAAGCCAGTTGCGATTCGCCTTGAATGGGTTGATATTTTAGCCATCCAGACATCTTTTACTTACATGTCAAAGAGCGCATCTGGACCGATTTCAATTAGAACTCTCAACTTGTTATAAGGATTCAACATGGCGACATCTACTCATATACTTGGCTACCCAAGAGTTGGCGCCCAGCGCGAACTGAAGTTTGCCCTGGAAAAATATTGGCGCGGAGAAACCGATCAGGCTTCGTTACTGGAAACTGGCGCCGCATTACGGCAACAGAACTGGCAATTGCAGCAAGAGCAGCAGCTGAGTTATGTCACTGTAGGCGATTTCGCCTGGTACGATCATGTTCTGACCACTTCGCTGTTGTTGGGGCATATTCCTGAGCGTCATCAAAACGGCGAAGTGGACCTCGATACGCTGTTTCGCATCGGGCGAGGCCAGTCTCAGCAAAGCTGCCAGTGCCAGGGCGCTGCCGCGTCTGATATGACCAAGTGGTTTAATACCAACTATCATTACATAGTGCCGGAATTCAGCGCTCAGGATGAGTTTCACCTCAGTTGGCCGCAACTGTTTGAAGAAATTGACGAAGCAATCCAAGCTGGCCACAAGGTAAAGCCTGTGCTGCTGGGACCGGTTAGCTACCTGTATCTTGGCAAGGAAATTGAACCGGATTTTGAGCGCTTGAGTCTGCTTCCGCGCCTGTTGCCGGTTTACCAACAGATTTTGGCCAAACTGGCCGATCTCGGCATCGAATGGGTACAGATTGATGAACCGATTCTGGGGCTGGAATTGAGTTCAGCCTGGCTTGACGCATTTCAACCGGCGTATCAGGCGTTACAGAGTGACGTCAAGTTACTGTTAACCAGTTACTTTGATTCGGTGACTGACAATTTGAGCAGCATAGTCGAGCTGAATGTCGATGGCCTGCACCTGGATTTGGCAGCTGCGCCCGAACAGCTAGAATCGGTTGTTGCACGGTTACCTGAGCATTGGGTGCTCTCTGCCGGTGTGATCAATGGACGCAACGTATGGCGAGCTGATTTACACGCGTTGATCGACCGACTGGTGCCGGTTAAACAGCAACTGGGAGATCGGTTATGGATCGCCAGTTCCTGTTCGCTGCTCCATTCTCCGGTGGATCTGGATCTGGAAACGGAGCTCGATGCACAAAGCAAAAGCTGGTTTGCCTTCGCCAAACAGAAAGTCGCTGAAGTTCAGCTGTTGGCTGCGGCATTGGATGGCGACACAACTGCACTTGCTGAATGTTCGCGTTACAGCCAGCCGCTGCGGGCGCGCAAGCAGAATGCCAAAGTCAATAAGCCCAATGTGCAACAACGGGTCAGTAAATTGGTCGCAAGTGATGCGCAGCGCAGCGCGCCCTATGTTGAGCGGGCCAAGCAACAGGCCAAACAGCTTAAGTTGCCACTATTGCCCACCACCACGATTGGTTCGTTTCCTCAAACTGGTGAAATCCGCTTGCTTCGACAAGCGCGTCGCAAAGGCGAATTGTCGCAGCAGGATTACCTGAGTGCCCTTAAAGCACAAATTGCTGATGCAGTGAAACGACAGGAAGCGCTGGGGCTGGATGTGTTGGTACACGGTGAAGCCGAACGCAACGATATGGTCGAATACTTTGCCGAGCATCTGGATGGCTTCCAGACAACCCGTTTCGGCTGGGTGCAGAGCTACGGTTCACGCTGCGTTAAGCCGGCGATAGTGGTGGCCGATATTGAGCGGACTCAACCGATTACCGTTGAATGGTCCCGTTATGCTCAGTCACTGACCAGCAAACCGATGAAAGGTATGCTGACAGGGCCGGTTACCATCCTGTGCTGGACGTTTGCCCGCGAGGACATCAGCCGGAAAGAGATTGCCCAACAACTGGCACTGGCGTTGAAAGACGAAGTTGCGGACCTCCAGCAGGCCGGAATCAATATCATCCAGATCGACGAACCGGCTATCCGGGAAGGTTTACCGCTTAAGAAACGCGCTCACGCGGAATACCTGAAGTGGGCGACCGAGGCATTTAGACTGGCGGCGGCAGGCGCTGAGCCGCAGACGCAGATCCATACCCATATGTGTTACAGCGAATTTAACGAGATTATTGAATCGATCGCCGAATTGGACGCCGACGTGATAACCATAGAAACGTCCCGCTCAAATATGGAGTTATTGTCCGCCTTTGAAAACTTCAATTATCCCAATGAAATTGGCCCGGGAGTCTACGACATTCACTCTCCCAACATACCGACTACCGATTGGATCGAAGCGCTGATCAATAAAGCGATTGGCAAGATACCGGTAGAGCGGATCTGGGTGAATCCGGATTGTGGACTAAAGACCCGCAGTTGGGCAGAAACGGAGGCCGCGCTGGTCAATATGGTTACGGCCGCCAAGAAATTGCGACGTCACCTGGTTGTCGAGGAAACGGCGTAGCCTGGCTATCGGGGTAACCTTAGTAAAGCAGAAACGAAAAAGCCGACAGTATCACTGTCGGCTTATCACTTATCAGCTAAAAAAACGCGAGTTATTTAGCAAAGTTCACAATAGGGAAACATGGCAGGAAGCCATTGTCTGCACAGTTGATCAGGCCAACTTGTACACCTTTAATTTGCTTGGTTTTGTTGAAGAAACCAACCTGAACGTTTGAGGTTTCAGACAGGTTTGCTGCACCGACATCAACCATAGTGTTACCTTCAGAGTAGTTAACGAAGCTCACGTTAGCCCCTTTAACATTATTGGTGATGTTTACGGCACCCAGGTTGACACCGGTAGTCTGGCCGGTGTTCCAGTTGAAGAAGCCCAGAGAAGCACCTTTCATTTCAGTGTTAACTTTGGAAGCACCGAAGAAACCCAGGTTGACACCGGTAGTGCGGTCAGTTTCTGACAGACCAACAACGGCGATATCAACACCTTTCAGCTCTGCGACTTTACCGTGCAGTGCCGCTACGCGTACACCGGCAACGGCATTTTCATCCGGAGCGTTGAAGTTTTTGATTGATGAGAACATGACAGGCGTCGCCGCGAAAGCAGAAGCTGAAGTAAGCGCCGCAACCACTGCAGCTGTAGTGAGAATTTTTTTCATAGTGACTCCAATGAGATTTTCCTCAGGTGAGTCATGGAAGCCGGGGGAAAGTTGGGCTTCCATGCACTCTCATTGGAGCATAGTATGTGTGACAAAGTGAATACTCAAGCCAACATTGTTAAATGTTTGCAAGGATTTTCATTCGCCCACTCAATCAAGCAGTCGCCATTTTCTATTTACAGGCGTTCTGATCCACCACTTGGTCAATGATGAGTTGGCCACGGCTATTACGGATCTTAAGCCGGTAAGTTACCCCCACTTCTAGGGCGTTTTTAATATCGTCACTACTACAGTACTGATTGAGACTGGCCTGCAGCAACTGCCTGGTTGGTTTGGCGGTTGGGGCGTCCTCGTTGTAAATCATCATGATTTCTATCGTGCTGCCATAGGCGTTAGCACGCATGATCGATAACGGGCCGCGCTCTATTGGCAGATTTGACGCCAGTAAGTTAGCCCGGCTGCTTGCCACCATTTCCAGCTGGCGCTGTTTTTCGGCACCGGATGAACAGCCGGCAGCCAGAAGGATCGTAGCCAGCAACGGGGTTAGGCGAACAAAGAGTTTATTCATCTCAGAACACTTTCTTAAATGGTTTGACGGTAACTTGAGCATAGACCCCGGCAGCCACATATGGATCCGCATCTGCCCAATCTTTTGCATCTTGCAAAGAATCAAACTCCGCGATAACAGTAGAACCGGTGAAACCGGCATCGCCTGGATTCTCAGCATCTATTGCAGGCATTGGACCGGCAGTCAGTAATCTGCCCTGGTCCTGTAGGGCTTGCAGGCGTTCCAGGTGAGCTGGACGTACACTGAGACGTTTTTCCAATGAGTTTTCTACATCTTGAGCAAAAATGACGTACCACATATGCTGTTCCTTTGTTTACGGGTGAGCGCCTTTAGGCGGCTTTTCCTGCTAATTTACTGAATCTATTCTAATTTGAAAGTAATATTTTGAATAAAATCGTAAAGTTAACCTTGGCTTAAAATAGGTCTGGGCTTACCTGCGCTGTCGATGGCAACATAGTTGAATGTTGCACCACATACCTGGAACCGGTCATACACACCGTCTTCTTTTACCGGTTTTACCCATACTTCAAGATTGATCGACATCGAAGTTCTGCCGATGCGGGTACATTCGCCGTAGCAACAGACCACGTCGCCGACTTTGACCGGCTTTTTAAATTCAATACTGGAAACCGATACGGTGACGATACGGCCAGCGGATATTTCTTTGGCCAGTATGCCGCCGGCCAAGTCCAACTGAGACATGATCCAGCCACCAAAAATATCACCGTTCGCATTAGTATCGGCAGGCATCGCCAGGGTGCGCAATAACATCTGTCCTCTGGGGGCATCGTGTTTTGAGGTGCTGATATTTTGGGTATGATTATTTTTACTCATATTGACATCCTAAAAAATCAAAACAGCGACCATAAGGTCGCTGTAAAATAAATAACGATTATACGAAGCGGACCAGGTAATGCCCAGCTTTATAGCCCAGTTAGTCGGCTGAAGTGTCTTTAGGTAACTGCTTGTAGATGTATATACCGGTCAGTAGAGTAAAGCCGAATGTGGCCGCCAGCAGGCCAAACACTTTAAAGTTGACCCATACATCAAGAGGCAGCTCAAACGCGACATATACGTTGAGTCCGGCACAGAAACTGAAAAAGCCTACCCATGCCCAGGTTATCTTGGTCCAGACACTATCGGGCAGCGTGATCTCTTTACCCAGCATGCCTTTAATGGCCGATTTACCAATTGCATGGCTGACCGCCAGGCCGATGGCAAAGACGGCGTACACAATCGTGACTTTCCATTTGATGAAGTTATCGTCGTGCAGAAAAATGGTCATGCCACCAAACAGGGCGACCATGATAAAAGTAATTAACTGCATCTTTTCGACTTTTTTGTACAGCACATAAGTCAGTACCACCTGAACCGCCGTTGCGGCGATCAATGCACCGGTAGCGACGTAGATATCGTACATCTTATAAAGGGCAAAAAAGATAATCAGAGGAATAAAATCAATAAGTTGCTTCATGTTTTGTTACAGCGCTATACAATGTTCTTCGTCACAGTCTAACCAAATATAGCTCAGGACAAAACCGTTAGAGATAAATTGATACAAATCCTCGGCCATGGCCGGTCGGTGTCCGGCGGATTCTCAGCCATGGAATCTGGTGTAATGGCATGAACGGTAAAGCTTTCTGACTATCGCCTCGTCGCGAGATATGTCAGGCAGGCTCAGGACATTTTGCGTGACAATGTTGCTGTACCGCTTCAATCAACGCCTGTTTTGTGGTCGGTTTCGACAATCGGCCGTCCATCAGTTCGGTGATCGTTTCCAGTTCCCTGGGGCCAGACTCACCCGATAGTGCCAAAATCGGCGTCTGGGGAAGAAACTCCCGAATAATTCGACTGGCAGCAAAACCATCCATGATCGGCATCTGAATATCCATCAGGATCAGGTCCACCTCTTGTTGCTTGAGCATGTTAATGGCCACCAGGCCATTATTGGCTTGCAACACTTCGATGCCTGCTTGCTGCAGGTAAAGCTGAACCAGTGAGCGTTGAACTTGCTTGTCATCGACCACAAGCACTCTTAACCGGTAGGCACTGAAGTCCGCCAGGCGGATTTTGCTCTCAGGTTGGGGGAAAGCATCAAGCTCTGGCAGTTGCAATACTGGAAATTCAAGTTGAAAGACGGTGTAGCGGCCGGGTTCTGACTGACAGCTAATTCGTCCGCCAAAAGCCTGCATAACCCGGTGGCAATAGCCCAAACCTAACCCGCTGCCGCCGCTCTTGTTGTACGAATAGAAGTCATCGAATATTCGGTCGATGATATCGGCAGGAACGCCAGGACCGGTGTCTTTGAACAGTACACGATTACCGAATTCGGATGTTTCTGTAGATACAAAGATCTCGCTCTTTGGATAGCTGTCGAAATAGTAGATGGCATTTCTGAGCAGATTAAATACGACAAAATTGAACAGGGTTTCATTGACGTTGATGGTAAAGTCGGCGCCCAGCTGCAAGTGAACACGCTGCTGGTCTTGAGGGTGGTCGAATCCATAGCGTTCAACGGCCTGTTGAATGGCGTGATGCACCGGTACCGGTGACAATGGCTCATGATCCAGTGATGAGTCGCTGACTTCTCTAAGGATAATATCAATCAGCTGTCTGCCTCGATCAACCGCATTGAGACCCGCGTCAATTTCATCTAATAGCTTAACTCTGCTGTTTGCTCCGCTAATTTCGCTCTGAAGTGCCTCAAACTTGAGCTGAACCTGAGCAAGCGGATTACGCATTTCGTGGGCAATAGAGGTCGCCAGAGCTTGAGACTGCTGTACTTTTCTGTCTGCATTAATGTAGCCCTGTACTTTGGCTAAGACGTTTTGCAGTGCATGGATCTCCTCATAAGAGAACAGTCGGCCGTTAGACTTAGAGGCTGAAACCAACAGGTGAGAGATGGTGGCGTCCTGGTCAAACAGAGGCAATACCAACGCTGTATCGCTGGCATTCATTCTCTGTTTCAGTTTTCTGAGGCGGTCGCGTATGCCGGTATCGGCGTACTCCTGTTGCGGGTCAATTTCCTCCGCCACTAGCACGTTACCCTCAGCTTTCAGATGATCGGTATAGAGCCGATGCTGGAGGTTGGTGGTGATCAGCTGTAGCTTATCGCCGGGAATATCCAGCAAACTGGCTAATTTAGTAATCGCTGCAGCAGTTGAATACTGGAAGTCTTGTTCCAAAGCCAGTATCTGTTCAACCGGCGAACTTCTGGTCTTGTAGAGCAACAGCGAGGATATTTGGCCGGTGATACGCAAGACGCTACGCCACAACAGCCCGATCGTTAAGCACAGTATGATGGTTGTGGCAAACTGGCCTGGCGCATCAAGCTCGAAACTGGCGGAGAGCAGCGCCAGGGGAAACGCAAAAATGGCGCCACAGAGTAGGTAGGATAGCGTTATATAGAACAGATACTTGCCGCTATAAAACCGGCTAGTGATCAGTGCATAGCCGACAAACAGCATTTCACTTATGGAGAGGGCCGGTGGTAACCAGGTAAGCGAGAAATCACCCCAAAAATAGGTCATGACCACCTGGACCGAAACCGTCGATAACATAAATACCAGAATACCGGCAATCATGTAGTTGGATTGCTGTTGGTTAATCCGCGGGGCTGATATTTTTATCGCGATCAGGTTAATGATAGTTAAGACAATTAAAATCACCACCATGGTGAAAAATAGACTGGTATAAGGACCAAAATGAATCACAAATTGACTGGGCCCTGATATATCAATACCGGAGATGGTAAGGCCGGGTACCAGGTTAATAATCAAAGCGACTGAAGTGAATAGTGAAAATATTCCTTTTTGATGACGTTTTATTCTGCTTCCTGACAACTTGGCTCTTAAAGCAGAAGAAAATAAATACGCGAAAGCAAAAGCACAATATGCGGTGATATTGGCAGCAGTCGCCATAACTATCGAGAAATTAGTGGAAACATAACTAATAAAACCAGTATGGAAAAAAGCATTGGTTAATATCCACAGCATTATATTTATAGAATAACATGCGTAATAAATATAGTGGCTTTTAAGGATGTAAATATTTTTACTGGTCAGAGAGTAAATGAAATAACCAAGCCAGTAAGCGACAACCAGGGCTATGGTCATCAGCGTTAAAGCCTTGGGGTACAATAACATGTCAAACCATGTATTGATGCTCATGACCACCTCTATGACTTCGCCTGACGGACATCACTCTTTTTATATATCCTTTATACTGGTGAGTTTCGAAATCTTGCTTCAGTTGCTGTATATTCCACAGGCCTTTACACGTGGTTTGTCTGGTGCCATCTATATTAAGGTGGCATACGGTAATAAACGAACCAGGGTCTAGTGTAGAATAATAATTTAGGATAAATGGATTCTCGGTAATAATAAAGGCAATTGTGTAATTCAATGCCAGAAGCTGGGCCGTTAAGCATTTTTGGCTTAAATAAAGCAAATACAATTTTAATTTATCACTACCTGAAACGGTCAGCCGGATAATCTCACATACACTTTGGTAGTTTCGCATGTTTTTCAGCAGGTCATTTTCGAATTTGGCACTGGAATCCGATTCAAAGTGGCAGTGGATAGGCAAAATGTCTTTTTTCCTGAGCAAATTTATATGTTGATTGCTAGAACAATAATGCCACTTATCGTTGCTGAAGAAAGGGGAGAAGTAGAGCCATTTATTGATATCGCTTCCAGATTGAATTTTCGCACTGGAATAAATCACCGGCTTTGACCACTCAGGGCGATGGGCACTCAGAACGAAATGGCAACCCGTTTGGGAGAGATCAAGCGCAAACAGCATTTCATACCACTTTTGCCCCTTAACCAGTACTTCCAGGTTGGCCAGCAATATTGCAGCACTGACAGGCATTTCCGCCGGGTGATGTGGGCTGATATATCGGCTCTGGTGCTGTTCTATGTTGTCTATAAGCCGTGATTGATAGCGGCTGTCGTCAAATTTCGCGGATTGTAACGTGGAGCTGGATTTGGTCTTCGCGGTTATTGGGTAGCGCTGTTTGATTTTTTCAATCAGGTACTGGCACCAGAACTCAGCCCAGTTACCACAGTAGTGACAAGCGTAGCGTTCCACCAGGTAGTACTCCGGAGGCCAGTGGCTGACGGCAGACCCCAGCAATTTAGCGTAATACTGTGATTGCAGACAGGTCGCAAGGTTACCGGAGCAGGACCAGGGAAACAGGCGACGTAGTTGATTGATTCTGTCATTGAGGATCTGCTCGAAAAAATCAGCGCCATATAACCGCTCCAGAGACGAAACGAGGGACAGCAGTGCCTCCCAACTCAAATGTTGGTCCCGATCGGTCAACGCTATATCGGATGGGGCAGAGCAATTCATGGCACTAATTCAGCGGGCTGGCAACTGGACTATAAAACTATATGCAAAAGATAGCAGATGAACTGGTTGCAATCTAGCCATTTTCTGTTATGCCAAACCAGGCGGGTATAGTGATAGGGTTGTCAGAAACGATTGGCAGGGCAAAAAAAACGCCCCGGGCTTAGCGGGGCGTTAGGCTATTGAAAGTGATTCAGACTCACTTAAACATTCTGCTCGTTGAGTGCTTGTTGAGCCTCTTCTTCATCAATCAGGGCATCGACGATAACGGCACACGCAGCATCACCCGTGATGTTCAGAGCAGTACGGATCATGTCAAAGATACGGTCCAGGGCAAACAGCAGTGGCAGACCTTCAATTGGAATGCCTGCGGCAAGCAGTACTGCCACCACCAGGAAAGAAGGTCCAGGAACACCAGCCTGGCCGACTGCACCTAGCGTAGAGGTAATAATGATCGCAACGTAGGCGCCCATAGACAGGTCAACATTAAACAGCTGGGCGAAGAATACCGCAACCAGGCCGTAGTAGATCGCGTTACCAGACATGTTGATGGTAGCGCCCAGTGGCAGTACAAATGATGCGGTAGAGTTGCGTACTTTAAGCTCGTGTTCAACGGTATCCATTGTCACTGGCAGAGTCGCCATAGAAGAGGCGGTAGACAGCGCAACTGCTTGAGGCTTCTTCATTGCCAGGATGAATTTCTTGGCTGAAGTCTTGGTAAAGATCTGTACCATCAGCGGGTAAACGACAAAGCCAAAAATCAGGATAGCAGCGGTATATACGACAAACAGTTTGAACACCACCATCAGTGCGCCAAATCCGAAAGTACCGACAGCTTCAGCCATAAGGCCAAATACACCGATAGGGGCAATGATCATGACTTTATTGATCATCCAGACCATGGCATCTACGATGCAGTTTACGCCATTGATGATAGGGTCACGTTTTTCTTTGGCCTGCTGAGAAATAGCAATACCGAAAAACATACAGAAAACCAGGATCTGCAGAATATTGGCTTCATTCAGTGACTGGAAAACGTTGGTTGGGATCATACCGATGACGGTAGCCCAGAAAGTAGGTAGTTCACCTTTAGAAGCGTATTCAGTTGAGAACATGCCCATAACGTCTGACAGATCGATACCCACGCCAGGCTGGAACATTTCCCCCATCAGCAGAGCTAGGGCTACAGCCAGCGCAGATGTGATGCCGAAATAAGCCAAAGTCGTCAGGCCTACTTTACCAGCCGATTGACTGTTGCCTAAGCCAGCAGCACCCGAAATCAGGGCGACAGCAACCAGAGGGATTACCAGCATCTTGATCAGGTTAATGAAGATGGCACCCAAAGGTGAGAACACAGATGCAGTTTCTCCCATCGCTGCACCGACGGCGGTACCCGCGATCATCGCGATGACCACCTGTACACCAATGTTGTTTAGCAAACTCTTTTCTTTTAACACTTTCATAACCTCTGTGCTAATTAATTGTGAATTTTCAGAATTACCATCCATCTAGTAGTGATACTATAGATAATAATTTCGCCTCGCTTTTTACACTTAATTTTTACAATTAGCAACTGAAGCACAGGATTATTGTTGGATCAATCGCTGTTTCTTTGACGAAAGCTAAGTTTGTGGCTTAAAAGCAAACGTTTGCTTTGTGATCTGGGCATCCATTCTCACCTTTGCTACAGGTCAAAATGGCAGCTTGGACGAGGTAAAATTGTTAACCAATTGATCGCCGGGAGCGGGGGAAGTCGCTTTAGGAAAAGGTAAAGTTCACGACTGGCGAAAATTAGCAGCAGGCGTCACATTTTGGTGCGCTGCCCATTCACAATGTAAACTATTTCACATTTTGTCTTACCTGAATATGTAACATTTGTGTTAACTGGCGGTTTCGGTATTGTGTTGAGACCGCTTTTTAGTGCCATTACTCAGCCGCTGTTTGCCGCTGACTTTCGTAAATGGATCGCTTAAATACCAATAACATAGAGGTCGAGTCATTATGATGAATCTTGCTGCTGCTCTGCAGCGAAATGCTGCGAGTAAACCCGACAAGATAGCTTTGATATGCGGTGACTTGAAGATCACCTACGCTCAGTTTGATGTAATTGTCAGCAAAATAGCCACGTCCTTAATCGATAGCGGTATACAGCCCGGGGATCGGGTTGCGCTGTCCTGCCCGAATGTGCCTTTTTTTCCGTTAGTGTACTTTGCGATTCAAAAAGCGGGTGCCGTGGCGGTACCGTTGAATGTGTTACTAAAAGCGAGAGAAATTAAATATCACCTTGAAGATGCCAGGGCCAAATTCTACTTCTGTTTTGAGGGTACGCCTGAGCTGCCGATGGCCAAGGAGGGCATGGAAGCCTTTGAGCAAGTCGAAGCGTGTGAAAACATGGTGGTCATGACCCAGGATCAGACCCGGCTTGAATTTTCAGGTCAGCCGACTCTGAACGCTTTTATCCAGGACGTTGAGCCATTGGCCGATTACGTTTCACGTAACGCTGATGACACCTGTGTCATCCTTTATACGTCGGGCACCACAGGTTTACCGAAAGGGGCAGAACTGTCACAACAGAATATTGTGATTAACGCCCTGATTGCGCAGAATATTATGGCGAGCCAGGCAGATGATGTGCATTTGGTCACTTTACCTCTGTTTCACACCTTTGGTCAGACGGTACACCTTAACGCCAGCGTGTTGAGCGGTGCGACGCTGGTGCTGGTGCCGAGGTTTGAACCCAAATTAGTACTGGAACTGATCGAAAAACATCAGGTTTCGCTATTTGCTGGTGTGCCAACCATGTATATCGGACTGCTCCATGCGGAACATCAATATGATATCTCTTCGCTTCGCATGGCGGTCAGTGGCGGCTCGTCATTGCCAACTGAAGTGTTCCGCGCTTTTGAAGCAAAATTTAATGTGCCGATCCTAGAGGGCTACGGCCTGTCGGAAACCAGCCCGATCGCCTGTTTTAACCACTTAGATCAGGAGCGCATTCCTGGCTCGGTCGGTCAGCCGATTCAGGGGGTGGAAGTCAAAGTGGTCGACCTTGAGGGCAATACCCTTCCGGCAGGTGAAGAAGGCGAGATTGTGGTCCGCGGACACAACGTAATGAAAGGCTATCTGGGCCGTCCGGATGCGACAGAATCGGCTTTGAAAAATGGCTGGTTCCATACCGGTGACGTTGGCCGCTTTGACCAGATGGGTAACCTGTACATCGTTGATCGGATGAAAGATTTGATCATTCGCGGCGGCTTTAACGTCTATCCTCGAGAAATTGAAGAGGTCTTTATGACCCATCCCGCAGTAGCCATGGTGGCCGTCATCGGTATTCCTAATGCGGAATACGGTGAGGAAATCAAAGCCTATGTGGTGCTGAAACCCAATCAAGAGCTTGACGCGACAGAACTTCAGGCGTGGGGTAAAGCGCAACTGGCAACCTATAAATACCCACGTTTTGTCGAGATACGCCAACAGTTACCGATGAGTGCAACCGGTAAGATATTAAAGCGTGAGCTGAAATCTGAACTAGAAGTTGCATAGCGGTTGATATCAGAACAATAGCCAGCCTTTATTGAGGCTGGCTTTTTTTGTGGCTAAACCATCTTCCAACATGGCGTCGGCTGTCGTTATAGAAACAGACAAGGTTATTGAGGGGGACGCTGTGCAACTAAGTTTAAGAAATCGAGAGTTACAATCCAGAGCGGTGCATAATCCAAGGTCGTTACACAGTAACGTGAACCGGCTGTATCGCTATTTCAGACCAAGTTCGCGTGTGGGCAGAGATTTATCAGCGCTAACCGTAGCGATGTTAGCGCTGGTAGGGAGGAGTGTGAAACTACGCAGTTTCGGTTGAGATAGCGTTATCGGCTTTGGAGCGACGACCATATACCGTCAGGGCAAACGCGCAGGCAAACATGCTGACGCTGTAAACGATAATCGGCACTGACATCGCATTCGAGCCGAGCAGAGTGACACTCACCATCAGTGCCAGAGTGCTGTTTTTAACGCCAAGCTCGACACCTATGGTCAGGCCATCCTGTGATGGCAGCTGGCTAAATTTTGCAATCAACACTCCGGCGACAATACCGACGATGTTCAGTGTTATGGCGGCCGCGCCCGCTTGTAGCAGTAAATTAACCAGGTTTGCGCCAATGTCATAGAGAATGCTGACTACCAGCAATAGCAAGGTAATCCCGCCCAGTTTGTTGACCCAATTTTCGGCTTTGACAGACCAATTTGGCCAGAAGTAGCGAATAAACATGCCGACAATGACGGGAACGAGCACTACCGCCACCATCATGGTGATCATTTGCCCGACAGGAAGCGTGATGGCCACTGATTCGGTGCTGAATACTTCCAGCGCATAACCGGTCGCAACGGGCAGGGTAATGATGGTGATCAGGCTGGCGATGACGGTGAGCATGATAGACAAAGCCACATTGCCTCGCGCCAGTAACACAAACAGATTCGAGGCGGTGCCTCCCGGACAAGCGGCGATGACTACCAGGCCGACGGCGATTTCGGGCGGTAGTTGGAATCCCCAGGCGAGGAGGAAAGCCACCATTGGCATGCCGATGATCTGGCTGATGCTGCCTAATATCAGTCCTTTAGGCTTTTGAGCAACCTGGCGAAAGTCATTGATGGTTAACGTCATACCAATTCCCATCATAATAATGATTAAAGAAATAGGTAAACCGATTGAGATGATTGGATTGGATTCCACAATTGCCTCCTGCATAGAATCTTATTAGGTAGCCGGAGCAAAGTGGCGACTTGATTACTCCAGCTGTTTTAGGTACTCCTCCATTTGTTGCGGTTTCAAAATGGTGATGTACCCATATTTCAGGCCGATGAGGCCTAAACTTTCGAACTTTTTTAAAATCTTATGCACGCTCTGCCGGGTTAATCCCATCATGTTGGCAATATGTTCCCGCGTCACGCGCACTACATACGGACCGGCGCTGACCGGTTGGTTATGTTGATACTCGGCGAGCAGTAGTAACCTTCTGCCGATGCGCTCTTCAATCCCTCTGATCGCGTCATCTTCGATAACGGAAATCGCCGTCCACAACCTGCGGCTCAGCAGATCGAGCACCACCGGATAACTTTGCGGATACTTGGCCAACAGCTGGCGAAATTTATCCCCCGGCAGTTCAAGTAGTGTCACATCCGAGTGAGCGGTGGCACCAAACACCCGTGGCATACCCGGGGAAAAGACGTTGTCACCAAACCAGCTCCCCGCTTCGAAAATCATCAAGGTCACTTCTTTGCCAGTTGAACTGACCGAGTTGATGCGCACCGAGCCTTGGCCAATGACCATTAACGCGCAGTGTTGGTCACCTTTACTGCAAATCAGCGCTTTTTCATCAAAGTGCCTGGTGCGAGTGATCTGCATTGCTTCGTCGATACCTTCCGGCAGTAGGCCGGCCAATACCGGGCATTTTTGTAACAATCCTTTAACATCTTTCATGTCGATACCTTACTGCATCTCGCTTGAGTCGAATGTAAACGAATTAACATTTAAATAACAATTTGTGTGGTTTCATTTGCCCTGAACCCATTAGTAGGACGAATAATATGAAGGAACATAACCCGCCTTTGGCCAGTTTTACCCATATGGAGCAGGGCACTAAAAAAGACTGGCAGATCATTGCCCAGCAATTTGTCGATTATGCGGCTGATTTACCAGATAGGATCATGGCGCACCTACAGCTGCTCGACGGTGATTTCGGTGGTTTCCAAGTCGATCGGCTCACCCATTCACTGCAAAGTGCGAGCTTGGCCTATCGTGACGGGAAAGACGAAGAATACGTTGTCTGTGCGCTGTTACACGATATTGGCGACACGCTCGGTTCGTACAACCATGCTGATATTGCGGCGGCGATACTGGAGCCATTTGTGAGTGAACAAAACCACTGGATGATTAAGCATCACGCTATCTTTCAGGGCTACTACTTTTTTCATCACCTTAATATGGATCGCGATTTGTACCAAGCGTATCAAGACCATCCGGCCTACCAGCGCACCATTGAGTTTGTTAGCAAATATGACGCGCCGGCATTTGATCCTGAAATGGAAACATTACCGCTAGAGTTTTTTGCACCTATGATTCGCGAGGTGTTCGCCAAACCTTTGAAATCACTCTACAAAACCGCCCGTGACGAATTTCAGGACTAACGAAGAAGGAATCTATCATGAAACAATCTTTAAGAGAGCAAGTTTCAGAGCAAGAGTGGCAGTTACGTGTCGAACTTGCGGCGTGTTATCGTTTGATCGCTCATTTTGGTTGGGACGATCTGGTTTTTACCCATATCAGCGTGCGGATTCCCGGGCCAGACAATCACTTTCTGATCAACCCGTATGGTCTGATGTTTGATGAAATTACCGCGTCTGATTTGATTAAAGTTGACCAGCACTGTAACAAGTTGTCCGAAAGCCCGCATCCGGTTAATCCGGCCGGATTTACTATCCACAGCTGCATTCACGATGCACGCCATGATGTCGGGTGTGTTATCCATACCCACACGCGCGCGGGCGTTGCCGTCAGTGCGCAAAAAGCGGGCATTTTGCCAATCAGTCAGCAATCGACGTTGGTGCTTTCATCGCTGGCGTATCACGATTACGAAGGCGTTGCGGTACGCGAGGATGAAAAGCCGCGTATCCAGCAAGACCTGGGGCAATCGACCTACCTGGTGCTGCGCAATCATGGTTTGCTTACCGTAGGAGCGTCGGTTGCAGATGCCTTTTTGGCTATGTACGCGCTGGAAACCACCTGCCAGGTACAACTAGCCGCGCAGTCCGGTGGCCATGAGCTGATCCACATCGAGCAAGATGTAGTCAACTCAATCGGCAAAGCACTAGAAGTGCAGGGGTTGGATGGGGCGTTTATCTGGCCGGCGCTGATGCGCAAACTGGATCGAATTGATCCGCGTTATAAAGATTAATCCCAGCCAATATAAAAAACGCCCACAGATGTTTAACTGTGGGCGTTTTGTTAATCGTTACAGGCAAATAATTGCGCGGGACTAGTTTTGTGTTGCCGCCTTCATGGCCGTCACAAACTCAGCTAACTTCGCCAGCATAGCTTGCGGTTCCGCCTGGTGCTGCTCAATAATCTTCACCACCGCCGAGCCAGAAATGGCCCCGGCTGCGCCGGATTTGATTGCTTCGGCAACTTGCTCTGGTTGAGAGATACCAAACCCCAGCAGCGCCGGTGGCGCGCTAAACTGCTCCAGTTTATTCAGCATATCGCCGACAGGCATATTTGCCTGGGTTTCTGCTCCGGTTACCCCGGCTCGGGACAGCAGGTAAGTGTATCCGCCGCCTAGCTCTGCGACAGAATGCAAAGTTTCATCACTGGCGGTTGGCGGAGCAATGAAGATCGGATGCACGCCATGCTTTTTCGCTGCGGCAACAAAATCACCACTTTCGTTGGTCGGGACATCGGCAATCAGTACCGAATCAATGCCAGCCTCGGCACAACGCTGATAAAAGTTATCAACTCCGCGCGAGTACACCAGGTTAGCGTACATCAACAGGCCAATCGGCAGCTCAGGGTACTGGGCGCGGATTTTGCCGATTTGTTCAAAACAGATATCTGGTGTGGTGCCGGCATCCAGCGCCCGTATATTGGCACCCTGGATGGTCGGGCCGTCCGCCAGTGGATCGGAGAACGGGATCCCCAGCTCCAGCGCATCGGCGCCAGCTTCCACCAGCGTTTGCATAATCTGTAACGACAGCTCCGGGTTGGGATCGCCCACGGTGACAAAAGGAACGAATGCGCCCTGTCCGGCTTGGTTCAGCCGGGCAAATAAAGCTTGATAACGGTCCATTAAATCGCTCCTTTTTGTTCTAGAATGTCGTGTACAGTGAAGATGTCTTTATCGCCACGGCCGGACAGGTTGACCACCAGTAGCTGTTCTTTATCCGGGTTTTCACGCGCCATGCGCAGCGCATGGGCCAGCGCATGGGAAGACTCCAGCGCCGCAATAATGCCTTCATTACGTGCTAATTCCTGAAACGCTTCAAGCGCCTCATCATCGGTGACACTGTCATATTCAGCGCGGCCAATGGCATTCAGGTAGGCGTGTTGTGGCCCGACAGACGGGAAATCGAGGCCGGCGGAGACCGAATAGGACTCTTCCACCTGGCCATTTTCATCCTGCATTAGCGGGGCTTTCATGCCAAAGAAGATGCCGGTTTTACCGTGCTTCAATGGCGCGCCGTGTTGGTCGGTATCGATGCCTTTGCCGGCGGGCTCGACGCCAATCAGGCGAACATTCTCTTCGTCGATAAAGTCAGCAAACATACCAATCGCGTTTGAACCACCGCCCACGCAGGCGATAACCGCATCCGGCAGGCGTCCTTCACGAGCCAGGATCTGGTTTTTGGTCTCTTCACCGATCATGCGCTGAAATTCGCGCACAATGGTCGGGAACGGGTGAGGACCGGCAGCGGTACCCAGCAGGTAGTGCGCCGTCTCATAGCTGCCAGACCAGTCACGCAGCGCTTCGTTACAGGCATCTTTCAAGGTTGCCGAACCTGAATGAACAGGAATGACCTCGGCACCCATCAGTTTCATCCGGAAAACATTCGGGCTCTGACGCTCAACATCTTTGGCGCCCATGTAAACCCGGCATTTTAGGCCGAGCAGGGCACAAGCCAGTGCTGTCGCAACGCCGTGCTGACCGGCACCGGTTTCAGCAATGATTTCGTGTTTGCCCATCCGTTTGGCAAGCAGTGCCTGGCCCAGTACCTGGTTGGTTTTATGCGCACCGCCGTGCAATAGATCTTCCCGTTTCAGGTAGAGCTTGGTTTTGGTCCCTTTGGTCAGGTTGCGGGTCAGCGTCAGCGCGGTCGGTCGGCCGGCATACTCTTGCAGCAGCCCCATAAATTCGCTCTGAAATTCTGGATCCTGCTGGGCGTCGATAAAAGCCTGTTCCAGCTGCTCAAGCGCCGGGACGAGGATCTGTGGTACGTACTGGCCACCATACTCGCCAAAATAGGCATCAAGTTTTGCCATAGTGTTAATTCCTTACATCGATACGGGCCTGCTTGCCACGTAGAGAAACTTGCGGTTAAATCTTTAACGTTTTTAAAAATTAATAATCTCGAATGGCTGCGAACGCTTTGTGCAGCTTATCTGAATCTTTTTTGCCCGGCTCACTTTCTACTCCGGAGTTGAGATCCAGGCCGATGCAAGCGAGTTGAGCTGCTTGTTTAACGTTGTCCGGGTTCAGGCCGCCTGCCAGCATGATCTCCCCGGGTTGGTCGAGCAGTTGCCAGTCAAATGACTGACCGGTGCCGCCAGACTGGCTGCCAACCTGAGCATCCAGCAGGTGGCGATCAATATTGCGTTCCAGCAGTTGGGGCAGCTTGCCTGCCACACCATACGCTTTCCAGAGCTGGATTTTATCACTAAGCGCCTGCTTCAGTTGATCCACATAGGCCTGGTCTTCGTCACCGTGCAGCTGCACCGCAAACAGACCGAGTTGCAAAGCGGTGTCGGCCACCAGTTGCAGTGGCTGATTCTGGAATACGCCAACGTAATTAAGCGGCGCGCCACTCATGGTCAGCCGGGCGGTTTCGCTGTCGACGCAGCGCTTGGACTGCTCGGCAAAAATAAGGCCGCCATAGACGGCACCAGCCTGATACGCTTTGGCGGCATCGTCCGGGTGCGTCAGGCCGCACACCTTGTTCTGGCCCAGTATCACTTTGCGCACCGCCAGTTCCAGGTTGTCTTCTGCCATCAGTGAGCTGCCGATCAGAAAGCCATCGGCAAATTGGGCCAGATCCCGTACCTGCTGGTGGGTATAGATGCCGGACTCGGAAATCACGGTGGCATCCGGTGCCAGTTCACGCACTTTCGGTGCCAGCTGCTTGGTGCGGTCCAAATCGGTCGACAAGTCGCGCAGGTTGCGGTTATTGATGCCGATCACCTTAGCCTCCAGCGCGGCCGCGCGGTGCAACTCTTCTTCGTTGCTGACTTCGGTCAGTATGCCCATCTTCAGTGAGTGGGCAACGTCGGCTAGTTGTCGATACTGCTCGTCATTGAGTACTGACAGCATCAGCAGAATCGCATCGGCCTGATAATGACGCGCCAGGTAAACCTGGTAAGGGTCGATCATAAAGTCTTTGCACAACACGGGCTGGCGAACTTTCGCTTTCACCTGAGGCAGGAAGTCGAAACTGCCCTGGAAGTATTTTTCATCGGTCAGCACAGAGATCGCGTTGGCGTGGCCGTCGTAAACCGATGCAATGTAATCTAAGTTGAAGTCATCGCGGATCAGCCCTTTTGAAGGTGACGCTTTTTTGCATTCCAGAATAAACGCCGTTTGCGGTCCGGACAATGCCTGGTAGAAATCACGATCAGACGGCGTTAACTCTGGCTGAAACTGTTCCAGCGGCTGAGCCTGCTTGCGCTCGGCAACCCACTGAACTTTGTCTTTGACAATTTTGGCCAGTACTTCTGCCATCTGGGTGTCTTGCACCGATACGTGTTCTGACAGCTTTTCGCTTGTTGTTGCCATGATTAACCTCGTTGTGCCAGCTGTTGTACCAGCTCATAGGCACGTCCTGAATTCATTACTTCCAGCGCCTTAGTGGTGTTGGCCTGCAGATCTTCCTGGCCGAACAGACGCATCAGCAGCGCCACATTAACGGCAACAGCACTCTGTTGTGCCAGGGTTCCTTTACCGGTCAGGATATCAGTAATGATGGTCCGGTTCAGCGCTGGATCGCCACCTTTTATCGCTTCTAGCGGATAGGTCTCGACGCCGAAATCAGCCGGTGTCAGGGTGTAGTAGTGAATCTGGCCTTCGCGGATTTCCGCGACTTTGGTTTCGCCGTGAATGGCGACTTCATCCAGACCGCTACCATGGACCACAGCGGCGCGTTTCATACCCATCTGCAGCATGGTTTCCGCGATAGGCTTGATCAACTCTTCGCTGTAGACACCCATCAGCTCGATATTTGGCCGTGCCGGGTTAATCAGCGGGCCGAGAATATTAAAAATGGTACGGGTTTTTAACGTCTGACGTACCGGCATGGCATGGCGGACACCGCCGTGGTACTGAGGCGCGAACAGGAACGCCACGCCGAGATCGTCGATGGCCTGGCGGGTGTCTTCCGGGCTCATGGCCAAATTGATGCCGAATGAATCGAGCAGATCCGACGAGCCCGATTTGCTTGAAACACTGCGGTTACCGTGTTTGGCCACTTTCAGCCCACAGGCTGCGGCGACAAACGCCGCCGTGGTGGAGATGTTGATGGTGTCATGGCCGTCACCACCGGTGCCGACTATATCGGCAAAGTCGTAATCCGGGCGTGGAAACGGCTTGGCATTGGCCAGCAGCGCTTTAGCGGCACCGGTAATTTCGTCCGGTGTTTCACCTTTAATTTTCAGTGCGGTTAACACCGCGGACATCAAAATCGGGTCCATTTCGTCGCGGATAATCAGGTCAAACAGTTGTTGGCTTTCCTGCTCAGTTAACGATTGCTGCTGGTATAATTTATTGATGATAGCTTGCATGATTTCTCTCCCTGAATTTAAGCCGCTGCGCCGGTTAAGGCCCAGTCAATCGCGTTGGCGAGCAAGGTGGCGCCATAAGTCGTCATGATGGATTCCGGATGGAACTGGAAACCACACACTTTGTCCTGTTCGTTCACTACTGACATCACCAGGCCATCGACCTCAGCCGTGATGGTCAGACTGTCCGGCACTTTTGTCGCAACCAGAGAGTGGTAACGGGCGATCGCCAGCGGTGAGGGTAAGCCTTGATACGTGGCGTGCTGCTGGTGTTCCATCATCGACACTTTACCGTGAATGATCTCGCCGGCACCGGCCACTGTGCCGCCGTATGCTTCGACAATCGCCTGATGACCGAGGCAGATGCCAATAATCGGCACTTTACCTTTTACCCGCTGGATCAGCTCCGGCATGCTGCCCGCTTCG